>NZ_FXAN01000019.1 GCF_900176645.1 Burkholderia singularis
GCTGTCTGCGATTAAATCGGCAGCATGATCGCCCCGGACGTTCCACTTAAAAATCTCAGAAAACTGTCCGAACGAGCGAGGCCACCTCTGCCTATCTCGGCACCGTCATCGGATGGCGCGGCGCTTTCATGTGCCTGGTGCCGGTGTCCTTGATCGCACTGGCTTGGCAATGGAAGACGCTGCCCTCGATGCCGGCTGCCATGCGCGCCTCCGGTATCGGCAACGTATTCAAGGTGTTCACCCTGTTCGCACGCCCTGGCGTCGCCGTGGGGATGCTTGCCAGCAGCCTATTGTTCATGGGGCAGTTCTCTCTGTTCACCTACGTGCGGCCATTCCTAGAGACGGTCACGGGCGTGCATGGAGCTACGATTTCTCTGCTCCTTCTTGTGATCGGTGTTGCAGGCTTTATCGGCACCGCGCTCATCGGCCGCGTCCTGCAAAGGGGTTTCTACCAGACGCTGATCGTCATCCCGGTGCAGATGGCTGCGACGGCTCTTGCACTGGTCGCCTTCGGCGGCTGGATCGCCGTCGTCGTCCCGCTGCTCGCGCTGTGGGGCCTGACTGGCACCTCGGCCCCCGTAGGCTGGTGGGCATGGATCGCCAAAGTGTTTCCGAAGGATGCCGAAGCCGGCGGCGGCCTGTTCGTTGCCGTCGTCCAGATGTCCATCGCTCTAGGCTCCACGGTGGGCGGCCTGCTGTTCGACCACAGCGGCTATCGCAGCACGTTCATCGTGAGTGCCGTGCTGCTGGCGGTCTGCGCCGTGCTGACGATTGCAACCGCGCGCAAGTCCGCCGCGCACGCTTGAGTCAACGAATCAATCTAACGACGAGGATTGGCTTCGTCACCCAATGAACGAAGGGCTGACCCGATGAAGAAAGTCATTCTGCTGGGCGCCAACGGTCACACCGCCCGCGAAATCATCCCGCGCCTGATGGCGCAGGGCGACGTGGAGCTGACGTTGTTCGCGCGCAATGCCACGCCACGCGCTACCGGACACATCAGGACGCGAAGGCCGATCTGTTCGAATACATCGAAGTGTTATACAACCGCAGTCGTCGAGATTCGTCTGTCAACGTCGGACGTAATTTCCCCAGAAGTGTCGAAGTAAAATTCCCCCACCCTGTTCGGACGGTGATCAGCCGGCGATGTGATCGGA
>NZ_FXAN01000002.1 GCF_900176645.1 Burkholderia singularis
AGGACGGCGCCGCTACCGCGGCACCGTCAGATAAAAAACTGGGGAAAATTACTTCGACGAAAGTGGGGAGTATCTATCCGACGCTGACAATTGCCCGAAAAATTAACCTCGACGCCGACTACATCAGTAGCATCCTGCACCTGCTCAACAATGGCGAACAGCGTCTTGTACGTGCGGTCGAGAAACGTGTTGTCCCAATCTGGCTCGCCGTCGAAATCTCACGGGCATCGAGCGAAGACGTGCAGAAAGCGCTGCTCGAGGCCTACGAACAAGGCACGCTCAAGGGTGAACAACTTCTGCGCGTACGCAAACTGATTAGCAAGCGCGAGGCACTCGGGAAAGCATACTACTCGAAACCCAGTTCCGGCCGAGATGACAAGCCCACACCGCAGAAGCTATTGCGCATCTATAAGACGGAAGTACGGCGCCAGAGACTCAATATCCAGAAGGCGCGTATCCACGAAGAACGCCTACTGCTCATTACGTCCGCTATGCGGCACTTCCTGTCCGACGAACACTTCCGCACCCTACTGCGCGCCGAACAGATCAGCGATATTCCAGAAGTTATTGCACGACGCATTCCGACGGAGATGCTGCCATGAGCGCAATCAGACATGGGTTCGAGCCGACCATAATTGAGGTACCGCTCGACCATATTCACCCGCTGGTGCCCATCCGGGCGAAGGTGCTGGAAACACCGAAGTTTCGGACAATCGTCAGTTCAATCCGTGAACTGGGTGTGATCGAGCCACTGGCCGTTCATCCGTCACAGAAAGGGGAAGGCCATTACGATCTGCTCGACGGCCGCCTGCGGCTCGAAGCGCTGAAGCAGCTCGGACAAGGAAAGGCCCGCTGCATGGTTTCGCTCGACGATGAGGGATTCACGTTCAACCGTCAGATCACCCGCATCGCATCGGTTCAGGAACATCGCATGATCCGTGCCGCGCTTGCCAAAGGTGCCTCGGAAGAGCGTATTGCCCAAGTACTCGACATCGACGTGAAGCGTGTTCGCGAGAAAGCTCACCTGCTCGACGGCATTGCACCTGAGGCAGCCCGGCTCCTGAAGGATCGACAGGTGATCCCTGCCGTATTCGGGGTGCTACGCAAGATGAAGCCGTTTCGCCAGATCGAAGCCGCCGAGATGATGATTGCCGCGAACAAATTCACGAAGCCCTACGCGGAAATGATTCTCGTAACCACACGCGCCGATGCCCTCACCGACAAGGCCAAGCCAAAGAAGCGGGAAGAAATTTCGCCCGAGGACATTTCGCGCATGGAGGCCGAGATGGAACGCCTGCAACAAGACAGCATGGCAGTGGAAGACACCATCGGCGACACCATGTTATCGCTCGTCGTTGCGAAGGGGTTCATCGCTCGCTTGCTGCGCAACCAGAACATCCACGGTCATCTGAAGCGCTACCACGAAGACATGCTGTCCACCGTAGTGACAACAATCGAAGCGATCGCTTCAGACAATCGCGCATCCGAGCGAGAGTGATCTACTTTACCCCTTTGCCGAGGTACAGCGGACTGACACACTCAAACTAAAACTAGTATAACTAAATGGTCGCCAGGAGCTGATTACAACTCGCTGACGACCACGACGTCACATAGACCTGCCTAGCTACGTACCGCGCAAAGCCTCCATCGGTCCGTCAATTCAATCGTGATCGTTATCGACCTTAGTTGCGTTCGCATCGGTCATCTCTTGCGACGCGAGCGTGATCGATCCCAAGTCAGCACGAGGACGACCTGAAGACGCTTTCGTCGGCACCTGGCCCATGCCGAACGTACGAATACGATCAGCGCCCTTGATCATCAGGTATTGCTCCGATTTGGCGAGGTACACGAGGTTCTTGCGCAACGCTTCTCGCTTCTTGGTGTCGTTCCAGTTGATCTGACCGATACCAACCCCGTGACCACGCTTCTCGTAACTCTTCTTCAACTGAGCCCTGTTGCTGTTCCAGTAGTCGCCCTTCCCCTCCGTGACCACGTTGGCCCAATACTCACCGATCTGCTTGGCGATATGCTCGTCATGGTTGTGCTCTGCTGAATAGAACAGGATGACATGCAAATGCAAGCCCGTACCCTCTCCTTGCTCGATCGCCCACACGTAGTTCTTGATGCCTGACATCAGAGTATTAAACCGACGAGCGGCGAAGAAGCGATCACGATGCTGCTGGATCACTTCTGGCGTAATCCAACGGCGAAACTGAGGCTTGTAGCGCAGCGTCAACGACAGCACCAACCAACGCGATCTACCGGTTTCTGCCGAGAACATCGCTTCTTCCAATGCCAGTACGTTTGTCCTGTTCTTCTCAGCGTTTGCTTCTCTCAGTCGTTCACGCTCCTTGAACTCACGTGAGTGACAACGCTCACGGATCTTCTCGATCAGCAGGTCGAACAGATCCATGCATCGCATGCCATCAGCTCGTACGACGTCACCCGGCTTATCGAAAGCAAAAGGATGCCGATCGTCGATCAAGCCCAGTTCCTTACAAACGTCGTAGAACACCTCTACGCGTGCCGTGTAGTGGTAGATGTCAGCGTAGCGCTCCAACCACTCGTTGACCAAGCGATAGTACCGTTTGCCGAAGTACAGCTCACGCATGCGCTTGATACCGCTGTATCGGGCGGTTTCCTCGATGAACGATCTGAGCTTGCCCCCGAAAAACGAATCCCTTGCTGAGCGTTTAAACTCAAGCAAGGAGAGTCAAGAAGATGAACAAGACGAAACGAGCGCG
>NZ_FXAN01000028.1 GCF_900176645.1 Burkholderia singularis
CTGGCCTGCGAGCCGGACGTATCGGTGGCGCGTCTGGCGATGGAGCATGGGGTGAATCCGAACCTGGTGTTCAAATGGCGTCGAGCATTGCGTGCCGGCGAATACGATCCGGTGGATTTGCTGCCCGTGACCGTGGAGGCACCGGCGCAAGAGATCGAGCAACCGGCCCCGGCGCCGGTCGCCAGTGCCGCTCCGGCGGGCGCCATCGAGATCAGCGTAGGCAACACCCGAGTGCGCATCGAAGGCTCGCCGCATGAAGCCACGCTGTTGCTGGTGCTCCGTATGTTGCGCGGCACGTCGGGACCGACAGCATGATCGGACTACCCAGCCACACGAAGATCTGGCTGGCCGCCGGCGTGACCGACATGCGCTCGGGCTTCAATAGCTTAGCCGCGAAGGTCCAGACCGTGCTGGAGCGGGACCCGTTCAGCGGCCACGTGTTCGTGTTCCGCGGCAAGCGTGGCGATCTGGTCAAAGTGTTGTGGTGGAGCGGCGACGGCATGTGTCTGCTGATGAAACGCCTGGAGCGCGGTCGGTTCGTGTGGCCACGTGCCGATGGTGGCGTGGTGTGCCTGAGCCAGGCGCAACTGTCGATGCTGCTCGAAGGTATCGACTGGCGGCAGCCTGTACGCACGGCGGAGCCGACATCGGCGTTGTAAACCTGCCGGCCGCCGCGTAGACTGCC
>NZ_FXAN01000025.1 GCF_900176645.1 Burkholderia singularis
CTGCATGCGCAGCGCTTTGCCACCTGAGGCCGCCGCCGGCGGCGCTTGACCGCGAGCCGTCCATGCCCTTGCCCGCCGATTCCGCCGCGCCCCATCCGCGTTCTGCCCAGCCTCATACCCCCGCGTCGCCCGATCCGTTCGCCGAATGGCCCGCGCATACGGACGAGCCGCTGCTGACCGTCGCCGAGCTGCGCGACATCGAACACCACGCCGCCGCCGCGCTGCCGCCACACACGCTGATGGGCCGTGCGGGCGCGGCCGCCGCGCAATGGCTCGCCGCGCGGCTCGTCAGCGATCCGCGTCCGGTCTGGTTCGCCGCCGGCCCCGGCAACAACGGCGGCGACGCGCTCGTCGCGGCAACCGAGCTGCATCGGCTCGGCTTCGCGGCCGACGTGTGGATGCCCGTCGGCGTGAAGCCCGACGACGCCCGCTGGGCGCTCGATCGCGCGCGCGCGGCCGGTGTGCCGATCGACACCGAGCCGCCCGCCTCGTTCGACGGCTACGGCTGGCTCGTCGACGGCCTGTTCGGCATCGGCCTCGCGCGGCCGCTCGACGGCGCGTTCGCGGCGCTCGCGGTGCGGCTGTCGGCGCGCGCGCGGCACACCGGCCGCGTGCTCGCGCTCGACGTGCCGAGCGGGCTGGACAGCGACACCGGCCTGCGCGTCGGCGCGGGCCCGGCGGTCGCGGCCACCCACACGCTGTCGTTCATCGCGGCCAAGCCCGGCCTCTACACCGGCGAAGGGCGCGACCTCGCGGGCGAGATTCACGTCGCCGCGCTCGGCCTCGACGAATGCGCCACGCCCGAGATCCGGCTCAACGCGCCCGATCTGTTCGGCGCGCACCTGCCCGAGCGCGCGTTCGCGTCGCACAAGGGCACCTACGGCAGCGTCGCGATCGTCGGCGGCGACACCGGCATGTGCGGCGCGCCGATTCTCGCCGCGCGCGCGGCGCTCTTCGCGGGCGCGGGCAAGGTGCATGTCGGCTTCGTCGGCGCGGGCGCGCCGCCCTACGATGCACCGCACCCGGAGCTGATGCTGCGCCCGGCCGGCACGCTGCCCACGGCCGGCCTCACCGCGCTCGTGATCGGCTGCGGGCTCGGCGCGAGCGAGGCCGCCGCGCACGCGCTCGCGGCGGCGCTGCCGCTCGATGTGCCGAAACTGATCGACGCCGACGCGCTAAACCTGATCGCCGCGACCCCCGCGCTCGCCGAGACGCTCGCCGCGCGCGGCCGCGCCGGCGACCCCGCGATCCTCACGCCGCATCCGCTGGAAGCCGCGCGCCTGCTCGGCACCGACGCGGCCGGCATCCAGCGCGGGCGCGTCGCGGCCGCGCGCGCACTGAGCGCGCGCTTTTGCGCCGTCGTCGCGCTGAAAGGCTCAGGCACCGTGATTGCGTCGCCCGACGGCCGCGTCGCGATCAATCCGACCGGCAATGCCGCGCTCGCCACGGGCGGCACGGGCGACGTGCTGGGCGGTCTGGTCGGCGCGCTGCTCGCGCAACGCATGCCGCGCTTCGAGGCCGCGCTCGCGGGCGTCTATCTGCACGGGCTCGCCGCCGAGCGCCTGTGCGCGGCAGGCGCGGGACCGGCCGGCCTCACCGCGGGCGAACTCGCACCGGCCGTGCGTATGCTGCTCAACCGACTCTTTTACGTGCGCGCCGGCACGCCAGGCCAAGCGCCGCTATACTGAGCGTCCCGCCGCGCGGCGCGCTCGCTTCGAGCCGTCATGCCACGCGCCGCCGGCGGGCTCCTCGTCCGCCCGCGTGCCTCGTGCCGGCAGCGGGCGCGGCCTTCCCGATTCACGCTGCCTCGCCTTAATCGCCATGACGCTGAATTCGCTCCCCGTTTGGCCCGCGCTGCAAGCGCACTATGAAGACATCCGCGACGCGCATCTGCGCGACTGGTTCGCGCCCGCCGCCGATCCCGCGCCGACGCGCGCCGAACGCTTCACGTTCGAAGGCGGCGGCCTCGCCGCCGATTTCTCGAAAAACCGCATCACCGATGCAACACTCGCGCTGCTCGTCCAGTTGGCTCGCGAAGCCGGCGTCGAAGCTCGCCGCGACGCGATGTTCGCGGGCGGGATCGTCAACCCCACCGAAGGCCGCGCGGCGCTGCATACCGCGCTGCGCGCGAGTTCGCCCGACGCGCCGTTCCATGCGCAAATCGCCGCCGAGCGCGCGAAGATGGCGCGCTTTGCCGATGCGGTGCGCAGCGGCGCATGGACCGGCTACACCGGCAAACGCATCCGCCACGTCGTAAACATCGGCATCGGCGGCTCGGATCTCGGGCCGAAGATGGTCGTCCATGCGCTCCATCACGTCGCGACGCCCGACATCGCGACGCACTTCGTGTCGAACGTCGACGGCGCCGATCTCGCGCGCGTGCTCGAGCAGATCGATCCGCAGGAAACGCTCGCGATCATCGTGTCGAAAACCTTTACGACGCTCGAGACGATGACGAACGCGCGCTCGCTGCGCGACTGGTTCGTCGCGAAGGGCTGCCCGGAAAGCGCGCTTGCGAAGCACTTCGTCGGCGTGTCGGCGAATCCGGCCGAAGTCGTCAAATTCGGCATCGCCGAAGCGAACGTGTTCGAGATGTGGGACTGGGTCGGCGGCCGCTATTCGCTGTGGTCGGCGGTCGGGCTGTCGATCATGATCGCGGTCGGCCCCGAGCGCTTCGACGAACTGCTCGCCGGCGCGCACGACATGGACGAGCATTTCCGCCACGCGCCGCTCGAGCGCAACCTGCCGGCGCTGCTTGGCCTGATCGGCATCTGGTATCGGAACTTCTTCGGCGCGCAGAGCTATCTGGTCGCGCCGTATTCGGAGGCGCTGCACTATCTGCCGTCGTATCTGCAACAGCTCGAGATGGAGAGCAACGGCAAGTCCGCTCGCATCGACGGCGCGTTCGTCGATTACCCGACGTCCGCCGTCACGTGGGGCGAGCCCGGCACGAACGGCCAGCATGCGTTCTTCCAGATGCTGCATCAGGGCCCGACGCTCGTGCCGATCGATTTCATCGCGGTGCTCACGCCCGAGCATGCGCTCGCGAGCCATCATCCGAAGCTGCTCGCGAACTGCTTCGCGCAAAGCGAGGCGCTGATGCTCGGCCGCACGCTCGAGGAAGCGCGCAAGATCGCCGGGCCGGACCATCCCGAACTCGCGCCGCACCTGAGCTTCCCCGGCAACCGCCCGACCACGACGATTCTCGTCGACGCGCTGACGCCGCGCTCGCTCGGCGCGCTGATCGCACTGTACGAGCACAAGGTGCTCGTACAAGCCGCGGTGTGGAACATCAATCCGTTCGATCAGTGGGGCGTCGAGCTGGGCAAGATCCTCGGCAAGGTCGTCGAGGCCGATCTGTCGGCCGCGCAAGCCGATCCGGCCAAGCACGACTCGTCGACGTCGGCGCTGATCGCCCGGGCGCGCCAGGCGCTATCGCGTTGAGTTAAGTTGAGTCGATCGGCCGCGCGCAGGGCCATCGGGTCGCCCGGCTGTGCGCGGGCGGCAGGCGGCGGCCCGGCGCGCCGCGACGAAAAGCGTCGGCCGGGCGCCCGCGCACCGAACGCGCGCGACCGCTGCTCGCACGGCCGGCCCCGCACACACCGCGAGCGCCGCCCGATCGACGCAGCCGCGCCCGAATCAGCCCGCCATGTGCCGCTCGCGGCTCGCATCGCCATGCAGGCGGCCCGCTTCGAGCACGACCGTCGTTTTGCAACGGCGCGCGAGTTCGGGATCGTGCGTGACGAGCACGAGCGTCGCGCCGTGCGCGCGGTTCAGTTCGAACATCAAATCGATCACCGCATGCCCGGTCGCCGCATCGAGACTGCCCGTCGGCTCGTCGGCAAAAAGCAGCGCCGGACGCGTGACGAACGCTCGGGCAAGCGCGACGCGCTGCTGCTCGCCGCCCGACAACAGCTTCGGATAGTGCCCGGTGCGCGCGCCGAGCCCCACCTGTTCGAGCAGCGCGCGCGAACGCTGCACCGCGTCGCGCGTGCCGACGCCGCCTTGCAGTTCAAGCGGCAGCATCACGTTTTCGAGCGCCGTCAGATGCGGCATGAGCTGGAACGATTGAAAAACGAAGCCGACCGCACCATTTCGGAGCGCCGCGCGCGCATCCTCGTCCAACTGACTCAGATCCTGGCCGAACAGGCGAACCGTGCCGTTCGTCGCACTGTCCAATCCGGCGAGCAAGCCGAGCAACGTCGATTTTCCCGACCCGGACGCGCCGACGATCGCGACGCTCTCGCCCGCGCGCACCACCAGGTCGATGCGCTCGAGAATCGTCAGCTCGCCCGTGGCATCCGCGACACGCTTGCATACATCCCGCACTTCGATAATCGGATCGGTAATCTTGAGCATGAAACGCACTTTCTCCTGGAGAACCGGCGCCGCGCTCGTGGCCGCCGCCACGCTCGCCGGCGCCGCCGATGCGGCCACGCCGGCCGCGGCGCCCGCCGGCATACAGCCCGACAAGCCGACAATCGTCGTGCTCGGCGACAGTCTGTCGGCCGAGTACGGTCTGCCGCGCGACACCGGCTGGGTGGCGCTGATGCGCGCGCGTCTTGCCGCGGAGCGCATCGATTATAGCGTCGCGAATGCCAGCATCAGCGGCGACACGACGAGCGGCGGCCGCGCGCGGTTGCCGGCGCTGCTGACGCGGCTCAAGCCGTCGGTCGTGGTCGTCGAGCTGGGCGCGAACGACGCGCTGCGCGGCGTGCCGCTCGACGCGACCGAGCGCAATCTGCGCGAGATCGTCGCGCAGGCGAAACAGGCGCACGCGCGGGTGTTGCTCGTCGGAATGTACGTGCCCGCCAATTACGGCCCCGACTATACGCAGCGGTTCCACGGCGTCTATACGGCGCTCGCGAAAGAACTGCGTGTGCCGCTCGTGCCGTTCCTGCTTGCGGGCCTGGAAAACAAGCCCGAGATGTTCCAGTCCGACCAAATCCATCCGACTCAGGCCGCGCAGCGTCAGTTGCTCGACAACGTGTGGCCGACGCTCAAGCCGCTGCTGCGCACGGCATCGCACTGACCCGCGCAAGCCGAAAAAAAACAGCCCCGCGCAATGGCGGGGCTGCTGCCTGCTGTCGATGTTGCCGCTGCCGCGTATCAGCCAATCAAAAGCACGGCCGTTCCGATCATTCGGACTTATCCTGAGAAGCCGCATCGGCGATCGAGCCATAGAGTTTCACGCTCGAACGCGCGCGCAGCGCGGCAAGGTACGCCTGCGTCTCGCCTTGCGCATAAACTTGCGCGAGCTGCTGCTGGGCGGCCGCAAGACGCTGATTGTCGGCCGGCGGCGCGTCGGCGACCGCATTCACGCGGAAGATGGCATAGCCGTCGTTGCCAAGATCGACGCCGACATACGCGGGCAGCGCCTTCGGATCGGCCTTGTAGATCGCGCTCACCGCCGCGGGCGGCAATCCGTTCGACTGAGTACGCGAGATCTTGACGGCGGCCGCGAAACCCGCCGTCGCTTTCGATTTGCGCAACTCCGCAAGCTTGGCCTCGCCATCCTGCTTCGCGAGCTTCGCGGCCTCCTCGGCCACCACTTTCGCTCGCACCTGGTCCTTGATCGCGGCGAGCGCCGGCACGGTCGACGGCTGGTGGCTCGTCACGCGCGCGGCAATCAGCGTGTTGCCGCCGACGTCGATCGCCTGCGTGTTATTGCCGTTTTTCACCGAATCGGCCGCGAACACGGCCGCGAGGAACTTCGGATTGTTGAGCGGGCTGTCGGGCGGCAGCGCCGGATTCGGCTGCGGCGACACCGTCGCGGTCTGAATCGACAGCTTGTACTTGTCGGCGGCCGGCTGCAGGCTCTTCGCCTTTTCATAGACCGTCGACGAGAAACCTTCCGCATTGTCGGCGAACGCCTTTGCCGCGAACTGCTGCTTCAGATCCGCGACGATCGAATCCTTCACGTCCGCGAGCGGCTTCACGACAGCCGGCTTCACGTCCGTCGCTTTCAGGATGTGAAAGCCGTAATCGCCTTGCACGACGCCGCTGATCTCGTCTTTCTTCAGCGCGAACGCGGCGTCGTCGAACGAGGTGCCACCCGCGGTGGAGCCGCGCGTGATGAAGCCGAGGTCGCCGCCCTTCGCCGCCGACGGCGCGTCCTGCGAGCTCTTCTCGGCAATCTGCGCGAACTGCTCGGGATGCGCCTTCACTTCGGCGAGCAGTTGCTCCGCCTTCGCTTTCGCCGCGGCCTTGTCGGCCGCGCTCGCATCCTTCGCCGCGGCGACGAAGATGTGGCTCACGCGCACCTGCGCATCGGTGCGATAGCGCGCGATGTTGTCGTCGTAATACTTCTTGATGTCGGCGTCGCTCGGCTGCGCCACCGCAGCGGCAGCCGACGGCGAATAGACGAGATATTGGATCGCCGCCGCCTCGCGCGTGGCGAAGGCTTGCTTATGTGCGTCGTAATAGGCGGTAATCTGCGCGTCGGTCGGTTGAACCTTCGATGCATAGTCCGCCGCCTTCAACATCAGCGGCTGCACTTCCCGCTGCTGTTCGGCAAGACTGGTCAGCCGCTGCGCGACGCTCTTCGGCGTAAACGCGCTCGAAATCAGGCTTTGCGGAATTTGCTGCATCGCGAGGTTGTACCGCACGCGCTCCTGGTATTGATCGGGCGTCATGCCCTGCATCGCGAGCAACTGCGTGTAGCGCTCGGCGTCGATCGAGCCGTCCGGCTTCTTCAGCGAGCCGATCACCGGGTCGCTCAACAACGCGTTGCGCACCGCACCATCCGACGCCGTCAGATGCAGGCGCTGCGTCTCGTCGGCCAGCGCGCGCTGCTGGATCAGCCCGTCGAGCAGTTGCTGGCGGCGCTCGGGCGTATCGAACATCTTCGCATCGAACCGCGCGCCGAGCACCTGACGCGCCTGATCGATCTGCTGGCGCAACATGCCGTCGAACTCGGCGCGCGCGATCTTGTGTCCGTTGACGGACGCGACGTTCGAACTATCGTCGAAGAACCCACGGAAACCCTGAATGCCGACGATTCCCAGCCCCGGCAACACGATCAGGAGCAGCAGGAACATCATCAAGCGCTGGTGATTGCGGAAAAAATCGAGCATGCGTGACGGCGTGATTTGGACAAAACGCCCGATATTACAACAATGGGCTGAAAAAAAGGCGATCCGGGGCTCGTCCGGCGAAACGCCCGCATGCCCGTGTCCGGCCCGTGGCGACGGCAAGCGCGCGGCCGGCATGCGTCACATCGGCGGCACGACTCGCGTTCCGGCCACGTGCTCGCCGCCGATCCTTTCGTCGAATGCGCGATATGCACGCCTATGTGTGCGCACCATGGCATTGTTTGCGTCATCGATGGAGGCGGGCATAATTCGCGCCACATCAAAACAAGGCCTGAGTTTCAGTTTCCAATCGGTCCGTTCTCTTGCTCCCGCTCGATCGGGGAACATGCGATTCGGCATTCGGTTACACGGGTTGAATTATGACCAATTCGGCCAAAACAAATAATGCGGAAAACACACAACCCCAACCTTTCAATTCAACCCCTCAACGAACCAATTATCAATCATAAAAATTATTCAAAAAAATATCCCATTTATATTCACACAAGAAATTTACCAACACCAAAAATTAAAAGACAATAAAATCCCCTTCAAACTTAATTTATCGCCATGCCAATTTTTTCAATTCTGACAACGTATAATCAAAAACTTTATTGCCTTGACCTCAGCAGTAAAACAGGAGGTGCTCTCGCAGCCCCAGTGGCCGACGTCAACAATCTTGCGGATATTTTCAAATGGGAAGTTTATCCCAGTCCGCAAGTAGGCATAAGGGCCACGCTTTTCAATACTGGATACCGGCTCTACTTGGCTTACGGCCCTAGCAATGAATTGAGTGTTGCCGGTACGTCATCAGCCGCAACATTATTCTTACTCGCTGGAACAAACACCCCCACCAATTACCAGATCGCCACTGCAAGCGAAAGCCCACCCAGAAAATTAATCATCAACACTTCCGTTTCAACTTCCGGATCTTTAAATATAATCTTGTCATCCGAAAACGATACGACCAATTGGAATTTCCACGGATATTGAACCCGGCATTGCATCGAAACTCACCGCCCAACCCGTTTCCCCCAATCAATCACGATCGCTTGCGAAGATGCGCTTACCGAACAGCGGAATCCTCATAGTCGCGGATTCCGCTATCCATTGGCGCGATGCCGCGTGCCCGGCGAGCAGAAGCGTGCGCGCTGATCGCTGGCGACGAATGCCCACCGCTATCCCTATCCCGCGCTCCCCGGCCTCAGATCACAGCACGGCCTCTTTCGTGACAATCTTGCGCGGAATCACCTTGAGCTCATAGAACGTATCGGCGATGCGCTGCTGCTCGTCGAGCACGGCGGCGTCGATCGGCCGGTATTGATGCGCGTAATGCGCGAGGCCCGCGCGGATGGTCGCGGCATCGAGCCCCTGCAGCGGCGCCAGCCGTTCGGCGGCAGCGGCGAGATTCTGCGTCACCCACTGCCCTTCGTTGCCGAGTTCGTCCAGCGTCAGCGCGATGACATCCTTGCGCTTCTGCGCGAATTCGCGTTGGCTGACGAAGAATTGGTGGTGGCTGGCCACGCCCTGCGCATCCGCAACGAGGCGCGCGCCGCTTTGCGTCTGGACTGCTGACAGAAACGGGTCCCAGATCGCCCATGCATCGATCGCGCCGCGTTCGAGTGCCGCGCGGGCGTCGGCGGGCGCGAGAAAAACCGGCTGGATATCGCCGTAATCGAGGCCGTTCTTGCGCAGCAGCGCGATGACGAACCAATGCACGTCCGAGCCGCGATTGAAACCGATCTTCGCCCCTTTGAGTTCGGCGACGCGCCGGATCGGCGATTGCCGTGCGACGACGATACCTTCGGCATGCGGCGTCGGCACTTCATACGCCGTATAGACGAAATCCGCCCCCGCGGCCTGCGCGAACACCGGCGGCGCCTCGCCGACATAGCCGAAATCGATCGCCCCGACGTTGAGTCCCTCGAGCAATTGCGGGCCGGCCGGAAATTCGGCCCACGTCACCTTGACGCCAAGCGGCGCCAGCCGCTTTTCGAGGGTGCCCTTCGCCTTCAACAGCACCAGTGTGCTCGCGGCTTTTTGATAACCGATGCGAAATTGGCCGCTGTCGAATTTCGCCCAAGCCGGCGTTGCAATACCGGCCAGCGCCGCAGTCGTTGTAACGAGGAAAGCTCTGCGGTCTCGCGAGGTCGAGCGATTCATGATCGGATGTCCGTGATGTGTGTCGATGATCCGCGGCGGCCCCGGCGACCACGGCCAAACGCACGCTCGCACGTAACCGGCCGCGATCGGCCAACGCCCGCGCCGTTTCGAAAAAACACGTCGAAAAAACCCGCGCAAACAGCGGCCCGATCGCAACGCGTGCACGCCCTCCGGCGCGCGCACACGCGGCAGCCCGCATCGGCCGTCCGTCATGCCGGCGCGCGCGCCGCCGGCAAACCACGCGCAGCGTAGCCACGCGCCTATCGCGCACAGTGGATGCCGGCGTCATGCGAGCCCGCGCGGCACTGCATCGGCGATCTCGACTCGCTTCGGCAGCAGTTTCAACTCGAGAAATGTATCGGCTATACGCTGCTGATCGGCAAGCGCGTCGCGGGAGATCGGCGCGATGCCGTAACGCAAGCGCCCGAGCGCCACGTCGACAACTTCGCGCGGCAAGTTCCAGAGCCGCGCATACTCGCGAGCCGCCTGCGCGCGATTCGATTCGGTCCATTTATCGAGCGCGCTGAGTTCCGCCAATACCGCGCGCAGCACGTCGCCGTTCCGTTCCGCGTAGGCACGCGACGTGAAATAGAACGCACGGTTGCTCACCACGCCCGTTCCGTCGGCGACGATGCGCGCGTTCACCGTCTTCTGGGCGACGGCGAGAAACGGATCCCAGATCGCCCACGCATCGACCGACCGACGCTCGAATGCCGCACGCGCATCCGAGGGCGGCAGCCAGACCGGCGTGACGTCGCGATAGTCGATGCCGGCGGCCGCGAGCAATTTGACGATCAGAAAATGCGCGCTGGACCCTTTCACGAGCGCGATGCGCTTGCCCTTCAAGCTCGCCACCGACCGAATCGGCGAATCGTTCGGCACGACGAGCGCCTCGCTCGCCGGGCGCTTCGCGGTTTGCCCGTAATAGACGAACGGCGCGCCCGCTGCTTGCGCGAAGATCGGCGGCGCCTCGCCGACGTCGCCAAAATCGATTGCTCCGACGTTGAGCGCCTCGAGCTGCGGCGGCCCGGACGGAAACTCCGTCCATTCGACACGGATGCCGGATGCGCCGAGCCGCTTTTCCAGCGTGCCGCGCGCCTTCAACAGACTCAACGGACCCTTCTGATAACCGATGCGCAGCGTGTGCGCGCGCGCAATACGCGCGCCTTGCGCACGAACGCCGGGCGCAGCCGCCGACCATGCCAGCGCCATGCTTGCGCCGATGAAGCCGCGGCGGCTCGTCCGTGGGGAACGCGTCATGAATTCTCTCTCGTCGATGAACGGGCGCGCGATGCGCATCTAAAACCCGACGCCGATACTAAGGGAGATCGCGCGGCGACCCAACCAATTCATTTCGAATTGCTTATCTATCGGTTGGCGCGCGTTGCACTCGATCGGGCTCAACCAACAGCAGAGCGATCCAATGCGCGCATCGAATCCGTGGATCGCGCGATGGGCACGGAATTCAGCCGGCCCGCTGCACAACATGCGGCAGCAATGCGCGCAGCCAGCACGCGACGGCAACCGCCCCGCCATCGGGCGAGCCGACGGCGCGCTCGCCCAGATAGCTGGCCCGTCCGGCTCGCGGCGTCATGCTTGCGGTTTCCTGCGCCCCCTGCTGCGCGGCGTCGACTGCCGCCGCCCAAGCGTCGGCGGCGCTCTTGCCTGCCGACAGTTCGCGATCGAACGCGTCGACGGCGGGCACGAGCGCATCGAGCATGGTGCGGTCCCCCGGCTTCGCGCCGCCCAAATCGCCGATTGCTTCGACACCCCGCCTGAACGCGCTTGCCCAATCGCGCGCGCTCGGCTCGGACACGCCGGCAAGCTGCCGGGCGGCCCGCAACAGCGCCGTCGCATAAAACGGCCCGGAACTGCCCGCGATCGCGCGGCGCAACGCCGCGCCCAGCGCGGCAAGCACGGTGGCCGGCGCGCCATAAGCCTCGAGCGGCAATTCGAGTATCGCGTTTGCCGCCCGCCGCATGCTGGCGCCCAGGTCGCCGTCGCCGGCCAGGGAATCGAGTTCGGTCAATCTTGGCTCGTTGTCGATCAGCGTTCCGGCAACCGCATGCAACGCAGGGCAAAGCCGGTCGGCCCATGCGCGACCATCGGCCGTCAACGGCGGCAGCGCGCCGCCAGCGCCCGTCGTGGCGGGGGCGATCCGGATATTCCGGTTCACCGCGCCGCCGCCCGGCCATGCGCGCGCTTGCGTCGAAGCATCCAGCCCTTCGAGCATGCCGTCATGCAGCTTGAGCACGGAGACCGAGCAGCCGGGCATGTCGAGCGCCGACAAGAAGGTGCCGGCCCACGCACGCTCGACGGTCACGCCGCGCCGGCTCAGGCTGTCGTAAGCGGCGCGCAGCACGATGCTCAACTCCATGTCCGGCGTCGCGCCGAGGCCGTTTACCAACAACGCCACCCGGTCGCCGCCGCCAATCGACTGATCTTCCGCGATGTTCGCAACGAGCGTGTCGGCCAATGCGTCCGCCGGCATCGGCGACACACGCTTCACCCCTTTCTCGCCGTGAATACCCAATCCAAGTTCAATTTCATGATCGGCCAGGCTGAAGCCGGATTGCTCGACGCCGGGCATCGTGCAGCCGTCGAGCGCCACGCCCATCGTGCCGAGATTGGATGCCGCTTCGTTTGCGATGGCAGCCACGTCGGCGAGCGCCAGCCCGCGCTCGGCCGCCGCGCCGGCCAGCTTGTGCACGAGCACGGTTCCGGCGATACCGCGGCGCCGTTCGCGCGGCGTGATGCCGCGCAGCGATACATCGTCCGAGACAATCACGACCTCGACCGGAATGCCTTCGGCACGCGCCAGTTCAGCCGCCAGGCCGAAATTGAGGCGATCTCCGGTGTAGTTCTTCACAACCAGCACCGCGCCGTTCGGCCCCGACGTCGCTCGAATCGCGGCCAGAACCGCGTCGGTGGACGGCGACGTGAAGACCTCGCCGCAAACGGCCGCGCTCAACATGCCCGCGCCCACATAACCGCCGTGCGCCGGCTCGTGACCGCTGCCGCCTCCGGAGATGATCGCGACCGGACGCTGTGCCGGCTGCGGCAAATCCCGTCGAATCAGGACATTCTCGTCGCCGAGAATGGCGACATGCGGCGTCTGCCGCGCGATTCCCTCCAGCATTTCGCGCACGACGTCGGCTGGACGATTGATGAGCTTTTTCATCGCAACGATTCCCGGACAATGAGTGAAGGCGGCGCTTCGCGTGGGCATGGCGCGCGCAACCCATCGGTGCTGCGCGCGCCGCATCCCCGCTTCGGCCGCAGGATCGATTCGTTGCCCGGATTGTGCCATCACGGGCAAGGCGCCGGTAGTGCGCCGCCCCGCCGCCCGCTTACCGGCGGCGACAGGCTGCCGCCGGCCGAGCGCGATGTCTGCGCCGCCCTCGGCGCGACATCGCATTTTCAGGCGCCATCGTCGCGCGGATTCGTGACATCCCCTTATTCGGCAAGCGCCCATCGCCCCGGCTTCGTTCGGAGCGGCTCAATTGACCGCACGCAGCAGCGACGTCACATAGTCCGCATCAGGATCCGAAACCGGCGATTGAATGACCGCATGCGGGTACCCGAACGCGGCGACGAGCGTATCGGCATAACGAACGAGCCGTTCGCACAAACGATCTATCGACACGCCGATCGACCGGTATTCCTGGTCGCTCAGCAACGCTTCGCTCATTAGCCAAGCCGCATGACGATCGGTTTGGTCGAGGATGAACAATGCACTCAGATCCCGAAGGATCGTGCGCCCTTCTACATCGTCGACGGTTTCGGCCATCGAGATCGCCGTTTGCATCGCCATGCACAAGCCATGAGCTTGTGCGGCATCCCGTGCAATAGGCAAAAGCGGATTCCAGATGTCCAGCAGATCGAAACCCTCGGCTGTTCGAGCCGCCACGTCTTCGGTTAACTGGCGAGTCAACCGGTATTCGCGCGTTCGCAGCCGGTTGAACGCACTCGCCGCATTTTCCGGCAGCGGCACATCGACGGGGACAGGCGGCGCGTCGGGAAGCGGGGTCGATACCAACGTGCGCGCCATATCGAGGAGAATCAGGAAATTGTTTCCGCCCGCATCGTTAAAGGCGTGCGCCAAGCCCTCATATTCAATATACCGGTTGACCGTGAGCTGGCCCGCCACGCCACAGTGCAACCGGCATTCGGCGATCACTTCCTCCGTGGCCCAGGTGGTCAACGCCTTGACCAGCGACAATCTCTTATTGGTCGCGCTCCATGGCGCCCACACGATGTGTTGCGTTTCCTCGTCTTTCGGCGCGGCGCGGCGATGCAGCGTGTCGCCCCATTGCCGAGCCGCATCCTTCGCAAAGCAGGTGGTGACATACGACGTCGCCAACGCGCGGAATACGGCCCGGCGCTGACTGTAGTAGCTCAGCAGCGGAACTTCCGCCGCGATACGCGCCGCGCTCGAACGGCGCATCGAATACGACAACGTCTGCGCGGCGCTCGCGCGGGCAACGGCGCACAACGCTGAGCCGCTCATCGCCCATATATTATCCGGCGCGATGAGCGAGCGGACCATTCGTGCATTGGCGCTATCCAGCGGATCGTGGAACCGGCCGGCGGCGTCGATCGTCGCGCCGTCGGACAACCACGCTTCGAACGGCACCCTGACGTTGTCGAAGCCCGCGAAACCATAATCCAGCGGCAGATAGGCGATTTCGGCCGGAGAAGATAAACGGACGCCCGGACGCGGCCCATGGCGGTCGCTGATATCCAGAACGAACGCAAAGACGCCGCAGTCCTTTTCATCGACGAAAAGACGCGCGCATACGATTCCGATCTTATCCAGATTGTTGATGCCGACGTTGGTGAACTTCAGCGCTCCGTCATCGGGAGTATGGAGCACGAACTCCCGAGCCTGCGCATCGTAGCGCGCTTCGACACGCACCGCGATCTGGCTGTTGCTATTGCCGATTTCGGTGATCATGTATGCGCCGGCTTTCGTCCCTTGCGCCAGCTCAAGCGCATACTTCCGAGCGTAAACATTATCCTTGCCCAACTCCACCAACGTTCCAATGCAAAGTGCATATTGAATTAGAAACAGAAAGCAAACGGAAGGATCATTCACCGCCGCCCACTCCGCGACGCCCAATAACAGGGACGGGTCCGAGAGATCGCCGGCGCCCCGTGGCAGCTTGCCAGCCAGGCCGAGCATCCGCTCGTATGTCGAATAATGCTGCGCGCGTGCGCTCCATCCAACCCGGTGTCGGCATCGTTGATCCATCATGAGGCCGGCCAGCATATCGTGCATCGCCGGCTGAATCGGGCTGGAGAGAATCCGGCGAATCCTGGCCGCCGGCGCCGCTGCGTCATGGTTGTCCAGCTTCATACCTTCATCTTCGAATTTCACGTTGCGATGCGCGTTTTCCGAAAAATGCATGATTTTCCTCGAATGAATAGAAATTCGCGTACTCGGAATAATCGATTTGATGCAGCGCCTCATTACCCTAATGCATTTCGAAATCGATGATGCTCTCCATGGGATGTCTCGAAGGTGGAGCGATTGCTTCGATGCAGGCCCGTGGCGATACGTCTTTCCGATCGCGCTTGCACAGCCCTCCGGCACGGCTCGCGCCATGGGAAAGAAAAACGTAAATTCATCGTAATTTCGAATTGTTTATCGATTCAATCATTTTTCTACTTTTTATTGGAATGCCGGCCGGCTTGAAACGCGGTTCCGACCGATTGAATGAAAGGCGCTGCAAGCGTCAATGCAAAAATTTTCCCGGCTGCGTCGCTCGACGCGTTTCGCTCAGGCAGCGGCGACGTATTCGGCAATGCTCAGGTAGCGATAGTCGTCCAGTTGATCAGGAGCCGGGAAATTTTGCGGATAGACCCGACCGTATACCGCATCGCGCGGCTGGAGCCCTGCCAGGCAGGCTGTCAGCATGAATTCGTGAAATGGCATCAAGTACTGGCGCGACACGAAGTGCATTCCCCACGTAAAAATGGAAGGCAACTGGGCGATGCGCGTCGAATGCGCTTGCGCGGCCCGCCAGTCGGCCGGCTCACTCGCCGCCCAAGGGCAATGCGCTTCGGCAATCAGAAAACCGTGCCCTACATACGGCTTCCAGCGCGCAAAGAAATCAAGCAGATCGGCAGCCGCGACATAACCTGGAACAAACCCATCGGCATCGCTGTATCCAACGCGAAATGCCGCCTTTAAATCGGCATGCGCAATGGGTTCCGGCGCCTGCATGGAAACCGTCAACCGGCCTGGAAAATATCGGTCGACGACGCAGCGCAGTTGTGCGCGGTCGACACTGCGCAGGTGACGCACGAGAATCTCGTCCGCCGTATCGCGGCATCGCGTGCACAACCGCCGGTTGTGCACCAGGAACATGAACGTATGGAGCAGATCGCCCAGTTGCGCCGGACGAAAACCACCATCGGCGTTTTTCACGGTCAGGCCGCTTGCCGCGATCGTATCGTTATAGCGCTCGGGCTGCGACACATCCGCTGCGACGACCAGCACCTGCACGCCGGGCACGCCAGCGAGCGCCGCCAGCGTGTCGGCGGCGCGACGGCGGGCCGATTCGTTATAGTCCGCGCCGACGACGAGCAGTGGATAATCGGCAAGCATTCGACCGCGTCGCGTCGAGTGCACGACATACTCGGCAAGCTGCCTGAGTGCGTTGCCATCGCCACATCCGATGTCGGCAATGCCTGACGGCTGCTGTTCCAGCGGGGTTTCGTCGAAGAGCCGGTGAACGATCTTCGTCGCGGCCTCCTGCAACGCAGCCCCTGAGCTGATCCCTTTCATTGCGTACACATTCATCACGCGATCGATATGGCCATCGCGCTCGATATCGAGCGGATCGGGATCGCCGAACAACAAATCGTTCAGCATCGCATATGAACGCAGATACGATGCGGCCAACCCCGCATACGAAGCAGCAATGGGACGGTGCATCCTGCCGAGCGCATTCAACCGCACGTATTCGCGGTCAGTATCGATATCGACCATTCCGGCGTAGTGCAACAATCGCCACGCGGCGTCCAGCACGGTGCGATTCGCGTGCGGCCAACCGTCACGCATCGAAACCCAGTCGGACGAAGCGTCGAATGCTTCGAAAATGCCGTCCATCACTTTGCTCGATTGTCCGTCATGTGTTTCGAACACCGGCATGTCGAGCGCGACCCAAGTCGGCCCCAGCAGAAAGCCGTCGAGCGCGCCACGAAGCCGCTCGTCGACACGCTGCCCGAGCGCATCCGCTATAGGCGGCAACGGCCAACCGGCGATGCACTGGTCAACCAACGCGACATAAGCAGCACTGTCGTCGCGATTGACACGCGTGCCGTGACAAAGCGCGTGCAGATGCTGCAGCATCGCCGTTGCGTCCGCGGCGCGCCGGAACAGGACGTCGGCCGCGGCCACGCATGCGGCCGCGGACGATCCTTCCGGCGTCAGCGCATAATGGGCATCCGTGTCCGCGCCGTCGATGACGACCCAGCCGGCCAGCGCGAGCAAATGGAACGCTCCCCACAATAAGCCGAGGTTGCGGCTCGGATCTGTTTTGCGCGTCTGCGCAAACGCACGTATCGAGCGCCGCGCCCCCACGTCGAGTCCGGCAAACGCCCCCGCTGCCGCCAGCCGCGCCAGCGTCGGTATGAGCGTAATGCCGTTCGCCCATCCAGCACTTCGTGCGTAGGCCATCACACGTTGCGCATCGTCGCCGCTGATGCGCAGCGTTGCATGCCGCTCACCCGTGTATGTGATTGCGACCGATTCGCCGGCTCCGCGCAATTCAACGCTCAATTGCGCATCTTTAGGTACGCCGATCAATCGGCGAGCCTCGTCGGTATATAAAAAATTTTTTTCGACCTGTTCTGCCAATTCATCCGCGGAATGAAAAATTGCAAAAATAGATCTCATATAACCCCCTTATTTAATTAATCATGACTCGGGATCGCGGAAGCAGGTCAATTGATGCTAGCTAAAAAATTGAAATCTACAAAATAAAATAGCCGACACAGTTTTCACACAAAAGGGATCAAAGTAGTGTTTTTTGATTTTATTTTTAAAATTAATTTCATTAAACAAACCAATACCTTCAAATAAAAACACTGGTCAATTCTATTTAAAAAAGAGTTTTTTGAAATAACGGCATTCATATGCAACGGTCCGCGGCCTCGGCTCGACATGGCCGTGCGGATTGCCCGGCCCGCGACAATCGATTCTCTACCGGCGCATCACCCGGCCGGCACGCCGATTGAAGTGGCCCCAAGAGGCGGCGCTAAGCGCCGCTGGACGCATACCGGCACCCGGGCAGCCCCGGTTCCAGCCGGATATCGCGGGCTTGGCCCGAGTGGCACGGTGCGTGCGGCCGGCTTGCGGGCCAACCATTCGAGCGAACCGAAAAAGAATATGGCGCGACAGTCCGGTTCACGTCGCACGCGCGATGTTGCCGCCGTCTACGGCATGCGCATGAACGGGACTGAAAGGCATGATTGAAATGACCGACGCGGCATCGCGGCCTATCGGTCATTTTGCCGTGTCGGCCATTTCGCTCGCGGCGCGGCGGCCCGGCGAAGCGAACGGACGAATCGGCACTGTCGGCGCCGGGCGCATCATCCGCGGCCGAATTGGCGCGCGCAAGCCGCACCCGTGCGCTTTATCGCGCGGCCAGCTTCGCCTCGTCCGCGGCGTGCGCGTCCGCCAATTGCGCATCGAGCCGCCGGCTCAAAGCCGCAACCGTCGGCGCGGCAAACAGGTCGCGAATCGTCAGCTCGACGCCAAAAAGCTGGCGCAGCTTGTTGATCGCACGCATCGCGAGCAATGAATCGCCACCGAGTTCGAAGAAGCTTTCGTCGACGCCGAGTGCTTGCGCGTCGAGCAACTCGGCGAACAGCGCGCACACCTGCTGCTCGAGCGGGCCGCCGGGCTGGCGTCGGCTCGCTCCCACGACGACGGGTGCAGGCAGCGCGGCACGGTCCAGCTTACCGTTCGGCGTCAAGGGCATCGCATCGAGCGCGACAATCGCGGCAGGCACCATGTGCTCCGGCATCTCGGCGGCCACGAAACCGCGCAGCGCCGCCGGATCGACCGTCTCGCCGCCGCGTGGCACCACATATGCGATCAGGCGGCCGTCGCCTGCCTCGTCATGCCGCACGAGCACTTCCGCCTGCGCGACCGACGCATGCCGCATCAGCCGCGCAACGATCTCGCCCGGCTCGATCCGAAATCCGCGCACCTTCACTTGATTGTCGGCGCGGCCGATGAAATCCAGCGCGCCGTCGGGCCGCCACCTCGCCACGTCGCCGGTACGATACATGCGCGAGCCTGGCTCCCCGAACGGATCGGCGACGAAACGCTGCGCGCTCAGCGACGCACGCGACAAATAACTGCGCGCCAAGCCCGCCCCGGCAACGTACAGCTCGCCCGGCACGCCCGCCGGCACGGGGCGCAACGCCGCGTCGAGCACATACACGCGCAAGTCCGGTATCGGCCGCCCGATCAGGCTGCTGGCCGGCATGGCCGCCACCGCGCGGTTCAACGCCAGATAGCTGACGTGCACGGTCGTCTCGGTAATGCCGTACATATTGACCAGGCGCGGCGCGGTTTCCGAATGGCGCGCATACCAGCCCGCGAGGCAGCGCGCATCGAGCGCCTCGCCGCCGAGCACGACATACCGCAACGCGAGCCGCGCGCTCAGATCCGGACGTGCTTCGTCAGCCTGCATCAACTGCTGGAACGCGGACGGCGTTTGATTGAGCACGGTCACACGCTCGTCGGCCAGCAGCGCCAGAAACTCCACGGGCGAGCGGCTGACCTCATAAGGCACGACGACGAGCCGGCAGCCGTTGAGCAGCGCGCCCCAGCACTCCCAGACGGAAAAATCGAAAGCGAACGAATGAAACAACGTCCACGCATCCGCCGCGCCGACGTCGAACCACGCGCGCGTGTTGTCCAACAAGCGTATGACATTGCGATGCGTAATCACCACGCCCTTGGGCTGACCGGTCGAGCCAGACGTGTAGATCACGTAAGCGGCATTTTCCTGATGCAGCGGCGGACTCGGCACGGGATCGCAAGCGGGCGCGGCCTGCAATGCCGATTGCAGTGCAGGATCGTCGAGCAGCATCGCCGGCGTTCGCGCCGGCAATTGCGCCGCGTGGGCGTGCGTGGTCAGCGTCAGCGTCGGGCGGGCATCGGCGAGCATGAATGCCAGCCGCGAGGCCGGATAAGCGGGATCGAGCGGGACGTATGCGCCACCCGCCTTCAGTATCGCGAGCATGCAGACGATCAGTTCGGCCGAGCGCGCCATGTGCAACCCGACCAACGCTTCCGGCCCGACGCCCGAGCCGATCAGCAGATGCGCCAGCCGATTCGCGCGCGCGTTCAACTCGGCATAGCTGATCCGCCGGCCGCCGTCCACCAGCGCGATCGCGGCCGGGCTCGCGGCGGCTTGCGCCGCGAAGCGCTCGACGATGGTATCGGCGGATGAAATCGGGCCCGGCGCATCCCGCGCGCCGGTCAGCATGTGGCGCTCCGCCGGCGTCAGCAGCGGCGCCTCGGCGACGGGGCGCTGCGCAGCCGTCACGAGCGCGCTGCCCAGCCGCAGGAAGCGCCCGCGATGCGCGGCCAGATCGCCGCTTGTGTACAACGATTCGTTCGCATCGAATGCGATGCGAATGGGCCGGCCCGCGCCGCCGTCATACACGGTGATCGAAAAATCGTCGACAGGCCCGTTCGACAAATTGTGCGTCTGCGCAAGCTGCTCGCCGAACCGAAGCGCGGGCTCGAACGCCATCAGGTTCACGTTCTGCGCATGCAGGCGCTCGCCCGGCGCAAACTGCTGCGCATCGCGCAGCATCGCCTCGCCGCGATAGCGCTGGTGCCGCAGCGATGCGCGCATCTCGGCGGCGCATTGCGCGTAAAGCGCGGCGAAGCTCGTCGCCGCGTCGCACGTGAAGCGCAACGGCAACACGTTCGCCACCATGCCCGGCGTGTTGCGCAACAGGCGGCTCTGGCGCGCGGTGACGGGCAAGCCGAGCACGACGTCGCGCTGGCCCGTCATTCGATGCAGATAAGCGGCCATCAGCGCGACCAGCAACGGCGGCATGCCCTGCGCGCTGTCGCGCGCCATCGCGCGCATCCGGTCGCTCGTCGCGGCGTCGAACTCGTCCCATTGCCGGTGGAACCCGCCTGCCGGCGCGAACTGCCCCGGCAATGCCACCGGCGACAGGCTCTGCGGCTGCGGCCGCTCGATCAATCGCGCGCGCCAATAAGCCTGATCAGCGGCGAACGCGTCCGAGTCCCGATAAGCGCGGTCATCGTCGATCAAGTCGTCCAGCGTGCCGAACCACGCCACGGCGGCGGCCCCGCGCTGCACGCACGCGCTGTAGATCTGCGCCGTGCGCCGCACGAGCAATGTCATGCCATAGGCGTCCGTGACGATATGGTGCGCACACAGATACCAGAAGAAGCGCTGCGCGCCGATCCGCAACAGCGCGCTATTGCACAAGGGGCCCGTTGCATGGTCCGGCGGCGTGCGCATGTCGCGCATCATCCACGCGAGCGCCGCGTCGGGTGGAGACGCGTCGCCGCTCACGTCGACGAACGGCATGTCGAATTGCCGTGGGCGGCCCGGCATTTGCCACGTATCGTCGCCATCGGCCGAAAACGTCACGCGCAGGCTGTCCGCTTCATTCATGGCCTGACTGAACGCTTGCTGCAACAGGCCGTGATCGACCGGGCCGCCGATGTCGGCATAGCCCGCCGTGTTGTAGACGCATGTGTCCGGGCGAAGCTGCTCGGCCAGCCAGATTTCCCGCTGCGCGGGCAGCAACGCGCGAAACGATGGGTGTCGCATGTTCATGGCGAAATCGATGTCCTGTGTCGAGGGAAAGCGGGCGCGCCGCGCATGCCCGCAAGCCGGTGAAGCGCCGCGCTCATGCGCCATTCACGGCGATACCGCGCGGCCGCAGATCGGTCCATCGCGCCTCGATGTAATCGAGGCAGGCTTGGCGCGTATCGTCGCCGAACGCCTTGTGCCAACCCTGGGGTATCGGCAGTTCAGCCGGCCAAAGCGAATGCTGCCCAGCGCCGTTGATCAGCACCTGAAACACACCGTCGGGATCGTCGAGTAAAGAGGTCATGCGCAAATCCTCCAAGCATCAGTCAACAAGAAGTGAATCATTCGCGCACTGCCCGCGCATGGCCGCGCATCGCGCGCCAGACCACCCGCATGGCGAGCGCGTAAAGCAACGCGGCAAAAATGAACGGCACGCCAGGAAAGAACAGCACCGCGCCGGGGCGAGTGAAGTAATCGAACAGCTTGCCGCCCAGCAGCGGTGCAATCGACGACGCCAGCCCAGTCAGGCATACCAGCGCGCCCTGGTACTCCCCCTGACGCTGCGCGCCGGCATGCACCGAAATCAGGCTGCGCACGCTCGGATCGCTGATCAGCGACAGCGAATGCAAAACCAGCGCCACGACGATCAGCGCGACGGAATCGGCCTGGCTGTAGACGCCGTAAGCCAGCACGAACAAGCCGAAGCCGAGCAATGCGGTGCGGTGCTCGCCCAATCGAACCACCAGGCGCGGCAGCAGCAGCGTCTGCGTCAACGTGATGCCGAGCCCGAGGCCCGCCAGCGCGAAGCCGTTCTCACGCGGCCCCCAGCCCAGGCGCGTTGCGTTGGCGAGCACGAAGCACGACAGATAGATTCCATACGCGATCATCCCGAAGCACACCGCGGCGAGCAGGCCGCGGAACACGCGATCGCGCCGCACGAGACGCAGGCTGCCGACCAGGCTCGCACGCGCCCACGAGAACGGCACGCGCCGTTGTGCCGGCAGGCTTTCGCGTAGAAAGAACGCCGCGCTGACGAAATTCAGCAACGCGACCGCCCCGGCTGCGATGAACGGCACGCGCGGCCCCAGCGCGCCCAGCAGCCCGCCGAAGGCCGGCCCGGCGATCAGGCCGAGCCCGAGCACGCTGCTCGCGAGCGCGAAACGGCGTGAGCGCAGCGCGGGCGGCGTCACGTCGGCCAGGTACGCGGTGGCCACGGCGGCGCTCGACGCCGTGACGCCGGCAAGCACGTGGCCCGCGAGCAGCCAGCCGTAGCCGCGCGCGGTCGCGCCGATCGCATAGCTCGCCGCGCAGCCGCCGAGCGCGACCAGCAGAACCGGACGGCGGCCCCACGAATCGCTGACCGAGCCGACCAGCGGCCCGAATACGAATTGCATGAAGTAGAAGCACGCGATCAGGCTTCCGAGCATCACCGGCACCTGCGCCGGCCGCGCGCCGACGGCCGCGAGCAGATCCGGCAACACCGGAATCGCGACGCCGAGCCCGACGGCGTCGACGGCCAGCGTGGCGAGAATGATCCACACGTCCCGCGAAATGCCGGGGCGGGCGGGCGCCGTTGCGGCCGCGTCCACGCAGGCGGCGCCGATCGTCTGTTCGCGGCTATCCATGACCGTCATGCCTCCACGGTGCGCCGCGCCGCAGACAACGCGTGCCGCAGCGCATCGGCGATCTGCCCGACATGCTCGCTCATCAGGCAGCTATAGTGATTGCCGCGAACCTCGCACGTCCGCACGGGCAGCCGCGTGAAATTCTCCCAGCCCCACGCCGGCGTCTCGCGGATTTCGGGCAGATTGATGCCGTCGGGCAAAGGCTGAGTCGCCTTGAACAACATCACCGGAATCGGCAACGGTTCGTGCGGCGGATCGTAAAGCGCGGAGAAATCCGCCGCGGCCCGATACACGTTGAACAGCCCGCGAATCGCGCTCGTGTCGCTTTGCGACTGCACCACGCCGAACCGCGCGAGCCGTTCGCTCATGAACGCCAGCAGCCGTTCGCGCGACGCGGCGCGCAGCGCGGCCTCGTCGATGCCCGTCATCATCTCCATCTTGCCCGAGTAATACGCAAAGACGCCGAGAATCATGCTGGCGATCTCAAAGTCGTCCTGATGCGGCACGAACGAATACGGCGGCGCGGCCGAATCAAACATCGCGACGAGTCCGATCGCATCGCCCGCCGCATGCAACTGACGCGCGATCTCGTATGCGATCTTGCCGCCGAGCGAATGCCCGCCGAGGTAGTAAGGCCCTTCGGGCTGCACGCTGCGCATGCAGCTCACATAGTGCGACGCGATCTGCTCGACCGACGTATGCGGCTCGTGCACGCCGTCGAGGCCGAGATATTGCAGGCCGATCACCGGCCGGTCCGCATCGAGCGCGTTCGCGAGCGGCAGCAACTGCGTGATGTTGCCGCCCATGCCCGGAATGCAGAAGAACGGCGCCTGCGCGCCGGCCTTGTGCATCGGCACCAGGCAATAGCGCACCGTTTCGTCGGCGCGCGCCGTTTGGCCGGCATCGTCGCCGAGCGAGCGCAGGATGCGCGCGATCGTCGGTTCCTCGAGAAACTCGCCGAGCGTCGGGCAACGCGCGTATTGGTCGCGCACGCGGGAAATCAGTTGCGTCGCGAGTAGCGAGTGACCGCCCAGATCGAAGAAATCATCGTCGACTTCGACGTGATCGACGCCCAGCAACTCCTGCCACAACGCAACGAGCGCCTGCCGGAGCGAGCCGGGCTCGGGTGCGGCTGCCTGCCCGGCGCTTCGCGGCTTGCGCGCCGCCGGCCCTTCCGCGAAGCCGGCCTTGCTGACGATGAGTTGCGGCATGTCGTGCGCAAGCGCCAGCTCGAAAATCGCACAGCCCTCATGATTGCTCAGCCCCCGCAGCGCCGGCCCGTGCCCGCTTGGACGGCGGCTGCGCTCGGCGTGCGCGACGGCCATCCCGGTCTGTGCCCAGGTGTCCCAATTGACCGCGATGGCCGGCATGCCGCGCTGCCGCCAATATCGCGCGAGCGCGTCCATATAGCCGTTCGCCGCGGCGTAGTCCGCCTGACCCAGGCCGCCGACCACCGCGGCAAGCGACGAGCACAACAGCACGAAGTCGGGCTGCTCGTGCGCGAACTGGTCGAACAGGTGCCGCGCGCCATCCACTTTCGCGGCCAGCACGCGCCGCCACGCATCGGGCGTGCCGGTCTCGATCAGCCCGCTCGCTTCGACGCCGGCCGCATGGATCACCCCGTCGATGCGCCCGAATCGCGCACGCGCCGCCCGCACCGCGCCGGCAAGCTGCCCAGCGTCGGCCACGTCGGCGGCAAGCCGCAGCACGCGCGCGCCCGCCGCTTCCAACGCCGCGAACCGCGCGGCATTTTCGTCGTGCGGGGAACGGCTGAGCAGCGCCAGCCCGACATCGCGCCGCCGGCTCGCGATATGCATCGCCAATTCGAGGCCAACACCGGTCGCGCCGCCGGTGATCAGATAAACGCCGCCATCGCGCAGCACATCTTCTCGCGAAGCCGTGGCCAGCGGCACGTGGCTGGCCGCTTCCCGCCGTCCGTCGACCAGCGTGACGCTGCTCGGCAAATCGGGCGATGCGCCGGGCAGCACCGCAGGCTCGGACGACAGCTCCCTTTTCAACGCCGCGAGGGTGGCATCGTTCATGTCGTCGAGATCGATATGGCGGCAGACGATATGCGGGTATTCCCAGTGCACTGCGTTGAGCAATCCGGCCAAGGCCGCGCCCGCGCAAGCGTCGAGCGTGCGCGCCGCGCGCACGCCTTGCGTGACGAGCGACACGCGCCAATCCCGCTGTCGAGCGCCCAGCGCCTGGAGCAACGTGATCAGACCGATGAACGCGCCATCGACATCGGCCGCCGACGCGGCGCAGCAGCCGTACACCACGTGCAGCGGGGTGTCTGGATGCGTGGCAAGTTCCGCCACCAGGCGCTCGCAATCAGCCTTGTTACCCGCGCGCAAGCCGTAGCGGTTTTCGCCGAGTGGGCGAAACGCGTCGTCGTGGCGGATCAGCACGCTGTTCGCGGGTGCGAACGCGGCCCATTCGTCGCCGAACACGAGCCAACGCGCCGCAGGCAGCGCACGGCCCGCGGGCGCATCGACCCATTTGACCGTGCGGCACCATTGCATGACGTCGCGGGCACGGCGCGCCGGCTCGCGGCGGCCGAAGCCGCGAATCGTGACGAGTACGTCCGCGCGCGACGCCGCCTCGTCCCATGCGAACAGCGTGACGTCGAACACGTTCGGCGCAGTCTCCACCGCCAGGCTGTAGCACTCGGCGCACAACGGCCGATGCATCTCGATCGACTCATAACGGAACGGGACCGACTCGTCATGCGGCCGCAAGCAGGCAGGCAGGAACGCACTCGCCACATCGAGCAGCGCCGGATGCAGCGCGAAGGCCGGCAGATCGCCGTGGCCCCCGGCCGGCAGCCTCAGCCGCGCCAGCCCTGCGTTGCCGCCCAGCCAAACCGCGTCGATACTGCGCCAGCGCGGCCCGTACTCCGCGAACGCCTGCGCGAACCGCGCGCGGGCATCGTCCACTTCGGCCAAGTGCCACTGCTCGCAAAGCGCGGCCGGCGATTCCAGCGCGGCTGGTGCGGGGGCAGCGCGGCCGATGCGGCCGTTCGCGTGCGCGATCCCGTCGCCTTGTTCATCGAGCGATTCGAGCACGAAATCCGCTCCGTCGTCGCACGGCTCGAATCTCACGCGCATGCGGCGACGCTCGCCGTCCGCCAAGATCAGCGCGGACGGAAAATAGACGTCGCACATCGCAATGGCGATATCCGGCCGCCTCAAAGCAAACGCGCGCCGCACGAGTTCGATACACGCCGTGCCGGGCAACACGCTCGCGCCGTCGAAGATCCGGTGCTCGTCGACGAACCAGAGCCGCTCATGCAGCGTGAACGATACCGTGATGCGCCCGCCACCGCCGTCTTCTTCGCATTGCATCGGCACCTCACCGATATCGTGCGACGCGCTGCCTGCCTGCGCCGCCGACGATGCGCTCGCCGCCGCGCTTGCCGGCCGATCGATCCAGAAACGCTTGCGCTCGAACGCATAGGTGGGCAGCGCGATTCGCCGCGCCGTCCCCGGCGCATGCATTCGCGGCCAATCAACTTCCACGCCTTGCGCCCACAGCGTGCCGACGCCTTGCAGCAGCGCGGCCAGGTCGGGACGCTTGTCGCGCGCGTGCGGCAGTGTCGCGACGATACGCTGCGCGCCAAGCTTGCTCCAGCCACCGATCAGGTTGCCCAATGCGCGGCCCGGCCCCACTTCGACGAATATCGGCTGATCGAGCGCGTCGAGCAGCGTGCCGACGCCCGTATGAAACTGCACGGGTTGGCGCAGATGCGCGCCCCAGTAGCCGGGGTCTGCCAGATCTTGCTGATTCAGCCAGCGGCCGCTGCGATTCGAGATCACCGGAATGCGCCCGGTGCTGCAAGCGATGCGCGCGCTCGCGCGATTGACCTCGGACTCGGCGCCGGCCATCAGCGACGAATGAAACGCATGCGACGTCGCCAGACGCTGGCACGCGACTCCCGCCGCGATGCACGCATCCTCGAGCGCAATGATCTGATCGACGGCCCCCGCCAGCACGTATTGCCGCGGTCCGTTGATCGCCGCGATTTCACAGCCGGAACGATTCAGCTCCGCCAATTCGTCGGGGCCCGCGAGCACCGCCAGCATCGCGCCCGCCGGCTGGCGCTGCATCGCCGCGGCGCGCGTCGCGACCAGCATCAACGCATCCGGCAACGCGATCATGCCGCTCACCGCCGCCGCGACAAGCTCGCCGACGCTGTGGCCGATCATCGCCTGCGGCACGATTGCCCATTCATGCAATTGCAGCGCGAGTGCATATTCGATTGTGAAAAGCGCCGGTTGCGTGTAGCGCGTTTCCTTCAGCAACGACGCATCGCCGTCGAACATCAGCGACCGGATGTCCTGCCCGATAGATTCGCGCAGCATCGACGCACAGCGGTCCACTTCGGTCCGGAACACGCCGCCTTCTCGATACAGCGCCGCCCCCATGCCCGGATACTGACTGCCCTGGCCGGGAAACATGAAGACGACGGGCGGCGCATGCCGGCGCTCGAACGCTGCCAGCGCGTCGATACGATTCAACTGCTCGCTCACGTCGCCTGCTTCGTCGAGCACCGCGAAGCCGCGATGTTCGAAGGCGGTGCGGCCGAGCTGAAGCGTATAGGCCGCATCCCGGATGCGCGTACCGGGCAGCGCGCGGTGCAGCCGCCGCCATTGCTCGCGCAGTGCGTTTTGCGAGCGCGCCGAAACCGGCAGCAATTGCCAGCGCGGCGGCTCATGCGCCGGCACGCGACGCGCGCGCGGCGCTTCTTCGAGCACCACATGAACATTAGTGCCGCCGACGCCGAACGAGCTGACGCCGGCGCGCCGCGGCGCGCCGGCTCTCGGCCATGCGCGCGCATGCTGAACGACGCTGAACGGCGTCTTGTCGAAACCGATCTGCGCGTTCGGCGTGTGGCAGTTGATGCTGGGCGGAATGACTTCGTGGTGCAGCGCGAGGACCGTCTTGATCAATCCGGCAATGCCCGCCGCGGCGTCCAGATGCCCGATGTTGCCTTTGACCGAGCCGATTCCGCATTGCCCGTGCGGCAACGCGCCGGAGGCGGTTTCGTCGGCGAACGCCTGAGCGAGCGCGCGCACCTCGATCGGATCGCCAAGCGGCGTGCCCGTGCCGTGCGCCTCCACATAGCCGATGCTTTCGGCCGGGGCCTTGGCCGCCCGCAGCGCCTCGCGAATGACCGCCGCCTGACCGGCGACGCTCGGCGCGGTATAGCTCACTTTCGCCCCGCCGTCGTTGTTTGCCGCCGATCCCTTGATCACCGCATACACCGTGTCGCCGTCCCGCCATGCGGCGCTCAGCTTCTTCAACAGCACCACGCCGCCACCGCTGCCGGCCGCCGTGCCTGCCGCGGCGGCGTCGAACGGACGGCAGCGGCCGTCTGGCGACATGATGCCGCCTTCGGAATAGAGATAGCCGACTTGGTCCGGGTCCAGCGCGAGCGCGCCGGCCAACGCCATCTCGGCTTCGCCGTTGCGTAAGCTTGCGCAGGCGAGATGAACCGCCATCAGCCCCGACGAGCACGCGGTGCCGACGCTGAGCGCGGGCCCTTGCAGATTGAGCTTGTATGCGGTGCGGGTGGCGATGAAGTCCTTGTCGTTGCCGATCAGCCATTGGCCCGGTTCGAGCCGCAGCCGCTCGGCATTCGGCATCACGTTTTGCACCAGGTAGTAACTGAATGCCGCGCCCGCGAACACGCCCACCGAACGCACCCGGCCGGAATCGCCGTAGCCGGCCTCCTCCAATACCTGCCACGCGAGTTCGAGAAAGATCCGCTGCTGCGGGTCCATCACCTGCGCCTCGCGCGGCGAATAGCCGAAGAAACCGGCGTCGAAATCGGCCTTGCCTTCGAGTTCCTTGAAGCGGCGCACGAAATGCGCATGGCGATACAGTTCGGGCGGCACACCATGCGCGTCGAGTTCGGCATCGCTCAATGTGCGGCCTGCCTCATAGCCGGCGAGCAGGCGCTGCCAGAAGCTCGCGAGGTCCGGCGCTTCGGGAAAGCGGCCGGCGATGCCGATGATCGCGATCGCCTCGGCATCGTCGGCGGGCTCGATGCCCGCATGCGCGTGGTCCGGCTCGGCATCGCTGCGCTGTCTGCTCAATGCATCGAGACGCGACGCGAGCGCGGCGATCGTCGGATACTCGAAAACGTCGGTCAACGCCAAGCCGTCGCCGAACGCTTCCGTGACGCGTTGATGCAAAGCGACCGCGCGCAGCGAATGTCCGCCCGCATCGAAGAAATTTTCGTCATCGCCAATATCGTCGCGTTCGAGCAAGGTCCGCCAGATCTCGCGCACGCGTTGCAGCGTCCGCACGGGCGCAACGTCGGGCGGTGCGCTGGGCACCGTCGCAACCGCAAGCGGCGCGCCATTGGCCGCCAGCGCTTTCAAATCGGTCTTGCCGGTGCTGCCGGTCGGCAACGCATCCAAGAACACCAGGTTCGACGGCACCATCGCGTCAGGCACCTTGCGCCGGAGCGCATCGAGCAGCGCCGTCTTCGTGCAGCGCGCGACCACGTATCCGACCAGCAACAGCTGCCCTTGCCCGTCCGGCTGCGCGAGCGCCTCGGCCGCCTGCACACCGGGCACTTCCATCAGCGCCGCGCGCACCGCGTCAAGCTCGATGCGAAAGCCGCGGATCTTCACCTGACGGTCCACCCGGCCGATGAACTGGATCGCGCCGCCGTCGAGCCGGCGCACCACGTCGCCCGTGCGATACATGCGTCCGCCCGGTCCGGCATCGAACGGATTCGCGACAAACGAACCCGCGGTGCGCGCCGTCTGCCCCAGGTAGCCCTGCGCGACGCATTCTCCGCCGATGAAAAGCTCGCCCGCCACGCCGACGTCGACCGGCTGAAACTCATCGTCGAGCACATGGAGTTGCGCGACACCCATCGGGCGCAAGATCAGCCGTTCCTGCTCGGCATGATAGTCGGTCAACGACACGACGATCGCGGCCTCCGTCGGCCCGTAGCCATTGAGCAGGCGGCGGCCCCTCGCCCAGCGTTGCGCGACTTCCGGCGGGCACGCTTCCCCCGCCACGATGATCATGCCGAGCGCCGGCAGCTCGGCCTCGGGCACCATCGCCAATGCAGACGGCACGATCCACCAATGCGAAATGCGCTGCTGCGCCAGCCAATCGATCAACGCCGGTCCGGGCAGAAGCCTGCGGCGCTCGCCGAATACGATCGCGGCTCCGGCGGCGAGCGCCGGAAAGATCTCGCCCAGCACCACATCGAAGACAGGCGACACATACTGCGCGATTCGCGAGCGCGGCGTGACGCCCATGATTTCCGTCATCGCCAGCACGTTGCGGCACACACTTCGGTGCGAAACCGCCACGCCTTTCGGTAAGCCGGTCGAGCCGGACGTGTAGATGACGTATGCGCAATCGTCCGGATCCGCATCACGAGACGGCGGCGCCCATTGCGCGCTCTGGCCGGGATCGGACAACGCATCGAGATCGACCACCGGCAGACCGAATTCGCGCGCCGCGTCGGCCGTACCGGCATGGCTCACGAGTGCCGCGAGCGCGGCATCGTTCGCGATGTGGCGATTCCACTGCGGCTTGTGCTCGGGGTCCATCGGCACGAATGCCGCGCCCACGCACGCGATCGCCAGCATCGCCGTCACGTTGTGCGGATGATGACCGGCGAAAATGCCGACGCGATCGCCGCGGCGCACGCCCTGCGCCGTCAGCGCCTCGGCGGCGGCCGCCACCCGCGCCGCCAATTGCCGATAGCTCACGCTCAGCGCCGGAGCATCGAGCGCGACGTGGTCCGCGAATGGCCCGACGCTGCGTGCGAAGAGCGTGTAGAGATCGTGCGCCGGCCCCGATGGAATCGCCGCGTTGCCGGCTGGCAGCGGCGGCGCATCGAGCGGCGAAGAAAAGGCGTTCGGCCGCAACGCCGCGCGCGCCGCATTCAAAAAATGGCGCTGCATCGAATTCAATGCATCCGCGTCGAACGATCCGGGGCGCGCCATCAAATGACACAGCACGCGGCCGCCATTTGCATGAACCGCCATTTCCAGATCCAGCTTCGCCGAATAAATGTCGATCGGCAGCGGGCTCGCATCGATATTCGCCAGTTGCAGACCGGCATCGTCGAATTCGCAGGAGAAGAGGGTCTGAAACACCGCGTTGCGCCCCGGCGCGCGCGGCGGGTTCAGCTCCTGCACCAGCCACTCGAACGGAATGCCGCTATTTTCGTAGAGATCCAGACAGTGTTCGCGCACATACCGCAGCACCTGATCGAACGTGGTAAGCCCGTCGAAACGCATGCGCAGCGGCATGGTATTCGCGAAAAAACCAAGCACGTCGTCGAAGCCGTGTTGCGGACGCAACGACACCGGCGTGCCGATCGCAAAATCGGCATCGCCCGTCTGCTCACGCAATGCCGCCGCGAAAAGTGCGAAGTACACGATGAACGGCGAGCAGCTCGTGCGCTGGGCAAGCGCCGCGATGCCGGCCGCGAGAGCCACGGGCACTTCGAATGTGAGCGACTGCGGGCTGCCAGCGTGCGCCGCCTGCACATCGACGGAATGCGCAAGCGTAATGGCGGCGGGCAAATCGCGCAGCCGCTCACGCCAATAACGCAATTGCCGCTGCGCCGCTTCGCCGTGCAGCTGTCGCCGCTGCAAATTCACAAACTCCGCATAGCGCCGCACGGGCCGCCCCCACGCGGGCGCGTGACCGGCGGCTCTCGCGTTGTAAGCGGTTTGCAGATCACGCCAGAATAAACCGAACGACGGGCCGTCGATAACGATATGGTGAATCGTTACACTGAACACATGCTGGTTAGGTCCGGTCTCGAACAGCGCCGCGCGCACCAGCGGTCCTGCATGCAGATCGAATGCGCGAGCATGCTCGTCTTGCAGCAAGCCCGGCAAATTCGCCGCCTCGGGTGCCGCGACGGCGATTCGCCGCAATCGAATCGGCAATGTCTCGCATAGCGTTTGAGTCGGCTCCTGCAGCGATTTTCCGTCGGAGCCGACCAGGCTTTCAACATGCGTCGAGAACACCGTGCGCAACGCATCGTGCCGAGCGGCGACATCATTGACGGCCTGTTCCAATGCGGGTGAATCCAATGGCCCGTCGAAGCGCCACACCATTGGAATGTTGTAGCTGAAATCGTCGGGCTGTCTTTTCGCCGCCAGCCACAGGCTCTGCTGCGAATACGACAGCAGGCGGACATCTTCCGTGACTTCCTCCGACGGCATCGCCAACGGCACATGCCGCGCGTCGCCCGGCGTAATCGAAGACGCTCGCTGCTCGACTAGCCGCGCCTGCTCGGCTACCGTGGGATGATTGAAAATGCTTGAAATGCTCAGATCGAGACCAAACGCTTGGTTGATCCTCGACGCCAAACGCGCCGCCGCCAGCGAATGTCCGCCGCAAAGAAAGAAGTTCTCGTGTACGCCACGCACGCGTACTGCCAGCAGTTCCTGCCACAGCGCCAGCAAGCGGCGCTCGACGTCGGTCGCCGCTTGCTGCTCGGGCGCGTCCGGCGCGCTCAGCGCCCACGTCTTGAGCCGGTTGCGGTCGATCTTGCCGCTCGGCGTGAGCGGCATGACATCGAGCGGCTCGATCACGGCGGGCAACATGTGCGCAGGCAGATGGCCCCGCAAATATCCGCGCAACTCGTCGACGCTAAGGCTGCTCACCACGAATGCCGCCAGCCTCGGATCGCCCGACGCTTCGTCGCGCACGACGACCGCACACTGGCGCACCTGCGGATGCGCGGCAAGCACGCCTTCGATCTCGCCCAGCTCCACGCGAAAACCGCGTATTTTGATCTGGTTGTCTCGACGGCCGAGAAAATCGATCGTGCCGTCGTCGAGAAACCGGCATATATCGCCGGTGCGATAGAACCGCGTATCGCCTTCGCCGACGATCACGCGCCCGTCCTCACCGATACGGCCGCGCAAGAATTTTTGCGCCGTCAGCGCTTCGTTGCCGAGATAGCCCGTCGCTACCGCCGGGCCCGCCACCAGCAGCTCACCCGGCACGCCGATCGGCGTCAATTGCAGCAGCGGATCGACGATCAGCAGATCGCAGCTAGGCAGCGGCCGCCCCAGCGGCACGACGCTGCCTGGCGCCAACTCGTGTAAATCAGGATCGAAGTACGAACTGTCGATGGCCGCCTCGGTCACGCCATACGAGCCGAGCACTCGCGCATGCGGGCCGCACAATGCGCGGGCCGCGTGCAGTTCGTGGCCGAACCAGACGTCGGCGCCGCAGACGAGCGTATCGAGCATGTCGAGACGCACACCGTTTTCCTGGCAATGACGAATCAGCTCGCGCAATATCACCGGAGGAAAATCGCCGAACGACACGCGTTCGGCAAGCATCAGCGCGTGCAGCCGCGCAGCGTCGAGCAGCCATTCGCGCGGCGGCATGACGAGCTTGCCGCCGCATGCAAGTGTCCGGCTCACATCGCCGATGAACAAATCGAACGTCATGCCGGCGAGCTGCAGCGTGACAGGATGCCCTGGCTTGCCGAAGCGATACGCGCGATGCCAGCCGTGATACGACGCATTCAGGCTGCCGTGCGAAACCTCCACGCCCTTGGGTTTGCCGGTCGATCCCGACGTATAGATCACATAGGCGGGATCGTTCTCGGTAAGCGCGGGAATATCCATGCGCTGAGCATCGGCGGACGTCGCGCCTTCGAGCACGTCGTCGAGCAGCACGGTAATGGCGGCGGCCTGCGCGCCGAGGCTCGCATGATCCCGTTTCGTCGAGACGAGCGCGACGGGTGCGGCATCCTCGATTTTTTCCAAGCGCCGCGGATCGGCGGGATCGAGCGGCAGATATACCGCACCGGCCTTCAAGATGCCTAAGTACGAAACGATGAGCTTGTCGGAATAGGTCAGCAGCGACGCGACACGGCTGCCTTTCGTCACACCACGCAAGCGCAGCGCATTCGCAAGTGCATCGGAGCGGCGGTCAAGCATATCGTAGGTCAGACGGACTTCGTCATGCACCACGGCTTGTGCGTGTGGCGTGCGCTCGACCGCGTCGCGAAATCGTTGAGGAATGGGCAAGAACGGAATGCGCTCGAACGGCTCGTCCGGCCGGGTAAACCGGCGCACTCGCGCCAATTCCGCCGCCGGAAGCAACGCACCCTCGGCAATCGCGGCGCTCGGTGAAGCAAGCAGGCTCTCGAGCAGCTTTTCGAAATGCGTCATCATGCGCGTGATGGTGGACGCATCGAAAAGATCGGTGTCATATTCGACGATCGCCGCCAGTTCGCCGGGCATTTCCTCCATCGATACCGTGAGATCGTATTTCGACGTTCCGGTATGAACGAGCGTGCCTTGCACCTCGACATCATCAAGCGCGAGCGTCCCGCCACTGCCCTTCAGGTAGTCGAACATGATCTGAAACACGGGAGCGTGACTTGCCGAGCGCACCGGCCGCACCACTTCGACGATCTGATCGAACGGCAACGCCGCGTTCTCGAATGCATCCAGCAACGACTCCCGCACCTGAGCCAGCAAGTCGATAAAGTTGACGCGATCGTCGAATCGCACGCGCAGCGGAAGCAGGTTGATGAAGAAGCCGATCAGATTTTGCTGCGCTTCGGTCGAGCGATTGGCGAACGGGCTGCCGATCACGATTTGATCTTCGCCGCAATAGCGATGCAGCAACGCGGAAAAAGCCGCCACGCCGAGCATGTATGGCGTCACGCCGGCGCTGCGGCAAAGCTTGCGCATGCCGTCGGCAAGCACGGGGCTGAACACGTGCTTGGATACCGCCCCGCGCATGCGCTGCTCGGACGGACGCGGCCGATCGGTCAGCAGCTTGTGGAGCGTCGGCGCATCCGACATCGCCGCTTTCCAGTATTGCCGCGCGCGCGCGCACCGGGCATCGTCGGACACTGTTGCCGCCACGGCCGCCGCATAATCGACAGTCGGCAATTCAGGATCGTCGCCCGACAACAGCGCGTTGTACACGGCGCCGAGTTCGCGGAAGAAAATCCTGATCGACCAATCGTCGAACACGATGTGATGCACGTTGACGAACAAAACGTGCTCGTTTTCGCCGAGCTTGATCAGAAGGCTGCGAAGCGGGGCCTCATGCGCCAAATCGAAGACGTGGCTTACCTCGTTCGCGCACAACCGATCGGCCGCCGCTTGCCGAGCATCGGGATCGAGTGCGCTGATATCCTGCCGAGCGAACGCGGCAAGCGTCGACGCAAGCGTGATCCGCAATTCGCCGTCGTGCGTATGGAATCGCGAACGCAAGGCCGGATGCCGTTGCTGCATGAATTCCAGTGCCTGTTCGAGCACTGCGTCGTCGAGGCGGCCGGTCAGCTTGAATGCCGCGGGCACGTTATAGGTCGCGGCACGCACATCGCCGTTTTCGACGAACCAGAGCCTGCGTTGAGCGGCGGTCGCGGGCAACACTGGCGACGTAAAGGAGCCGTCGGCGTTCGCGTCGAACAGCGGCGTCGGCGCATCGCCGGCCTGAAAATGGGGTAAGCGGTGATTCATGATGTGATTTCCCGATTCGATCAGCAATGAGAATGACGCTTGGAACTGCTCACGACGCAAGAGGAATCGGCGAAAAATCGATCAGCATGACCGTGCGCGCACCTGACCTTGCACCGGGCGCGCAGGCGACCGCGCTGACGTGATGGCACACGGCGGCGTCATCGATGATGTAGCTGTCTAGCAGCTCGGTCAGCATGAAAGTGGTGAGCGCATCGGCGGGCACCTCGGTAATGCGCTCGCCGGCATACCGAGGCGCGGCGATATAGTTGAGCCCGCCCGACACGCCGCTGCGATTGACCAGATGAACGGCGGTATACGGCTGGCCATCGCGGTGCAGGCAGTCTGGCGTGCTGCGCGACGGCTTGCCAGGAAGCGCATTGAGCCGAACCAGATGAAAGCCACATTGCAGCGGCTCATCGCGGCCCGTCCAGCCCGTTAGATCGAAGTCGAACCAGATCAGCCTGTGAATCAACGACAACTGCAACACGTGATCATTCGCGCGCAGGAATCGGCGGCGCACGCCGCCATATTCCGGTTGAAATTCGGTCGCCTGCTGATATTCGATTTCGACCTTGCCGCCCTCGCCAACGATGCCGGGCTTCCAGCACAAGGTTCGAGTCGACGGCGTCAATACAGCTTCGGCATAACAGCGATGCCGGCCGTCGCCACCGAAGCCGTCGAGCGGCAAGGTCTGCGCATAACGCGCCAACTGATCCAGTTCCCGCTGCTCAACCTCGCCGAGCATCAGATCTGCCCGGTCAAACGTCGCCCAACCCATCGTGCGCAAAGCATTGCCAATCTCCGAATCCATACGCGGGTCGGCTGGAAAATTTCCCTCTTCGATCCTTTGCATGCTTTCATCCCGAACTTGGAATTGGAGAAAAACGACTCACGCACTGAATCGCCCACTCCAATTACTATGCATTTCTAACTAAATAGGCGAGATTCCGCAGTCAAAATTGAACCAACTGATTTTGGATTTCCGACTAGGCCCACCCGGATTCCATTCGCATCCGGCATCCGATAATCGTCTAGACCGATAGCGTTCGGCCGCAAAGCTCGCCAAGACAGGCAGGACCTTTACCCATCCTGCGTTTCGCCGGACTCGTCATTTCTCGCTCGCCATGACGTCTGCGCCGTCCGCCATCAGCCGGTTGCAGAGTTCCTGCGCGATTTCGGCAACTGTCGGAAAATCCCACGCGATCGTGGGCTCCACGACACAATGCAGCGTTTCCTCGATCTCACCGCATAGCGCGAGCGCATAGACCGAGTCCAGTCCGATTGTGTCCAGCGGAGTGCTAGCTCCGATGTCCTCCGGAGAAATTTGCAGATAACGCGCAATCCGCTCCGTCAGCCATTGCTGGATCGACGAGCTGTCGATATTCGCGGGATCGGGCATTTGAGGTTCAATCGTTTTCAGGGACATCGGCACCTCCGTTAAGTACGGCATGATGTAGGCATAACGAACGATTTGCATCGACGCGCGCGACGATTTCCGACATGACCGCGTCGTAAATATCCGGTGACAAAAGCGACTTCGGCCGGCCAAGCCGCGTCTGCAGACGAGACAACGCCGCGACAATCCAAGCAGATCCACCGACAAACGATTGCTCTGCCCTCGCCCTCTGCGCCTGCCACACACCAACGCAAGCAGCCGCGGCCGCGAGCCACGCATAGCGCTGCGCGAGCGCGAAGCTATCGGGGTGAGCACCCGGGCCTGTTTCACTGGGTGCCAATGACGCCGACGCAATACGAAGCTCGTCGCGAGCCGTCGCGAGATCGCGAACAAGGCGTTCGATAGACGTATTCCATTCACCGGTTGACGAAAATGTATCGCATGCATTGGCGAGCGTATCGAGCAACCGGTCCTCACCATGAGCCGCGATAGTCAGCGCATCGAAATCGAACAGCGGCAACGGCACATGCTCGTCGAACAATTCAAGCGCTGCTCCCGCGCGACGCGCGGCACGACGCCCAAGCGCCGGCAATTGTGAAAGCAGCGTGAGCAAGCACGCCGTGCCGCCAGCATGCGCGACGCTCACGATCGGCAAATCGCGCATCATCTTGCCGAAAATGGCATACGGCCCGTCACGCAAATACGCGCGCGCGCCGAGTATGATTGACAGCGTGTTCATGCTTTCGCGCAACAACAACGGCACGAGATATTTGACGGTGGCGGCATAAACAGATGCATGCGCGGGGGCGAGATGCAAACTGCGAGCGGCAGCTCGCACCAAACAATCGGCGCTCAGGAGATCCACCATGACGTCGCTCAGCGCGCTGCGCACATAGGGCAGCTCGATGACCCGCGCACCATACAGCCTGCGCTCGCGTGCAAAGCCGACCACTGCCCGCAGCGCCGTATCCAGCATGCCGATCGCCATGCCCGGCAACACAATTCGCGTGACCTGGAACGAACGCAACGAGATCTCGGCTCCCGAACCGCGTGATGCGACGATTCTCCCGACCGGCACCCGGCACCGCGAAAACCTCAGGCCCGCGAGATGACATGCGCGCACGCCAGCCGTGCGATAACGCGTCAGTATTTCCAGCTCACCTGCATCGATGGCGGATTGAAGTTGCTGTCGATCGAGCAACAGAATCGAATGGCTGCGCCCCCCCGGCCTTTCGTCGGTACGCGCGAACACGACCCACGCGTCCGCGCGATGTGCGTTGTTGATCACCTCTTTGACACCTTCGAGCAAAAGGTTTCCGTCGTGATCCGGGTAAGCCTGGAACGCATTGCGCAAGAAGTCGTTCCCGTGGCCAAGCTCGTGATACGCCACCGACACCTTGCCTCCGCGCAATAGCAGATCGCTTAGTTCACGCTGCTGCTGTGCAGATCCTCCGGCCCAGACGTTGACGGCTGCCACGAACGACGAGACGCCATAGCCAATGCCGAGCGAGGCATCGCGACGAAACACCGGACGCAAGCGCCTCACCATCTCGTCCGCCGTGTCCCACCGTCCGCCCAGACGCCTCGGCACGAACTCGGCGTTCATACCCCAGCGCTCGAGTACGGCCTCCGCCTGCTCGCATAGCGTTCCGCGTTCGTCGGCTTCGAGAACCCGTGCGTAACCGAGCGGATTGGTGGCATCGAATGGATCGCCAAGCATGCGCTCGATATCGGAACCGCCATCGTGCGCGCCATCATTACCCAAGCCTCGCGCCCATGGCGCCGTGATCGGATTGGCGTTCACACTGCTCCTCCGTTGCCTTTCGCGAGCCCGCACGGCAATAGCGAGAACAGTCGATCGTTATCGTACTGATACGACAATGCAAGCCAAAGCGCTTCACCGGCGGCTTCGTCAAAATCGACAGTATGGCCAAGCTCGCGTAGCACACGCTGCAATACAACCCGCAGCCACCGCCCTTCGCGCCATATCGATGCGACCTCGCTGGCATCAACATGATCTGCCATATGCAGCCACAATCCGAGCACGGCGGCTCCCGCGTAGCAAAGCACATAGCGCTTCGCAAGCTCGAACTGCTCGACCGGCACACGCACGCGCACCGGCGCGCTGTCGAGCATCTGCTGATGCACGTCATCTGCGGCTGCCACGAGCCATCGAGTCAAGGCAGTCAGAGAATTCAGTTCCGGCTCGCGCTTGGCGCGCTCATCCATGCTTTCGAGCAATGCGGGCAAAGCGTTGACGACGCCGCATCCATCACGCGCAATCAGACTCAGCGCATTGCGATCAAAGTCGGGCAGCGCCGCAGTCAAATCGAACACGATGGCCGTGCGTGCCGCCTCTGCGCCCCGCCGATACCGTTTCGCGATTGTCTGGAATTCGTTGACGATCGCATTGAGATTGACGAGCGTGTTTCCGTCGAACAACGAAACGATTCGATTATCGCGATAAACCTTTTGAAACATCCCGTCGGCATAGACGCCCACGAGAAATGCACGCGCGCCCATCAAGTCAGCGAGCGTATCGAGCATCGCTTCGGTGCGCGTCGGCACTAGGTATTTGACAACGGCCGAAGTCACGCTCATATCGGCAGGTAACGCCTGAATGCTGCGCGTGCCGACGAGCGCGACTGCTTCGGCGAGCAATTGATCGGCATAAGCGTCGATCAGCGTGCGTCGCGCAAGCGGCAATTCGGCGAGTGTGCGGCCGTACAGGCTGCGCTCACGCGCAAAGCGCACTGCGAGCCGCAGTGCATGGTCGGCGGCGCCGAGCGAGAGCGACGCGCACAACGTTCGCGTGAGCTGCAAACCCTTTAGCACGATTTCGAGGCCGGCGCCGCGCGATCCGATTCGCGCGTCGTTCGAAACCCGCGCATGATCGAATGCGATGCCGCTAATGTCCGCGCCGCGGATTCCGTGCGTGTGTTCTTTAGGTAAATAGCGCAAGCTGCCATCTTCCAGTTCAGCCTTGTCGATCAGCAGCATGTCGAAACCGCGTGGGCCGCCCTCCGGCAACGTGCGTGCGAGCACACTGATCAACTCGCCTCGCGTGGCGTTGTTGATGAGCCATTTCTCACCCGAGATCCGATAGCCACTGCCGGCTTCGGCATGGGCTTCGGCACATGTGTCGTTATGCAGCAGATCGCTGCCATGGTCGCGCTCGGTCAACCCCCATGACACGATTGCGCCGCCGCACACGCGTTCGGCGACTTGCAATGCCTGCTCAGCCGTCGCCCCCACCCAGACGCATACCGCACCGAGAAACGTTTTGCCGTGGCCGATTGCGACGGTCAGATCGCGGCGTGCCAACATCCGGATCAACTGCAGCGGCTGCTCGAAATCGCGCAGCATGCCGCCAAACGCCTCAGGCACGTAATAGCGGGGCAGCCCCCATTGGTCCAGGCTTGCGCAGATGGCGTCGGGAAAGCGTTCCTGTGCGTCCAATGTTGCGCACCGCGCGTAGGAAAAAGCGTTCTGCGGATTGAACGGATCGCCGAGATATTGATCGAATGCGCTTGCCAGCGCGAACGGAGCATAATTCATGCGAGCGCCGTGGATTGAGGCGATGCATGTGCGACCTCGCCGCCTTCGCTCGAAAGCCGTTGCCGAACCTGCACCTGAATATCCTCCTGCAACGCAGGCAGCCGTCTCGTCAGAAAACGCTCACGCATCAAGCCCCGCTGCACCTTGCCGCTCGTCGTCCGCGTCACAGCACCACGCGGCACGAGCACGACGCTCGGAGCCGCAATGTCGAACTCGCGGGCAACAGCCGCCTTGATATGAACAGACAGATCCGCCGTCGATAAGCCCTCCGCTACAAGTGTCTCTTTGATCTCGTGCACAATGACAACGCGCTCGCCGTCCGCCTCGACAGCAAACACGGCGCCCATCCCCGCCCCCAACGCGGGATGCAGCTCGCGGATGAAATGTTCGATATCCTGCGGATACAGATTTCGGCCGTTGACGATCAACAGATCCTTGAGGCGGCCGGTTACGAAAAGTTCGCCATCGAGCACGAAGCCAAGATCGCCGGTGCGCAGGTACGGCCCTTCTCCAGTAGCAGTCTCGGCCCGGAACGTCGCGTCGTTGATATCAGTGTGTCCCCAGTAGCCGTGCGCAACGCTGTCGCCGCGCAACCAAATTTCACCGATTCGGCCGCCCATCAGCACATCACGCGTTTGCGGATCGACGATACGCAGATCGAGATCGACGACGCGGCCGCTGCTGACCACGCGCCGCGCCGGATCGTCGGCCCTTGCGGGTGTCGCCTCGTTACGTTCGAGCGAGCCGGCGTCGATATCGAGCAGCACTGGCGGTGTCGCGACATGATTGACGGTGGCAAGCAACGTGATTTCGGCCATCCCGTAGCAAGGCGCAAACGCGCTCGATGCAAAGCCGACCGCTGCGAAGCGCGCGGAGAATGCTTCGATCGTTCGCGCACGAACAGGCTCGGCACCATTCAGCGCCACTTTCAGCGTCGACAGATCGAGTCCGGCGAGTTGCTCGTCCCGGATGGCTCGCGTGCATAGGTCGTATGCAAAGTTGGGCGCAACCGTGATCGTGGCGGCGTGATGCGTCACGGCCTCCAGCCATCGAACAGGCCGCCTGAGAAACGTGGACGGCGCCATGAACGCGCAATCGCAACCCACATACAAGGGATGCAGCAGCATGCCGATCAGCCCCATGTCATGAAAATGGGGCAGCCATCCGGTCACGACGCTGTCGGTACTACTCGCGACGGCGCGCTGAATCTGTGCTTCGTTATGCAGCAAGTTGCGATGCGTGACGGCGACGCCCTTCGGTTCTCCAGTCGAGCCGGACGTGTACTGCAAAAACGCGATCGACGACAGGCCGATATCCGGCATTTGCCACGCACTTGCACCGGCGTCCTCGACGGTGTCGGTCGCTGCGCAGTGAAACGAAACCTCGATATTCGGATCGTCGAGGCAGCGCGCCAGCCTATTCGCCTGCTCAGCCGATGCGCTCAGCACAAGCCGAATGCCGGCATCACGCATGATGCGTTTCGTTCGTTCGACGCTGCGCGCATCGCCCGGAAACGGAACCGGCACGGCGATCACGCCGGCGTAAAGACACGCGACGAACGCTTGCAGGAACGCCAGCCCTTCCGGATAAGCCAACAATACGGGGCGCGAATTTGCACCGCACGCCGACAGCCATGCCGCGATCGACCGAGCGCGGCGATCCAACTCGTGATAACCGAGCCTTTCCTCTCCAACGGGATCGCCGGGCTTGCCATGCATGAAGACATAGTGCTTTCCGCTTCCACACCTAATCACTTGATTACTAATGTGTTCGGCAAAATTAGACGGCACGCTTTACTCCATCGGTCATTTATACAAACACGGACAAGCAATATCAATATTTGCTGTGACCCTGAATACAAATCAAGCAATTAACCAGCGAACCGGATTGATATATAAGGCAGTGGTAAATGAAGCATTCTGTTTGCAAAAAACACAGAGGTCTCGCGATAAAATTCCAATGCTTGGTTAACGCTCGGCTCACTAGGTTTATTCGCCGAAATCAAAAAAATTTTTTCTGATTTTGTTGCAGCAAAGTTCACGAATAGAGCATATGATCGACTTCGTGTCACTGGTAACACACGCATTGGTTTACATGTAAACAAAACTTGACGAATGCATAAACAAGGTCAATTCGCTCGAATCCAACGCTGTAAATAATCGCTGCGTCAGCTTTCCGAATTCTGCATTCGGGCAGCCGGTGTATCACCTCATTAATGTGAATCGATCAGTTTTATTGGTCGCCATTAAGCCGCAATTTTCATTCGCCTTTCGATATTTGGGTGACCGATAACACGTCGAAAATAGATGCGTCCGTTGTCATACCACCACTCAGATTGCGTGAAAACGGAAAGCTCGATCGACTTGCAAAAGTGAAATGAATCGCATGCTGGGAGATATGTGCGCAGCACCTTCGCCGATGGAGAAAGCCGTATTTATGACCCGTGCAGATCTCGCCTCTACGCTTCCGCGGTTGCTGCCGCGCTTGTTGGCATTTGCGCGCCGCCTTTGCGGCGACACGCACGATGCCGACGATCTGGTGCAGCGCGCCTGTTTGAGAGCCCTCGAACGCTCTCATCAATTACAGCGAGACACCTCGCCGCTGAACTGGATGATGTCGATCGTACATTCGAGTTGGATGAGCGAACTACGCGCGCGGCGCGTGCGCACCCGATCGCAGATCGATTGGAACGACGATTTCATGGACACATTGGAAAGTCCCGCCGCCGTCGATCCTCAAGTACAGGCGATGAATGCTCAAGTCCTCAGGGCAGTCGAATTGCTGCCCGAAACCCTGCGCGGAACCATGATGCTGATTGCAATCGAGGGGTTGAGCTATCAGGAAGCGGCCGGTGAGCTCGACGTTCCGATAGGCACGGTGATGAGCCGGTTATGGCGCGCACGTCGCTCAATCGGCGCGCAATTCGAGATGAGCGACTGCTGATCCAACCGACTCGGCATTCGGTTCGATTTAGCTCGGTTTAGCATGGAAATTCCGACGCCGTACCTTTCGGTCGATTTACGTTGACCATTTTCATTTCTTGCATACGTCGCTGCGGGACAAGAGCGAGTGAATTTCCCTGCCCCATGCTTCGGGACTTCGCCGACCTGAAACATCTACGGTGTCGCGTAAATTTTAGCTTTGGTATTCCACAAATTGATCGATGCTTATGAGCTAGATGAAGCAGGATCATTGCCGGTCTGCATAAGCCCTTGATTTCGCCTAGCATGGTTCGGTCATATGTCCCTTCCGTTCTTCATCTCCACTCGTCGACGAAACAGCTGCGATCTGCCTGAACGCAAACGGCGCGATCAATTCGCGTCGAGTGCGGCCATTCGTCACGATACTTCGGATTACTGATTCGTGCGGCCGTATCAGCATGCACGCGGATCGAATCGATTCGTTGCCGGTATGTCAGCATGCCGTCGATTTGCGCATCGCCGAAGTAATAGCGATCGGTCGAACCAATTTCAACGAACGTGTTGTTGCGGCGCCACCGCAAAATTTCGGTGTCCTCGATGAAGTGCCAGCCGAAGCGGCGTGTACGCCTGACGCATCATCGAACGGCAATCACGCTGGAAGCGATACATGTCGTGGAGCCGCGCGCAAAAGCGTTCGTTTATGCGCATAACCGGCCTTCGTGAATATCACCAAGGCAGCTATTTCACGGCGAACATGTTCGTTGAGCGTGTCTATGGTGGCAGCATCGAATACAAGGAGGCCGACCAAAGGTCCATCGCGCGGTCAGCCGTGCTCGAGCCCCATCGGCAAAAACAAAAAACCCGCAAAGCCAGTGACTATGCGGGTTTCAGCATGCTGCAGCAAACATCTCCTTCGGAACGGATCACCAGAAACTGGTGGTGGGTGCTGAGAGGCTCGAACTCCCGACCTACGCCTTGTAAGGGCGCCGCTCTACCAACTGAGCTAAGCACCCGCTCCGAATCGCCACTTTTTCAACTAGCGCATAGCGCTCTCAAGCAGCAAGCGTGAGATTCTAACTGATCTTTTTATAGATTGCCAGCACGAAACAAGAAAAAACCCACGGTCTTGCAACCGTGGGCTGATTACGACTCACAACGGACATGTGCCCATCAACCGCTCAATGCTTGACGAACTCCGCCGATGCAGCATCCTGCGCCGCGGGTTCAGCAGCGACGGGCGCCGCCTTCGGTTCTTCGTCCTGCAACGGATCAGGCAAACGCTCGAGCGCCAGTTCGAGTACCTTGTCGATCCAGCGGACCGGCACGATCTCGATCGCGTTTTTCACGTTGTCCGGAATCTCCGCGAGATCCTTGACGTTCTCTTCCGGAATCAGCACGAGCTTGATGCCGCCACGATGCGCGGCAAGCAGTTTCTCCTTCAGCCCGCCGATCGGCAACACCTCGCCGCGCAACGTGATCTCGCCCGTCATCGCGACGTCGGCGCGCACCGGGATGCCCGTCAGCACGGACACGAGCGCGGTCGTCATCGCACCACCGGCGGACGGACCGTCCTTCGGCGTCGCACCTTCCGGCACGTGGATATGGATATCCTGCTTTTCGAACGCCTCATCCTTGATGCCGAGCCGGCGCGAGCGCGAGCGCACGACCGAACGAGCCGCTTCGACCGACTCCTTCATCACGTCGCCCAGCGAACCGGTACGAATCACGTTGCCCTTGCCAGGCATCACAGCCGCTTCGATCGTCAGCAGATCGCCACCGACCTCGGTCCACGCAAGCCCCGTCACCTGGCCTACCTGGTTCTCCTTCGCGGCCAAGCCGAAGTCGTACTTGCGCACGCCGAGGAACGTGTCGAGGTTCTCGCCATCGACCTTGATCGCGCCCTGCGCCTTCTTCAGCAGCAGCATCTTCACGACCTTGCGGCAGATCTTCGATACTTCGCGCTCGAGCGAACGCACCCCCGCCTCCCGCGTGTAATAGCGGATGATGTCGCGGATCGCCTGCTCGGTGACCTCGATCTCGCCGTCCTTCAGGCCGTTGTTCTTCTTCTGCTTCGGCAGCAGATAACGTTGCGCGATGCTGACCTTCTCGTCCTCCGTGTAGCCGGACAGCCGAATCACTTCCATCCGGTCGAGAAGCGGAGGCGGAATGTTCAGCGAGTTCGACGTCGCGACGAACATCACGTCCGACAGATCGAAGTCGACTTCGACGTAGTGATCGGCAAACGTGTGGTTCTGCTCCGGGTCGAGCACTTCGAGCAACGCCGACGACGGATCGCCGCGGAAATCCATCCCCATCTTGTCGACTTCGTCGAGCAGGAAAAGCGGATTGCGCACGCCGACCTTCGACAGGCTTTGCAGGATCTTGCCCGGCATCGAGCCGATATAAGTCCGGCGGTGGCCACGGATCTCGGCCTCGTCACGCACGCCGCCAAGCGCCATCCGGACGAACTTGCGGTTCGTCGCGCGCGCGATCGACTGGCCGAGCGACGTCTTGCCGACGCCCGGAGGTCCGACGAGGCACAGGATCGGCGCCTTCACCTTATCGACGCGCTGCTGCACCGCGAGATACTCGAGGATCCGTTCCTTCACCTTCTCAAGGCCGTAATGATCTTCGTCGAGCACCTTCTCGGCATTCGCGAGATCGTTGTTGACCTTGCTCTTCTTGCGCCACGGCAGCCCGATCAGCGTGTCGATGTAGTTACGCACGACGGTCGCCTCGGCCGACATCGGCGACATCAGCTTGAGCTTCTTGAGTTCGGCGTCGGCCTTCTTCTTCGCTTCCTTCGGCATCCGCGCGGCGTTGATGCGCTTCTCGAGTTCCTCGAGATCCGCGCCTTCCTCGCCTTCGCCGAGTTCCTTCTGAATCGCCTTGACCTGCTCGTTCAGGTAGTACTCGCGCTGGCTCTTTTCCATCTGCCGCTTCACGCGCCCGCGAATGCGCTTTTCGACCTGCAGGATGTCGATCTCGGCCTCGAGCTGCGCGAGCAGATGTTCGAGCCGCTCGACGACCGGGAACATCTCGAGGATGTGCTGCTTCTGGTCGAGCTTGAGCGGCAGATGCGCGGCGATCGTGTCCGCGAGCCGGCCCGCTTCGTCGATGCCCGACAGCGAGGTCAGGATTTCCGGCGGAATCTTCTTGTTCAGTTTGACGTACTGATCGAACTGCGACACGATCGCGCGGCGCAGTGCTTCCGTCTCGGCGCTATCGGCGTGATCGGGCTCGAGCGGCAGGACTTCGCACGAGAATTGCGTTTCCTGCTCCTCGATCGACAGCGCCTGCGCCCGCTGCAGCCCCTCGACCAGCACCTTCACGGTGCCGTCGGGCAGCTTCAGCATCTGCAAGATATTCGCGATACAGCCGACGTCGTACATGTCCTTTTCGGTCGGCTCATCTTTCGCGGCGGTCTTCTGGGCGACGAGCATGATATGCTTGCCGCCCTCCATGGCCACCTCGAGCGCCTTGATCGACTTCGGCCGGCCGACGAAAAGCGGGATCACCATATGCGGAAAAACGACGACGTCCCGCAGCGGCAGCAGCGGGAGCGTGGTGCGTTCCGACGGGAGAAGTTGGGTGCCTGACATTTCATTCCCCATGAATGGAATCGATTGTTCGGTAAGTAAGGCCGGCACTACGGAATGCAAGCCTTCAGCGCGTGGGAAATTTCAGTTAAAAAAAGTCACCGTCCGGTGCTGCGTCAGAGTTACCCACAAGATAAACGAAAAAAAGCCGTTCACTACACGATGAACGGCTTTTTTGCTCATATTTAAAAGAATTACAGCCGATCAGTTCGAACCCGCCACTTTCGGCGTGTCCTCATAGATCAATAACGGTTTGCCATCGCCGTCGATGACATTGTCGTCGATGATCACCTTGCTGACCCCTTTAAGAGTCGGCAACTCGTACATCACGTCGAGCAACGCCTGTTCGATGATCGAGCGCAACCCGCGCGCGCCCGTCTTGCGGCGAATCGCCTTGCGCGCGACTGCTTGCAACGCGTCCGGGCGAATTTCGAGCTCGACCCGCTCCATCGCGAACAGCTTTTGATACTGCTTGACGAGCGCATTCTTCGGCTCGACCAGAATCTTCATCAGCGCGGCTTCATCGAGCTTGCCGAGCGTCGCGACGACGGGCAGACGGCCGATCAACTCGGGGATCAACCCGAATTTGATCAAGTCTTCCGGCTCGACCTCGCGCAGCACCTCGCCCGCGTCCCGCTCCTGCTTACTCTTCACGGTCGCGCCGAAACCGATGCCGGTCTTCTCGGTGCGATCGGTGATCACCTTCTCGAGGCCATCGAACGCGCCGCCGCAAATGAACAGGATGTTCGTCGTGTCAACCTGGATGAAATCCTGATTCGGATGCTTGCGGCCGCCTTGCGGAGGCACCGACGCCATCGTACCCTCGACGAGCTTGAGCAGCGCCTGCTGGACGCCCTCGCCCGACACGTCGCGCGTAATCGACGGGTTATCGGATTTGCGGCTGATCTTGTCGATTTCATCGATGTAGACGATGCCGCGCTGCGCCTTGTCGACCTCGTAATTGCAGTTCTGCAGCAGCTTCTGGATGATGTTCTCGACATCCTCGCCGACATAGCCGGCTTCCGTCAGCGTCGTCGCATCTGCGATCACGAACGGCACATTGAGCAACCGCGCGAGCGTTTGCGCGAGCAGCGTCTTGCCGGAGCCAGTCGGGCCGATCAGCAGGATGTTGCTCTTCGACAGCTCGACGTCGTCCTTCTTGTCGAGGTGCTTGAGCCGCTTGTAGTGGTTATAAACGGCGACGGCCAGGATCTTCTTCGCGCGCTCCTGCCCGATCACGTATTGATCGAGGATATCGCGAATCTCCTGCGGGCTCGGCAAGTCGGACTTGGACAGGCTGGCTTCGACCCCCGCCGCGGCCGCTTCGTCGCGGATGATTTCGTTGCACAAGTCGATGCATTCATCACAGATGAATACCGACGGCCCCGCGATGAGTTTCTTTACCTCATGCTGGCTTTTTCCGCAAAACGAGCAATACAACAGCTTTTCGCTGTTCGAACCTTTTTTGTCCGCCATGAATGTAGAGCCTCCGGACACGTGAATTACATGATACGCCGTTTGCCCCGACAGCCGCGCGTGGCTGCCCCCGGGAAACGGCCGCGATATTCTTTTGCCGCGGACGCTCGGGGCACATAACGGGCACCGCCTATTAGGGCGGCACCCTACTAACACTGCTTACGGACGCTTCGTCGACACGTGATCGATCAGGCCGTAAGCCTTCGCATCTTCGCTCGACATGAAGTTATCACGATCCGTATCGCGCGCGATGCGCTCGACATCCTGGCCGGTATGCTGCGCCAGCAAATGATTCAGGCGCTCCTTCAGATACAGGATCTCGCGTGCCTGAATTTCGATGTCCGACGCCTGGCCGCGCGCGCCGCCGAGCGGCTGGTGAATCATCACGCGCGCATTCGGCAGCGCATAACGCTTGCCCTTCGCGCCCGATGCCAGCAAAAACGCGCCCATGCTGGCCGCGAGGCCCATGCAGAGCGTCGATACATCCGGCTTGATGAACTGCATCGTGTCGTAGATCGCCATTCCCGCCGACACCGAACCGCCCGGGCTATTGATATAGAGGCTGATGTCTTTGTCGGGGTTCTCGCTTTCGAGGAACAGCAGCTGCGCGACGACCAGATTCGCCGTCTGATCGTTGACCTCGCCGACCATGAACACGATGCGCTCCTTCAGGAGCCGCGAATAGATGTCATACGAGCGCTCGCCGCGGCCGCTCGTCTCGACGACGATCGGCACGAGCCCGAGCGCCTGCGCGTCGAGATCCCGCGAGGCCTGCGAAGCCAACGTGTCCACCAATTGAGCGCGATTAATCATTCGATGAGCCTTGTCCGAGAATGAATGTTTATGCAGCGGAAACAAGCCGGGAAACGCCGCGCGCTAACCGCGCCAATATAAAAACGGCGTGCGGGCCGTCGCTCCGACAGCCCGCACGCCGCTAGCGCGACACTTACGCCTGCGCCGTTGCGCTTGCCAGTGCTTCGAAGCTTACTTCCTTGTCCGTCACCTTCGCCTTGCTGAGCACGAAATCGACGACGTTGCTTTCAACGACGAACGCTTCCATCTCGGCGAGACGCTGCTGATTCGAATAATACCAGCGGACCACTTCCTTCGGGTCTTCGTAGCTCTTCGCGAATTCGTCCACTTCCGCACGAATCTGCTCGGGCTTCGCTTCGAGGTTGTTGGCCTTCACGAGCTCGGCGAGCACGAGGCCCAGCTTCACGCGGCGCTCGGCTTGCTCGGCGAACATCTCGGCCGGAATCGGCGCGTCCTTCGCATTCGGCACGCCGCGCTGCACGAGATCCTGGCGCGCCATCTCGACGAGGCGTTGCTGATCCTGCTCGACGAGCGCCTTCGGCACGTCCAGCTCGGAAATCTTCAACAGCGCGTCCATCACCTGGTTCTTCACGATCGACTGCGTGCGGCGTTTCGCCTCGCGCTCGAGGTTTTCCTTGATCTCGGTGCGCATCTTCGTCAGATCGCCGTCCTCGATGCCGAGCGACTTCGCGAAATCGGCGTCGATCTCGGGCAGGTGCGGCCATTCGACCTTCTTCATCGTGACCGTGAACTGCGCGGTCTTACCGGCCACATCCTTGCCGTGATAATCATCCGGGAACTTCAGATCGAATGCGCGCGACTCGCCGACCTTCAGGCCGAGCGCCGCGGTTTCGAATTCGGGCAGCATCCGGCCTTCGCCGAGCACGAACACGAAATCCTCTGCCGTGCCGCCCTGGAACGCGACGTCATCGATCTTGCCGACGAAATCGACCGTCACGCGGTCGCCGTTCTGCGCGGCCGTGTCCGCACCGCCGTCGCCGTGCTCGCCGCTTTCGCCGCGCGCATGGAAATGCACGCGTTGCTTGCGCAGGATGTCGAGCGTGCGGTCGATCTCGGCGTCGCCGATCGTCGTCGTCGAGCGCTCGACTTCAGCCGTCGCCAGATCGCCGATCTTCACCTCCGGGTAAACCTCGAACGTCGCGTCGAACGCGTAAGCGTCGGCGGCTTCGCCCTCTTTCGGTGCAAAACTCGGCTGGCCGGCCACCCGCAGGTTCTCCGAGCGGCTGATCGTGAAGAATTCCTGACCGATCTTGTCGCTCAGCACTTCCGCCTCGACTTGGCCTGCATATTGCTGCGCGACCATCTTGAGCGGCACCTTGCCCGGGCGGAAGCCCGGCATGCGCACGTTCTTCGCGAGTTTCTGGATGCGGGCGTCGATCTCCTTCTGCACGACTTCCTTCGGCAGGGAAATCGTCACGCGGCGTTCGAGCTTGCCGAGGTTTTCAACAACGTTAGCCATGGCTTCAATCGTCCTAAAATTATTCGAGCGAATCTGTTTTCCTTGCCGTGCCAGCCTGGCGGCGCAAGCGCTCACACCCCGCTTGCACAACTCGTTGACCCACTCGTTGCGCCACGATCGGCGGCTTGATGCACGGCTTTGGCCGGAAGAATCGATCATTCTAGCAAACTATTTCCTCCGCACCGCGAGTTCCGGCCGTGGCGCGCCGCAACATCGCGCGCCACGCGCCCCGACGCGCGACGACGATCTGCGACATACGCCGGGCGGTATCCGGTAAGCTCCCGTTTCGGTTCCGTCGCGGGCCGCACCCGGCGCTGCCTGACGGCCGCCACCCCGCCGCCGACTATCCGGCGGGCGCTCCCGACGACATTCCCTCATCAAAACGATCCGGAGACACCATGCCGCAGCACTCGTTCGCGCCCGTCGTCGTCATTGCGCCCGACTCGTTCAAGGGGTCGTTATCCGCCAAGCAGGTCGCGAACGCGATCGCCGCCGGCATCGCGCGCGCCAGGCCCGATGCCGTCTTACACACGCGGCCGATGGCCGACGGTGGCGAAGGCACGCTCGACGCGCTCGTCGCGCACGGCGGCAAGCGCCGGATGTTGCGCGTGCCGGGCGCAGCGCTCACGCCGCGCGACGCGGCGATCGGGCTGATCGATGCGCGCACGGCGATCATCGAGACCGCGGAAATCGTCGGCATCACCGACCCCGACGGGATGCGCGTACCGGTGGCCGCGCGCAGCACACGCGGCCTGGGCGATGCGATCCGTGCGCTCGTTGACGAAGGCGTGCGCACTCTCTACGTCGCGCTCGGCGGCAGCAGCACCAACGATGCCGGCGCAGGTCTGCTCGCCGGCCTGGGGTTGCGCGCGTTCGATGCGCAAGGCCGCGAACTCGAGCCGACGCCCGAGCGGCTCGCGCAGATCGCGCGCGTCGACGTATCGGGGATCGATGCGCGGCTCGACGACATCACGCTCGTCGCGATGTCCGACGTCGATAATCCGTTGACGGGCGAACACGGCGCGACGGCCGTGTTCGGTCCGCAAAAGGGCGTGACGCCCGATCAAGTCGCCCCGCTCGACGCGGCGCTCGGCCATTTCGCGTCGCTCGTCGAGGCGGCGTTCGGCGAGCGGCGCGCCGCGGCGGCCGGCAGCCGCGTGCGCGATCTGCCCGGCACCGGCGCTGCGGGCGGGCTCGGCTTCGCGCTCGCGATGCTCGGCGCGCGCTTCGAGCCGGGCGCGGAGATCGTCGCGCGACAAATCGGACTCGATGCGGCGCTCGAGGGCGCGAACTGGCTGATCACCGGCGAAGGCCGCTCCGATGCGCAGACGTTACGCGGCAAAGCGCCGTTCGTCGCGTGCGGGCACGCGCGCGCCGCAGGCGTGCCGGCCACGCTGCTGTCAGGCGCGGTCGATCCGGACGCGCTTGTTGCGCTGTCCGAGCATTTCGACGGCTGCTTTTCGCCCGCACCGGGCCCGATAACGCTCGACGTTGCACTGCGCGATGCCGCGCGCCTGCTCGAGCAGGCGGCCGAGCAGCTCACGCGGCTGCGCTACGGGCGCCCGTGAGGCCACGCGCAAACTTCGCCAGACCGCGCGATGCGAAAGTCTCACCGTTGACCGCGCATCGCGATGCAGCAACAATCGACCCTGCCCATTCATTCAGGACTCCAATATGGCAGGCGGCAAAACCGGGCTTGACCAGTTCGTGACCGACCGGATGCACGTGCTGAATAAGCTGTCCGATCGCGGCATCGGCGCGATCTATCAAACGAGGCTCGGCATATCGCTGCCTGAGGCGCGCGCCATTGCATCGGTCGGCGCGTTCGGGCCATGCTCGGTCATGGAACTCGCGCGGCGCGCGAACCTCGACAAAAGTCAGGCGAGCCGCACGGCCGAAACGTTGATCGGGCGCGGGCTCGTCAAGCGCGGCGCAAGCGACGCCGACGCCCGCGTAGTGCTGATCGCGCTGACGCCGGCCGGCGCCGCGCTGAACCGCAAGATCACGGCGCTCGCGCGCAAATGGAACGACGGGTTGCTCGATTGCCTGAACGACAGCGAAAAACTTGCGTTCAGCCGCGCGCTCGACAAGCTCATCGCCAGCGCGCGAGATCGAGCGCAGTGAGCCGTCGGCGCACGCAGCCGATGATTCGCGCAAGCGGAAGGCGCCAGGCGACGGCATGAGCGACGGCTTGCCGCTCGCCGCCCGGAGCGGGTTGCGTTCGCCGCCAGCCATGCGCAGCGATCACGTCGAATCCGCGTATCGAATGTTACCCGATCGACCATGCCACACGCGCAATGCGCATCACCCGCTCGGGTCGCGCTTCGCACCGTCCTCGTCCCGGTCGAGCACGCTCAGCGCGCCGGAGATCTGGCTCTTGTCGTGCATCCCGAGCTTGCGATACGCGCAGCGCAAATAGTGGCGCACGGTGGCCGGCGCGATCTCCATCTGCCGCGCCACTTCCTTATGCGAGCGCCCTTGGCCGTAATAGCGGATCGCTGCAAGCTCGCGCGGACTGAGCCGGTCGAGCAGCGAACGCGGCCGCGCTTCCAATTGAAACAGGCCGGCGACGGGCACGCACCGCACCGTCAATGCATCCGCCGAATACGGCTGCGACGGGCGGCGGCGCAAGTGATCGACGAGCGCGGGCGGCAGACGCGAGCCGCTCCAGTCCCGCCACTCGGCCTTCAGCAGCGCATCAAAACCCGCATCCGCATGATGCAGCACGCCGAAGTTGTCGCAGATCGCACGCACCGTCGACGCGGCCGCCTCGTTGCGCAAGCGGCTTAATTGCGCGGCGCGGTTGATCGTCAATGCGGCGGCCAGATGCGGAATCACGTTTTCGTAGCGTCGCATGTCGCCGGCCGTAAATGGACGATTCAATGCGTGACGGTAGATCGACAGAAATGTCGTGAGTCCGAAACGACGGTCGAGCGTGCACACGCACATGAGCTGCGCGAGCCCGTATTTGACACACCAGCCGCGAAACCGGCCATCGAGCCCCGGATCGACGACCGACAGCGCGACTGCCCGGCCGTATGCCCCATGCAGCGTGCGTCGCGCGAGCGGATCGCAATCGCGCACGCGCTTCCAATCGATGAAGAATTCGCGGGGCAGCCGGTATAGATAGCTGTTGTGCATCACCGGGCCGCTCGGCGTGTGATTCGCCACGCCCGTCCAACCGGCGTCGAACGGCAGATAGCGCGACAGCAGCCGAAAGAAACCGCATTCGAACTCGCCAATCGCTGCGCCGCCCGCCATCGCATACAGATCGAGTAAAAACAGGCTCAGTTCGCGCGACGGCGCGCCGTCGTCATCGAAATCGCGCCGGCGCGGCGCGCGCGGCGGCCATGCGGTTTCGTCGAGCACGATCGCGGCGGGCACGTCATGCAGCACGTCGAGGCTTCGCTTGATCCCGGCTCCGCTGTCAGCGTCGTCGGCCTTGCCAGTTCTACTCCCACTATTCCCAGCCCTGATCGCCACCACTGACCGCTCCCTCGCCCGCTCGTACAGCCGGCGTCGCGAACTCCGTCGATAAGCGCCCCATTATAGCGGCCGTCTTTTTTTGACGGCCGCGCGCGCACGAACGCGCGCCGGCCCAGTGCATTTGAACGGGGCCCAGATTCCGCGCTGCCGCACGCGAGACAACAGCCATGTGTTCATGCACGTGCATGGCGGCAAGCGAAACGCGCCGGCGCGCAACCCAGGGTTTTCCACAACGTTCATCTGGACGGCTTTGCAACGGCATGCGCACTGCCGACACTGCGGATGAACGCGCTGCATGCGCCGCCGGTTTCGCGTCGAATCGTGTCATCGAATGCCGATCATGAAAACATTTCCGCAAGATCCTTCGTTATCCTCTTCACCGCTGCCCACCGGTACGCAAGCGTTCACGCATGGCACGCTCGCCGCGCTCGTCGCGTTCGCGGCGATCACGCCGCTGCAACTGCTTGTCGCGCCTGCCGTCGCCGGCCAGCTCGGCACGCAACTCGGGCTCACGGCGTCGCAGATCGGTGCGTATTTCTTCATCGAGCTTGGTGCGTTCAGCGCCGCGACGCTACCGTCGTACCTGTGGCTCGGCAGGATCGATGCGCGCCGTGTCGCATGGTGGGCGTGCGCCATTTTCTGCGTCGGCAATCTCGCCACCGCCGTGCTGATGCCCGGCTTCGTGCCGTTGCTCGCGCTGCGCGCGGCAACTGCACTTGGCGGCGGCACGCTGATGGTGCTGTGCATGACGAGCGCCGCGATGAGCGAGCACAGCGAACGCGTCTACGGATTATGGGTCGTCGGTCAATTGATTGCGGGGGCGGCCGGGCTCTTTGTGCTACCGCATCTGTTCAACGCAGTCGGGCTGCGCGCGCTGTATGGGGTGCTCGCCGCGCTGACGCTATGCGCCGCGCCGCTGGCCGGCCACTTTCCCGCCACGCCCCGCGCGCGCCGGCCGCGCGCCCGGACGGCAGGCCCGCATGCGGCACGCGCACTGGCCGCGCTCGCTGTCGCCGGCATCCTGACGTTCTATCTCGCGATCGGCGGCGTTTGGACCTTCGCGAGCCGGGCCGCGGCCGCAGCCGGCTTCGATGCGTCGGCAACCGGCAATGTGCTTGCGATTGCGAGCCTGACCGGCATTGCAGGCGCAGCGCTCGCGTCCGGTCTCGGCGGCCGCGCGTCACGGCGTGCAATGCTGTACGCAGGCTACGGAATACTCGCTGTGTCGCTCGCGCTGCTCGCCGCGGCGCCCGGCCCGGCCGGCTACGTCGCGGCGATCTTCGGTTTCAAATTCTCGTGGACGTTCGTCCTACCGTTCATGCTCGCGAGCGTCGCCGCTGTCGACGCGTCGGGCCGCCTGATCGCCACGCTCAATCTCGTGATTGGCTGCGGACTCGCCGCCGGACCGCTGATCGCGGGCCTAATGCTCGATGGCGGCGGCACGCTGCGCGCGCTGTTCGCGCTCGCCGCCGGCGTGTCGATCGTATCGCTCGCGACGCTGCTGCGCGTCGAGCGCGATGCGCGCTGACGCCGCACGCCCCGTCCATTCATCGTCGCTCGAACTGACCGCTATGAAAAAAACCGCCTTCTTCACCGATGAACGTACCTTCTGGCACACGGGCGGCGCACACGCGCTGTTCTTTCCGGTGGGTGGCTGGGTGCAGCCGCCGTCGAGCGCCGGTTATGCAGAATCGCCCGACTCGAAGCGCCGTTTGCTGTCGCTCGTGCATGCATGCGGCCTTGCCGCGCAAATCGACATGCTGAGCGCGCCAGCCGCGACCGAAGCCGATCTGCGGCGTATCCACCCGGTGCACTATCTGGACGCGTTCAAGCGCGCGAGCAACGCGAACGGCGGCGATCTCGGCGAGCTGGCGCCGTTCGGCAAAGGCAGCTACGAGATTGCCGCCCTCTCGGCGGGCCTCGCCCTCGCCGCCGTCGACGCCGTGCTGACCGGGCGCGCGGCGAACGCGTTCTCGCTGTCGCGTCCGCCCGGCCATCATTGCCTGCCCGACAAGCCGATGGGCTTTTGCCTGCTCGCGAACATCCCGATTGCGCTCGAGGCCGCGCGCGCGAAACACCAGATCGAGCGCGTGGCCGTGATCGATTGGGACGTGCACCACGGCAACGGCACTCAGACGATCTACTACGGCGATCCGCACACGCTGACGATCTCATTGCATCAGGACCGCTGTTTTCCGCCCGGCTACAGCGGCGCCGACGAACGCGGCACCGGCGCGGGCATCGGCGCGAACCTGAACGTCCCGCTTCTCGCCGGCGCGGGCGACGACGCTTACCGCTACGCGTTCGAGCGAATCGTCGTGCCGGCGCTCGATGCGTTTCGGCCTGAACTCATCGTCGTCGCAAGCGGGCTCGACGCGAACGCGGTCGACCCGCTCGCGCGGATGCAATTGCACAGCGACAGCTATCGGTTCATGACGCGCTCGCTGCTGGATGCGGCCGGCCGGCATTGCGACGGGCGGCTCGCGATCGTTCATGAAGGCGGTTATTCGGAGGCCTACGTTCCGTTTTGCGGACTGGCGATAATCGAAACGTTGTCGGGCATTCGCACTGAAGTCGTCGACCCGATGCTCGACCTCGCGACCGCCCAGCAGCCGGGCGAACGCTTCAATGCGTTCCAGCGGCAGCTCATCGACGAACTGGCGCAGAGCTTCGGTTATTGAATCGACACGCGCCCACGGCGCGGCGGCACGGCCCCACCTGCCGGCGCGCGGGCGACCCCGTACCGAGCGCGCGGAAAGAAGCGCGGCCGCGCCTTCGCCGGTTCCTGCGCCGCGCAAAACGAAGGGCAACGTTGCAATCGGAACAAAACCACCGACCATGACCGGCTTCGAGTGGGATCGTCCTGCGCGCCGGTCAGGCAATCAGGGCGACCCCGCCGCTCCGGTTCAGCGCGATTCTTCGTCCGCGCGTCGTTCCCGGAGCGCTGCCCCGCAGCCCGTGCGCAAACGTCACCGCCCCGGCACGATACGCTCGCGCCGCGGGCACGGGACTTCATCCCGTGCGGCTTTACAAATGGAAATCGCACGCCGGACATGCAGGCGCCAGCGCTGAGATTCAGGGACCGTTGCGGCGCGATCTAGGGCAGCGTGATCGGCCGCCTGCACGCTGACGGGTCATGCGCCTGGTTTCCCGCCGCGCGCATCACCGCGCGCAGGCCAAGCCGCGCGCGGGCATCGTCCGAAAAAATGAAACGATGCGCGCGCATCGTTCGCCACTCGCGTTACACTCACGGCCTCGTTTGTTTCGACCCACCCGGAATCACATGCAGTTGCCCAAGCGGCTCAAACCGAAGCGGCTCATCGCCGCAGGCCTTTGCGCCACGCTCGTCGCCGCCGCGCCGCCCGCCTTCAGCAAGACCGGCCCGGCCGAATCGCTGATCTCCCGCATCGTCGACTATATTGCGAGCGTACTGCCGTCCGCCGCACATGAAGCGCCTGCCGGACAAGTCGTCGAAGCGGCGTTCTCGCCCGACGGCGGCGCCGAAGCGCTGATCCTCAAGGTGATAGGCACAGCGCGCGTATCGCTCAGGCTCGCCGGCTACTCGTTCACGTCGCCGAAGATCGTCCGCGCGCTGCTCGATGCGCATCGGCGCGGCGTCGATATCGCGGTCGTCGTCGATAACGACGGCAACCGGTCGAAAGCGTCGAAGCAAGCGCTCAACCTGCTCGTCAACGCGAAGGTGCGCACGCGCACGATCGACCGCTACGCGATCCATCACGACAAATACATCGTCGTCGACGCCCGGCACGTCGAGACGGGATCGTTCAACTACAGCGCCGCGGCCGCGGCGCGCAATTCGGAGAACGTGCTGGTGGTCTGGAACAATCCGGCGCTGGCGTCGCAATACTTGGCGCATTGGCAGAACCGGTTCGATCAGGGCATCGATTACCGATCGAACTATTGAGCGATCAAGTTGGCCGATTCGAATTGACCCACGTGAGGCGTGCGGCCTCGCGCCCGCCTCAGACGTCGGCCCCTCGACGAAAGGCCGCGCCGTCGGCATCGGCCGGATTCGAGAGCGTCCCGCTCTCGATCCAGAAACGCCGCCCAAATCATGCGCCCGCGCGAGGTTGGCAGGCCTTTTCGCCCAAATGACGACGGCCCTCGAACAGCGGCCTTCAAAGGCTGGCGCCAGCCCGGCACGCCCGTTCGTCGAATCCGATCGCAGTTGACGCGCTAAGTGTGCGGCGCGGGCGGCGGGCCGCGCCCAAAACGCGTCGCTATTTGAGCGGAGAGAGATCATGCCCTGGGAGGATACGCGGGCGCTTTGCGTCCGGCGGCTGAACCCTCTGCAAACGCTCGTCCAGACGCGCCTGGACGTTATCCAGTTCGTTTCTGGCCAGCGGGATATTCCATTGGTTGTGTTGCTCTCTATCCAGGCGAGCCATTCTATCCCGGATGACATCCATCAGCCTTCGCATTTGATCTGTTATTCCATTTTCCTCGGGCTGCGCCTGCAAAACATCGTTCGCGGCCACCAATGCCTGGCGTAGGTTGTGCAGCACCTGCGCTGCTCTATCCGGTAGATTGCCGTCGAACGCATTCACCGCATCCCTGACCCAATGCACCCTTTCTTGAGCCCGCCGCATCGCCCCCTCGTCATCCCGCTGCATTGCCTGGTCACCATCGCGCATGGCCCGGGCAACCATTAATCCAATGTTGGTGCGCTCAGCTCTCAATTGATCGTCGGCCGTCGTTGCCTGCTGAGCAAGCGCCGCGGCTTGCCGAAGCATGACTTCCCGCTCTTGCTCGGCAACCTGGAGACGACCGGAAATCTGGGCGGTGGCATCGCGCTTATTCCTCGGACTCGAGGGCTGCTGAGCGGATTCAGGCTCGCCCGGCTCCGTCGTTTGCACGGGTGGGACTGACGCGAGACTCACCAGAGACGGGTTTCGCCGGGACGCGGCGGCATCCGCCTGAGCCTTACCTGAAGGTATCTCCGACGAAACCGCTTGCCTCAATTGCGGCGCCATTTCCTGGGCCATGCCGCGTGCCGCCTGATTCAACTCACCGTCGATCTCGGCCGGCCGAAGTTGAAATTGGCCCGCTAGATTCACCCGTCCTATCGCGGAGCCGGGCTGATTGTTCAAACTTGCTACTGTCGACACTTTCTTTTCCTTTGCATTTTTACATTTCACACCATGATTGGTGAAATCCGGATTTCACACTGTTCATCATCATGAGTTTTTTCTTTTCAGCAGGAAGCGGCGGCCGCGCAATATTCGTCGACAATCCGAAAACAGCCTTTACGTTTGACATTGTCAACCAATAGGCTCGTCCGATTTTTCGAAAATCAATCAATGTCGATTTAATTTATTTATCGAAGATTAAATTTATAATTTATTATTCATTTTCATCGAAAATAGCCGCATCCAAAAAATCAATACCAATTCGAATTGGCTGAAAAATCAACGAAGTATGTCATGCTCGCACGACCCTTGAGGATGGGCGGCCAAGCGCAGTTGCTGAGCCGTTTTCTCGGATTCAGCAAACGGAGATGCGGCACCGTTACTCTTCGTTTCGTGGCAAGACGAATCGAGATGGCGGTTGGCCGCCATTCAATCTCATGTTCGAGCGTTCAAGGGATTACTTCGGCTTTCGTATCGCGAATGGTCAGGCTGCGAACGCCGTTGATCGAGCTTTCGCGCGTCAGCCGCCAATTGGGCTTTCCGAATGGGCCGCTCTGAACAACGCCACGCGCCGCCTCTTGCGTTATTTCTGGGTAGCGACGTGTAGCTTCGTGTGCTTTCGCACGGAAAATCGGAAAGCAGCGGCCACCGCAAAAGCGTCACAAGCCATTGAAAATAGCTGATGGCGTCCCTTGACGCCGCGCGAAGAAAAGATACCGGATGGTGCGTGAGGCCGGACTCGAACCGGCACACCCTTGCGGGCGTCAGGACCTAAACCTGGTGCGTCTACCAATTTCGCCACTCACGCATGCGAGACATGCTGCGCGGAACGGAACCGCATCCTGGCGGCTGTCCCAAAAAGCGCAAGCGCGAGATTCTAACTGATCTGCCGACGCTTGTCTCTAGCATCGCGGCCTCGTTTCGGCGGCGATGCTAGAATGCCGCATTGTCCGGGTGTACCGCGTCTGCGTCGATAGCGGGCGGCGCGAGAAAAGCCCTCGGCAACGCACCAGGCGCGTGCGCCGCCTTGCCATTCGCCCACGCCCCCACTCGTTCCTGTCCCCGTGAATTTCGACGAATACTGCGAAGAAAAAGCCGCGCCGCCCGGCTCCAGCCTCTATTACGCGCTGCGCCAGGCGCCGCTTGCACGCCAACCGCTCGTTGCCGCGCTGTTCGCGCTGCGCCGTGAACTCGAGCAAACGGTGAAGGAAATCAGCGATCCGGCCATCGGCCGCGCGAAACTCGCGTGGTGGCAAAAGGAGATTGCAGCGCTGATCGCCGGCCAGCCGTCGCATCCGGTGTCGCAGGCGCTCGCCGCGCACCACCCCGATCTGCCAAGCAGCGCCGCCGCGCTGCAAACGCTCGTCGCGGGCTACGGAATGGATCTCGATCAGGCACGCTATCTGGACTTCGCAAACCTGAGCCGCTACGCCGATCAGACTGGCGGCGCGTTCGCGCAGCTCGTCGCGCACGCGAGCGCTTGTCGACCGGACGATTTCGGCTGGGCGCCGCCGCTCGGGCATGCGCTGACGCTCGCGCAACTCGTGCAGGATCTCGGCGACGACGCGCGCCACGGCCGTATATACGTTCCGATCGACGAGTTGCAACGCTACGGCGTGACGGCGGCCGACCTGCTCAACCGCCGCTATAGCCCTGCGTTCACCGAACTGATGCGCTTCCAGACGGCGCGCGCACGCGACGCGCTTCATGCGTCGCTCGCCGCCATCCCCGCCGATGAGCGCCGCGCGCAACGCACATTGCGCGCGCTCGGCGCGCTTGCGCTCGCAGTGCTCGACGAGATCGAGCGCGACGGCTTCCAGGTACTGCATCAGCGGATCGCGCTCACGCCGATCCGCAAACTGTGGATCGCATGGCGCGCCGCGCGCCGCCGCTGATCCGGTGCTCGACGAGATCGAGCTTGACAGTCTCCAGGCGCCACCAACGGATCGCGTCCGCGCGGGTTCTCAAGCAATAGGCCACATGCCGCGCTGCCGGTCAGGCGCGCAACAGCGGCAACGGCTCGAAACGCTGCTGGAGCACGCGCGTTGCGTCGAGCCCCCACCACGGCCCGAGCACGGTCGCGTAGAGTTGCCGGAAATCGACCGCGACAGGCAGGTTGCCATTGCCGTCCAGCCTGCCTAGCGCGGGCGGCGCGCCATACAACCCGCCGCGCACGCGCCCGCCCATCACGAAATGCGGCGCGGCCGTGCCGTGATCGGTGCCGCCGCTCTGATTCTCGCGAACGCGCCGGCCGAATTCCGCATACGTCATGATGAGCGTGTCGTCCCAGCGGCCAAGCTCGGTGAGCGCCGAGCGCATCGCGACCAATCCGTCGGCCAATTGCTTGAGCAACCCCGCCTGCTGGCCGAGCTGGTTCTGGTGCGTGTCGAAGCCGTTGAGCGTGACGCGCAGCACCGCGACGCCCTGCCCCGGCGCGGGCGTGCGCTGCGGCGTGTCGCACGCGGCGAGCACCTGCATCGCGGTCTTCACTGCGGTGCCGAACGGCCCGGCCGGAAACGCGGTCGCGAGCACGGGCGCGCCGGCGGGCGGGCGCAGCCGGTCGGCAGCCTTGACGATGTCGTTCTCCACATCGATCACATGCGCGAGCGCGGGATTCTGCTCGCGCAGCGACACAGGCTGCACGAGCCGCGCCGCGCGAATGAATTGCGCGGGATTGACGAGCGCAATCGCACGCGCGCCGTTCGCAAGCGGCCCCATCTCGGCGCTGCCGAGCACGACGCCGTCCGCGGCGAAACCGGGTGGCACGCTCGCCTGCGCGAACGCGCGCGTGAGCCAGCCTTCGTGCAGATACTGGTCCGAGCGCGACGCGGTATCCCAGATCTCGATCGAGCGGAAATGCGACAGATTCGGCTGCGGATAGCCGACGCCGTCGACGATCGCAAGCCGCCCGTCACGCCAAAGCGGCATCAGCGGCGCGAGCGACGGGTGCAGCGCCGTTCGCTCGTCCAATTGCACGAGCTGCTCGCGTTTGATGCCGAGGGTCGGGCGCAGCGTCCGATACAACGGGTCCGCATACGGAATCACTGTGTTGAGTCCGTCGTTGCCGCCTTTCAACTCGACCAGAATCAGCAGGTTCGAATAATTCGCGCCATGCGGCGCGCCCGCGCCCGCACCCGCAAGCGCGCCAGCCGCCGCCGCGAACGCGCGGGGCATCGAAAGCGAGACGCTCGTCGCTCCCGCTACGCCTGCAAGGGTCAGAAAATTGCGTCGTTTCATCCTGCTGTCCTCTTTATGCATTCGCCGCAGCCGGCCTGTCCGGTCGTCGCGCGGATCGCTTTCGATGCGGCGTCGCGATCGCGCCGGCCGCGCTCATTTCCACTCGCTCACTTCAACTGATAGGCCGGGTCCATCAACAGCGCCTGTAAATAGGCCATGCTGGTCGCGCCGGTCTCGGTTGCCGCGACGGGCGACAGCGGCAGCACCGCATGTTGCAATTGCAATTGCGTCGACAGATCTGGCTGCGCCTGCGGCTTTGTCCGATATGCGGCGAGCCACGTATCGATATCGAAGCGCATCCCGCGCCGCATCGCCGGCTTGCCGTCCATCATCGCGCCGGGCGCGGATGCCGGCGCCGGCGCGGCATGTCTGCCTGCCGCCTCGGTGGCACGCATCATCTGTTCGACGAATTGCTTGCGCGCGAGCAGCGTCGCGCTGTTGATCCACGTCGCGCCGCCCGGCCAGCCTTTCACGTTTGGCGGATAGAACAAATTCTCGCCGAGCGTGCGCAGCGTGTTCACAAACGGCCCGGTATCGCCGTAATCGACGTCGAACAGCCGCACGGTGCCGACCACGAACTCCACCGGCGATTTCACCAGCACGCCGCGATTGCGCTCGGCCCAGAACGCCTCCGACGACAGCAGCCCCGCGAGCACCGTCCGGATGTCGTAGCCGCTTTGCCGGAAACGCTCGGCCACGTGCTCGACGGTGGGCGCATCGGGCGTATCGGAAATAAACTCGCGCCACAATTTCGCAACGATGAAGCGCGCGGTCTCGGGCCGTGCGAGCAGAATGTCGAGCACCGCGTCGCCGTCGAAGCGGCCGGTCTCGCCGAGCACGGTTTTTTCGCCGTCGTCGTGAAGGTTCGGCATGAACACGTAGCCGAGCGTATCGGGATCGACGCCCCAGCCGGTATAGGCGCGCGCGGCTTCGGACACGTCGCGCTGCGTGTAATGCCCTTCGCCGAGCGTGAAGAGTTCCATCACCTCGCGCGCGAAATTTTCGTTCGGGCGCCCTTTGCGACTCGACGCGCCGTCGAGATATTGCAGCATCGCCGGGTCTTTCGCGACGCTGTGCAGCAGCGCGCCGAAATTGCCGAGCGCGGCGGCGCGCAACAGCATGTTCTGCGCCGCAATCGTTTGGGGATACGGTACTTTGTCCTGACCGGACGTGAAATGATTGTGCCAAAAAAGCGTCATCCGTTCGGTCAGCGGCGACGGCGTGACGAGCATCTCGCGCACCCACCACGCGCGCAGTTCGTCGTAGCGGCGATTGCGCAACTGCCGCTCGGCCCGCCGCTCGTCGGGCGTATAAGCCGCACGCACCGCGCGCGGCGGCGGCAGCTCGCGCACCCAGTCGGGCAGCGGCGTCACGCATTGCGTGCGCGCGCCGTCGAGCAGCCCGGCAAGCGCCCGCGCGCGCGTCATCCCGACCAGCCGCGCGACTTCACGCGGCGGCGGCGAAAAACCGGTGCGCGTCAGCAAAAAACGCGCGTCGTCGGCATCGAGCAGTTGCTGCATGTCCGCCGACAACCGGTCCGTTCGATCTACGTGGCCAGCCCGGTCGGTATTCGCCGGGGCCCGTCCTGCCGTGCTCGCATCGCTCATCGCCGATCGCTCTCCTGGTTCGGGCAATCCACGACGATTGCCCATGCGGCGCACGCGCCGCGGTACTGGCGATTCAACGGTCCGTCGCAGTGGACAGTTGACGATCGATTTGATACGGAATTTTTCAACGGCGGCGCGCGCCTGGTGGATAGGCGCAGGCGTGGATGCATCCGACGGCGCGCCCGACAGGTATGCGTGCGCTACTCAGCGCTTGTAGAGTTCCCGCACGGCGTCCTCGATATGCTGACGCAACAAATGCCGCTCCTCCGGCGTCATATGGCCGTCGCGGCGACGCTGTTCGAGATCGGGCGGAACGGCCGAGCGGTTCGCCTGCTCGGCATGCTCGGGCGCAACGACGGGCGGCGGCGCGCCCTTGCCGCGCGGCGATTTATGAGACGCCGGTGCGCGATCGTGCGGCTGCGCACCGGCAAAAGCGGGTGCGAAGAGGCCAGCGCATGCGAGCCCCAGCACGAACGCAATCCTCGTCGGCCGCATCACGGGCCTCGCCTGTTTCGTCGTTTTGTTCCCTTCGTCACGCGGCAAGCAGCTATCTGTGGCACACGAACCAACCCTGCGAAAATCGGCGTGCAAACCATGAAAATGTTTTAAGTGCAGGGAGTATCCACCGAATATCGCCTTCGAGTAAAGGAGTCTGTCGTCACTGTCTTTACTCAGCACAACAGCACGGGTAAATTTTGTAACTGACTGTTACCCGTCAAAAGTCGCTGCCGCGCGACTTTTCCCAATCGCGATAAGATGCCGCTCATGGAAACGAAAAATCCCTCGAAAATCCTCGTCGTCGACGACGATCCGCGCCTACGCGACTTGCTGCGCCGCTATCTCGGCGAACAGGGCTTCAACGTGTACGTTGCCGAGAACGCAACGGCCATGAACAAACTCTGGGTGCGCGAGCGTTTCGACCTGCTCGTGCTGGATCTGATGCTGCCCGGCGAGGACGGGCTGTCGATCTGCCGCCGCCTGCGCGGCAGCAACGATCGCACGCCGATCATCATGCTCACCGCGAAGGGCGAGGACGTCGACCGGATCGTCGGCCTCGAGATGGGCGCCGACGATTACTTGCCCAAGCCTTTCAATCCGCGCGAGCTGGTCGCACGCATCCACGCGGTGCTGCGCCGCCAGGCGCCCGCCGAGTTGCCCGGCGCACCGTCCGAAACCACCGAGGTGTTCGAATTCGGCGAGTTCTCGCTGAATCTTGCCACCCGCACGCTGACGAAGTCCGGCCAGGAAATCCCGCTGACGACGGGCGAGTTCTCGGTGCTCAAGGTATTCGCGCGCCATCCGCGCCAGCCGCTGTCGCGCGAGAAGCTGATGGAACTCGCGCGCGGCCGCGAATACGAAGTGTTCGATCGCAGCCTCGACGTGCAGATTTCGCGGCTGCGCAAGCTGATCGAGCCCGATCCGGGCAGCCCGCGCTTCATCCAGACTGTATGGGGCCTTGGCTACGTGTTCATCCCCGACGGCGCAGCCTGATGGCCGAGCCGTCGCGGCACGCGCGATTGCCCGTTTTTGACGCCAGATAAACAGCCTGTCCTATGCGTATCGACCGGCGCCTTTTGACGCTCGTGTTCGGCGGGCTGTTCTGGCGCACGTTCCTGCTGATCGCGCTGCTGATCGCGGTGAGTCTTGCCGCGTGGTTCCAGAGCTTCAGAGTGATCGAGCGCGAGCCGCGCGCGCAGCGCGTCGCGTTGCAACTGGTCGCGATCGTGAAGCTCACGCGCACGGCCCTGCTCTATTCCGATCCCGATCTGCGTCGCGCGCTGCTGCAGGATCTCGAAAGCAACGAGGGCGTGCGCGTCTATCCACGCGAAAAAACCGATAAGTTCAAGCTGCAGCCCGACGAATCGCTGAACCGGCTGATCGAGCACGACATCCGCAGCCGCCTCGGCGACGACACGGTGATCGCGCAATCGGTCAACGACATCCCCGGCGTGTGGATCAGCTTCAAGATCGACGACGACGACTACTGGGTGGCGCTCGACCGCGATCAGCTCGACACCGTCACCGGCCTGCAATGGGCCGGCTGGGGGCTGTTCGCGCTGGCGCTGTCGCTGATCGGCTCGGCATTCATCACGAGCCTCGTCAACCAGCCGTTCTCGCGGCTCGCGCTCGCCGCGCGCAAGGTGGGCTCGGGGCAAACGCCCGAGCCGCTGCCTGAGCGCGGAATGGGCGTCGCGGCCGAAACCAACCGCAGCTTCAACCAGATGGTGCGCGATCTCGAGCAACTCGAGGCCGACCGCGCGCTGATGCTCGCCGGAATCTCGCACGATCTGCGCACGCCGCTCGCGCGGCTGCGCCTCGAAACCGAGATGAGTCCGTCCGATCAGGCAACGAAGGACGCGATGGTCGACGACATCGAACAGATGGACCGCATCATCGCCGCGTTCATCGATTACGCGCGCCCCGCGCAACGCACGCCCGAGCCCGTCGATCTGTCGGTCGTCGCGCACGACGTGGTCGCCCGGCTGGCCGGCGAGGACGGCGTGCAAATCGTCACCCGACTCGCGCCCGCCGCGATCATCGCGGCCGATGAAACCGACATGCGGCGAGTTGTCGGCAATCTCGTCGAGAACGCACGTAAATATGGGCAGAGCAAGCGCGACGGCATCGCCCGAATCACACTCGAGACCCGCGTCGCGCATGCGCGCGTCGAACTCGTCGTGCTCGACGAAGGGCCGGGCATCCCGGACGACCAGCTTGCGCTCGTGATGCGCCCGTTCTACCGCGTCGACACCGCACGCACCAAGGCCGAAGGCACGGGCCTGGGGATGGCGATCGTGCTGCGCCTCGTCAGCCGCTATCGCGGCACGCTGCGCCTGGCCAACCGCCGGCCCGACGGCGGCCTCGAAGTCACGCTGGAGTTCCCTGGCGCGAAGGCGCGCGCCTCCGCGTGAGCCGCCATGCGCCGTGCCGATACCCGCATGCTATCGCCGTCTTTGAAAATTTCTATGGAGTTCGTTAGTTAAAATCTATTGAGAAAAATAATCAATAGAGTTATAGTCTTGCAGATGCTGTCACGGAAACGTTGCAGCGCATAGGTAGCTTGACCGCTTGTTAGCAGTCTTTCCCAACTCACACAGGAGCATCCGCATGAAAACCGTGGGCGATAAACTCGAAGCTTTCACCGTCGTGGCCGCGAAGCCTGGCTTCAACCATCACGAGGAAAACGGTCAGTCGGCATTCGAAACCGTCACCGAAGCGTCGTTCCCAGGCAAGTGGAAAGTGATCTACTTCTATCCGAAGGATTTCACGTTCGTCTGCCCGACGGAAATCGTCGAATTCGGCAAGCTCCAAAAGCAATTCGAAGAGCGTGATGCCGTCCTGCTCGGCGGCAGCTCGGACAACGAATTCGTCAAACTCGCATGGCGCCGTGAGCATAAGGATCTCGACAAGCTGAACCACTACTCGTTCGGCGACGTCAAGGGCGAGCTGATCGACCAGCTCGGCGTGCGCGATCACGAAGCGGGTGTCGCGCTGCGCGCCACCTTCATCGTCGATCCGGACAACACGATCCAGCACGTGTCGGTGAACAATCTGAACGTCGGTCGCAATCCGGAAGAAATCCTGCGCATTCTCGACGGCCTGCAAACGGACGAACTCTGCCCGTGCAACCGCGCGGTCGGCGGCGCAACGCTGTAAGCGTCGATGCATGAAGCCCGCGGCGCGACGCTTTCGCCTGCGGGCTTTTTTAACGGCCCAATCATAGGAGATATCAATGGAATTTATCAATTCGATTAAGGCGCAAATTCCCGACTACGCAAAAGATATCCGTCTGAACCTCGACGGCACGATCGCGCGCTCGTCGCTCGAAGGCAACGATGCGGTGGGCGTCGCGCTCGCCGCGGCGTTCGCGACCAAGAGCACGACGCTCATCACGCTGATCCGCGAAGCGGGCGTGCTGTCTGCCGAGGAAACCCAGGCGGCGCTAACGGCTGCCGCGCTAATGGGCATGAACAACACTTGGTATCCGTATGTCGAGATGGCCGACGACGCCGATCTGAAGACCGCGCGCGCCGAGCTGCGGATGGGGGCGTATGCGTCGCACGGCGGCGTCGACAAGCGCAAGTTCGAAATGTACGCGCTCGCCGCGTCGATCGTCGGCAAGTGCCACTTCTGCGTGAAGTCGCACTATGCGCTGCTGAAGAACGAGCAAGGCATGAGCATCACGCAGTTGCGCGACGTCGGGCGGATCGCGTCGGTGATCAATGCCGCTGCGCAAGTCCTCTCTGCCGAAGGTAAATGAGCGTGACGGCGGGCTGTCGCCGCGTCGCATCGCGGACATGACGGCCCGTCGGCAAGCAGCATGCCCGCGTGAAAAATCGGCCCGCTCCCGCACGAGCGCCGGCATCCTGCCGACACACGCGAGGCCCCCACTCCGCCTCGCCCCGTGCGTTGCCCGCTCCGGAGACAGGCCGCCAACGCCCCCTTTCGATACCCGGCCCCAAACAAATAAAGTCCGACAATTTTCCGCTCTCATCAGAAAACGGAAATTGCACCGCTCATAATCATCACAAAACCCCCACATCACCTCGTTAAAATAAGAATAATAATCGATATTCCATCATTCCCGCGCAACGACAATCATTTCGCAAAACAGAAAAGATTTTCGCATCCACTCATCCAAAAAATAAAAATCAAGTATACTTTAACCATCAATTTCCCGATTCGCCGCCATATCAACCTCATATAAAATGGCTCAACTTAATTTTCGACACGAAAATCCGATATGTCGAAAATAAAAATCCCACACTGCTTGGCGGCAAGGATTTAACCGATCGACTCCGATTCAATCCACCGCACCCGATCATTATCGATCACAATTGAATCGCAATATCTTCAATCAATAAATCATCCAACGGAGACAAAAAGTGCTGATACCACAATCTTCTTCGATATGTTCCAGCATATTGATCAATCAAGTCGCGATCAATATCGAACCGGAAGCCAACACAGGCGCTGCGGACGAATGCGCATCCGCCACAACCGCCGCCCAACCCGGCTCGCCTCGAGCAATCGGCGCCGTTGCCAAAGCAAGCGCCTCGCAGGCGCACCCGCTGCCCAGCGAGCCGGGCATTCTGCAACGGCTGAAGGACATCGGCCCATGCAATATCGCCAAAGCCGCGGTCGCATCCGGGCTGCGCGACGGCACCAGTTCGTTTGTCGGCAGATATGTCGGGGATCAGGCCAGCAATTTGACCGGACTCCTGCTTTCCAGCACGAACAGCGCCCCGGTGGCCAATGTGATGGCGGCGGTCGCCGGTGCGGCTTCCGTCGGCACCGGCGCACTCTACGGTTATTCGATGGGTAAATTGCTGGGCAATTCTTTATCTTCGGCCGTCGATTGGGCAAAACAACTCAATCCGAGCGATTACGGCCGAATTGCGCCGCTTGCCTCGGGAGCCAAGGCCGTGGCGCCTTACATGCAGAAACTCGCGTATTACACCAAAGAAATTGCCCCGTCCCTCTGCGCATTCGCCGGCGCGGGTATCGGCGGCGCCGGCTACGCATTGGCCGGCCCGACCGTCGCAGTGGGCAATCTGGTTTCGGCATGTACCCGGTCTTTCATGCAGCAACGCGTGACTGCACCCTATGGAAGCAATATCCAATGGGAAAACGGCATACCCAAATCGCTCTACGTACTGCCTCCGGCAATCGGCTACGCGGGCATTGCGATCGGCAGTGCATTCGCCAGCCGCGTGGCGACTACGGCCGCCTCCAATTCGCAACTCGAACCGGGCATCTGTCAAATCGAGCTCGGTGAAAAATTTCATTCGTTCATCAACGCGAATCCGATACCCGCGCCTTGCTCTTATCTCCTTTCCGGGGAATTGAAATCGACGGACAATCCATTCGACGCCAGCACCTGCGCCCAAATTATCGGAAACCGGTTTAAATCCTACGTTTCACCACTATCACCTCAAACATCGACACCGACCGGCTGCGAAGATTATTTTTTGAAGAACGCAGTGTCTTACGTGAATGCGAAGTTCGGAATGGTTTCCAATTTCGTTCGCTGGGCATTCAAACCATTAATCGACGGCAGCATCACCGGGATAGGGGAAGCAGTGGACGGCGCAGTCGGCACGGTCTTTCGCGCCGCAGCGCACGGCAGTAGATTTGAACCGTCGCATCCGATCAGCCATAAATACAGCAACGTCTCTTTCCGTAAAGAAGCCACGTCGCGCATTTGCTCCGCCACCGCCGGGCAATTCATCAACGGGATTTCCAACCAGACGCTGTCATCGCCGGCAGTCGTCGTCGGGCAAGCGGTAACGGGTTTTGTTCAGGAATATCGCAGCGTCGTGACCCGGCCCGTGGTCACGCATACCAACGAGTATTTTCACGGCTGGTTCAGCAAACGCGCACCGATCGACGTCAACACGATGGCGAACACCGACGACCAAACCGAGACCGCCGACGAGCAAACCGATGACGAAGCGTGAATTTGATCGGCGAAGAATGAATGAACCGCACCGCATGCGGCACGCCCCGGCGCATCGTGGCGCGGCGGGATCGCCGGCGCATGGGCTCAGGATCTTCATTCGCATCGCGCGAGGTGTGGCGGGCGATCGGCCGTTTATCCCGCAACGGGACGTGCCGGCATTCGGCACGACCGCCCCGCCCCGAACTATCCGGCCCGCGGCGAATCCGGCGACGCGTCGCGCACGACGAGCGCCGCGGCCTGCGCTTCGATTCCCTCGCCGCGGCCAAGATAGCCGAGCTTCTCGTTGGTCTTCGCCTTCACGTTCACGCGATCGAGCGGCAGGCCGAGATCCGCGGCGATGTTCGCGCGCATCGCGTCGATGTGCGGCGCGAGCTTCGGCGCCTGCGCGATCACCGTGCTGTCGACATTGCGGATCGCAAACCCGGCCTGCGCGACGCGTGCCGCGCATTCGCGCAGCAGCGCACGGCTGTCGGCGCCCTTGAAGCGCGGATCGGTATCGGAAAAGTGGCGGCCGATGTCACCGAGCGCCGCCGCGCCGAATAGCGCGTCGGTGATCGCGTGCAGCAGCACGTCCGCGTCCGAGTGGCCGAGCAGCCCGCGCTCGTAGGGGATCGTCACGCCGCCGATGATGAGCGGCCGCCCGGAAACGAGCTGGTGTACGTCGTAGCCTTGTCCGATTCTGAAATCCATGTTGCGTTCGAGTCGAGTGTGGGTTGCGGTTCAATCAGGTTCAGCAGGCGCGCGCCGGGTGCGCGAGAATCGCTTCCGCGAGGTCGAAATCCTCCGGATACGTCACCTTGAAGTTGCGCAGGCTGCCTTGCACGACGCGCGGCGTATGGCCCACCCATTCGATTGCGCTTGCCTCGTCGGTCAGATCGTGGCCGTCGCGCTGCGCGCGCTGGATCGCGTCGCGCAGCATCCCGATGCGGAACATTTGCGGCGTCTGCGCCTGCCAAAGCCCGTCGCGCGGCTCGGTGCGCGCGATCGCGTCGCCGCCCGCCGGCACGCGCTTGAGCGTATCGGCCACCGGCAGCGCGACAATGCCGCCGACCGGATCGTCCTTCAACGCGCCGATCAGCGCACGAATCAGCACGGGCGTGATACCGGGGCGCGCCGCGTCGTGCACGAGCACCCAGTCGGTATCCGTTGCACCGAATTCGGCGAGCTGAATCAGCCCGTTGAGCACCGACGCCTGCCGCGATGCGCCGCCGCAGCGCCGTACCGCGAAGCGCAGGCCGCTGAAGCGGCGCGCGTCGAAGTGTGCATCGTCGGGCGAAATCACGACGAGCGTTTGCGCGAACTCGCTGCATGCGTCGAACGCGGCGAGCGTGTAATGCAGCAGCGCGCGGCCGGCGAGCGTGCGGTATTGCTTGGGCAATGCCGAGCCCGAACGGCTGCCGGTGCCCGCGCACGGTATCAGGGCAAAAAGACGAGAAGTCACGGAAGGGATCGCCGGAAAAGATGAAAACGAAAGACGGATTTTATAATACGTCTTTCGTCGCGACGGGCCGCGCCCGTTCCAGCCGCCGCGATGCCCGCAACCAGCCGCTCGTTATGTCCGACAACGCCTCTTCATCGCCCTCTCCGGTCGCGCTCGTCAAGGCAGGCCAACGTTATACGTTCGACGGCGCGCACGGCTCGGCCGACGCGCTCGCGATCGCCCGTTATTTCACCGCGCATCGCATGCAGGTGCCGCTCGTCGCGGTGATCTGCGCGAACGCGGTGGATGCGCAACGCCTCTCGCAAGAACTCGGCTATTTCGCACCCGATGCGCGCGTGCGCGTGCTGCCCGACTGGGAGACGCTGCCTTACGACACGTTCTCGCCGCACCAGGATCTCGTCTCCGAGCGGCTCGCGACCCTGCACGACCTGGGCGAAGGCCGCTGCGACATCCTGCTCGTGCCCGCGACGACCGCGCTGTACCGGATGCCGCCCGCATCGTTCCTGGCCGCCTACACATTCGCGTTCGCGCAGGGCGAGCGGCTCGACGAGGCCAAGCTCAAGGCACAGCTCACGCTGGCCGGCTACGAGCACGTGAGCCAGGTCGTGCGCCCCGGCGAATACTGCGTGCGCGGCTCGCTGATCGACCTGTTTCCGATGGGCTCGCCGCTGCCGTACCGCATCGACCTGTTCGACGACCAGGTCGACTCGATCCGCTCGTTCGATCCGGACACCCAACGCAGCCTCTACCCGGTGCGCGACGTGCGCCTGCTGCCCGGGCGCGAATTTCCGTTCGACGAACACGCGCGCACCGCATTCAGGAACCGGTGGCGCGAGACGTTCGAGGGCGACCCGAGCCGCGCGCCGATCTACAAGGACATCGGCAACGGCGTGCCGTCGGCGGGCATCGAATATTACTTACCGCTTTTCTTCGACGAAACCGCAACGCTCTTTCACTATCTGCCCGAGCGCGCGCATCTCGTGTTCGCGGGCGATCTCGACGCATCGATCAAGCGTTTCACCGCCGATACCAAGCAGCGCTACGCGTTCCTGTCGCACGACCGGGAGCGGCCGATTCTCGAGCCGAAAAAGCTGTTCCTGTCCGACGACGATTTCTACGCGCTCGCCAAGCCGTTCGCGCGCGTCGCGCTGCCCGCGCAGCCCGAGGGCGGCTGGGCCACGCCGCTGCCGCCGCTCGCGCTCGATCGCCACGCGGACGATCCGCTCGCCGCGCTGCGCCGCTACCTCGACACGACCGCCAACCGCGTGCTCTTCACCGTCGAATCGGCGGGCCGCCGCGAGACGATCGCGCAGCTTCTCGCCGACAACCGTCTGCGCCCGGCCGCCAACGACAGCTTCGCGTCGTGGCTTGCGAGCGACGAGCGCTTCGCGCTTGGCGTCGCGCCGCTCGCAAGCGGCTTCGCGGTGCCGGGCGAAGGCTGGGCGATCATCACCGAAACCGAGCTGTACGGCGCGCTCGGCCGCCGCACCGGCCGCCGCCGGCAGGAGCACGCAAGCAACGTCGACGCGATGGTGCGCGATCTGTCCGAGCTGAAGCTCGGCGATCCGGTCGTCCACGCGCAGCACGGCATCGGCCGCTATATGGGGCTCGTGTCGATGGATCTCGGCGAAGGCGAAACCGAGTTCCTGCATCTCGAATATGCGAGCGACAGCAAGCTGTATGTGCCCGTCGCGCAACTCCACGTGATCTCGCGCTACAGCGGCGCGGACCCGGACAGCGCGCCGCTGCACTCGCTCGGCTCGGGCCAGTGGGAGCGCGCGAAGCGGCGCGCCGCGCTGCAGATCCGCGACACCGCCGCCGAGCTGCTGAACCTGTACGCGCGCCGCGCCGCCCGGCAAGGCCACGCGTTCGCGCTCGAACCGCGCGATTACGTGAAGTTCGCCGACAGCTTCGGCTTCGACGAAACGCCCGACCAGGCAGCCGCGATCGCGGCCGTGATCGGCGACATGACGAGCGGCAAGCCGATGGACCGGCTCGTGTGCGGCGACGTCGGCTTCGGCAAAACCGAAGTCGCGCTGCGCGCGGCGTTCATCGCGGTGATGGGCGGCAAGCAGGTCGCGCTGCTGTCGCCGACCACACTGCTCGCCGAACAGCACACGCAAACCTTCATCGACCGCTTCGCCGACTGGCCGGTGAAGATCGTCGAGCTGTCGCGCTTCAAGTCCGCGAAGGAAGTGAGCGCGGCGATCCGGCAGATCAACGAAGGCAGCGTCGACATCGTGATCGGCACGCACAAGCTGCTGTCGTCGGACGTGCAGTTCAAGCGCCTCGGCCTCGTGATCATCGACGAGGAGCACCGCTTCGGCGTGCGCCAGAAGGAAGCGCTCAAGGCGCTGCGCGCGGAGGTGGACGTGCTCACGCTGACCGCCACGCCGATCCCCCGCACGCTCGGCATGGCGCTCGAGGGGCTGCGCGACTTTTCGGTGATCGCGACCGCGCCGCAAAAACGCCTGGCGATCAAGACCTTCGTGCGCCGCGAGGAGGAAAGCGTGATCCGCGAGGCGATGCTGCGCGAGTTGAAGCGCGGCGGCCAGGTCTACTTCCTGCACAACGAGGTCGAGACGATCGAGGAACGCAAGACGATGCTCGAGGCGCTGGTGCCCGAGGCGCGGATCGTGATCGCGCACGGGCAAATGCACGAGCGCGAACTCGAGCGGGTGATGCGCGATTTCGTCGCGCAGCGCGCGAACGTGCTGCTTTGCACGACGATCATCGAAACCGGCATCGACGTGCCGAGCGCGAACACGATCATCATGCACCGCGCGGACAAGTTCGGCCTCGCGCAGCTTCATCAGCTGCGCGGCCGGGTCGGCCGCTCGCACCACCAGGCATACGCGTACCTGCTCGTCCACGATCCGCAGGCGCTCACCAAGCAGGCGCAGCGCCGGCTCGAGGCGATCCAGCAGATGGAGGAACTCGGCTCGGGCTTCTATCTCGCGATGCACGACCTGGAGATCCGCGGCACGGGCGAGGTGCTCGGCGACAAGCAGTCGGGCGAAATCCACGAGATCGGCTTCCAGCTCTATACCGAAATGCTGAACGACGCGGTCAAGGCGTTGAAGAACGGCAAGGAGCCCGACCTCACCGCGCCGCTCGCCGCCACGACCGAGATCAATCTGCACACGCCCGCGATCCTGCCCGCCGATTACTGCGTCGACGTGCAGGAGCGGCTGTCGCTGTACAAGCGCCTCGCGAACTGCGAGCACGGCGACGCGATCGACGGTATTCAGGAAGAGCTGATCGACCGCTTCGGCAAGCTGCCGCCGCAGGCGCACGCGCTCGTCGAGACGCATCGGCTGCGCCTTGCCGCGAAGCCGCTAGGAATCGTGAAGATCGACGCAAGCGAAGCGGCGATCGGGCTGCAATTCGTGCCGAATCCGCCAATCGATCCGATGCGCATCATCGACATGGTGCAAAAGCACCGGCACGTGAAGCTCGCGGGGCAGGACCGGCTGCGCATCGAGACGCGCACGCCGGATCTCGCGGTGCGCGTGTCGACGGTCAAGGAGACGCTGCGCGCGCTCGGCCAGCCGCAGAAGCCGCGCGAGCAGGCGGCGGCGCGCTGACGCGGGATGCCGCTGCGGCAGCGCAGCAGCGGCAGCGCCCCCCGCCCGGCTGCGGCGGCCGTGTGCCCCCGGCAGGACACCGAAAAACGCGGCATGCGATGCCGCGCGTTCGGCGCGGCGCGGCGCGGCTGCGGCACCGCGCCGAGTCATGCGAGCTCGAACGCGAACGACGGCACGCTGTTGCATCGCAATGCGCCGCGCCACAGCGTGCGGGGGCGTTTTTGGATATGATCTTTGCATTCCCCCGCCGGAGTTCCGCCATGTCTTTCGTCGACGCAACGGCACCGTCCGCTGCCGCTTCCCCGTCGCGCGCCGAGCCGATCAGCCTGGATTGGACCCGAAGGCTCGTGTCGATCGACACGACAAGCCGCGTGCCGAATCTCGGCCTCATCGAAATGGTCCGCGACGCGCTCGCCAATGCCGGCGTCACGTCGACGCTCACCCACGACGCCCGCGACGGCTGGGCGAATCTGTTCGCGACGCTGCCCGCGCACGACGGCTCGACCCATGGCGGGATCGTGCTGTCCGGCCACACCGATGTCGTGCCGGTCGACGGCCAGCAGTGGGACAGCGATCCGTTCCGGCCCGAAGTGCGCGACGGCAAGCTGTACGGGCGCGGCACCTGCGATATGAAGGGCTTCATCGGCGCGGCGCTCGCGCTGCTGCCCGAGATGCGCGCCGCGAAGCTCGCGCAGCCGATCCATTTCGCGCTGTCATACGACGAGGAGATCGGCTGCGCCGGCGCGCCGCTGATGCTCGCCGATCTGAAATCGCGCGGCATCGCGCCTGCCGGCTGCATCGTCGGCGAGCCGACCGGCATGCGCCCCGTGATCGCGCACAAGGGCGTCAACGTCTATCGCTGCTGCGTGCGCGGGCACGCCGCGCATTCGTCGCTGACGCCCAAGGGGCTGAACGCGATCGAATACGCGGCGCGCCTCATCTGCCGCATCCGCGACATTGCCGACGAGTTCCGCGCGCAAGGCCCGTTCGACGCGCTGTACGACGTGCCGTTTTCGACCGCTCAGACGAGCCTCATCAAAGGCGGCAACGCGGTCAACACGGTGCCTGCCGAATGCGAGTTTTCGTTCGAATTCCGCAATCTGCCGACGCTCGATCCCGATGCGATCTTCGCGCGCATCGACGCTTACGCGCGCGATACGCTGCTGCCGCTGATGCGCCGCGAGCATCCGAACGCGGCGATCGAGTTCTCGAAGGTGGCCGCTGCGCCCGGCCTCGACGCCGCCGAACAGGAAGCGATCACGCAGCTCGTGCGCTCGCTCACCGCCGACCAGGAAAAGCGCAAGGTTGCCTACGGTACCGAGGCCGGCCTGTTCCAGCGTGCGGGCATTCCGAGCGTCGTCTGCGGGCCAGGCTATATCGAGCAGGCGCACAAGCCGAACGAATACGTCGAACTCGATCAACTCGCATCGTGCGAACGCTTCCTGCGCAAGCTCGTGCACGGACTCACGCTCGCATGATGCGGCGTGCGGCCGCCGCGCGCGAGCCGCGGCCGCACGGACGATCGCCGCCGCTCTTTCGCCTCCGTTGCCGCCCGCTTCGCTTCTTTCGCCCTTCTCGATCCTCGCAAGCCCATGTCGACCTCCACGCACCGCCCCGAGCACCTGACGATCAACGGCGAGCCCGTCCCGACGCTCGACGAAATCGCCGCGCAGCATTTCGCGCTCACACCGTGGGTCACGCGCACGCCGGTTTTCGAGCGCGCCGACCTGCCGACGCTCGAAGGCACCCACGTGAACTTCAAGCTCGAATTGCTACAAGCGAGCGGCAGCTTCAAGGCGCGCGGTGCGTTCACGAATCTGCTCGCACTCGGCGCGGAGAGAAAAAGCGTCGGCGTGACGTGCGTGTCGGCCGGCAATCACGCGGCGGCCGTCGCTTACGCGGCGATGCGGCTCGGCACCAGCGCGAAGGTCGTGATGTTCAATAGCGCGAACCCGGCACGCGTCGCGCTGTGCCGCCAATACCGCGCGGAAATCGTGATGGCGTCGAGCCCCGCCGATGCGTTCGAGACCGTCCGCCGTATCGAGGCCGACGAAGGCCGTTTCTTCGTCCATCCGTTCAACGGCTATCACACGGTGCTCGGCACCGCGACGCTCGGCTACGAATGGGCGACGCAGACGCCCGATCTCGACGCGGTGATCGTGCCGATCGGCGGCGGCGGGCTGGCCGCGGGCGTGTCGACCGCGCTGCGGCTCGCGAATCCGCATGTCCATGTGTACGGCGTCGAACCCGAAGGCGCGGATGCGATGAGCCGAAGCTTCGCGGCAAATCATCCGGTCGAAATGGGCGCGATGCGCACGATCGCCGATTCGCTGATGGCACCGCACACCGAGGAGTACAGCTACGAGCTGTGCCGCCGTCATGTCGACCGAATCGTCACCGTATCGGACGACGCGCTGCGCAACGCAATGCGCTATCTGTTCGCGCACCTGAAATCGGCCGTCGAGCCGGCCGGCGCCGCGGCGACGGCCGCGCTGCTCGGGCCGCTGCGCGAGGCGCTGCAAGGCAAGCGGGTCGGCGTGTTGCTGTCCGGCACCAACATCGACGCCGCCACGCTCGGCACTCATCTGGAGCAGCAGCCGACGCCGCGCACGTGACGCCGGCCGTCAAGCTATCCCCAGTTCATGTCGAAAAGCTTGTTGATAAGCACCGGACAAACGCGCTAACGCGTTGATCGCGCGATACTTTGCGCCCGTGCTGCCTAATGCGGCCCGCGCCGGCGCGGGCTGAGCGCATACCGGCCAGTTATCCCCAGTTTCTGTTGAAAGATCTGTTGACAAGTTTTGGGCAGCATCGCTAAATGCTTGATGCGATTCGGATCGCCCGCCAAGGTGCAATGCGCCGCAGCGCGGCGTATCGCCGGCCGCGCGTGCCGCCAGCAATACGCTTTTCCACAATTTTTGTTGACAGGCTTGTTGATAACCGCCCGGACAAGCCGCCAAGCCCTTGAGCGCAAGGCGTTTTCCGTTCGCGCCCGCCGGGCTGGCAAGCGCGTCCCGGCAGAGTGGGCAGATAGCACGGCCGCCGGTACGCCCAAGCCTGCGCCGCTTCCCATTTCATCCACGAGGACGCCATGCGTTCGACATCGATTGCCGTCACGTTCAGCCTCACCCTCGCGTTGCTGTCCGGATGCGCCACCGCGCAATCCAACGCGGAACACGCGCCGGCGAACAACGGCGACGCGCTCTGCGCGCAGGCCGGCGGCATCCGGCAATTGCAGGCGGACCTGCTGTTCGGCCGCGACATCGCCGGGCACGGCTCCGTCACCGATGCGCAACGTGAGCGCTTCATCGCCGACGTCGTCACGCCGCGCTTCCCCGACGGCCTGACCACATGGGACACGCGCGGCCAATGGCGCGACCGCGCGACGAACCAGGTCGAACGCGAATCAAGCTTCGTGATCCGGATCGTCGCCCCGGACACGCGCGCGACGCTCGACAGCCTCGCGGAAATCCGGCGCGCGTACAGCGAGCAGTTTCACCAACAATCGGTCGGCCTGCTGCTCACGCGCTTGTGCGCGTCGTTCTGACTCATCAACTCACCGGCATCGGCCACGACGGCCCGGCTCAGCCGAACGGCGCTCATGCCGTCCCCGTCGTCGCGCGCGGCATCCGTGCGCCCGTCACGGCTTGTTGCTCTCGAACATGTCGATGATCTGCCGCTTCTCCTCGGGCGTGACCGGCGGCGGCGTCAGGCCGGCAGCGCCGGCCGAGCCCAGCGCGTCGTTCGCGTTCACTGTCGGGCTCGCGGCCGGATTGAAGTCGACGCTCGCGATGAAACCCGCGCCCGGCGTGCGATCGGCGTAATACAGCTCGCCGTCGATCGTCGTCAGCCCGTCCGGCATCGGCATCTGCTGCTCGGGCACGCCGGCGAGCGCCCGGCGCATGTAGTTCACCCAGATCGGCAACGCGAGTTGCGCGCCGAATTCGCGGCTGCCCAGGCTTCTCGGCTGATCGAAGCCCATCCATGCGACCGCGACGAGCGACGCCTGATAGCCTGCGAACCAGCCGTCCTTCGCGTCGTTCGTCGTCCCGGTCTTGCCTTGCAGATCCGCGCGGCCGAGCACATTGGTGCCCGCGCCCGTGCCCGCCGTCGCAACCGTGTGCAGCAGGCTGTTCATCACATACGCGTTGCGTGCGTCGATCGTGCGCGGCGCCGTGCCGCCCGCGGTCACCGGTTGCGCTTTTTGCAGCGCCTGCCCGCGCGCATCGTCCACTTCGGCGATCAGATAAGGATCGACCTTGTAGCCGCCGTTCGCGAACACCGCATAGCCGCTCGCGAGCTGCAACGGCGTGACGAGGCCCGCGCCGAGCGCCATCGGCAGGTACGGCGGCGTCTTCGCGGGATCGAAGCCGAAGCGCTGCGTGATGTATTGCTGCGCATACGACGTGCCGATCGACGCGAGAATGCGGATCGACACGAGGTTCTTCGAGCGCTGCAGCGCCGTGCGCATCGACATCGGGCCGTCGGGCTGGTCATCGTCCTTCGGCTCCCACGGCTGGCCGCCCGGCACGCTTGGCGGGAAGTACAGCGGCGCGTCGTTGATGATCGTCGCGGGTCCAAGCCCCTTGTCGAGCGACGCCGAATAGACGAACGGCTTGAAGCTCGAGCCCGGCTGCCGCCACGCCTGCGTCACGTGGTTGAACTTGCTCTTGTTGAAATCGAAGCCGCCGACGAGCGAGCGAATCGCGCCGTCCTGCGGCGCGAGCGCGACGAGCGCGCCCTCCACTTGCGGCAACTGCGCGATCTGCCACGCGCCCTTCGCATCCCGCATCACGCGCACGACCGAGCCCGGCTTGATGCGTATCGCGTCCGATGCGCGCGCGCCGAGCGCGCCGGCGACGAAACGCAGCCCGGCGCCGCCGATCGTGGTGGTCGCGCCGCCGACGAACTGCACCTCGACAGCGGCGGAAGACGCACCCAGCACGACCGCCGATTGCAGATCACCGTTGTCCGGATGGTCGGCGAGCGCGTCGTCGATCGCCTCGTCGCGCGCGTCGCCCGCGCTCGGCAGCGCGATGAAGCCTTCCGGGCCGCGATAGCCGTGGCGGCGCTCGTAATCCATGATCCCGCGGCGCACCGCCTGATACGCCGCCTCCTGATCGGCAGCGTTGATCGTCGTCGTCACCGTGAGGCCGCGCGTGTAGGTCTCGTCCTTGTACTGCGCATACATCATCTGCCGCACCATCTCGGCGACATACTCGGCATGCACCGCGTATTGGTTGCCCGGCGTGCGCGTATGGATCTCTTCCTTCACCGCTTCGTCGTACTGCGGCTGGGTGATGTAGCCGAGTTCGCGCATCCGCTTGAGGATATATTCCTGCCGCACCTTCGCGCGCTTCGGATTGACGACCGGATTGTACGCGGAAGGCGCTTTCGGCAGCCCCGCGAGCATCGCCGCCTCGGCGAGCGTGATGTCCTTCAGATCCTTGCCGAAATAAACGCGCGCGGCGGCAGCAAAGCCATACGCACGCTGCCCCAGATAGATCTGGTTCATGTACAGCTCGAGAATCTGATCCTTGGTCAGCGCCTTTTCGATTTTGTACGCGAGCAGCATTTCATAGATCTTGCGCGTGTACGTCTTTTCGCTCGACAGGAAGAAATTGCGCGCGACCTGCATCGTGATCGTACTCGCGCCCTGCCGCGCGCCGCCGTGCATCAGATCGGCAACGCCCGCGCGCAGGATGCCGAGAAAATCGACGCCGCCGTGCTCGTAGAAGCGATAGTCCTCGATCGCGAGCACCGCCTTTTTCATCACGTCGGGAATGTCCGCAAAGCGCACGAGACTGCGGCGCTCCTCGCCGAACTCGCCGAGCAGGACGTGATCGGCACTGTAGACGCGCAGCGGCACCTTCGGCTGATAGTTGGTCAACGCATCGAGCGAAGGCAGTTGCGGCCCCATCACGACGAGCGCGTAGCCGGCGAGCAGCGCGCCCACGACGGCGAGCGTCGCGATCAGCCCGACGAACCACAGCGCGACGCGTGAGCCGAACGTGCGCGCGCCGCCGTCGCGGCTCGTGCGGCGGGAAGCGCGGCGGTTATCATCGTCGTCATCGTCGGGGTAGTAGGCGCCGGCGGGCGAACGTCGTAGCGAATAATGATGCTCGTTCGTGGCACGGGAGGAAGGCGGTCGTTTGATAATCGGCATGTCGGGAATGGCTGCTCGCGGCGGCGCTCGGCAGCGCGCGGCGAACGCACGCAAAGCGCGTGCGGAGAATCGGCAAGACGTAGCGTCGCGAAAGAGTATCACGCCGGGCCGCCTCGACGAACGTCGAGCAGACGGCCGGCCGCGCGGCGCGACGGCGTCGTCGCCGCCGGCCGATCCCGCCGGCGCAGCCGCCGGTCGACGCCGCCGGTCGACGCATATGACAGCGCATTTTAATGAAATCGACGCGCGGACTTCGCGATTTTTTGTAAAAAATCTAAGGTTCCGTTGCACACCCCACCGACCGCTCGCCGCGAACGCGCTTATGATAAAAGACGCTGGCGCCCCCGGCCGGCACGCTTTCATTCTGAAAGACGCATCCGCCAAAATGAGACGGCGGGGTCTGGAAACCGCCGCCGTTCGCCCGCATGTCGGGTGGTCGCCGGGCCGCGGCGAAACGGTGCGCGCCGCGCGCGAGCCGCTGTATTTAAGGCGGGTTTAAGCGATCCGGTGGTGTAATATCCGCCGCACCGGCCGCTCGGCGCGGCAATGCACCGCACGCGGTGCGCGCACGCGCATCGTCATTTATCTACGGAGGAATTCATGTCGCTTTTCGACTCTATTTCGCGCACGATCAAAGGTCTGCTCAACGATGCGGCGGACTCGGTACAGGATCCGTCGCGCGACGCGCGGCAAATCGTGCGGGAGCTCGACGACAGCATCGGCCGCGCGGAAAACTCGCTGATCGAGATCGAAGCGCAAGTCGCCATGCAACGCAGCAAGCGCGACGCCGCAAGCGAGCGCGCGAAAAAGTATGAGGACGGCGCAAAGCGCGCGCTGCAGTCGGGCGACGAAAGCCTCGCTCGCGAAGCGCTGGCCGCGCAGGCCAACGCCGAAGCCGAGCGCGACGCGCTCGCGCGCGAACTCGAAGTGCTCGAGCCGTCCGTCGACAAGCTGAAGGCGCAGATCGCCGACATGCGCACGCGCCGCAACGATCTGAACGCGCGCTCGAACATCCTGCAGGCCAAGCAGGAAATCGCGCAGGCAAAGGACGTCGCGGCGACGGCACTCGGCGGGATCGGCGGCAAGAATCTGTCCGAGGATTTCCGCAAGCTCGAGGACAAGGTCGCCTTGTCGAACGCGCGCTCCGACGCACGCCTGAATTCGGCCGACTCGAACAGCGGCCGCGCGCTCGACGACAAGCTCGCCGCGTTGAACAAGGGCCCGTCCGTCGAGGACCGCCTCGAAGCGCTGAAAAAGCAACTGAACACGCCGGCCCAGCAGTAACGCAACGGCGGCTTGCCGCCAGCCGGCTCCGCGACGCGGCGGCCCCGCGTGCCAACGCACCGCCGCCGCGTGCGGTACCCGTAAGGAGACGGGCTCAAGCGCCCGAACCGACCATGAAAAAGCTTCTCGCAGCAGTCGGTGTGTCGTTGATCCTCGCATCGGCCGCCGCTTACGCAGCGGTACCGTCGCTATCGCAAATCCAGCAATCGATTGCGCAAGGCAATTGGCAGCAAGCCGACGCGCAGCTCTCGCAAGTCATCGACGCCTATCCGGATAACGCGCGCGCGCGTTATCTGTACGCCCAGGTGCTGGACCGCGAAGGACGCGCGGCCGAAGCGCTCGCGCAGATCGAGCGTGCGAAATCGCTCGATCCACAGTTGCGCTTCACCGATGCGTCGCGCTTCGCGCAAACCGAAGCGCGCGTGCGCGCCGACGCCCATCGCGCCGCCACGCTCGGCGAACGGGCGGCGACATCGGGCAGCGTGTTCGGCGGCACGACGCAGGCCGCGCAACCGGGCGCGCCGCAGTTGGCTCCCGCCGCGCCCGCGCATCGCGAGCCGTCGACCGGAATGTGGGTCGGCATCGCGCTCGTGATCGGCGCGATCGCGTTCGTCCTGCGCTGGACACTGCGCCGCGCGCGCTCGAGCGACGACAAGCGCTCGGACGACGAGCGCCGCGCACAATTGAAACGCGCGACCGAGCTTCTCAACGACGTGCGACCGCTCAAACTCGACGCGCGACTATCGACGGCCCCCAACGCGGCGGCGCTCAACGGCGAGATCGACGCGCTCGAAAGCCAACTGCGCGAACTCGTCGAAACATTGTCGAACGACAAGAATCCGGTGCCGCCCTACCGGCTCGACGAACTCGAACGGCAATTCGCGAGCCTGAAAGCACGCGTCGAGGGCCGGCCCGACCCGAGCGCGGCTGCCGCGCCCGCGGGCGGCTCAGGATCGGTTTTCGCACAGGAGGCCGACCGGATAAGAGGCACGCAGGGCCAGCCGCCCTACTCGCCGTATCCGCCGCAACAGCAGCCGCCCGTCGTGATCCAGCAAGGCGGCGGCTTCGGCGGCATGGGCGGGCTGCTGACCGGCGTGCTGCTTGGCGAGGCGATGTCGGGCGGGCGCGAGCGCGTGATCGAGCGCGACGTGATCGTCGACGACGAAGCCCGCCGCCGCGCTGCCCCGCCCGACCCCGGCTTCGATCTGGGCCAAGGCGCAAGCTGGGACGGCGGGGGCAGCGACGGCGGCGGCGTCGATTTCGGCGGCGGCGGCGATTGGAACAATAACGGCTGATATACCGTTTGACCGATACAATGGGCCGGAAACGGCCCGTTTTTTTGGGACCGCAAGTTTGTCAATCTTTTTAAGATGAACTATCGATAAGGGATCGGGTTCGTTATGATGACGCCCACTTTCGCGGTAACGAACTGCCGCTTTTATTTCATTTCGACAGGAGCAAGCCGCCAATGAGCATCATTCAGGAATTCAAGGAATTTGCCGTCAAGGGCAACGTGATGGATCTCGCCGTCGGCGTGATCATCGGCGGAGCGTTTTCGAAAATCGTCGACTCGGTGGTAAAAGATCTCATCATGCCGATCATCGGCGCAGTGACGGGCGGCCTGGATTTCTCGAACAAATTCGTCCTGCTCGGCCAGATTCCGGCGTCGTTCAAGGGCAATCCCGAATCGTTCAAGGATCTGCAGGCGGCAGGCGTGGCCACGTTCGGCTACGGCTCGTTCATTACCGCGGTGATCAATTTCATCATTCTCGCGTTCATCATTTTCCTGATGGTCAAGTTCATCAACAAGCTGCGCAAGCCGGAACAAGCCGCGCCGGCCGAGACGCCCGAGGACGTGGTGCTGCTGCGCGAAATCCGCGACGCGCTCAAGCAGCGCTGAAGCCGCACGGGCGCTCGCCTGCTGCCGCAAGCCCGCCTCGCGCGGGCTTTTTTTTGCGCGCGGTGTTTTTATGAGATATGCGCCGCCCATTTCCATCCGCACCATTTTTTACGAAGTCCGGACACACGCGCGGCGCCATAGGGCTATCATGGAGATTCGATGACAGTGCAGGTGCAAAGCGTCGGTTTGGACGATCATAGGCTGCCACCCGGTTCGATCGATACGCGAGAACGGCGTCGGCGAACTTCGTGAAGCCGGCATTTTCGTATGCTATAAAAGATCGACATGCGGCGCGCATAGCCGGGAGTGGGTCGCATGAGGATGCTGCATTTCTTGCAAATGTTCTTGAAGCGAGTGTTTATGTCCTTCCCGAAGAAACGCCGACGCGCGCAACCGGACGGCCAGGAATCGTTCCTCGCGGTGCTGCGCCATGCCAAGCCGTTCGCCCAGCTCGACACCAAGATCGCCCGGGCTCGCGCTCAAGACGAACCGGTGCTCTACGCACACGTGCTGCCCGGCCTCGATGTCCTGCTTTGCAGCGTGCGTGGCGCGCAGCCGCCATATCCGGCGATCGCCGAATTGCGTAAGCGCTGCATCGAATCGATCGCCAATGCGCTCGAACAGCCGATCGAAGGGCTCGAGAACGGCGGCTATTGGTACGAAGCGAACGGCTTCGGCTTCCTCGTGTTCGCGAGCCGCGCCCGCGCGCGCATCCTCCCCGAATTCGGTGCGGGCGTCAAAGCGGGGCTGCGCAACGGCATCGGGCAACCGAATGCCGGCGACACCACGCCACGCTCGCTATAAGCGCCGCCATGGGCGGCAGCCCGTTTCAAACAGCGCGCCGCTTTATCGAGCCGGCCGCATGAACCCGCTGCCCCGGTTTTTTCCTGCCATGTGCGCCCGCACTCATGCAAGCCGTTGCGCCTGCGGACGCACGATATCGATGAACGCCGCGAAATCGGCGTTCGCCAGCCCCATCGCCGCACCAAGCCGCAGTATTTGCTGCACGGTCGACGCAACCGGCATCACTGCGCCGGTATCACGCGCCGCGTCAGCGATCGCATCGACATCCTTCTGAAACGTTTTCAGCGCCCCGAGCGGCGCGTGGCTGCGATCCGGCTGCGCCATGCGCGGCACGAAGGTTTGCAACAGCACCGAATCCGCCCAGCCGCCCGCGAGCGCGTCGGCAAGCCGCGCCGCATCGATGCCGCTCGCTTGCGCGAGCCCCACTGCCTCGGCAATCGCCGTCACCGTGGCCGTCACGATCGCCTGATTGCACAGTTTCGCTGTCTGCCCGGCGCCCGTGTCGCCCATGTGCGTGACGCGCGACGCATACGCATCAATCAGCTCGCGCGCCGCATCGACATCCGCCGGCGGGCCGCCCGCCATCACCGCAAGCGTGCCCGACTGCGCGCCCGGTACGCCGCCCGACACCGGCGCATCGACCCACGCCACACCGAGCGCCGCCGCACGCGCCGCATATGCGCGCGTCATCGCGGGCGCAATGCTCGAATGATCGACGATGCGCGTCACCCGGCGCCCGGCCGCCGCCGATGCCGATGCCGATGCCGATGCCGATGCCGATGCCGCCGGCGATGATCCCCCCGCCTGCCCGCCCGACAGCACTCCCGACGCGCCGAACACGACATCGCCCACCGCCTGCGCATCGAGCACGCACAGCATGACCGTTTCGGCGCGCGCGGCAAGCTCGCCCGGCGTATCGACGACATGCGCACCGTGCGCCGCGAGCGCATCGGCCTTCTCGCGCGTGCGGTTCCACACGTGCACGCGATGCCCCGCCGCCAGCAAATGCCGAATCATCGGCGCGCCCATCAATCCCGGCCCACAAAATCCGACGTCCACGTCTTCCCCCTTGCCATTCGCCCGAATCCCGATTGAAGTTGCCGCCCATCATACCTATCACTCAAGAAGGCGCGGGCAAACCGCCACGCCGGCCGAACGACGAAACGACGTCGCTTTTCCTGGAGCCCATCATGAACGACCACGTCTACAAGCTGATCGAACTCACCGGCTCGTCGCGCGAATCAAGCGACGACGCAATTCGTAACGCGATCTCGAAAGCCGCGAAAACCGTGCGCAACCTGCATTGGTTCGAGGTGACCGATATGCGCGGGCATATCGAAGGCGACCAGGTCGCCCATTGGCAAGTCACGCTTAAAGTCGGGCTGCGTATCGACGATTGATCGATGCGCGCCGCGTCGCCGCGCTCTTGACGCTCGATTATGTCCATATTAAAAATCATATGATCCCCACTGCACTCGATCAGCCCGGACATATAAAACGGAGAAAGCATGAGCCAGCAACGCGAGGCGATCGACACGTATCTATTGCGCGTCCTGCATACCTTGTTGATGGAGCGCAGCGTGACGCGCGCGGCCGTCAAGCTGAATCAGTCGCAGCCGGCGATCAGCGCCGCGCTGCGCCGCCTGCGCGACATCACCGGCGATCCGCTGCTCGTGCGGGGCAAATCCGGCATGGTGCCGACCGAATACGGGCTGCGCCTGCTCGAGCCCGTGCAAAACGCGCTGCGCGAGATCGAGCGGATCAAGTTCCAACAGCACAACTTCGACCCTGCCACGTCGATCCGCTGCTACCGGATCGGCTGCCCCGATTACCTGAACGTGCTGTTCGTGCCGACCGTGATCGAACGCTTCCGGCTGGCCGCGCCGAACGCCACGCTCGAATTCCATTCGCTCGGGCCGGCGTTCGACTACGAGCTGGCGCTCGAGGACGGCAAGCTCGACGTCGTCATCGGCAACTGGCCGGAGCCGCCCGAACAATTGCATCTGTCGAACCTGTTCGTCGACGAAATCGTCTGTCTGATGAGCAATACTCACCCGTTCGCGAAACGCGGCGGCCTGACGCTCGATCAATATCTGAACGCGCCGCATCTCGCGCCGACGCCCTATTCGGTCGGTCAGCGCGGCGCAATCGACGTGCATCTCGCGCGCGAGCGGCTCAAGCGCCATGTCGTCGTCACGCTGCCGTACTTCAATCTCGCGCCTTACGTGCTCGTCAAGTCGGATCTGATCTTCACGACGACACGGCTTTTTGCGGACCACTACGCAAAATTCCTGCCGCTGTCAGTCGTGCCCGCGCCGCTTGATTTTCCGCCGATGCAGTATTACCAGCTCTGGCACGAACGCGGGCACTATTCCGACGAAGTGCGCTGGCTGCGCGCTCTTGTAGCCGAGGCGACCCGCGCGTTGATCGATACGTGATAAGCGCATGCGCGACACCTGAGCGCGACGGACGAATACGGCGGCCGCGCCCGCGGCACCCTCGGCGTTTTCGCACGCCTGCGCGTGCTCGCCCGTATTTTTCGTTATCCCGACTTGAAGCGGTACGTGAAAGTCAACGCACACATTCGACACTTCACGAGCCGGCCGGCCGCACGCTTTTCGAAGGCCTTGCGTCGAACAAGCGTGCCGGAATCCACGCCGGCTTCGGAAGACGCTCCTCTGCCCGCCGCGCATCGGTCCGAGCCGCTGCTTCGTGCTTCCCGGCAACAATCGGCCGCTCGCCGATACGCAAGCGGGTTTGCGTTTTCCGCATTGTCGTCGAGTTCACGGCGCAAGCTCGTAAAGCGCCTGCGCAAGCGCATTGTGGTGCGCGACGATCGGCGCAAGCTCGACCGTGGTCAACCGCCCTTCGCGCACGATCACCCGCCCGTTGACGACGTTGTAAGCCACTTGCGGCGGCGCGCAGAACACCAGCGCGGCCACCGGATCGGAAAGCGAGCCCGCGAACTGCGGCGTGCGCAGATCGAAAGCGATGAAATCCGCGGCCATCCCCGGCGCGAGTGCGCCGATGTCATCGCGGTTCAGTACCCGCGCGCCGCCGAGCGTCGCGATTTCGATCGCATCGCGCGCCGTCAACGCGTCGGGACCGAAACCGACGCGCTGCAACAGCAGCGCCTGCCTCGCCTCGGCGATCATCTGTGCGCCGTCGTTCGACGCGCTGCCGTCGACACCGAGTCCGACCGGCACGCCCGCGTCGCGCATCCGGCGCACGGGCGCGATGCCCGACGCGAGCCGCATGTTCGAGCATGGACAGTGCGCGACGCCGGTGCCGGTACGCGCGAAAAGCGCGACGCCGTGTGCATCGAGCTTGACGCAGTGCGCATGCCAGACGTCGCGGCCGATCCAGCCGACATCCTCCGCATACTCGGCGGGCGTCATCCCGAATTTCTGCAGGCTGTATGCGACGTCGTTGTCGTTCTCCGCGAGGTGGGTATGCAGCGAGACGCCGTAGTGGCGCGCGAGGGCCGCAGCATCGCGCATCAACTCGCGGCTCACGGAGAACGGCGAGCATGGCGCAACGCCGATGCGCAACATCGCGTACCGGCGGCTGTCGTGATAGGTTTCGATGAGCCGCTGCGCATCGCGCAGGATATCGGCCTCGCGCTCGACGAGCGAATCGGGCGGCAGCCCGCCGTCTTTCTGACCGACGCTCATTGCACCGCGGGTCGCGTGAAAGCGCATGCCGATGCGCTGCGCGGCTTCGATACTGTCGTCGAGTCGGCAGCCGTTTGGATAGATGTACAAATGATCGCTCGACGTCGTACAGCCGGACAGCAGCAGCTCGGCCATCGCGGTCAACGTCGATACCTCGATCATTTCCGGGGTCAGGTTCTCCCAGATCCGATACAGACTCGTGAGCCAGCCGAACAGCTCGGCATTCTGCGCAGCCGGAATCGCCCGCGTCAGACTCTGATACATATGGTGGTGGGTATTGATGAACCCAGGCAATACAAGATGGCCGCGCAAGTCGAGCACCTCGTCGGCGTGTTGAGGCAGCGTATCGCTCAGCCCGACCGCGACGATACGGTTGTCCTCGGCGTAAAGCCCCGCATCGCGCAATTCGCGGCGCGCGCCGTCCATCGTCACAAGCATATCGGCGTGCTTGACGAGCAGCGTTTTCGCACGATGCTGCGCCCGGCCAGATGCACTGGTGGATATGCTTTCCCGTGGTTCCATCATCGTTCGGCCTCCGTATGGTCGCGTTGCTGCATGGTTTCGACTGGCAGGACGGGGCGCCGCGCACCGCATGCGCACATCGGTCGGGGCCCCCGGCACGTCGGCCGCCTTCGAGGCGACGCGCCGGCGGCCCGGTTATGCCCACATTCACGCACGTCGCCCCGAGGCCACTCGGCGGACTGTCCTTCATGTCCGCACGATTGCACGGAATGTATCCGAACACGTACCGTTGCCTCATCCCCGGATGCTCGCCAGCTTGACGATGCGCCGACGGGACGTAGCCGCCAGCCGCGCACTGCGTCAGGTCTCGCGCCCCCGAGCATTGCGCAGTGCGCCGCATCACGCAAGCCGGCCCCACGCATACCGTGCTTCACAGCGTCAATATGTTCGGCTACCTTCGCCTTTGACATCCGCGCCGAGCGCCGGATCGACGCGACATCAAGCGCAACCGCGAACGCCCTGCCGTGCGCGACATGCGGCGCACCTTATCTTTGCTATCGGTCGCGTGAACCGGTCGGAACCTTTTTAAAATGGCGGCACGGCGCTCGCACCGATCCGCCGACGGGTATGTAGCCACCGACGTGGAGCCTCGATCCGCCGCAAACCTCATCGGATCGAGCCGCCGCCGATCCTCGCAAACAAACCAGGACCTTGCGAATGGGAAAGCTCACGACCCACGTACTCGACACCGCGCACGGCCGCCCCGGCGCCGCGATCAAGATCGAACTCCACGCACTGGACGCCAACGGCGCCCGCCGCCTCGTCGCGACGGCGCTCACCAATAGCGACGGCCGTTGCGATGCGCCGCTCGTCGAAGGCGACGCGCTCACGGCCGGCACCTACGAACTCGTCTTCCATGCGGGCGACTACTTCGCCGCGCTCGGCGTCGCGCTCGCCGAGCCGCGTTTCGTCGACGTTGTCGTGCTGCGCTTCGGCGTTGCCGATCCGGGTGCGCACTATCACGTGCCGCTGCTGGTATCGCCGTGGTCGTACAGCACCTATCGCGGCAGTTGAGCGGCAATCAAGCGTGCCGGCATCCGCTCTAGGGCAACGCAAATACAACGGCCGGATACAACGATCGAGTCTGGAGGAGTTTCATGGAAGGTTTCGTCACCGATTGGCTGAATCTCGCGATCCGCTGGTTGCACGTCGTCGTCGCGATCGCGTGGATCGGCGAATCGTTCTATTTCGTCGCGCTCGACAACAGCCTGAAGCCGCCGAAAGACGCGCGTCTGCAGGCGCGCGGCGTGTTCGGCGAGCTATGGCACGTGCACGGCGGCGGGTTCTACAACATGCAGAAGTATCTCGTCGCGCCGCCCGAAATGCCGGAAGACCTGCACTGGTCGAAGTGGCCGTCGTATACGACCTGGATGTCCGGTTTTGCGCTCTTTCTTGTGCTGTATCTGCTCGCGCCGAATACATATCTGATCGACAAGAACGTGCTCGACATGGGGCCGGTCGTCGCCGTATCGTCGGCCCTCGGCTTTCTGCTCGCGGGCTGGATCGTCTACGATGGCGCGTGCCGCCTGCTCGGCGGCCGCGATGTGCTGCTCGGCGTGTTCGTCGGCCTGTATGTGATCGCCGCCGCCTATCTCGCGTGCCACGTGTTCTCGGGCCGCGCCGCGTATTTGATCGTCGGCGCGATGCTCGCGACGATCATGACGGCGAACGTGTTCTTCGTGATCATTCCCGGCCAGCGCAAGATGGTCGACAAGCTGCTGAAGGGCGAGACGCCGGACCCGATTTACGGCAAGCGCGGCAAGCAGCGCTCGGTACACAACACATATTTCACGCTGCCCGTCGTGTTCGCGATGCTGTCGAATCACTATGCGATGACTTATACGAACCGGTACAACTGGATCGTGCTTGTCGTCATCATGCTCGCGGGCGCGCTGATCCGGCAATTCTTCGTGATGCGCCATCGCGGCCAGCAGCTCTGGTATTTGCCGCTCGGCGGCGTCGCGCTGATGCTGGTCGCGCTTGTCACAACGCTGCCCAGGCCGATCGCGCCCGCCGCGCAGGCCGCCGATGCGCCGAAGCTCGCGGTGAAGGATATCGCACCGATCCTGCAACAGCGCTGCGTCGCGTGCCACTCGGCCAAGCCGACGCTGATGGGCAGCGCACCCGCCGGCGTGATGTTCGACACGCCCGACGAAATCGCACGCAACGCGCCGCGTATTTATCAGCAAGCGGTGCAGTTGAAGGCGATGCCTATCGGCAACGTCACGCACATGACGGACGGCGAGCGCACGCAGATCGCCGCGTGGTTCGAGAGCGGCGCGGCGAAGTAGGCACCGGCGCGCGGCGAACGGCTGCCGCGCGGCAAACCGGCGATAGGCAGGCTTGCGCGAGCCTGCCTATCGCCGGTTTGCCGTGAGCCCCGCCATGCACCGCAGGCCCGTGCGAGCCGCGCGCATTGCCGGAACGGCGGAGACGATCCGCGCATGAAACGCGGCGGCGCAATGCCGCCGCCTTTTGCCGCCGCGCCACGTCGGCGCGCACGCAAAACACCCGCGCGGCACTCGCGCCACATATGAATGGCGCGGGTGTGCGCAGGCCGATGTTTTCGCTGTTATCGCGTGTGGACTCAGGCCGTTAGCGCGGGCGGCGCGTCGTCGGTGAGCCACAGCGGTTCGGGCAAGTCGCGTTCGTCCAGGTTCACCCCGTCGCCGCCGCGATCGACGACGATGAAATCGCTGAGCCCGCCAAGCGCGATCAGCGGATGATGCCAAACGCCTTTCGCATAATTGACGCCTTGCCAGCCGCGCGTGACGAATGCGCGGATCTTCGCCGGATCGAGATCGTCCGCGGGCGCGACGACCACGAGATAGGGTTTGCCGCTCAGCGGCAGGAAAGCCTGGCTGCCAAGCGGATGCCGCTCGAGCATCGTCACCGCGAACGGCAATGCGCGCGGTTGCCCGCGAAACAGATTCACGAGCGGCCGCCCGCCGCCATCGCCGACATCGACGCGCGCGAGATCGTGAAAGCGGGTCGTCGTGCCGCCGTTGATAGGAAAATGCTTCGCACCGTCCGTTTCGATCACGTCGCCGAACGGCGCGAACGCGGCGCGGGTCAACGGCTCAATCGTCAACGTCTTCATTGATCGAGCACGCCCCAGATGCGCAGGCGCGATACGCCGCCGTCGGGAATGATGTTCAAGCGCACGTGCGTGATCGGCCCGAGCGTGGCAAGCTGCGTGTCGAAGATGTGCTGATGGTCCATCTGCAGCTTCTGCTCGCCGAGCAACACAGGCCAGAACATCGATTGCGTGACGAGCGAACTGTCGGTGCCGCCCGTCACGTAGGCCGCCTGGATCGAGCATCGGTCCGGATAATTGCCCTTGAAATGCGCGGTATCGACTTCGATCTTGCGAATCACGCCCGGCCGCGCGAGCGCGACGATCGCCCAATCGTTGCCCGGCTCGCGGCGGCGACGCGTTTCCCAGCCGTCGCCCATGTTCACGCCGCGCCCCGGCAGCAGTATGTTCGACGCCGCGCCGAAATGCTGATTATTCGAGGCGACGACACAGCCGCCGTTCTCCATTGCCGCGAGATCGAACAGATCGGTCTTGCCCGCGCCTGTCCAGTCGAGCTGCGGCCGGCCATATACGCGCAGCCGTGCAATACCGCCGTCCGGATAGATATTCACGCGCAGATGCGTATAGGCGCGCGCATCGCAGACTTCGACGTAGTGATGGCTGTTGCCCTGCAGCGTCGTGGACGGCACGATCTCGACCCATTGAGTCGATTCGTTCGGCGCGCCGTCGGCGACGTAGGCCGCGTCGATCGACGCGGCCGGCGGAAAATTACCGGTGAAATGGCTCGTATCGATGTCGAAACCGTGGATGACGCCGCCGCGCGCGAGCTTCACGATGCACCAGTCGTAGCCTGTCGTGCGCTTGCGGCGCGTCTCCCAGCCGTCCATCCATTTGCCGTGATCGTCATACTTGCCCGGAATGAAGACAGCCGGCTGCGGCTCCAGCATGCGTTCTTTCGGCGCGAAGAATTCGTCGCTCGCCTCGAGCGTCTGCGCACCGAGCCGGGGATCGGCGAGATTCACGTAGCGCCGCGTAAACTCGGGTGCATTCGGGTCGGAAAGCGCAACAGCCATCGTATGTCCTTATCGTGATGAGATGAAAATGAAAAAGGCCGTCGCATGCGGCCTATAACGGCCGCGCGATGCGCGGGCAGGCGCGCGCGACACCATCGTGCGCGGGACTCGTTCAGCCCGAGCCCGCATCGCTCGAGCCGCCGCATTCAGCCATCGATCAGATCGTCGAGCCTGAAGCGTGCGATCCGGTAAATCTGCGCGAGGCTCTCGCGCAACTCCCGATCGCGCGAATGCGCGACGCGCGACGAGAAATTCTCGATGATGCCGCGCCGATCGTAGCCGCGCACCGCGAGAATGAACGGAAAGCCGAACTTCTCGCGATATTCGCGGTTCAGACGTTGCAACGTGTCGAACTCCTGTTGCGTGCAACGATCGAGCCCCGCGCCGCTCTGCTCGCGCGTCGACTCGGCCGTCAGCTCGCCGCTCACCGCGGCCTTGCCGGCCAGTTCCGGGTGCGCACGAATCAGCGCCAGTTGCCGGGCCTCGCCTGCCGCGTCGACTGCCTGCGTCATCGCCCGATGCAGCGCATCGACGCTGTCGAACGGCCGCGCGTGCGCTACGGCAACCGCGACCCACGGCGAATGCTCGAAGATGCCGGACAGCGCGGCGACGAACGCGTCGTGCGGCATCGCATTCAATTGCCCGAGCGTGTAGTGCGTGGCGGTCATCGGGCAACGCTCCCAGGCTGTGCCGGTTGATACGGATGATGCTCGCGCCAGTGCCGCGCGATATCGATGCGGCGCGTCACCCACACGCAATCGTGCTGCTCGATGTGATCAAGGAACCGCTGCAGCGCGCGAAAGCGCCCGGGGCGGCCGAGCAGCCGGCAATGCATGCCGATCGACATCATCTTCGGCGCTTCGTCGCCTTCGTCGTACAACACGTCGAACGCATCGCGCAGATAGTGAAAAAAATGATCGGCAGTGTTGAATCCTTGCGGCGTCGCGAACCGCATGTCGTTCGCGTCGAGCGTATACGGCACGATGAGTTGCGGCACGGTCTCGCCGCTCGACACCTCGACGTCCAGCCAGAACGGCAGATCGTCGCCGTAGTAATCGGAGTCGTACAGAAAGCCGCCGTGCTCGGCCACGAGACGGCGCGTATTCGGACTATCGCGCCCCGTATACCAGCCGAGCGGCCGCACGCCCGTGACGCGCTCGATTGCCTCCATCCCGAGCCGCATATGCTCGGCCTCGCGCTCCGGCGTCATGTCCTGGTAATGAATCCAGCGCCATCCGTGGCACGCGATCTCGTGGCCGAGTTCGACGAACGCGCGCGCGACATCCGGGTGCCGCTCGAGCGCCATGCCGACGCCGAACACGGTGAGCGGCAAGCCGCGCTTGTCGAATTCGCGCAGGATGCGCCACACGCCCGCGCGCGAGCCATATTCGTAGATCGACTCCATGCTCATGTGCCGTGCCGGATACGCAGCCGCGCCGACAATTTCCGACAGAAATTGCTCGGAAGCCGGGTCGCCATGCAGCACGCAGTTTTCGCCGCCTTCCTCGTAATTGAGGACGAACTGCACCGCGACGCGCGCGCGGCCCGGCCAGTTTGCCTGCACCGGATATCGGCCGTAGCCGATCAGATCGCGTGGATAGTTGGGATCGAATGCCATGATTGGACGATGCGAAAAAGTGCGCCGCCGATGACTCGGCGCCGGCCGCGCGAAAGCTCGAAACCGCCGCGGCGCGGCCGGCGCGACGGATGGCCCAGTGTAGCGAAAACCCCCGCCAGCGCCCATACGGGCACGCAGATAGTGCGTGTTACGCCCCGTGTATGTGCGCACGCACGGCATGCCCGGCGCAACGCTTGGGCAAGCGCAACCGCGTTGCGCCGGGACGATATCGGCCGGCGTGATCGGCCTGCGTCGGCGGATCGATCGGCCAACCACGCCGGCAAGCATGCCGCATCGGACGCTGCCGCCAGGCTCAACGCCGGCGCACCGGCCAGCCTCGCACCCCGGGCCGGCCGCGCAACGAAACCGGCACGCCGGGCGCGCCGTCGCCGGATATCACGCCGTATCGAGCGCCGCCGCGCCGGAGATCGTCCCGGCATTCGCCGCGCACGCATCGCGCTCGCCGGCGGGCGCGGCAACAGGGCTGAAGCGCGCGAATTCGCCATCGTAGCGTTTCGCGAGCGGGCGCGCATAGTCGCCGCGCTTGGCGGTCGCGAGCTTGAGCGAAACCAGCGCTTCTGCCCATTTGACCGCCGCCGTCACGCCTTCGACGACCGGCGCGCCAATCGCGTGCTCGATTTCGCGCGCAAACTCCGCCATCCCCGCGCAGCCGAGCACGATCGCCTCCGCGCCATCCTCGTCGAGCGCGCGCCTGCATTCGTCGATGATCACCCGCCGCGCGGCCGAACCGGGCTTGTCGAGATCGAGCACCGCCACGTCGGTCGCGCGCACATTGCGGCAAAAGCGCCTCATACCGTAGCGCTCGGCCAGGTGCCACGCGATCGCGCAGGTGCGCGCAAGCGTCGTGACGACCGAGAAGCCCGGCGCGAGCACGCTCGCCGCATGCATTGCCGCCTCCGCGATGCCGATCACCGGCCCGCGTGCGAGTTCGCGCGCCGCATAAAGGCCCGGATCGCCGAAACACGCGATCACGTAGCCATCGAAACCGTCACGCTCGCCCGCTTCCACCTCGGCGAGCAGCCCCGGCACCGCGAGCGCCTCGTCGTAATGGCATTCGATCGAGGGCGGCCCCATCGGCGGGCTCACCGCCACGACCGTCGTGCCCGCCGAGGCGACTTCGCGCGCGCAACGGCCCATCGCATCGGTCATCCGCTGTGTCGTGTTCGGATTGATGAGCTTGATTTTCATGAGGACTCCATTACGTCTTTTTGGCAAGCGTCAGATAAAACGCACCGGCCAGTGTCGCGCCGACGAACCATGAAAAATTCGCGAGCCCCGCGAAGACCGGTTCGACCACGCACGCGACGGCAATCACGGCAGCGGGAATCAGTGCCGCGATCGCGCGCCGGTTCACCCCGTTGCGATACCAGTACGCACCGTGCGCCGACATCGTGTATAGATCGTCGCGTCGCAACGCACCGCGCTTGACCAGATAGAAATCCGCGATCAGCACGCCATACAGCGGGCCGATAAAGCCGCCGAGCACGTCGAGCGTGTAATGGATCACGGCCGGATTGTTAAAGAGATTCCACGGCGTGATGAACACCGACGCAACGGCCGCGAGCATCCCCCCCGTGCGCCAGCTGATCAGGCGCGGCGCAACGTTCGAGAAATCGAACGCGGGCGACACGAAGTTCGCGACGATATTGATGCCGATCGTCGCGATCGTAAAGGTCAGCGCGCCAAGTATCACCGCCGTCGGATGATCGATACGGCCCACCGTCTCGACCGGATCGGTAATCAGTTGTCCGAACACCGGCAGCGTCGCGGCCGTCGTGATCACGGTCACGAGCGAGAACGCGATGAAATTGACAGGCAGCCCCCAGAAGTTGCCGCGCTTCACACTGGCATAACTCGCGCAGTAGCGGGAGAAATCGCCGAAATTGAGCATGGGCCCGGAAAAATACGACACGACGAGCGAGATCGCGGTCACCATCACCGGCAGCGCATCGACGCCGCGATACTTGACGCCGCCGAGGTTAAGACCGATGTGGCGCCAGCCCGCGCGCCACACCATGTAACCGGCGAGGACGAACATCACGACGTACACTGCGGGGCCGGCGAAATCGATGAATTTCTTGATCGTCTCCATTCCGTTCCAGAACACCACCGCCTGCAGCCCCCACAGCAGCATGAAGCCAGCCCAGCCGAGCGCCGACAGGCCGAGCCAACCGTAACGGTGTACATCCGCATAGGGCATCCATTGCGGAAAGAACTTGAGCACGACGATCACGAGTGCGCTCGACGCGAGATAAGTTTGGATGCCATACCATGCGACCGCGATCAGCCCGCGAATCACCGCGGGCACGTTCGCTCCGAGCACGCCGAACGTCGCGCGGCAGGCCACCGGATACGGCACGCCGAGTTGCTGGCTCGGCTTCGCGATCAAATTGCACAGCAGATTGACGATGCCGATCCCGACAATCAGCGCGACGAGCACCTGCCAACTCGTCAGGCCGAGTGCGAAAAGGCTGCCGGCAAACACATAACCGCCGACGCTGTGCACGTCGGACATCCAGAACGCGAAGATGTTGTAAGCACCCCAACGCTGGTTCGCGAGCGGCGCGAGATCTTCGTTATACAGACGATTGCTGTAGCCGGCGGGCAATGCGCCATCACCCGCTTTGCCGGCGCTGCTCTCGTCAAATCCATCATGCGAACCGGGCGACACGCGCTGCTGCGCAACACTGAACTGAACCATGACATCTCCTTGCCTGCCGCGGCCGGGCCGCGCGGCTGTCGTTGAAATCGCGGCCCGGGCGCAACCGCCCGGCACCGGGCTGACGAGCAGCCGTGCTTGGACGCCCGCCCGGCATTCGGTCAGTTCAGTGAGCGCTTCGGTGTGCGAACGGGCATCAGCCCGCGTCGCCGAACACCTCGCGCAGATCGACCGCGCCTGACGCGGGTCGATCGAGCATCTTCAATTCGACATGCTGCAGATGGCGCGCCATCAGTTCGGTCGCGCGCTTCGCATCGCCCGCCTCGAGCGCGGCGAGAATCTGCGTGTGATCGTCGAACGAACACGGGCTGCGCCCGTGTGATTCGTAGAGCGCCGACATCAGCGTCGAACGCGCCACGAGTCCGTTCAGGCAATCGGCAAGCACGGTGTTGCCCGTCAGCGCGGCAAGCGCGGTATGGAACTCGCCGGAGAGCCTGACCCATGCCGGGAAATCGCGCCGCTCGAACGCATCGCGCTCCTGGTCGATCATCGCCGCGACGCCTTTCAGACGCTTCGCGCCGGGTCCGCTCGCAAGCCGCTCCATCACCGCAAGCTCGATGATCCGCCGCATTTCGAACACCTCGTGCACGTCCTGCAACGTCGGGCTCGCGACGAACGCACCGCGATTCGGCTCGAGATCGACGAGCCGGTCAGTGGCCAGCAACGCGAGCGCCTGCCGAATCGTGCCGCGCTTCACGCCAAATACTTCGCACAACTGCGCTTCGGTCAGCTTCGCGCCAGGCGCGAGCCGATGCTCGAGGATCGCCGTGCGCACCCGCTCGGCGATCGACTCAGGGCTCGCGTTCGCTTGAGCCGCGTCCTTCTTCGTCATGGTTCGCATCTCGTTCTGGTTAGCATCGTAGGTTGGACATAAATATTGTCAACAATTCAATTGGAAAATTTTGCACAACTTGGGAGATTTCATTTGCCCCTTCAGCGTGCACGTGCACCTTTATCCTCTATTTTTCATGACCGTCCGCGCGCTTTACCTTGATTTTTCAACTACATCCAGCTCGATTTTTTGTTGACAATTCCGCATCGAAACTGTGCATAGCCGATTGGCCGATTATCGGAAATTAGACCGTTAGTTGCATTTTAGGCATAGAAAAAAAACGGTTGCCCGCTTTTTCCGTGTTGCCGTCTCCCATCCGTCACGCGGCCAGACTTGGGTAGTCCGACATCGTCAGCCTGAAACCATGCTCATTCGCGACGAGTTGCGCATGCGCGCCGAACGGCAATGTCAGCAAATCCGGCACGTGCCCGAACTGTAACCCCGTGACGACCGGAATACCCACCACTTCCCTCACCTGCTCGATCATCGCCTGCATGTCGTAACCATTGTCGTACTCGAACGAGCGCGCACCGGTGAACTGGCCGAGCACGAGCGCCTGCTGACGCGCGAGAATGCCGGACAGATGCAGCTGATAGATCATTCGTTCGATCCGGAACGGCTGTTCGTTGACGTCTTCGATGAACAGAATTCCGCCCTCGATCGACGGCATGTAAGGCGTGCCGATCAGCGACACCAGGATGGCAAGATTGCCGCCCCAGAGCGTGCCGGTCGCGCTCACACGCTGTACCTGTGGCGCGTCCGACACGATCGTGGTCGACGGCTGCGAAAGCGTTCGCCAGAAATTCGTCATCGTGAATTCGCTCGGCGTTTCCGCGCCGAAATCGGCGGACAGCATCGGGCCGCCAAACGTCTTGATATGCGCTTTCGCATACAGCGCGAGCTGGATCGCGGTGAAGTCGCTATGGCCGACGAGCGCGACCGGCCGATCGCGCAACCGGCGCTCGAGGCCGCGATAGTCGAGCCCATGCAGGATGCGCACGGCACCGTAGCCACCGCGCACCGCGAGACCGATGTCGGGCAGCGGCGCCGACGGATCGGCGAGGCGGTTCAGATCGCCCGCGCGCTCGCCGTCGGTGCCGCCGAAACGCTGATAACGGCGCTGCGTCGCGTCGAGATTCTCGATGCTGTGCCGCTCGGCGCTCAGGCGTTCGAGCGCGCGGCCGATCGCCGCCGGATCATGCGGATAACCGGATGGAGCAAGCAGGCGGATCGTGCGCGGCGTGCGGAACGTGGAAGTCATGAAATCGCGGAAAGAATGGATCAGACAGATTTAGAGACACGCCGCGCAGCGGGGTTCAGTCGTCGCGCGGCGGCGCAGCGGGCATACCGCACGCATCGGACACGGCCCGCGCACGGCGCGCCTCGCGCATCGCGTGCCGACGTTCGGCGAAGAAGGATTTGAGCGCCGCGCCGCACTCGTCGGCAAGCACGCCCCCTACGACCGTCGTGTGATGGTTCAGCCGGGTATCGGCAAACGCATCGACGACGCTGCCGCACGCCCCCGTCTTCGGATCGGGCGCACCATAAACGACGCGCGCGATTCGCGCATGCATGATCGCGCCCGCACACATCAAACACGGCTCGAGCGTCACGTACAGTTCGCAGCCCGGCATCCGGTAATTGCGCAGCGCCTGCGCGCCCGCGCGCAACGCAGCCATCTCGGCATGCGCGGACGGATCGTGACCGCCGATCGGATGATTGAAGCCGCGCGCGATCACGTCGTCGCCGCGCACGAGCACCGCGCCGACCGGCACTTCGCCGGCGGCGCGCGCCTGCGCGGCGGCGTCGAGCGCAAGCCGCATGTAGCGGCGATCGCGCTCGTCGCCAGCCGGCGACGGCGGCATCGGCGCTGGCCGCGCCGTGCAATCGGATAAAGCGGACAAGATATCGGGTGCGGGCACACCGTCAGACTTCACATCGGCCCCGCTTCGCTAGGCGCTTCGTCCAGCACGCGCTCGGACAGACGCTCGGCGATGCGGCGGCAATATTCGCGCGGCACGACCATCGGGCCGCCGCGCAGCGATTCCAGTGCCATATCGAGGGCAAGCATTTTCGCCTGCAGCCGGCACCGCGTAGCACGGTCGCTGACCGCGCGCAGTTCGTCCTGCAGGTTGCGCAGCGCGCGCAATTGCTCGACCGCGGGCGGCACAAAGCCCGCGTTCTTCAGGATCCGGTTCGCGACACGCACCTCTTCCGGCACGAGCAGATCGTCATCCAGTTCCATGGGCAGGCCGGATCCCGGCAAGCCGTCGAACGCCCCCCGCGCGACGGCGGCGGCGATACGTTGTTCGACTAGAGCGTCAAGCAGTTTCATCAGGGATTCAAAACAATGCGGCATGCGGATTTTAACAGGCGCCGCGCCAAGGTCCAGCCCGACCGAGCAAATGTTCGACATTTGGACCGCAATGCAAAAAAAGGCGCTGTTCTTGCTACCGCTTGGCGCAGCCGCCGCCAATACCCGCTCTCTCCACTGTCCGAACCGGCGCGGCATATCTGCCGGATTACGCGTCTCACTGCCTCGCTGCCGGAAAGCCGTGATGCTTGGCAGCCCACACGACGACCAGCGTTGCGGCCAGCAGTACAAGCAGTGTCGGAGAAAACGCGGCAACGCCGAGACGATCCAGCAGCACGCCGCCGATGCTGCCGCCTGCCGCGATCGCCAGATTCCAGGTTGTGACCAGCATCGACTGCGCCACATCGGCCCCCTCCCCGGCCGTGATCGCGATGGCCGTCTGAAACAGCGTCGCCGTGCCGCCAAAGGCCAACCCCCAAGCGGCCACCGCCGCGTACACCACGACAGGCGCATTGCCCGCCACGCCGAGCGCCAACGCAGCCAAGCCGAACAACACCGTGCTGGCGAGCGTCAGCGCACGCAGATGGCGGTCGATCAGCACGCCGATGATCCAGATACCCAGCAGCGACGTGACACCAAACACCAGCAGCACTAAGTCCGTCCGTTCTGCCATGCCTGCCTTCGCGAGAAACGGCGCAATGTAGGTATAGAGAATGTTGTGCGCCAGCACGAAGGCCAACACCACAAACAGCACCGGGCGCACGCCGGCCACGGTGAATACGTGGCTCAGCGACAGCCGCTTGCCCGGCGCCTGCCCCGCGAAGTCCGGCACCTTGGCGCGCACGCCTGCCATGAGCAGCAGCGCCAGCCCGCTCATAATGCCGAAACACACCCGCCAGCCCACCAGCTTGCCGAGAAAGGTCCCTGCCGGCACGCCCAGCGACAGGGCCAATGGCGTGCCCACCATCGCCACGGCGATGGCCCGGCCCTTCTGATGCTCGGGCACCATGCGCGCGGCATAGCCAGCCAGCAGCGCCCAAAGCAGCCCAGCCGACACACCCGCCACAAAGCGCGCCACCATCGTCACGGCATAACTGCCGGAAAACGCCGTGACGGTATTGGCGACGACGAAGCCCGCAATAGCCGCCAGCAGCAGCGGGCGCCGCCGCGCGCGCTGCGTCGCGACGGTCAGCGGAATCGCCGCCAGCAGCGAGCCGATGGCATAGAGCGTCACGACCTGCCCGGCCAGCGCATCGGAAATGCCCAGGCCGGTGCTGATCTGGGGCAGCAGGCCCGCAGGCAACGCTTCAGTCAGGATCGTGACGAAACCGGCCAACGCCAGGACCAGCAGTGATGCGAGCGGAAAACGGGCTTGCTGTGACCCGGTCATCGCACTGTCCCCAACGCGCCATAAACCGCATCGCGCAGTTCAATGACGAAGCGCCCCGACATGCCTTCGTACAGCGTGTTGGTGAGTGCGACGACACTGAGCCCCTGCGCCCGATCCACGAACCACGAATGGCCGTAGGCGCCGCCCCAGCGCCAAGTGCCCTCCGATTCAGGCGAATCGGCCAACGTCTGGTCGCGCAGCACCGAGAACCCCAGTCCGAAACCGAAACCCGGCGCATCAGGCAGTTCCCGGCCGCCGGTCTGATCTCGCGCCATCTCCGCGATCAGCTCGTCGGGCAGGAGCACACCGGAGCCTTGGCGCAACGCTTCCAGCAGCCGCAAGAAATCGTCAGCGGTTCCAGCCATGCCCGCGCCCCCCGAAGGAAATGCGCGCGGGTCGAAAATGCGCGCAGGGCTATAGCGGATGCCGACTGCGCCGTCGAACGGAGAAACGGTCTCCCCCTCCGCCAGACGATGCGGCTGCGGCGCGCCATTTACATAGGCGGCCGCCACGCGCCGCGCATCGGGCACGGCAAAGCCGGTGTCCTTCATACCCAGCGGGCCTGTCACGAGTTGGCGCACCGCCGCATCAAGCGGCTCGCCATGCACCCGCTCAATCAACGCACCCAATACGTCCGTTGCCAGCGAATAGCCCCACGCAGTACCCGGCTCGTACAGCAGCGGGACACTGGCGATCCGGCGCAGGTTTTCCTCCAAGCTGATGCCGGACGCATCCAGGCCGTCCGACACACCGGCCCGCGCATATGGGCCATCCGCACGGGCTTCTAAAAAGCGGTAGCCCAGCCCGGCTGTATGGCTCAGCAGTTGCCGGGCCGTGATTCGCGCCGCTCGGCCATCGGCCAGCCGCGGCCGGAACTCGGGCAGCCAGCGCTCGATGCTGTCATCGAGATCGAGCCGGCCTTGCGCCACGAGTACCAGCGCCGCAGCCGAAACGATCGGCTTGCTCACCGACGCCAAGCGAAAGACCGCATCCACGGGCATCGCCCATGCGTTCTCACGATCCGCCCAGCCAGCGGCGTGGCGATGAATCAATTCGCCGTGGCGGGCTACGAGCACCACGGCGCCGACCAAGCGACGCTCATCCAGTGCTTGTTGGACCGCGTCCTGAATTCGGACCGACAAATTCGCCGGCGGGACGCCTGGGCGCAGAGCAAGTGCAGGAATTGCCATGGAAAATTTCTTTAATCGATGAACATTCCCGCCACGATAAAAGGCCCGCGATTAAAGAAAAAGTAGGGTAAAGTTCCTGTTTGAATGGACATTTATGTCCGTAATCGAGGTGCCAAATGGACAGCCTCAACGGCTTCGTGGTGTTCGTACAGGTGGCTGAAACACGCAGTTTCGTCGCTGCCGGCCGGCTGCTTGGGGTGTCGGCGTCTGCCGTCGGCAAGAGCGTCGCGCGGCTGGAGGAGAAACTGGGCACACGCCTGTTTCACCGCAGTACACGCAGCGTCACGCTGACGGCCGAAGGCGCGCTGTTCCTGGAGCGTAGCCGCCGCATCCTCGCCGAAATCGAAGCGGCGGAATTGGAACTGTCGCAAGCCACCGCAGCGCCACGCGGCCGCCTGCGAGTCAGCCTGCCGTTGGTCAGCTCGCTCGTGCTGCCCGTGCTCGGCGAATTCATGCGCGAGTACCCTGAAATCGAATTGGATTTGGATTTCACCGACCGGCTGGTGGATGTGATCGACGAAGGCTTCGATGCCGTGGTCAGAACCGGCGATCCGACCGACTCGCGCCTGTCCGCCCGTAGGCTCGGCGCCTTCCGCTCGATGCTGGTGGCGTCGCCCGATTATCTGGCGCGGCGCGGTACGCCCCAAGTACCCGCGGATTTGCTCGGACACACTTGCCTGCACTATCGCGTTCCCAACAGCGGCAGGCTGGAGACATGGGCGCTGCGCCGCGCGGCCGGCGAGCCTGAACTGGTGCTGCCAACCTCGATGATCTGCAACAACATCGAGACGCGCGTGTGCTTTGCGCTGCTGGGCTTGGGCATCGCCTATCTACCGGAGTTCTCGATCAAGGAACCTTTGGCGGATGGACGGCTGCGTACTGTGCTGGCCGATTACGTGGAACGCACTGGCGTATTCCATGTGCTCTGGCCCGCCAGCAAGCATGCGTCGCCGAAGGTTCGGGCCTTTGTCGATTTCCTGTGCGCCCGGGTATTTCCGGCTTCGTTGGACAAGCCGAAGACAAAACCCCGGCGCGCAAGTTAGCCGATAGAGCGGCTGCGTGCTCGCCCGACTTTCCACGACACACCGCTGCGGCATCTGTTCGCGGCGGGCCGCGGCTGCACTCCGCGTGAGGATTGCATCGCTTCATCCGCTCTTTCGGAATCGTCTAAAGCGCCTCCCGTAAAGTTTGTCCTTCGGCTGGAGGTTGCGCGGCTTGGTGTCGGTCGGCATGCCATCGCTCATGCCGTAAGAAAAACGTGCTTGCGGGTGCGGGAAGGCATCCGCCATTACCTGGCAGAAATGCAAAAAAGCCCGCGAAATCACGGGCCTAGGTGTGTTTTACCGCCAGCGGATGCCGGCCGGTGCCGGACGCCGGATCATTCCCACTCGATCGTCGCCGGCGGCTTCCCCGACACATCATAGACAACGCGATTGATCCCCCGCACCTCGTTGATGACCCGGTTCGACACTCGCCCAAGCAACGCATACGGCAGATGCGCCCAATGCGCGGTCATGAAGTCGGTGGTTTGCACCGCGCGCAGCGCGGCCACGTAATCGTAAGTGCGGCCATCGCCCATTACGCCGACCGATTTCACCGGCAAGAACACCGCAAACGCCTGACTCGTCAGGTCATACCAACTCTTGCCGACCTGCTCCGGCGTGCACAGACCCGCGGCGGCATCCTGCCCGGCCGCCTTCGTCGCGCGCAGTTCTTCGATGAAAATCGCGTCCGCGCGGCGCAGCAAGTCCGCATACTCGCGCTTGACCTCCCCGAGAATCCGCACGCCCAGGCCCGGCCCCGGGAACGGATGCCGATATACCATCTCGTGCGGCAAGCCGAGCGCAACGCCGAGTTCGCGCACCTCGTCCTTGAACAGGTCGCGCAGCGGCTCGAGCAGCTTGAGGCCGAGCGTCTCGGGCAGGCCGCCGACGTTGTGATGACTCTTGATCGTGGTCGCCTTCTTTGTCTTCGCGCCGCCCGATTCGATCACGTCCGGATAGATCGTTCCTTGCGCGAGCCACTTCGCGTTGGACAGCTTCTTCGCCTCGGCCTGGAACACTTCGACGAACTCGCGGCCGATGATCTTGCGCTTTTGCTCCGGATCGGCGACGCCCGCGAGATGACCGAGAAACTGCTCGGATGCATCGACGTGCACGACCTTCGCATGCAAGCGCCCTTCGAACATATCGAGCACCATCTTGCCCTCATTCAGGCGCAGCAAGCCGTGATCGACGAACACGCAAGTAAGCTGATCGCCGATCGCGCGATGAATCAGCGCCGCGGCAACGCTCGAATCGACGCCGCCCGACAAGCCGAGAATCACTTCCTCATCGCCGACTTGCTCGCGAATCCGTGCGACCGCTTCGTCGATGTGGTCGCGCATGATCCAGTCGGGCTTCGCGCCTGCGATGTCGAGCACGAAGCGCTCGAGTATCTTGCGGCCCTGCACCGTGTGCGTGACTTCCGGGTGGAATTGCACCGCGTAGTAACCGCGCGCCTCGTCGGCCATGCCAGCGACCGGGCAGCTCGGCGTCGATGCCATCAGCTTGAAGCCCTCGGGCATCCCGGTGACCTTGTCGCCGTGGCTCATCCACACCTTCAGCATCCCGTGGCCCTGCTCCGTGCGGAAATCCTCGATGCCGTCGAGCAGGCGCGTGTGGCCATGCGCGCGCATTTCCGCATAACCGAATTCGCGATGATCGCTCCACTCGACCTTGCCGCCCAATTGCACCGCCATCGTCTGCATGCCGTAGCAAATGCCGAGCACGGGTACGCCCAGTTCCCACACCGCCTGCGGCGCGCGCAGTTGCTGATCCTCATATGTGCTCGCATGGCTGCCCGACAGGATCACACCCTTCGGCGCGAACTCGCGCACGAATTCGTCGGACACGTCATTCGGATGAATTTCACAGTAGACATGCGCTTCGCGCACGCGCCGCGCGATCAGTTGAGTGACTTGCGAACCGAAGTCGAGAATCAGGATTTTGTCGTGCATGGCAGCGGACTGGAAAAAGAACTAGAAAATATGAAAAGCAGCGCCCGAGGCGCTGCATCAAAACGAATGTCGAAGTCGGACTGCGGCGCGCGGCCAGGCTGGACTAGCCGAAGCCGCCCGCTCACGGTCGAGACGGCGGCTGCGCCGCATCGCCGTCGCCGTTCGCATCGGCGGCGCCCTGCGCCGCGCCCGGCGATGCCGGATCGGCTGCGCCCGCGCGTGTCGCCGCCTGCGCTCCGGAAAGCGTCTGGGTTGCAGCGCTCTCGCGCGACAACACACTCGGCTCGCTACGCCCCACGCGCGACGAAACCGGAGCCGGTTCAGCCGGCTGCTTGAGCGCCGCACGCGCATCGGCCGCCTGCGTCTTCTCGCGCCGCCGCACCGCGGCTGCGAGCCGCACGCCGCCGAGCCCGAGCGCGAGCAGCACGACGCCCGCCACCACCGATACGAACTGTCCGAATGCCGACAACTGCGGCGAACGCAGCGCCAGCAGCCAGACGAGCATGACAACGCCCGTCAGCCAACCGACATGGCCGACCGCGCGCGCCACGCCGGCGGTCAAATCGCCATTGAAGGCCGCATGCGCGGACAGCCACGCCAACCCGAGCAGCGCGATGCCAAACGCCTGCCCGAGCATCGCGGGATCGACGGTGACCAGTTGCAGCGCGTCGTACAACGCTTTCCACGGCGTCAGCACGAACAGCAGGCCGAACGCGGCGAACAGCAACGCATCGATGACGAGAACAGCGCGCAGCAACGGTTTCATCGGCGATCAGTCCACGTGATAGTTAGGCGCTTCCTTGGTGATCTGCACGTCGTGCACATGCGATTCGCGCATGCCCGCCGCGGTGATCTGAACGAACTCGGCCTTGTCGTGCAACTCGGCAATCGTCTTGCAGCCGCAGTAGCCCATGCTCGCGCGCACGCCGCCGATCAACTGGAAGATGATCGCGTTAACCGAGCCCTTGTACGCGACGCGGCCCTCGATGCCTTCCGGCACGAGCTTGTCGATATTCGCGGAATTGTCCTGGAAGTAGCGGTCGGCCGCGCCGTCCTTCATCGCGCCGACGGAACCCATGCCGCGATACGACTTGTACTGGCGGCCCTGGTACAGGAACACGTCGCCCGGCGCCTCCTCGGTGCCGGCGAACATGCTGCCCATCATCACCGCGTTCGCGCCCGCGGCGAGCGCCTTCGACACGTCGCCCGAGAAGCGGATGCCGCCGTCGGCGATGCACGGCACGCCCGAGCCCTTCAGCGCATCGGACACGTTCGCGATCGCGCTGATTTGCGGCACGCCTACGCCCGCGACGATGCGCGTCGTGCAGATCGAGCCGGGGCCGATGCCGACCTTCACCGCGTCCGCGCCATATTCGACGAGCGCCTTCGCGGCCGCCGCGGTGGCGATATTGCCGCCGATCACCTCGACTCCAGGGAAGTTCTGCTTGACCCAGCGCACCCGCTCGAGCACGCCTTTGCTGTGACCATGCGCGGTATCGACGACGATCACGTCGACGCCCGCCTGCACGAGCAGCTCGACGCGCTCTTCATTGTCGGGGCCGACGCCGACCGCCGCGCCGACGCGCAGCTTGCCGTGTTCGTCCTTGCACGCGTCCGGGTGCTCAGTCTGCTTCGTGATGTCCTTGACCGTCATCAGGCCGCGCAGTTCGAACGCGTCGTTGACGACCAGCACGCGCTCGAGGCGGTGGCTGTGCATCAGCGCCTTCGCGTCGGCGAGCGGCGTGCCCTCCTTGACCGTCACGAGCCGCTCGCGCGGCGTCATGATCGACTTGACCGGCTCATCGAGGCGGGTTTCGAAACGCAGGTCGCGGTTCGTCACGATGCCGACGAGCTTCGTGCCCTCGACGACCGGAAACCCCGAAATGCCGTGCTGGCGCGACAGCGCGATCACGTCGCGCACCTTCATGCCGGGCGGCACCGTGATCGGATCGCGCACGACGCCCGATTCAAAGCGCTTGACCTTCGCGACTTCGCGAGCCTGCTCGAGCGGCGTCAGATTCTTGTGAACGATGCCGACGCCGCCTTGCTGCGCCATCGCGATCGCCAGACGACCTTCGGTGACCGTGTCCATCGCGGCGGACACGAGCGGCATGTTCAGGGAAATGTTGCGGGTCAGCTGAGTCTTGAGGCTGGTGTCGCGCGGCAGAACGTCGGAGAACGCCGGGACGAGGAGCACGTCATCGAACGTGAGTGCTTTTTGGATCAGACGCATGGCAAATCCTATAGGCGCAAAACCGAATTATACGCGATGCCCGGCCGATTTTCACAACACGAACAACGGCTTAGCGTTTTCGCGATGCGTGCCGGCGAGCCGCGTTCGATTCCGGCTTCGAGTCGTTTTCGATCCGGTTTCGTTTTCGCAGTCCGCGCGCGAGTCAAACGTCGCGCCGGCGCGCGTCGGTCCGCGAATGCAGAATCGAACAAGACGCACGCATCGCGCATGGATAAGATGCGCGCTCGTCACCTTTTTCGGAGAGCTTGGAATGCGGCGCGGCGTGGCTTATGGCGTATTGGCGGGAGCCTTGTGGGGCACGGTGTTCCTCGTGCCGAGGCTGTTGCCCGATTTCTCGCCGCTCCTGTTGAGCGCCGGACGCTACGCGATGTACGGCCTGGTGTCGCTCGCGGCCGCGCTGCCCGCCGCACGCTCGCTGCTTGCGCGGCTCACGCGCGGCGATATCGTCGCGCTCGCGAAGCTCGCGCTGGTCGGCAACGTCGCATACTACATGCTGCTGTCGGCCTCAGTGCATCTGATCGGCATCGCGCCGAGTTCGCTGATCGTCGGGGTGCTGCCCGTCACCGTGACGCTCGCGGGCCTGTCCGACGGCGGCGCGATGCCGCTCAAGCGCCTCGCCGCGCCGCTCGCGCTGGTGATCGCGGGTATCGCGTGCATCAATGTCGATCTCTTCACGTCGCAGGCCGCGCACGCGACGACGCTCGCGCACAAGCTCGCCGGCATCGCTTGCGCGACCGGCGCGCTTGCAAGCTGGACCTGGTACGCGGTTGCGAACACGCGCTACCTGCAGCGTCACCATCGCTTCAACGGCAACGAATGGTCGGTGCTGTGGGGCGTCGTGACGGGGCTGATCGGCATACTGATCTGGCTTGCTGTGGCGGCACTGCCAAACGGCGTCGATGCCGTGCAGGCAGCCCTGCCCGCCGGGCGCTGGCAGCTGTTCTGGCTGCTCAATCTCGGGCTTGCGATCGGCGCGTCGTGGCTGGGCAACGGGCTCTGGAACGCCGCGTCGAAGCGGCTGCCGCTTACGCTGTCCGGCCAGTTGATCGTGTTCGAGACCGTCTTCGCGCTCGCCTACGGTTTCGTCTACGATCACCGGCTGCCGCGCGCGCTCGAAATCGCGGCGCTCGCGCTCCTGCTTGCTGGCGTCTATGGTGCGGTGCGCCGGCACGGCGACGGCCACGGCGGCGCTCGCGCGAACGAGCCGGGCCTGAACGCGAATCTGCCCGCGCATTGAGCGAGCCGCGCCGCCGTGCGGGAAAACCGCGCGCGGCGGCTCCGCTATCGCGCGCCACACACGTTTTACCGGCGGCCGCGACGGCCATGTGCGCAGCGTGTTCGCCGCACGCGCCCGCAGAGGCGTCACCGGATCCGGATCACGCTGCCCGAACCAACCTGATTTCCGGGAGGAAACGGCATCCCTTCTTCAGCGCGAATCCTTCGGCAGCCACTTGCGGCCCTCGATCGAGCCTTCCCGCCGCGTCTTGTCGACACGACGCTGACGCGCGAGCTTCGGATCGACGATGAGCGGCCGGTAAATCTCGACGCGATCGCCTTGCGCAACCGGCGCATCGAGCGGCGCGAGCTTGCCGAAGATGCCCGTTTTCAGCTTCGCGAGATCGATTTCCGGGTGCCGCGCGAGCACGCCGCTTGCTTCGATCGTGTCGCGCACACTCGCTCCGGCGGGCACATCGACGGTGACGAGCGTTTGCCGCTCGGGCAACGCATAGCAGACCTGAACCTTCGGCATGCGGATCACCCCTTGCCGTAGCGCTGATCGGCGCGCTTCACGAACGAATCGACGAACGTGTTCGCGATGTGCGTAAACACCGGGCCGATGAGCTTCTCGAGGATGATGCTCGAAAATTCATAGTGCAACACGAACTCGATCTTGCACGCGTCCGCACGCAGCGGTGTGAAGCGCCAGTAACCGGTGAACTTGCGAAACGGGCCGTCGGCGAACTCCATGTCGATGCGGGTAGGCCGCTGCTGCGTATTGCGGGTCGCAAAATGCTGACGGATGCCCTTGAAGTTGATATCGATGCGCGCCTCCATCCCCGTTTCATCCTTCCGGCGAATCTCGACGCCGCCGCACCACGGCAGGAAGTTCGGGTAATCGGCGACATCGGTAACGAGGTCGAACATCTGCTCCACCGAATGGCGGATCAATACGGTTTTCTGAACATCTGCCATAAATCGCGGCGTCGCTAAGGTAAACGCGCAAGCCGGGCCAATGCCGGCTTGCTTTGCTAGAATCGTAATTTTAGACGAGTTGGCCATTTCCCTTCATGAGCATCATCGACAATAGAAAAGCGTTCTTCGATTACCACATCGAAGAACGCTATGAAGCGGGGCTCGTGCTCGAAGGGTGGGAGGTCAAGGCACTGCGCGCGGGGCGCGGACAGATCAAGGAAGGCTACGTGGTCGTGAAGAACGCGGAAATCTTCCTGATCGGCACGCACATCAGCCCGCTGCCCGAAGCCTCGACGCACATCAAGCCCGATCCGGTGCGCACCCGCAAGCTGCTGCTGCACCGCGACGAGATCAAGAAACTGATCGGCAAGGTCGAGCAGCGCGGCTATACGCTCGTGCCGCTGAACTTCCACTACAAGGGCGGCCGCGTGAAGTGCGAGATCGGCCTCGCAAAAGGCAAGAAATTGCACGATAAGCGCGAGGCCGAGAAGAAGCGCGACTGGGAGCGCGAGAAGGCGCGCATCCTGCGCTCCGCAGCTTAAACCGCGGCATTTTGCCGCAGCCGTGGGGTTAAACCGGAAGAAGACGGCGGCGCCCGTTCAGGCCAGGCCGGCTTGCCTGGCTGCGTCGGCCGCCAGCAACGCCGCCCGGCACTGCCGCATACCGGCGGCACAATCATGACGGCGAGCTTTCACTACCTTCGCCCGCAGCCCGTCCCGACCGGCAACGCCGCGCCGACCATGCCGAATCGACCGGCATAAGCTGTCCGCAGCTCGCCGCTCACACGCCAATCCCGCAGGCATACTCGCGCCGGCGGCGCAGCGTCGTCCGCCTCAAGCCGTGCCATCCGGGCCGCCCCTGCCGGGCTTCACCGTCCCCGGCGCCTCGCCGGGCGCGCCGCGGCTCACGATCGTCAGCGCCGACGCAATCGCCGAACTCAGATCCGCCAGATTCGACGGCACGATCAGCGCATTGCCCGCCTTCGCGAGATTGCCGAACGCGCCGACATACTGCTCAGCGACTTTCAGATTCACCGCGTCCATCCCGCCCGGCGCCTGGAGCGCCTGCGCGATCTTCTGAATCGCCTGCGCGTTCGCGTCGGCCACGGCCAGAATCGCCGCCGCCTGGCCCTGCGCCTGGTTGATCGCCGCCTGCCGCTCGCCCTCGGATTTTTGGATCGCCGCCTCGCGCGCGCCCGACGCAAGATTGATTTGCTCTTGCCGACGCCCCTCCGATGCCGCGACGAGCGCACGCTTCTCGCGCTCCGCCGTGATCTGCGCTTGCATCGCGTGCAGGATTTCCTTCGGCGGCGTCAAATCTTTGATCTCATAGCGCAGCACCTTGACGCCCCAGTTTGACGCCGCCTCGTCGAGCGCGGACACGATGCTGTGATTGATGAAATCGCGCTCCTCGAACGTTTTGTCAAGTTCGAGCTTGCCGATCACCGAACGCAGCGTGGTCTGCGCGAGCTGCGTGATCGCCAGCACGAAGTTGCTCGAGCCATACGATGCCTTCATCGGATCGGTGACCTGAAAATACAGCACGCCGTCGACCTGCAACTGCGTGTTGTCGCGCGTGATGCAAACCTGGCTCGGCACATCGAGCGGAATTTCCTTGAGCACGTGCCGGTACGCAATCCGGTCGACGAACGGCAGCACGATGTTCAACCCCGGCGACAGCGTCGCGTGATAGCGGCCGAAGCGCTCGAGCACCCATGCATGCTGCTGCGGCACGATCTTCACGGTCTGCGACACGATCACGAATGCGATGACGAGCAGCACCACCCAGACAATCAGCGAATCCATGAAATTGGTCCTCCTGGCTGGAATAGGATTGGGATGGAATGTGAACCGGTGCGGGCGAGCCTGACGGAAATCGCCCGCCGCCGTCAGGCCGGCGCTTTTGCCGCGACGACCAGGCAGTTGCCGCGTACCGCGCGCACCTCGTAGCGGTGCGCGTCGTCGCGCTCGCCGTCGGCGAGCACCACGTCCCATTGCGCGCCGCGATACTGGACGCGCGCGCGCCGATCACGCCATTGCTCGACGACAAGCGTCGCGCCGATGTCGATATTGACGTCGGGATTCGCCGATGCGTCGCGCCGCTGCCGGCGGCCAAGCCCCGAGCGCCTGAGCGCGAACACGGCGGCGAGCGCGACGAACGCGGCGGCCGCGATCTGCCATTGCACGGGCGCGCCCGCGAGATGCGCGATGGCGCCCGCGAGAAAGCCGAGCGCGATCATCAGCAGGTAGAACGTGCCTGTCAGCAATTCAGCAACGGCGAACACGCCCACACCGATCCACCACCATCCGTGCGCGAACACCATCGCTCCTCCTGCCAGTGCGGCTCATATGAAAACACCCCGGTACATTACCGGGGTGTTTATAGCATGAAACTTACAAACAGCCTTCAAATCGACGGAAATCCGATCGCGCCCACCGAAACGGCGCGATGATTTCGCTCGGCTGTTTGCGCGTTACTGTTTCGCCGCCAGCGCCTGCCACGTATCGATAACCGTGTCCGGGTTCAGCGAAATCGACGCAATACCTTCTTCGGCGAGCCATTTCGCGAAATCCGGGTGATCGGACGGCCCTTGTCCGCAAATGCCGACATACTTGCCGAGCTTGCGGCACGTGCTGATTGCCCGCTTCAGCATGAATTTCACGGCCGGATCGCGCTCGTCGAAATCGACGGCGAGCAGCTCCATGCCGGAGTCACGGTCCAGGCCGAGCGTGAGCTGCGTGAGGTCGTTCGAGCCGATCGAAAAACCGTCGAAATGCTGCAGAAACTCTTCGGCCAGAATCGCGTTCGACGGCACCTCGCACATCATGATCAGGCGCAGGCCGTTTTCGCCCCGCTTCAGGCCGAACTTCGCAAGCAGTTCGACGACGCGCTCGGCCTGCTTCACCGTGCGCACGAACGGCACCATGATTTCGACGTTCGCAAGCCCCATGTCGTCACGCACCCGCTTGAGCGCCAAGCATTCCATCTCGAACGCCTGCGCGAAATCGTCGGCGACGTAGCGCGACGCGCCACGGAAGCCGAGCATCGGATTTTCCTCGTCCGGCTCATAGCGCGAGCCACCGATCAGCTTCTTGTACTCGTTCGACTTGAAGTCGGACAGGCGCACGATCACGGGCTTCGGATAGAACGCCGCGGCGATCGTCGCGATGCCTTCCGTCAGCTTGTCGACATAGAACGCGCGCGGCGACGCGTGGCCGCGCGCGACGCTCTCGACCGCCTTTTTCAGATCGGCATCGACGTTCGGATACTCGAGAATCGCCTTCGGATGCACGCCGATGTTGTTGTTGATGATGAACTCGAGGCGCGCAAGGCCCACGCCCGCGTTCGGCAACTGCGAGAAATCGAAGGCGAGCTGCGGATTGCCGACGTTCATCATGATCTTGACGGGCAGCGCCGGCAACTCGCCGCGCTGCACCTCGGACACCTCGGTCTCGAGCAGGCCATCGTAAATCTTGCCTTCGTCGCCTTCCGCGCACGATACCGTGACGAGCGCGCCATCCTTCAGCACGTCGGTCGCATCTCCACAACCGACGACGGCCGGCACGCCGAGTTCGCGCGCGATGATCGCCGCATGGCAGGTACGCCCGCCGCGGTTCGTGACGATCGCCGACGCGCGCTTCATCACCGGCTCCCAGTTCGGATCGGTCATATCGGCGACGAGCACGTCGCCCGGCTGCACGCGCTCCATCTCGGACGGATCGTGAATCACGCGCACCGGCCCCGCGCCGATCTTCTGGCCGATCGCGCGGCCCGTCGCCAGCACCTGCGACTGGCCCTTCAGCTTGAAGCGCTGCTCGGCCTTGCCGTTCGCCTGGCTCTTCACCGTTTCCGGACGCGCCTGCAGAATGAAGATCTTGCCGTCGCGGCCGTCCTTGCCCCACTCGATGTCCATCGGACGCTGATAGTGCTTCTCGATGATCACCGCGTACTTCGCGAGTTCGATCACGTCCTCGTCGGTGATCGAGTAGCGGTTGCGCTGCTCATGCGGCACATCGACCGTTTTCACGCGGCCCGGCTCGCCCGGCTGCGTAAACTCCATCTTGATCAGCTTCGAGCCGATCGAGCGACGAATGATCGGGTATTTGTCCTGCGCGAGCGTGGTCTTGAACACATAGAACTCGTCCGGGTTCACCGCCCCCTGCACGACCGTCTCGCCCAGGCCGTAGCTCGACGTGATGAACACGGCGTCCTTGAAGCCGGACTCGGTATCGATCGTAAACATCACGCCGGCCGCGCCGACATCCGAGCGCACCATGCGCTGCACCCCGGCGGACAACGCAACCTCGGCATGCGTGAAGCCCTTATGCACCCGGTACGAGATCGCGCGGTCGTTATAGAGCGACGCGAACACGTGCTTCATGCGATCGAGCACGTCTTCGATACCGACGACGTTCAGATACGATTCCTGCTGCCCGGCGAACGATGCGTCCGGCAAATCCTCGGCCGTCGCGGACGAGCGCACGGCAAACGACAATTCGCCCGGCGAGCTGTTCTTCAGGGTTTCGAAATGCGCACGGATCTCATCTGCGAGACGCGACTGCAGCGGCGCATCGACGATCCATTGGCGGATTTCCGCGCCCGCTTCGGCGAGCGCCTTCACGTCGTCGACATCGAGCGACTCGAGACGCTGCGCAATGCGTTCGGTCAGGTTGTTGTGCTTGAGGAAATCGCGAAACGCGAGCGCCGTCGTTGCGAAACCGGTGGGCACGCGCACGCCTGCCTCGGCCAATTGGCTGATCATCTCGCCAAGCGACGCGTTCTTGCCGCCGACGATCTCGACATCGGTCATTCGCAACTGCTCGAACGGAATTACATACGCCTGATCCTTTGCGACGTTTGCTGCGTTAGTCATACAAGCCCCTAAGTGGAAAAAATGCTCGATCGTGCAAACGGGCTCGGACGCGCCCTGCCTGCAAAAAAGCGGGCGCGCATTGCACAACCTGTCGGATAAGCCTTCGCGGTAGCCCGGACGACGCCGGACGAATTTGTAAAAAATCCCGGCAGAAAGGCGAAAAAGCAGACAAATCGCCGAATTTGCCGGGATTTCTCAACAGAACGCGGCATCAAACCGCGCGCCGGACCGCAAGGGCTTATCCAACAGGTTGACGGTATTCTACCGTGCCGTTTGCGCAATGTGGCGCATGGGGCCCGCATTGGTGCTCTAGCGCGCAGTGTCGCCCCCCAACCCGCGGGGTTTTCCGCTTGGCCGCGCGCGGCGCCTGCCGCACCGACGCCGGCGGGACCGCGGCACGACGGTCAGCGCACACCCGGCGCGCCGTCAATCAGCACGTAGCCGCGGCTGCGTCCGCCGTTATCGGAATCGGGCGTATTCATCGCCGCGTACAGATCGGCCGTCTTCACCCAGACGGGCGGATATTTGTAACGGGACACGTCGAGGATCAAAAACCGGTCGGTCCCGGCATCGTAGGCGGCGAGCGGCGAGATATGGCCACCCGTCTGCTGGCCGAGCCGGCTGCGCAGATAGTTGACCAGCACATAATGCCCCGGCCGGCTGAACGCAGCGACAGCTTCGTCGCGGAACGCGTCGGCCGAGGCGTCCGACGCATGGCGCACCGCGCCGGCAAGCCCCAGCGCATTCGCGATCGCGCCGAGCTGATCGAGCGTCATTCCGCGCTGTTCGATTAGCACGCGCGGGCGGATCTGCTCGGTTGCGTCGTTGAGCACGTTATCCTGCGTGAAATAGTGAAAAGGCGGATATTCGGCCGCCGCGGGCGCCGGCACGCGCAGCGCGTTCAATACCATCACGAGCGACGCGACGCCGCAAAAACTCTCGGTCTTCTGCGTGACGAATTGATTGCCGAGCGGCACATAGGCGCTGCGCGCGGCACTCCTGGCCAGCAAATGCTCGCCGGCCGCGCTGCCGAGATCGATCAGCCCCGGCGGCAGCGGCAAGCTTTGCGCATGCGCGATCGCGCCAATCGCGGCCATCGCGCAGACAGCGAACCTATTTCGCATCGTTCGAATCATCGGCCCTCTCCCGTTATCGGTAATCCGCCTGCGGCACGCGCAAGCGTCAACGTCAGCCGCCCGGCATGGCCGGGCCGTCGTAGCATACGTGAAAGCCGGCGCACGCGCCGCCGCGCGCGGGACGGCCATGCACGCCCGACGCTCACGCGCGGCCGGGCCCGCACACCACCCGGCGCGTGCCCTTGCTAGAATGGCCGCTTCCCGGCCGCGGCCGGCCGGCAATACTCGCTCGACGCAACGACCCATGCTACCCACCGTTTTCATCGTCTCCGACGGCACCGGGATCACCGCCGAAACCTTCGCGCATTCGATCCTGTCCCAGTTCGACCAGAAATTCCGGCTCGTCCGCGTGCCGTTCATCGACTCGGTCGAGAAAGCCTATACGGCCGTCGAGAAGATCAACGACGCCGCGCAGCACGACGGACGCCGCCCGATCGTGTTCACGACGCTCGTCGACGGCGAATCGAACGAGACCGTCAAGCGCTCGAACGCGCTCGTGCTCGACATGTTCCAGCGCTTTGTCGAACCGCTCGAGCAGGAGTTGCAGCTCAAGTCGAGCCACGCGATGGGGCGCGTCCATCAGAACGCGGACACCGAGGAGTACAAGACGCGCATCGAGGCGATCAATTTCTCGCTCGCGCACGACGACGGCCAGTCGAACCGCAATCTCGCCGACGCCGACGTGATCCTGATCGGCGTTTCGCGCAGCGGCAAAACGCCGACGAGCCTGTATCTCGCGATGCAGTACGGCGTGAAGGCCGCGAACTATCCGCTGATTCCGGAGGATTTCGAGCGCGGCAGGCTGCCGACGCCGCTTCATCCGCATCGCAGCAAGCTATTCGGGCTGTCGATCGATCCGCAGCGGCTGTCCGAGATTCGTAACGAGCGCCGGCCGGGCAGCAAGTATGCGGCGCCCGAGAACTGCCGCTACGAGATCAACGAGGCGGAAGCGATGATGCGGCGCGAAGGAGTCAAGTGGCTGTCGTCGACGCACAAGTCGATCGAGGAAATCGCGACGACGATCCTGCAGGAAATCAAGCTCGAGCGGCAATCATACTGAAGCTGAGCGGCATCGGAGGCGCTCCGGCGACGCGAGCCGCGCGGCTTGGCGCCGCGCCGATCCGCGTAAAACCACGCCAAGCGATGCCACGCCGGCCGCGTCACGCGCCACGCACGCGCTGCTGCCGACATTGTTCGAACAGACAAACGGCCGCCGCCGCCGCGACATTCAGCGATTCCATGCCGCCCGGCTGCGGAATCGTCACGCGAAGCGCCTGCGCTTGCCGCCAGCGGGCCGACACGCCCGCGCCTTCGTTGCCGAATACCCATGCAAGCGGCCCCGACAAATCGCAGTCGTCGAGCGCACGCGCGCCGTGCGAATCGGTCAACGCGATCGGGATCGCGAGCCGCCCGATCAGCACGTCGGCGTCGATACCCTCGTGAATATCGAGCAGAAAATGCGCGCCCATCGCCGAACGCAGCACCTTGGGCGACCACGCGTAAGCCGTCCCGGGCGCGCAAAACACCTGCGTCACGCCGGCGGCCGCCGCGCTGCGCAGGATCGAGCCGACATTGCCCGCATCCTGCACGCCGTCGAGTACGACCGATGTGCGCTCGATTCGCTCGGGCAACGCCGGCGTGGGCCGCGCGACGAGCAGCAGCACGCCGATCCCGTTGACGACGTCCGACAGTTGCCCGAACAGCGTGTCGGGCAGCGTGACAAGCCGCGCGGGATCGATCCGCCCGGCGATCGCCCGCGCCTGCGGATGCGCGAGTGCGCCTTCAGTGATGACCGCAAGCTCGGGTTGACCGAGCGCGTCCAGATAGGCGGCGGCCAGATGCAACCCTTCAAGAAGCGCGTGGCCGCCGCGCCGCAATTGGTGGGCCGAGCCCGCCAGCGCCTTCAGGCGCTTGTACAGCGGGTTGTCGCGCGAAGTGATCGCTTTCATCGGCTGGAATCGAGCGCCGCCGCGCGCACCGGCGCGAACGAGCGGCGATGATGCTCGCACGGCCCGTGCTCGCGCAGCGCGGCGAGATGCTGCGGCGTGCCATAGCCAGCGTGCGCGTTGAAACCGTACATCGGGAAGCGCTCGTGCAAATCGGCGAGCATCCGGTCGCGCGTGACTTTCGCGAGAATCGACGCGGCCGAGATGCTCGGCACGAGCGCATCGCCGCCGACGATCGCGACGCTGCGCACCGCGAGCGTCGGGCACCGATTGCCGTCGATCTTCGCAAGCGTCGGCGTGAGCGCGAGCCCTTCGACCGCGCGCTTCATCGCAAGCATCGTCGCATGCAGGATGTTGAGCGTATCGATCTCGTCGACGCTCGCCGACGCGACGCAATACGCGCGCGCATGCGCGACGATCTCGTGATAAAGCCGCTCGCGCTTTTTCGCGGACAGCGCCTTCGAATCGTCGAGCCCTTCGATCGGGCGCATGGGATCGAGAATCACCGCGGCCGCGACGACCGGGCCAGCCAGCGGCCCCCGCCCTGCCTCGTCGACGCCGCAGACGATCTCGTCGGGCGCATCGAAGATGAGCGCCGGTTGATCCGCGCCGGCTCGGGTGCTGCGAGGGTTTCGCGTCGTCGCCATCAGCGCGGCTTCCTGCTGTCGATCACGCGCGCGACCGCCTCGGCCGCGCGCGCCGCGGTGTTCTGCCGCAACGTGTAATGCATGTCGGTAAAGATTTCGGTCAGGGTCCGGCGGTTCGCGTCGTCGCGCAACTGCGTGAGCGTCGCATCGGCAAGCGCCTGCGGCGTGGCGAAATGCTGGAGCAACTCGGGCACGACGAAGCGGCCCGCGAGAATGTTCGGCAGGCCGACATAGGGCAGATAACCCTGGCGGCGCATGATCTGGCCGGTCAGCCACGGCACCTTGTACGAGATCACCATCGGCTTTTTGAGCAACGCCGCTTCAAGCGTCACCGTGCCGCTTTTCACGAGAAGCGCGTCGGCGGCGGTCATCGCAACCTGCGCGCGGCCCTCCGTCAGCGTGACGGAAAGCTGCGGATGCGCGTCGACGAGCGGCTGCAGCAGCGTGCGCAACATCGGCGTGGCGGCCGGCACGACGAAACGCAAAGCCGGCTCGCGCTGCTGCATCAGTGCCATCGCGTCGAAAAACGTCGGCCCGATCAGCTCGATCTCCGAGCGGCGGCTGCCCGGCAGCACCGCGACTATGGGGCCGCTTTCCGGCAGGCCGAGCGCGATTCGCGCGCCGTGCATATCGGGCTCGAGCGGAATTTCGTCGGCGAGCGGATGGCCGACGAACGTCGCCGCGACGCCCGCCTTCTCAAGCAACTCGGGCTCGAACGGAAACAGGCACAGCATATGGTCGACGGCCTTGACGATCTTCTTGATCCGGCCGCCGCGCCAAGCCCAGATCGACGGACAGACGAAATGGATCGTCGGAATGCCCGCGCCGCGCAACGCATGCTCGAGACCGAAATTGAAATCGGGCGCATCGATGCCGATAAACGCGTCGGGCGGCTCGGCGAGCAACTGCCGCTTCAATTCGCCGCGAATGCGCAGAATCTCGGGAATGTGCTTGAGCGCCTCCACGTAACCGCGCACCGCAAGCTTTTCCATCGGCCAATGCGCATCGAACCCGGCCGCCATCATCCGCGGCCCGCCGATTCCGTAATAACGGGACGACGCCGGAAGCCGCGTATGCAGCCCTTCGAGCAGCGACGCGCCGAGCAGATCGCCCGACGGCTCGCCAGCGGCGAGCGCGAGGCGCAGCGACGAGGTGGGTTGGAACGCCATTGCGTCAGCGAATGATGCCGCGCTGCGACGTCTCGACGAAATCGACGAGCGCCTTCACGGCCGCGTCGCCGTCGCCGCCCGCTTGCGAGAGTTCGCGCAACTGGACTTTCGCGTCGTCGAGCGACAGACCGTTCTTGTACAGCAGCCGATAGGCGCTTCTCAGCGCGGAAATCGCATCCGGCGAGAAGCCGCGGCGACGCAGCCCCTCGACATTGATGCCATGCGGCTCGGCCTTGTTGCCCGCCGCGATCACGAACGGCGGCACATCCTGCACGAGCGCCGATGCGCCGCCCAGCATCGAATGCGCGCCGATCCGCACGAATTGGTGAACGCCCGACATCCCGCCGACGATCGCCCAATCGCCGATCTGCACGTGGCCGGCCATCTGCGCGTTGCTCGACAGGATCACGTGGCTGCCGACCCGGCAGTCGTGCCCGATGTGCACGTAGGCCATGATCCAATTGTCGTCGCCAAGCGTCGTGACGCCGGCATCCTGCACGGTGCCCGTGTGAATCGTCGTGAATTCGCGGATCGTGTTGCGATCGCCGATCACGAGCCGCGTCGGCTCGCCCTGATACTTCATGTCCTGCGGACGACCGCCGACCGACGCGTAATGGCCGATGCGATTGTCCTCGCCGATCGTCGTATGGCCTTCGATCACGCTGTGCGAACCGATCGTGGTCCGCGCGCCGATCGTCACGTTCGGCCCGATGATCGCATACGGGCCGATTTCGACCGTTTCGTCGATCTGCGCGCCCGGCTCGACGATCGCCGTGGGGTGAATCCTGCTCATGCGCCGTTGCCTCTCAATGTGTAAGTCGCGTTGCGTTGCCGTGCGGCATGCGTCGGGCGGCGTTCAGGGGGCCGAGTCGGCCGCCTTGACGGTACACATCAGTTCGGCTTCCGCCGCGACCTTGCCGTCCACTTCCGCGACCGACTTGAACTTCCAGATACCGCGGATGTAGCGTTCGAACGTGACGTTCAAAATCAACTGGTCGCCCGGCTCGACGACCCGCTTGAAGCGCGCGCCGTCGATACCGACGAAGTAGTACAGCGTATTTTCCGCGTTGCGCTGCTCTTCCTCGGCGAACGTCAGGAGCGCCGCCGCCTGCGCGAGCGCTTCGATAATCAGCACGCCCGGCATCACCGGTCGCGACGGAAAATGCCCTTGGAAGAACGGTTCGTTGATCGAAACGTTCTTGATCGCTTTGATGGACTTGTGCGGTTCGAGTTCGAGCACGCGATCGACGAGCAGGATCGGATAGCGATGCGGCAGCAGCGAGAGAATCTTGTGGATGTCGAAATTGATTTTTTCAGTACTCATAGTGGTTCGTCTCACGCAATGCCTGCGCGGTGATGAATGCGGATGCGGGCCGCGTCTGAAGAGGCGGCCCGCGGTTCAGTCGACCGGCCGGGGCGGCACCCTGCGCGCCCGGTCGACGCCGTGCTATGCGCCGATGTCGTTACCTCGGGCGGCGCTATCCTGTTCAATGTGTTCCCGTGCGGCCAGCGCGGTTTCGAGCGCCTTGATCCGATCGCGCAACTTGTCGAGGTTGCGCACGAGCGCCGCACTTTTGTTCCAGTCGCCGTGCTCGACGGCAGGAAACGCACTTGTGTAGATGCCCGCTTTCGGCAACGATTTCGACACGCCCGATTTCGCGGTGACGATCACGCCATCGCCCAGCGTCACATGCCCGGCAATGCCGACCGCGCCGCCGATCATGCAATGGCGGCCGATCGTCGTGCTGCCCGCGATGCCCGCGCAGCCGGCGATCACCGTGTACGCGCCGATCCGGCAGTTGTGGCCGATCTGCACGAGATTGTCGATCTTCACGCATTCGTCGATGACGGTATCGGCCATCGCGCCGCGGTCGATCGTCGTATTCGCGCCGATCTCGACGTCCGCACCGACGGTCACGCCGCCGACTTGCGGAATCTTCACCCACGCCCCGGTGCGCGCGTCGCCGTCGCCGACGAAATCCGGCGCAAAGCCGAAGCCGTCCGAGCCGATCACCGCGCCCGAGTGGACGATCGCGCGAGCGCCCAGCACGCAGCCGTGATAGACCGTGACGTTCGGGTACAAATGCGAATCGTCGCCGATCCGTGTACCGCGTCCGACGAACACGTTTGCGTCGAGCACCACGCGCTCGCCGATCACCGCGCCCGCCTCGACCGTCGCGTGCGGGCCGATCACTGCGCTCGCCGCGACCTGCGCGGCCGGATCGACGCTCGCGCTCGGATGCACGCCCGCTGCACGCTGTGGCGCCGCGAGATCAATGAACATCTGCGCGACACGTGCGAAATAGGCATACGGATTCGCCGTCACGATGAAATTGCGGCCGTTCGCGGCCGCACCGAGTTTCTCGAGATCGCGCGGCGCGATCAGCACCGCGCCTGCACCGGTCGCCTCGACCTGCGCCAGATACTTCGGATTGGCAAGAAACGCGAGCTGCTTCGGGCCCGCCTGATCAAGCGGAGCAAGGGAGCCGACTTCCTGTCGGCCGTCGCCGACGATCTCGCCGCCAAATCGCGCGACGAGCGCCTCGAGCGTCAATGCCATGACCCCGCGCTCCTTAATTCGATCCGGCCGACGGCGATGCAAGCGCCTTCAACACCTTGTCGGTGATATCGATGCGCGGACTCACGTAGACCGCTTCCTGCACGATCAGATCGTAGTTCTGCTGCTCGGCGATCTGCTTGATCACCTTGTTCGCGCGATCAAGCACCGCCGCGAGTTCCTCATTGCGGCGCTGGTTCAGATCCTCGCGGAATTCGCGTTGCTTGCGCTGGAAATCGGTGTCGAGCTGTGCGAGATCGCGCTGCTTCTGCGCACGGTCGTTCGCCGACAGCGACGAGCTGTTCTTGTCGAGCGCGTCGGATATCGATTTCAGACGAGCGGCCATGTCCTGCAAATCTTTGTCGCGCTTCGCAAACTCGGCTTCGAGCTTGGTCTGCGCGGCCTTCGCGGGCGCCGACTCGCGCAGGATCCGATCCGAGTTGACAGCAGCAATGCGCGCAACGTCCTGCGCATGCGCAAGCGACACGCCGAGCGCAGCGACGAGCGCCAGCGCGCCCATCAGTCGTTTCGAAAACTTAGCGGTTAGCAAGATTACCCTCTCGATACTTGTAGTCAGTCTGATCCGATCAGAACGCTGTTCCGATCTGGAACTGGAATTTCTGATACTGGTCGCCGGTATGCTTCTGCAGCGGGAAGCCCAAACTCAGCT
>NZ_FXAN01000007.1 GCF_900176645.1 Burkholderia singularis
CACAGCAATATCGTGAGCGGCGCGAAGATCGCGAGCGGGATCGATCAGACGGCGACCTATAGCCAGGGCAGCACGATTTCGGCTGACGGAGTCAATATCGTCAGCGGGAAGGATATCAACGTGACCGGTAGCAATATCGTCGGGACGAACGATGTGACGCTATCGGCCGTGCGGGATGTGAACATCAAGACATCGCAGGACACGGTTCAATCGTCGACCTACTACGACAAGAAGGAAACCGGCCTGATGTCGAATGGCGGCTTGTCGGTATCGGTCGGCTCGCGGTCGATGTCGGATAAACAGCAATCGGCCAGCGTGACGAACACCGGCAGCGCGATCGGCGCGCTGAACGGCAATCTGAACGTGACGGCGGGCAACGACCTGCACGTGACGGGCAGCGTGCTGCATGCGGGCAATGACGTGAACCTCGCCGGACAGACGGTCAAGATCGACACGGCGACCGACACGTCGAACTTCGCGGAGCAACAGCAGTTCCGGCAGTCGGGGCTGACGGTCGGCATCACGAATCCGGTCGTCTCGGCGGTGCAGACTGGACGCCAGATGGCGAACGCGGCGCAAAGCGTCGGCGGCGATCCCCGCTTGCTGGCGCTGGCAGCGGTCACGACCGGGCTCGCGGCGAAGAACACCTATGACTCGCTGAAACAGATGGGCGGCGATCCGGTGAAGGCGGCGACGAGCGTGGGCGTCAATGTCTCGGTCGGGGCGAGCAAGAGCGACAGCCAGATGCAGGCGCAGTCGAGCACGGCGGTGGGCAGCACGGTATCGGCCGGACATAACGTGACGATCGCGGCAGCCGGTGCGGGCAAAAACAGCAACATCGACGTGATCGGCAGCACGATTTCGGCGGGCAATAACGCGAACCTGGCGGCCGAAGGCAATGTGAATCTGCAAGCGGCGGACAACACGAGCAGCCAGCACAGCAAGAACAGCGGGGCGAGCGCGGGGCTTGGCGTGTCGTTCGGTATCGGCCAGCAAACGGGCGTGGCGATCACCGCGAGCGCATCCGGCAGCCGAGGCCATGCCGACGGCGATTCGAGCACGTGGACGAACACGCACGTGAGCGCCGGTAACACGCTGACGATCCAATCGGGCGGCGATACGAACCTGAAAGGCGCGGTTGCATCCGGCAAACAGGTCGTGGCCGACGTGGGCGGAAATCTCAACATCGAAAGCCTACAGGACCTCAACCACTACGATTCGAAGCAGCAGAGCGCTGGGATCGGCGTGAGCGTGTGTCCGCCGCCGTGCGTGTCGAGCGTGTCGGCGAGTGTGGGCCAGCAGAAGATGAACAGCGATTACGCGAGCGTTGTCGAGCAATCGGGCATCAAGGCGGGCGATGGCGGATTCCAGGTCAACGTCAAGGGCAACACCGATCTGAAAGGCGGGGTGATCGCGAGCAGCGACAAGGCGGTGCAGGATGGCGTGAACAGCCTGACGACGGCGACGCTGACGCATAGCGATATCGAGAATCATGCGTCGTATGACGCTTCGTCGATCGGGCTGTCGGGCGGGGTCGGCGGGACGATCGGCAAGGATCAGAAAGGCACGGCGGACAACGTGAATCCGGTGCCGGGCACGAGCCTGCCGAGCAAGGGGGGAATATCGGTCGCGCCGCCGGTGGTGATGAGCGCGTCGGGCGATGCGAGTTCGACGACGCAGAGCGGCGTGAGCGGCGGTGCGATCACGATTACCGATGGCACGAAGCAACAGCAGGTGACGGGGCAGACGGCGGCCGAAACGGTTGCGAATATCAACCGCGATACGTCGAATACGGGCGGTGCGCTCGCGCCGATCTTTGATAAGGACAAGATTCAGGCTGGGTTTGAGATTACGAGCCAGTTTATTAATCAGGTCGGGACGTTCGTCGACAACCGCCTCAAGGAAGCTGATGCGGCTCAGCAGGCGGCAAAGAACCCGAATCTGACGCCTGAGCAACGCTTGCAAGCGCAGCAACAAGCGGATCAACTGACGGCCGAATGGGGGCCGGGCGGATCGTATCGTCAGGTGTTGTCGGCG
>NZ_FXAN01000017.1 GCF_900176645.1 Burkholderia singularis
CGCACGAGCGCCGAATACCGCGAGCTGGACGCGGCACACCACCTGCACCCGTTCTCGGACATGGGCGCGCTCAACCGCGCGGGCAGCCGCGTGATCGTGAAAGCCGAAGGCGTCTATCTGTGGGATTCGGACGGCAACCGCATCATCGACGGCATGGCCGGCCTCTGGTGCGTCAACGTCGGCTACGGCCGCAAGGAACTGGCCGACGCCGCCTACCGCCAGCTCCAGCAACTGCCGTTCTACAACACGTTCTTCAAGACCACCCATCCCCCCGTCATCGAGCTGTCCGCCCTGCTCGCCGACATCGCGCCGCCGTCGTTCAACCACTTCTTCTATTGCAACAGCGGCTCCGAAGGCAACGACACCGTGCTGCGCGTCGTTCATCAATACTGGCGCACGCAGAACCGGCCGCAGAAGAAATACGTGATCTCGCGCACCAACGGCTACCACGGCTCGACGATCGCCGGCGGCACGCTCGGCGGCATGGGCTACATGCACGAGCAGATGCCGTCGAAAGTCGAGCACATCGTTCATATCGACCAGCCGTACTTCTTCGGCGAGGCCGCCGACGGCCAGACGCCCGAGGCGTTCGGCCTCGAGCGCGCGCGGCAGCTCGAAGCGAAAATTCTCGAACTCGGCGCGCAAAACGTCGCCGCGTTCATCGGCGAGCCGTTCCAGGGCGCGGGCGGCGTGATCTTCCCGCCGTCGACGTACTGGCCGGAGATCGAGCGCATCTGCAAGCAATACGACGTGCTGCTCGTGGCCGACGAGGTGATCGGCGGCTTCGGGCGCACCGGCGAATGGTTCGCGCATCAGCACTTCGGCTTCACGCCCGATCTGATGACGCTCGCCAAGGGGTTGACGAGCGGCTACGTGCCGATGGGCGCGGTCGCGCTGTCGCAGCGCGTGGCCGGCGCGTTGATCGAGCACGGCGAGTTCAACCACGGGATGACGTATTCGGGGCATCCGGTCGCGGCGGCCGTCGCGATCGCGAATCTGACGCTGCTGCGCGACGGAAGGATCGTCGAGCGCGTCAAGCATGAGACGGGGCCGTACTTCCAGAAGCTGCTGCGCGAGACGTTCGCGAATCATCCGATCGTCGGCGAGATCGCCGGCACGGGATTGGTGGCGGGACTTCAGCTCGCACGCGACCCGCTCGCGCGCAAACGCTTCGAGAACGGCGGCGAGGTGGGCACGATCTGCCGCGATTACTGCTTCAACGGCAATCTGATCATGCGCGCAACCGGCGACCGGATGCTGCTGTCGCCGCCGCTCGTCATCTCCAAGCCCGAAATCGACGAACTCGTCGAGAAGGCGAAGCGCGCGATCGATGCGAC
>NZ_FXAN01000077.1 GCF_900176645.1 Burkholderia singularis
AGGACGGCGCCGCTACCGCGGCACCGTCAGATAAAAAACTGGGGAAAATTACTTCGACGAAAGTGGGGAGTATCTATCCGACGCTGACAAAGTTAACCGCATGCTGTCCTACCCGTACCTTCAACTGGGCCGTTTGGCCCAGGTCGAAGCTGCTGTAGGCGTAGGCGTCCAGCAGTTCGAACCCCTTGAATTTGGACAGATTCGTGTCGAAGTGACTGTCGTCGAGCTTCGTATAGGGCGTGAAGCCGTTGCTGGGCGCGCCAAAGGATACGCTCCCCCTGCTGTAGCGCAAGTCATCCCATACCTTGGCGCGCAGCACCACGCCGGTGCTCCCCTTGTGCACGTCGATGTCGCCTACCACTCGCAACAGATCCGTAAAATTGTTGCCCTTGCCGAAGTTATTGTCGGTGGATTGCGTCGACGCGGAAGCCCGCCCACCGTTACCGATGCCGATCAGATCCGGATCGGGGTTCTTCATGCGCCAGCCACTGGTGTATGACGCAGTGAGCGACCACAGGCCCTCGATACCGTTGCCGAAGTCGATGGTGCCCGCATGCGCGGCATGCATCCCTCCCCAGGCGAGGTATACCAGCGCCGCCAAGCGAGAAAGCCGCGCGACCGGGAATCTCGCGGTGCGACGCAGCGGCGGCGTCACGATCTTCGACATGTTCATGTTGTCTCCCTGTATCTTCGATGTTCTGCACGACATCTCAGAATCCTTTTTACGTGACTGGCTTTGCGGTCCATTCGGCACACGCATCCGCCCCGACGGATGTTGGATAATTTACAAATAAATACGGCAATCAACATCGTCACTTTCGACGATTCGAAACCAGATAATTCGACGCAAGATGGCGCATCGGATTCGTCGTTTCCGACGGCCCATGCGTGCATGAACATTCAAAGCATCCTTTTGAGAATGCCGTCTCGCTCGATGAAGTGATGCTTGAGCGCAGCACCGATATGGAGCACGACGAGTATGAACAGTCCGTAGCAAGCATTCTTGTGGAAGAAGTACCAGTGGTTGGTAACGGAGCCTTTGGAGAACGGCGTTGCAACATGAAAAAGCCCGAAGAACCAATAACCGTCGGGCACCATCAGGATGCCGCCCATGAGCACAAAACCCGTTATTGCGTAAATGAGCGAATGGACGATACGCGCGATCGCTTGCTGCGTTCGTCGAATCGTGGTGACTGGCGCGACTGGCGGGCGAAAGAACGACCAGATATAGCGAACGGGGAACAGCGGGACGAGACAAGTCGCGAGCGACATGTTCAGCGTTGAGACGAAGCGCCGTATCACCAGGTTCTCGATTAAATGTAGCGAGAACCCGGTGATCATCGTGTACAGAATGATCGCTGCGAAGATCCAGTGCAGTGCGCGAGTTAAGCCGTCATACCGGCCGGCGGGAGAATCGGGATCGGGGTTCCGAGTGCGCCGGCCATCGTTGCAAAGCATGTTGAACGAGCCCACGGTCTCGACATCGCCTCCTAGATCGGTGGTGTCCGCCTGCCTGGCATGCAACCTGCCCCAGGTGATATACCTCTGCGCCGACAGGAGCGAAAGCCGCCTAACAACGAATCCGGCTGCGCGGCATGATGCCGACGCCACAGCGGTCTTCGTTGCGCCCATGTTGTCTCCTGTTTGTTCGCTGTTCCGAACGGACACCTTGAGCTTCCGCTGAAATTTCGCCTTCCATGAGGTCGTGTATAAACTCGACGGAAAGGAAGGGGATCAGGCATGTTCAAGGTACCGAAACAGGTGTACACGGCGGAGTTCAAGCTGGCCGCCGTTCAGCGTGACATCTGGACCGACGAGGGTTGGCTGTATCTGGCCGTGGTGCTCGGTCGGTTCAACCGAGAAGGGGTGGGTTGGTCGATCAAACCGCGCATGACGGCGGATCTCGCGACGCACGCGCTGACAATGGCATGGTTTCGCCGCTGTCCCGCCCCCGGCGCGCCGTGCCATTCGGAGCGCGGCAGCCAGTCTGCAAGCCACGAGTTCCAGCGGAGGCTGGCTGCCTACGGCATGCGTTGCTCGATGAGTCGCAAGGGGAAATGGTTGGGATAACGCACCGACGGAAAGCTTCTTCAACAGCTTGAAGAACGAACGGGTTCACGCCACGCGCTACCGGACGCATCAGGACGCGAAGGCCGATCTGTTCGAATACATCGAAGTGTTTTACAACCGCAGTCGTCGAGATTCGTCACTCGGCTTGGTTTCTCCGCAGCGGTTCCTTCGGGACTGGGTCAAAGCTCAGCAGACCAAGGATGCCGCTGCATAACTCGGGACCGTTGGAAGGCGAAAAACCGAGGGAAGCTCACTACACGCGCCAATGCATTCGTCTATGCGCTCCACGTGCCCACGGTCGCACCGATCGTCGGCGCTTACTTGGCGCTTTCTGCCTGTCGCGCTTGACTGCTTCGCCCGCCGCAGCGGCACAATATGCAGTCGAGGCAGCCGCAGCGTCGGAAGCAACGCAATCGACGAGCGTCAATGCAACGACCCATCAGTCGGACGTCCATTTCAGTTTCTGACGTGTCGGCAGCCTCATCGAACGGGCCGAACGGCCTCCTCCTCAATAACGGAAAACGGGAGCATGAAGTGAAGAAAGGAATTATCGCGTTGCTCGCCGCGGCGAGCGTGGTCGGCGCGCTCAGCGGGTGCGTCGCTTACGGTCCGGGTGCGCCGGTCGTCGTCGCACCACAGGGAGGCCCGGGGAACGGGTTCTGCCCGCCCGGACAGGCAAAGAAAGGCAATTGCTGATTACACGAGGCCCGCGTACAGCGGGCCTCTTTTCATGTTTCGCATCGGCAGACAGGCACTGCTCCACTGGCAAGCGGTGAAAAACAACGCAGCTTGTCCGGTTACATACGCTCCCAATCTGCCTGCGCCCGTCACTCCAATGATGCCGTAACGCCTGCGTCTCATACGCCAAGGACCAACTGGAATGCTATCTGACAACCGACGGCGAAGACCCTCAGCAATGGCCTTCGAGATGGTCGTGGCATAGTTCGAGATCCTGACTGCTTCGATGCCGGCTTCGAGATGCCGGTGAAACGGGCCCCGCCGACGCTTGCGCCGGCCTTGCCGCAAGCGTTCCACCGCGCGCAGGTCATCGCGCGTGAACGGCGCGCCGCGTCAGCAGGGGGTACGCCGCACCCATGCGCGCTGACGCGCGGCAACCGCCTCGGCGGATTCACCGACGAGCTGCCGATATACGCCGGGCGCGCTCGCCCCTTCCGTGTTGATGACCAGCACGTGCGAATGCACGCCCAACCCGGCTGCACGCGCCAGTTCGCTGTCCCGCATCAGCGTCGCGACGCCCGCGTATCCCGCCGCGCCCGATTCGCCCGCAACGAGCGGCACATCGCGCGCCGAACCCGCTGCCAGCGAGCGCATTGCCGCGATCGCGTCGTCATCGCCGATCGTCATGAAATGGTCGATGCATCGCGCGAGAACCCGCCACGCCAGCGGCGATGCCGCACCGCACGCGAGGCCGGCCATGATCGAATCGATCGAGCCGGACGCCTTTGCGGCATGCCCGGCGATCGCGCTCTGATAAAGGCAATCGGCCTGCCGCGGCTCGACCACGACGCAATTCGGCCGCGCGGCGCCATAGCGCTCCCACAGATAGCTCGCGACGCCGGCCGCCAGACCGCCCACCCCGCCCTGCAAAAACACATGCGTAAAAGCCGGCCGGCCCGGCTCGCCGCGCAGTTGCGCGACAATTTCGGCCGCAATCACGCCATAGCCTTGCATCACGTCTCGCGCAATGATCTCGTAGCCTTCATACGAAGTGTCCGAGATGACTTGCCAGCCGTTCATCGCGGCAAGCCGTGCGGCATGCTCGACGGATTCGTCGTAATTGCCGTCGATCCGGACGATCCTCGCGCCGTAGCCCGCAATCGCCCGTTCGCGCTCGATATCGACATTTGCATGAAGCACGATCACGCATTGGCAACCGATTGCTTGCGCCGCCGCGGCCAATGATCGCCCATGATTTCCGTCGGTCGCGCAGATAACGGTCAGATTCGCGAGCCTTGGCGCATACCGCCCCATGATCAGCGCGCGCGGCTCGATGTCACGCGCTTGCGGCTCGCGCATGATGGCGCGCATCAATGCGATCGGTGCGCCCAGCGCCTTGAAGCTCGCGAGCGGCGAACGCTGCGATTCGTCCTTGACGCTCAGCCGCGCGATGCCCAGCCTCGCCGCGGCGTCCGGCAAATCCCGCAACGGCGTGGCGCCGCGGCTGATCTGATCCCAGTGCGACAGCCACGCGCCACATTCGTGCGCCGACTCGATATTGAGGAGGCACCGCAATTCCTCCGGGTACGCGATGCGGGAAGACTGAGGGTTGGCAAACAACATGTCGAAACGGCTCCTTGCTGTTGCGCGGCCTGGCACTGGGCCGCGAATCGAATGTGTTGGTATGGATCGCTTGCGTCCGGCTCCCGTCGACCAAGATAACATTGCGGCGCGGTCGTCGCTCGGGCGCGGGGCGGCGGCAGCCTGGCGATCCTCACGCCGCGCGAAAGTCGCGCGCAGGCAGATCGATTGGCTCGATGCGATGAAACCGCGCTGCCGTGCGATGCCCGCCGGTTCGTGCGTGCCGCCGCGTCGACGGCACGTGAAACTGGCGGGGACTTCTTACTGATTCGGACAGTGAAGGATTTGGATCGGTACAACGAACTCACGCTTCGATTGCTTTTTCGAACCGCAACGTCAACCACTTCAAGACGCCGATCGCCATGATCCGCGCCGGGATTGAGCCGGACGCGCCGGCCGCTCTCGGCCATTGACACCGCGCTGCGTGCGCGGCGCGCCCGATATTCTGTTATCCGAACCAAGCGGCCGCCCCGTCCGGCGCGCACCGGCGAATTGATATCGGTCAAATCGCTGCCCGGCCAGCACGTATCTGTCCGATTAGGACAAGATTTCTTCGGAAAAACCGCCGCCAATCCACGTAAGATTGACGACGCAGCGAACTTGCATCCTCCCATCCAATCGCACTAACGCTTCGTTCATCATGCTCAAAATCACTAAGGCGGTATTCCCGGTCGCGGGTCTAGGCACGCGATTCCTGCCCGCCACCAAGGCGAGCCCGAAGGAAATGCTGCCCGTCGTCGACAAGCCGCTGATCCAGTACGCTGTCGAGGAAGCCATCGCCGCCGGCATCACCGAGATGATCTTCGTCACCGGCCGCAGCAAGCGCGCCATCGAAGACCATTTCGACAAATCCTACGAGATCGAGGCCGAACTCGAGGCTCGCGGCAAGGAAAAACTCCTCGAACTCGTGCGCAGCATCAAGCCCAGCCACGTCGACTGCTTCTACGTCCGTCAGCCCGAAGCCCTCGGCCTCGGCCACGCCGTCCTCTGCGCCGAGAAACTCGTCGCCGACAACCCCTTCGCCGTGATCCTCGCCGACGACCTGCTCGACGGCCGCCCGCCCGTCATGAAGCAGATGGTCGACGTCTTCGACCACTATCACAGCTCCGTGATCGGCGTCGAGGAAATCCCCCCAGCCGACACCAAGTCCTACGGCATCGTCGACGGCAAGGAATGGGAAGATTCGATCATCAAAATGTCGGCCATCGTCGAGAAGCCCGCACCCGACGTCGCCCCCTCCAATCTCGGCGTCGTCGGCCGCTATATCCTCAAGCCGCGCATCTTCGACCATCTGCGCGCCCTCAAACCCGGCGCCGGCGGCGAGCTTCAGCTCACCGACGCCATCCAGGCTCTGCTCAACGACGAGCAGGTGCTCGCCTACAAGTATCGCGGCACCCGCTTCGACTGCGGCAGCAAAATCGGCTATCTCAAGGCCACCATCGAATTCGCCCTGCGACACCCCGAAGTCAAGGACGAGTTCGCCGCTTATCTGCGCGAGCGCGTACCACTTGCGCCACGAAATGCGCTGGTTGCGCCGGCTGCATCGGAACGCTTGCCCGTCGAATCGGTTTGACGTTTAATCGGCATCAGCCGGAGCGCGGGGCTGCCGTGTCGCGGCCCCGCGCAGTTTATCCGCGCCCGCCGCAAGGCCGGCCGCGACGATCGCCACGCCGACGATCGCGCCGCCCGCGGCAAGGCGGCCAAAAAATCGAAACGATCGCGTCAATTTTTCCAACATGATGATTCCATCCGCTTCGATAATGGGCCGGTGTCTCACGTCAAGCGCAGCGATCGCGACCCCGGCTCGACAATTCACCGCTGCGCTGCCTCCCGCCTCCGGTACGGCCGATCCCGCTGCCGGCGCCACGGCAGGCCAATGCCGCCCGCGCAGGCGCTCGTTCGCGGCGTGCGGCAGGCTCGCGGCGCGCGTCGCCTACATCGCCGCGCCGCTCGTGTTCGCGGCGACGCAGGCCCACGCGCAGCCGCCTGCACTCGCGCCAAACCAGCCGCTGCAAGTCGGCGTGCAGGTCAAGCTCGGCGAATTCAGCTCAACCGATGCGACACGAATCCGCGCGGTCGGCTTCGACTTCGTCCGCCTGGGCGTCTGGATCGACCGGCTAAGCGACGTAGCGTACCAGAGCCGGGTGAAGGCGGCATTCGCCAACGCGCGCGCGGCCAGTCTGCCGGTATTGATGACGGTGCGCGCGGTGGACTCCGTCTCGCCGGCCGCCGCCTCCACGCCGGCGGCGCTCGAGCAGGCGGGCGCGAAATTCGGCGCCGCTGCGGCGGCGCTCGCGCGCACTTATGCGTCGCAGTTGCTCGCCGTCGAACTATGGAACGAGCCCGATCTCGGCAAGTACTGGCCGACCGGCAACGTCGAACAAAACTTCGTGCCTTACATGCGCGCCGCGTGCCAGCAACTCGGCCCGCGCGGACAAAGACCCGCGCCCGTCGTCGGCTTCGGTTTCGCGCACGCACCGTCGCCGGGCTCAATTGCCGACGCGCTGCTCGGCCAACTCGCCACGGCCGCACCCGACTGCCTGGATGCGATCTCGTACCACGCCTACGGCATGACCGAGCAAGCGATCCGTGCCACCAGCAAAGACGCCCATGCACGCTATCGCCTGCCCGCCGTGATCACCGAATGGGGCACACCGTCGCTGATCGTCAACGGCGGCGATGACGCGCAAGCCGATCGGCTCAAGGCGTTTCTCGCCGAGCTTCCATCGGTCGGCACGCCCGTCGTGTCGATCTACGAATGGAAGAATACGGCCAACGGCGGCAACAGCCGCGAACGCAACTTCGGATTGGTGACATCGAGCGGCACGGACAAGCCCGCGCTGAATGCCGCGCGCGGCGAATTACGGATGCTGCTGCACCATGCCGGCGCGGCCGCGGCCGGCAACGGCAACGGCAACCGCTGACCCGCGGCGAAAGGCGCATGCGCAGCCTAAGGGCGATGCGCGCCATGCACGCGCGCTGCCGCGCGTTTGCGCCAGTGCCGCGCCAATAGCGGCTCGACAGCCGCCTCAATCGCACCGCCGGCCCGCCAGCGGCCCGGCCCTGCCGACACGCCCAACCGGCAATCGATCCGAAAACTGCTCCAACGGTCGCTGGGCGGACTCGCGCCGAGCGCGCGCAAATCGGCTTAACCGCCGTCCTGCATGGACGATGCCCGTGAGCGGCGCAAGCTCGACGGCCAACGGCATCCGCACTGCCGGCGAACCTCGCTCGCGCACGGATAGCCTGAATCGCGCGCATTTCAATAGGCGGCAAGCTATAGATCTTTAATGTTCGACGAAACCGAAATATCAAAACTCTCCGCTCGCCCGTCATTTCTGCTCTGGCGCAGACCATCAGAAACTTGTCTTTCGCACAGCCATATGCGGTTTCGCATTTAAAGAACCGTGGAAATCGGACTTGAGTATTCTGGCCACACCTATCGATCCTATTATTTTCGGGAACGGTAAAAGTCAACTCGAGGACCAATCGGCATGATTAATTTTCACGGAATCAGCGCACACAATACGGCAGGCCCGCTTCCGGCGGGTTCGGCGCTGATCGACAACTACAATTTCATCGGCTCGTATCTCAACAACAGCGCTTTTGCGACCGATGTAAAAAACGCGGCCCAATCTCCCTGCGCCACTGAGCGCGCAAAAATAATAAATGGCTATGCGAATATCGGCGCCGCGGGCCTGGTCGGCGACGGCGCCGGGCTTCACGGCGTGAAGCTGAGTACTGATCATGGATCGATCCAAGCGCAAATGGATCGCGACGGCACCCTTTTCAACAAGAAAGGCGTGAGCATCGGCAAAATGAACCCCGATGGCTCGATCGTTCTGAACAAGGCGAACAGCCGGGAAGCCAGCATTCTTTCTGGAGCCGAGCATCAGAACACACCGATTCATTCGGTCTTTCAGCTTCTCAGCCCCGCTTGGACGCTCGCCGGGCTGGCAAAGTACGCCTTTCACAAACTGTTCGATAAAGAACCGCCTCCCGGACGGCGGATTTTTAATGCCACGGAAATCACAGTGTCGGGCGGCGACCTGCCAGGCACTAGCGCAGACACCCGGGATATCTATGGAACCTTTGCCAATGCGCCGTGGATCGAGCTGGTAGGGAATAACGATGCGTCGCGGGCATTTTAAAATCGCGCGTCGCGGGCAACGATCGGGCGCTTTGCATTGACGTCCGGCCGGCGGGATACGAACCGCCGAGCGGCATCGCCCACACCACGCCGCATGCGGGCACTACCCCCGCGGCCGGAGCCGAGCTCGATGCCGGCAACAACGCCGGCGCAGCGCGCGCCGGCGTCCGATGTGCCCGGTCAGCCAGCACCGGGCACGGCCGCCGCGGCACGCGAGTCGCCCGCCCGCCGGCGCGCCGCGCTCAACGCGGTCATCGAATACAGCGCAACGCTCGACAGGTGGCGCGTATAACTGCCGAGATCCGGTTCGAACAACATCGACACCGCGACATGGCCGATCACGAAGCAGCCGAGCAGCGTCTGCGCGCGCGACGCCTGCGGCTGACCGAGCGCCGGGCCGACGGCCAGCACGATAAAGAGCTGCATCGCCAGTTCCTTGATGCCCGGCGAAAACAGCCAAGCGAGATTGAGCCGGCCGAGCGCGTACAGATAGTCGCCGACGAAGCCCGCGAACGACGACGGATCGAGCGGGTTGTAAAAACTCGTGCGCGCACCGTAAGGCGATTGGTAGACGAGATAATCGACCGCCATGTCGCGAGAATGAAGCAGCGCGACATAGACGCTGCCCGGCAACAGAAACACCGCGAGCAAAGCTGTCGCGGCCCCGGCCAGCCTCCATTGCAGCGGGCAGTTCCGCCAAGCATACGCGCCGAAGCCGATCACGGCGATCAGCGCGAAATAGCTGCGCACGAGCGCGGCATAGGCGCCGTAGCAGAGGAGCGCCGTCAGCATCGCGCGCCGCGGATTGTCCCGGCATGCCGCGTGGGCGACGAACAGCGAAATCAGCACGACGAGCGTGTCCTTGCTTGCGACGAACAGATTGAAAAACACGCAAGGCATCGATAGCACCAGCGCCGCCGCCATCAGGCCGAGCCGGTTCGCGCGGCACAGCATCGCCCAGATGAAGCAGGCGCCGATCCCGATCACGAGCGCATCGACGAGCGGACCGAACATCGCATAGAACCTGCCGACCGCGTCGAACGACGTGCCGGCGTAGGTGTCCGCGCCGCCCATCTGCGCCTGGATCTTGTCCGCGTCGCGAAAGATGAATTCGGGCAGCAATGCGCCCGCCTTCGCATACACGAGCGCGTACATCAGCACGTACAGCGCCGCAACCGTGCGCACGACGCCGCGACTCAATACCGGTCCGCCCATCAGCCATTTACGCAACATGCCGTCCCTCCCGAGCTTCGCGGTGCACGGCACCCGGCGCGGCAGGCCCCGCCTGCGCATCCCATGCGGCGGCGACGCCGGCGCGCGGTACCGGCCCGGCCGATCCAGCCGACGCGCAAGGCGCGCGGCGCCGGATCACCCACGCAAGCCAACCCGCTATCGCCACACTCGCGCATAGATGGGCGAGCGCCGCGCCCGTCGCACCGAAACGGCCGATCAGCAACCAGTCGTTCGCAATCGACAGCGCGCCAAGCACGGCCATCCCGGACGCGACCCGCCGCCCTTCGCGCAGCGCGACCGCCGCGACCCACGCGATATCCGCGATCGAACGCACGACGAACGATACGAGCAAAGCCGCGAGCACGAACGTGCCGTCCGGCCCCGGCGTTTCGTGCGCGAGCCGGAAAATCGGCGCGCCGAGCACGGCGATCACCCCGCTCAGCGCGAGCGTCAGCGCGCCGGCGCGGCCGACGAAGCGCATCACGAGCGGCACGAACTTCGCGGGCGCATCCGATGCCGCGCGGGCCAACACGGGCGCGGCCATCACGACGAGCACCGCATACGATACGGTCTGCACCGAATTGGCGATCGACCAGCCGAACACATAGCGCCCGAGTGCGTCGTGTCCGAGCAGCCGGTCGGCGACGAAACGCTCGCCGTATTGCATCGCCGACAGCAGCACCGCACCGACGTAAAACGCCGCGCCGTCGCGCCACAGGCGCCCTGCTGCCGCCGCGCCGCGTTTCGCAGGCCCGGCAGGCTCGGCGTGCTCGACATGTCCGGCGTGCGGACCGGGCGGTTGCGCCGCGCGTGCAAGCCGCGCGATCGAGGCCCACGCCCAAACGATCACGACGGCGTTCGCGCCAGCCCACATCCACAGCACTGTCTCGATGCGGCCGATCCAGCCGGCGGCGAGCCCCGCGATCGCGAACGCGGGCCAGAGGCCGGTGCGCACGAACATCATCCGGGCGCCGGCGTCGGTGCGGTGTAGCGAGAACACGTAGGAATTCGCCTCGAATGCGTAATGTTCGGCGATCACCACCGCGAGCACGGCCGCGCCCGCCGATGCCGTCGACGCGCCGAACCACGCATATGCATCGGTACAAAGCGCGCCAGCGGCTGCGACGAGCGCATAAAACGCGGCGTACACGCCGCCGATGCGGCGCGCGTCGCGGATCGCCTCGCGCGGCTCGGCAGCGGCGAGGCGCCGGTTGATCTCGGCGCTGAAGCCGAGCCCGAACAGCTTCGACGCGATCACCGACGCGGCCACCGCGAGCCCATAATCGGCAACCGCGCCGAAACCCAGCACGCGCGCGACGACCAGCGTCAGCGCGAACTTCGCGCCGAGCGCCGACACCCTGAGCAAAAGACGCGTCAACATGCGGCCGCGCGCTCCCGCGTGCGCGGCTGCGACACGCGCGCCGCGTCGCGCAGCGCCGCGACGATGCGCTCGCGTTCAGTGCGGATCGCGCCCACGCGGCGCGCCGCGACCGCCCAGAACCGCTCGATCGCCCCGGCCGCGAAGATGCGCGCGACCACCGGCATCGCCGCAAAATCCGCCGCGTTGACGACCCAGTCGTCGACGCCGAGATCGCCGTATGCGCCGAACCCCTTGCGTTCATAGCTCAAATGGAACGCGGGCACGCCGTCGAGAATCGATTCGAGCGCGCCGTGCAGCCGCACCGAAATCACGACGTCCGGCCGGTCGTGCGCGAGCAGATGCCGCAGCGACGGCGGCTGGTCGATGCCGAGCCGCCGGTAATAGGCGGCGTCGTCATTGCCGCGCCCGGTGCTTTGCACGGCGAAGCTCACGCGGCAGCGCGCCTGCAACGCCGCGATCAGCTCGGCGCTGGAGCGCCGGTATCGATCGAGTTGCGCCGCGTTCCAGCTCGGCGCCTCGCGCAGCACCATCGCCACGTGGCCGACCGGCCCCGCCGCCGCGCGCGCGGCCTGCTGCGTCAACGCACCGCCGCGCGCGCCGAACTCCAGCACCGCGAGATCGGGCGCGCGGCGCGTGTTGGCATTGCCTTTCAAAAACTCGAACGAGCGATCGTCGCGCACGAACACGCCCGAGAATCCGCCGAGCAGGCCAGCCAGATGCTGGCCGAGCGCGCGCGACACGAACTCCGAGCCCGCGCTCGCCGGCCCGATGCTCTGCGGCAGATACACGGCCGGCTTGCCCGAAGCGCGCGCGGCACGCATTTGCAGGATATGCCCGGCCTCCAGCTTGAGCGCCTCGGTCGCATTGCGCGCACGCAGATAGCCGCCGCCCACGCCGACGATCAGATCCACCGAATCGAGCAGCCGCGCAAGCTGCCGCGCGCCGCGCGTGGACGCGCACGCCAGCAGGTTCGCCGACGCGACGACCCGCGTGAAGCCGCGATCGGCAATCACCGGCGCGCCGAGCACGGAGTCGTAATCGGCGAACGAAGCAGGATCGGCCGCGACGATCGTGACGCTGACGTCGTCGCCGAACGCCTCGCGCAGCAGCTTGACGGACAGATCGACGAGCAGGCCGTCGCCCGAATTACGTCTGCTATATGCGTGCAGCAGCGCCACATGCTTGACTCGATTCATCGTGAACCTCCATTGAGAACGTCGTGATACAGCTCGAGAGTGCGCCGCACCATGCCCGAGGCGGAAAAATGCGCAATCGCGCGCGTACAGTTCGCGGCCATCCGCGCGCGCGCCGCGCCGTCCTCGAACAGCGTGCCGAGCGCGCCCGCCAGCGCGGCCGGATCGTCGACGTTGTCGACGACGATGCCCACGTCGTGGCGGCCGACCACTTCATCCGCGCCCGCCACCCGCGTCGTGACCACCGGCAAGCGCGCCGCCATTGCTTCGAGATACACGTATGGAAAGCCCTCGTAACGGCTCGGCAGCACGAACGCATCGAACGCCGAAAAGTAGCGCCGCGCATCCTGCACGCGGCCGATCAGCTTGAGATTCGCGCTCAGCGCGGCCGCGCCGCACCCCGCTTGCGCGGCGAAATCGCCGATGCCGATCACTGCGATCTGCAAGCGCGCGCCGTAGCGTTCGTTGAGCCTCGCCGCCGCGGCGACGAGCCGGTCCACGCCCTTCTGAAACGAAAAGCGGCCGACGAAACCGACGGTGAATGCGTCGCCCGCGATGCCGAGCGCCGCGCGCGCGGCATCGCGACTCAACAACGCGAACCCCGGCACGCCGTTGTGAATCGTGCGGACTGCGCGCGCCGGAATGCGCAGGCTGCCGGTGGCATGACGCGCCTCGTCGTCGGACACGGCGATCACGCGATCCGTGCGCCACTTTCCGAACAGCGTCTCGATCGAGCCGTACAGCCAGCGCGAGCCCGGCGACAGATACGGATTGAGCGTGTAGAACGCATGCGGCGTATACACGTGCCGCCACGCGCCGATGCATGCGCGCGCCAGCACGCCCGCCTTCGAGCTGTGGCTGTGAACGATATCGGGCGCGATGCGCGCGAGCGCGCGAAACACGTCGACATAGGCGCGCGCATCGCGCCACGACACCGCGCGCTGCATCGGCACGCGCACGACCGACGTGCAGCGCCGCAAGATGGCGTCATGGAGAATGCTTGTGTCGAAACGCGCGCCCGTCGGGCCAATCAAATGGACCTCGATGCCGGCGGCGGCGAGCCCGTCGATCAAATCGGCGACATGCACGGCCACGCCGCCGCCCGCCGCCTCGACGACGAGCGCCACGCGCAGTCGCCGCCCTGCGCGCTGCGCAATGTGCGCGTGCCTGCGCGCGGGCGCGGCCTGCGCCGCCGCGTCGGCCCGCTCGGCCGCCTCCACATGCAGCCGGCCGCTCATCGCGCGCCTCCGCCCGAAAGCCTGCGTGCGATGCGCCGCAACACGCCCGGCGCCGGCGCGTCGGCGGCGTAGCGATATTCGACATAGCGATAGTGTCCGTAGCGCCCGCCGTAGCGCCCCAACGACGGCGTGAGCCCGTTCATGACGACGCCGTGCGGCCGCAGGCCGCCGTGCGCGAGCCGTTTGAGCGCTTCGCGCAGATCGCCCAGCCGGGTCTGCGCCGCGCGCGCGACCAGCAGCACGGCCGACGCATGACGGGCGAGGATCGCCGCATCGGTGGCCGCCAGCATCGGCGGCGCGTCGATCAGCACATAGTCGTAACGCTCGCGCAGCGACGCGATCAATGCGCCGAGCCGCTCGCTGAGCAGCCATTCGCCCGCGTGCGGCAGCAGCGCGCCCGTCGCGATGAAATCGACATTCGGCACGACGCCGCGATGAATCACGTCGTCGCCGTCGAGCCGGCCTTGCAGCACGGTCGACAGGCCGGGTTCGCGGATCACGCCGAAATATTGGTTCAGGTAACCGCGCCGCAAGTCCGCATCGACCACGATCACGCGCTGGCCGCCCGCGCCGAGTACCGCCGCCAGATTCGCGAGCACGAACGACTTGCCCGCGCCCGGCTCGGCGCCCGTCACCACAAGCGCGGTGCGCTCGCCGTTGAGCTTGGAGAAACGCAGCGCGGTACGCAGGCTGCGCAGGCTCTCGATGGTCGGATCGTCGGGCGCTGCGCTCGCAAGCAAATGCGTGCCGGCAAGCTTTGCCTGCGCCGCGCGGAAGATCGAGCGCTGCTCGGCCGATAGCGGCACCGTCGCATAGACGTCCAGCCCGAGCGCGCGTTCGATCTCGTCGGGCGAATTCACGCCGCCGAACAGCAGATCGCGCGCGAACGCCAGCACCACGCCCAGCACGAGCGCGCCAAGCGCCGCGCCCGCGATCACGAGCGGCCGGTTCGGCTTGACCGGTTCCTGCGGCACGATCGGCATATCGACGACCCGCACGCTGCCGACCTTGCCCGCCTTGACGAGCTGAAGCTGCTGCGTGTTGTTCAGCAGCGCCGTGTAGAGATCGGTGTTGACGCGCACGTCGAGCATCAGCCGCGCGGCTTCCTGCTGCAAATCCGGCAGGCGCTTGATTTGCGCGTCGAAGCCGCCCGCCTGCGCATCGAGCGTCGCGATCTGCCGGTCGATCGCGACGAGGCTCGGGTGCGCGGAATTGAAACGCGTCGCCAGTTCGTCGCGCTTTTGCTGGAGCAGCAGCCGTTGCGTCTGCGCCTGCGCGCTCTGCTGCAGCGCGAGGCGCGCTTCTTCCGGCAGATCGACCGTGCCGTTCGCGTTGCGCATCTTCGTGTAGCGCGCCTCCGAGCGGTCGAGCTGCGCCTTGAGCAGCGGAAGCTGATCGTTCAGGAAGGCGAGCGACTGGGCCGCGTCGGCGGATTTGCGTTCGATGTTCTGCCGCACGTATTGCTCGCCGATCTCGTGCAGCAGCGCGCTCACGCGCACCGGGTCGTCGCCCGCGAGCGTCGCGATGACGACGCCGGATTGCTTGATCTTTTCCTGCACGTCCAAACGGGTCTGCACGTCGTCGATCGTCTGCGCGCGCGAATTGCGAATCAGCGTGAAGCGCGTGCCGGGCTGCGCATCGAAGCGTTCGACCTTCAGCACCGCGGTGCCGTAACGCGTCGGCACGCTCGTCAGTTCGCCGACGCGGCCGCGCACCGGCTGCGCCAGATCGTCGCCCGTGAGCGTCCACGCGCCGCCCCGCTCCACGCTCAGCGCGAACGTGTCGCCTTCGGCGTCCTTCGGCACGTCGAAGCGCTCGATCGCCGCCTGCTCGCCGCCCCACGCGTAGCCGCCGAGCCCGAACACGCCCGGCGCCGTCACGCCGCTGTTCAGCCGCGACACGAAATCACCGATCACGGGAAAGCGCTTCGGCTTGACGTCGATGTAAAAGCGCAGCCGGTCCACCGCGCGCGTGACCACGAGCCGCGATCCGACGATCTGCGCCTCGGCCGCCGCCGACGATTTCACGTCGAACAGCGACGACACGTCGCCGAGCAGGCTCTTGGCGGCCGACGTATCGGGGCTGTCCTCGATCTGGATCATCATGTCGGCCTGATACTTGGGATGCGCGAGAAAGGCATAGGCGGTGCCGAGCAGCAGGCCGAGCACGGTGATCGCGGCGATCGACCAGCGATGCGCGAGCAGGATGTCGAGCACGCCGACCAGATCGAGTTCGTCGCGCGCGTCGTGACTGTCGTGGCGGGTCTCTGGAATGGATGACATAAGTGGATCGATTAATCGGTTCGTTCGGTTCGTTCGATGCGAAAGCGTGACGATGAAACGCGATGCCGGCGCGCGTCACGTGACGCGCAACGCGCCGGCATCGAGCGCGGCGATGCGCGCGCGCCACGCATCGGCACAGCGGCCAAGCCGCGCGAGGCAAGTGTCGAAGCCGCTGCGCGGGCCGCCGTGCGGATCGGCGATATCGGGCGGGCCGCCGTCGAATAGCGCGAAGCGAAACGTGCGGCCACGTGCATACGGATGGCGTGATTCGACGAAGCGCTGCTGCTGCGCGTCCATCACCAGGATCAGATCCGCGCGCATGCATTGCAGCGAGCCGAGCTGCGTGGCGCGGTGCGCGGACAGATCGAGCCCGAGCACGCGCGCGGCCTCGCGCATCTGCGGGTCGGCGCCCGCGCCGGCCAACGCGCGCACGCCCGCCGACGCGACGTCCACGTCCGGCAGCGCGCGTGCAAGCAGCGCGGCCGCGGCCGGGCTGCGGCAAATGTTCGCGTGACAGACGACGAGTACGGCCGCGATCATCGTCAGCCTCCCGATGCGCGCTGGATGTTGTACGCGGCCGCCGTGCCGCCGACGAGTTGCGAGATCACGCGGTTCCAGCGCACCACGCCGGCCGCGTCGACGAACACCACATCGTCGGGCTCAAGCTCGACGCGTTGCGCCAGCGCCATCGCTTGCGGCGAGCGCCCGTCGAAATGGAATACCTGGGCCTGCGCGCTCGGCTGCTCCGCGCCGGCATGGCCGCGAGCCGCGTCGGCGCTTGCTCGTGCGGCCACGGTCGAACGAGCCGGACGAACCAGATAGATGCGCGACGGATCGCTCGTCACCTGATTGATCTGCGCCGCGCCGAGCGCCTGCGACAGCGTGAGCCGCCCGTCCGAGCGCAACGGCAGCGGCCCTGGCTTGAGCACCTCGCCCATCACGAACACGCTGTAATCGCGCGCGGGCGGCACACGCAGTTCATCGCCGTCCTGCAGCACGATGCGCGTCGCATCGAGTCCGCTTTCGGTCAGGCGCGGCAAGTCGATCCGGTAGCGACGGCCGCCGCGCATGAGCGCCATATGGCTCGCGTCGCCGCTGTCGAGCACCCCCGATGCCTCGTTGAGCGCGTTCGCGAGCGTCATCGGCACGTCGGTGATCGGTTTCACGCCCGGCGAGCGGACTTCGCCGCTGACGTACACCTTCTTGCTGCGAAAGCCGACCACGCGTAGGGAAACCTGCGCATCGCGGATATACGGCTGTAGCGCGCGCGCCAATTGCTGCTGCGCGTGCGCTTCGCTCAGACCCGCGACCTCGAGCCGCTTCACATAGGGGAACTGAATGTAGCCGTCGGCACTGACCAGGTAGCCCGGCACGCTCTGGCCCGTCATCCCCGCGCTCGGCGGCTGCGCACCGGCCGTCGAGCCGACGTCGTAGGTCAAATTCGGCATCACGAGTTCCGGATGGTCCCAGACGATGATCGACAGCACGTCGGCCGGACCGATCCGGTATGCATGGCGCGCACTGGCGCGGGCCAGTGCGGCGACGTCGGCGGCATCGTCATGATCGGCTCGCTCGGCGGCATCGGCACGCTTGGCGATCGCGCCGTCGGCGCGAGGCTTGCGCGCATCGTTGAGCGCATCGATCTGCCGGCTGTCCAGCTCGATCACCGGCACATCGGCCGCGGCGAGCGGCGCGCGCTCGACAAAACTCATGCCCGGCGCAAGCACGCCGCAGCCGGCAAGAAGGAACGCAAGCGACAGCATGCACAACACGAATCGCCCGCGCGGGCGGGCAAGGACGAAAGACTGCATGGGCTCTTTTCAATCGGAGTCGACGAATATCCGCGCGGCCGGCAAACCGCACGGGGCATCAGATACCGCAGGGCCGATCCGTGCGGATCGGCGCGCAACGGCCAATGGTCCGGCCGGCGCGCTCAATAGGCCGCCGGGCCGGTAAATCCTCGCAACAGCGTGAGAAACACGATCTTCAGGTCGAACCAGAAATTCCAATGGCGGATGTAGTACAGATCGAACTCGACGCGCCGCTCCATCTTGTCGACCCGGTCCGTCTCGCCGCGAAAACCGTTCACCTGCGCCCAGCCGGTAATGCCGGGCTTGATCCGGTAGCGATACATGTAGTTGCGCACCAGGTTCTTGTAGAGCTCGTCGTGCTCGGTCGCATGCGGCCTCGGGCCGACCACCGACATCTCGCCCTTGAGCACGTTGATGAACTGCGGCAGCTCGTCGAGGCTCGTGCGCCGCAGAAACGCGCCGATTTTCGTGATCCGCGGATCGCCCTTCGTCGCCTGCGTGACGCGGCCCGGCTCGTCCGCGTGCAGCCGCATCGAGCGGAACTTGTAGATACGGAAATCCCGGCCGTCGACGCCCATGCGACGCTGCCGGAAAAACACCGGGCCCGGCGACGACAGCTTCACCGCGCACGCGATCGCCGCGAGCAGCGGCGCGCACGCGATGAGCACGGCGAGCGCGAACAGCCGGTCGAACACTGCCTTGGGCAGCCGCTGCCAGTCGCGCAGCGGCGACGTGACGACGTTGATCACCGGCAGCCCGAGCAGCTCGGTCACGCCGCCGTTGGCAAACGGCAGGCGATCGAGTTCGGGAATGAAGCGGATATCGATGAAGTCGTTGCGCAGCGCATCGACGAACGGCTCGATCAACGGCGTCTCGCCCGGCTGCGCGACGATCCACAGTTCGCGCACGCGCTGGCGGCGCAGCGCATCGAGAAACGGTTCGAGCCGCCCGACTACCGGCACGCCGAACACCTCGGTACGCTCGACGCATTGCGCATCGAACACGATCACCGGGCGAAAACCCGGCTGCGCGCCCAGCGCGATGCGCTTCACGATGCGCCGCCCTTCGGCGCGGCCGGCAGCGATCGCGATCGGCTTGCCATGGCGCCCGGACGCGCGCACGCTCGGCACGCGGCGCACCGCGATGCGGGCCGCCACGAGCGCGAGCGCGGCGAGCACCGACCAGCCGGCGAACCACTGCCGCGGCACCGCCGATGCGCCGCCGAGCGCGACGACCACCGCGAACGTCAACGTCTGCGCGAGCGTCCACGCGGCCAGCACGCGGACGACGAGCGCCGCGAGCGGCTGCTCGCGCCAAGCGCGATAAACCGAAAACCACGGAAACACGGCGAGCACGAGCGCGGCGTCGAGGCAGACGGCCGCAAACCGCATGTCGCCCGCAGCAGCGAACGCATCGTTGCCGGACGGCGCGCCGAGCGCCGCCGTGACGACGAGCAACACGTCGATCAACTGAAAGAGCGAGGGCATCATCGCGCCCTCCCGTCAGTCGTCGCGACAAACCGCGCGGCAACAGCCGCCCCTGCCCCACTGGCACTGATGATGTCAAACATCGAATCCTCGCTTACGAAAGTGGCGAATGTCGTGGCGTTGGGGAGTGATCAGCCCGCTGTCAGCCAGCGGGCGGCTGCCCGGTATTCGGTCGGCGACATCGACAGGCGCCGCCGGAACACCTTGGCAAGGCGCTCGCCGTTGCCGAGGCCCGCGCGGCGCGCGATCTTGTCGACCGGCAGATCCGACTCGGTCAGCAACGAGCAAGCCCGTTCGATGCGGGCTTGCAGCAGGTATTCAGACGGCGTCACGCCCATTTCGAGCTTGAAACGCCGCAGGAAATTGCGCTCGCTCATCGCGATGTCCTGCGCGACATCGGCGATCGAGATGGTCTGGTCGCACTGCTCGGCGAGCCGCTGCGCGACCTCACGGATCAACTCGCCGGCGCGCTTGATCGCGCGGTCGTGCACGTCGGCGCGCGGCTCGGCCGGCTCGTCGGGCTCGGGGCCGCGCGCAAGCGGCCGCAACGCCTCGGAGGAAAAACCGAACGCGCCGGACGCGAGGCTCGCCGACGACAAGCGCCGCAACGGCAAACTGGCGAGCGCGGGCTGCGCGCGCGGCGGCAGCATGCACGCATCCCGCTCGGCTGCGGCGATAATCTCGCCGCCATCGCGGCGCATCGAGTACACCTGCACTTCACCGCTGCGCGCCGCATCGTGCAGCCATAGATGCAGCGCATCGTCGAGCGTCGCGGCCGGCGCGCCCGCGCCACCCACGACCAGCACCATGTGAAATTCACCGCCGCTATGCAAACCGATGCTTTCGGTCCAGATCTGCACGCCCGACATCGACGTCACGCAGCCGCCGGCACTCGACAGCATCGTGAGCGCATAGCGCTCGACACTTCCGACAAAAGCGGTCCGCCGCCGATTCTCGCAATCGAGCCATTCCGTTATGCCGCTGACTTCAGTCAGCGAAAACTGATCGAACAGCACGATCCCGATTTGCCGGACGGCCGGCCCTGCGCCGACAGGGCGGCATGGGCGGCGTTGCTGATGACGGCGCATATCGTTCAGGCGACTCATGTCGAAAGTCCAATAACCAAGGTTTTCAACTCAAATCAGAGTTTAGTCGCGCACATTATCTCGATTAAACAAAATGAAATGTAAGGACAATTGTAAGAATGTCTGAATTCACCATGAGATTGGCGGATTTAACCAAAACCGAACGCTTATTATTCATCTCACCAGTCCAATCAATATATTGATCGAATGAATAAGATAAGCTATCGGTTTATCGATTATTCAGCCATGCACTTGCTTGACCAAGTCGACTTCAGTTTGAATGCATCAGCCGTTATTTCACTTATTTATCATGTACTTTTACGGGATGCGCATCCGAATGCCAATGACCATTTGGCGTGAACGATTCGCGGCGCTCGCGGACCGGTTGCCTGCATGCGTTCGCGGGCAGCGCATCACCGCGGGCGATCTGGTCCGCCTGCGCTCCGGCGGCATAGCGATGACGGCGATCTGGGCCGGGCGCGTCGCCTTTGCGCCCGGGCGCTGGGTTTGCGCTCAGTGGTTCGACGCAAACGGCGAATTGAAGCAGGAGTTTTTCCCGCAGCGCGCCCTTCGGCGTGCGGCGCGCCGGGACGATACCTAAGCGACCGGCAATGCACGCCGCTCAGGCTTCCTGAATAGCCGAATTTCGATCATCCCATGATCAATGCCATTCGAATTGATTGAATGGCACGCCAGCATCGGCATTCGTCATTTCTGAAATCACAATCCACCCGCTCATCCGCTAAATGCACCATTACCGACACATGGACGAACTGCGATCTGATATTTCAGACGACTGCCGGAACGGCGGATATATCAAATGAAGATCGAAGGAGCGTCGAGATTGTAACAATTAGTTTCGAGTTTCAATCGGCAAACCGCATTCGGAAGACCGCATTGATCACGGCAGACTGGGATTCTCGTTACCGTGTATTTTCAGAAGTGCCGCGCAGCGGCAGCTATTACCCGAATACGGTTATTATTCGGCAATAAATACCTTCCGATATTGATCGGTATCACGAACTTTCGGCCCCAAAAAGAAGACGGCCGGATCACGTTCCGGCCGTCTTCGTCTCGCCGCCGAACGCGGGCGACGCCCCCGCATTCGATGCGGCCGGCGCACCGCCCGCCGGCGGCGCGCGATGTGCGTCTACGCGATTTCGAACAGCCCGGCGGCACCTTGCCCGCCGCCGATGCACATCGTCACGACGACGTATTTCGCGCCGCGCCGCTTGCCTTCGATCAGCGCGTGGCCCGTCATCCGCGCGCCCGAGACGCCATACGGATGGCCCACCGCAATCGCGCCGCCATTGACGTTGAGACGATCGTCTGGAATGCCGAGCGTGTCGCGGCAATACAGCACCTGCACCGCGAACGCCTCGTTCAGCTCCCACAGATCGATGTCGGACACCTTGAGGCCCGCTTGCTTCAACAGCTTGGGCACCGCGAACACCGGACCGATGCCCATCTCGTCGGGTTCGCAGCCCGCGACCGCGAAACCGCGGAAGATCCCGAGCGGCGCCAGCCCCTCGCGCTCGGCAACCTTCGCGTTCATCACGACGCACGCGGCCGCGCCGTCGGAGAACTGGCTCGCATTGCCCGCGGTGATCACGCCGCCCGGCAGCGCCGAGCGGATTTTCGATACGCCTTCGAGCGTCGTATCCGGCCGGATGCCCTCGTCGGCCGCGACCGTCAGCTCCTGGGTGGCCAGACGCCCCGTCGCCTTGTCGGCGACGCCCGCGCGCACCGTGATCGGCACGATCTCGGCGTCGAAGCGGCCCGCGTCGCGGGCAGCGCTCGCGCGCAACTGCGAATTCACGCCGTATTCGTCCTGACGCTCCTTCGCGATGTTGTAGCGCTTCGCGACGTTCTCGGCCGTCTGCAGCATCGTCCAGTAGATCTCCGGCTTATGCCCGACAAGCCAACCCTCCTGGATCATGTGCCGGTTCATCTCGTTCTGCACGCACGAGATCGATTCGACACCGCCCGCGACGAACACGTCGCCCTCGCCCGCAATCACCCGCTGCGCGGCCAGCGCAATCGTTTGCAATCCGGACGAACAAAAGCGGTTCACGGTCATGCCGGGCACGCTCACCGGCAGCCCCGCGCGCAGCGCGATTTGCCGCGCGATGTTCGCGCCGGTCGCGCCCTCGGGGTTGGCGCAGCCGATCAGCACGTCCTCGACGCGCGCGGGATCGAGCTTCGCGCGCGCCACCGCGGCCGCCACCACGTGGCCGCCGAGCGTCGCGCCATGCGTCATGTTGAATGCGCCGCGCCAGGATTTTGCAAGCCCGGTGCGGGCGGTCGATACGATAACGGCTTCAGTCATCCGAGTCTCCAGTGTCGGCGGCAGCCAGTGCTTCAGCGCTTGGGTCCGCCCCATGCCGTGGCAGGCGACAACTCGCACCCGCCCGGCTTCCATTAAAAAAGTCTAAACCTGTGCCACCGGTTCCACGTCGCCGCGCTACGGCCGCACGTCGCCCGAGCGCACCCGCGCGACGCCCGCCGACGCCAACGACGCCCAAGCGCGATCGAGCGAGCCGTCGAGATCGATCGCACGGCACGCGTCTTCGATGACGAATGCATCGAAGCCGGCCGCGCGTGCATCGAGTGCGGACCAGGCGACGCAATAATCGGTCGCGAGCCCGCAACACCAGACCCGCTTCGCGCCCAGCTCGCGCAAGAAGCCTGCCAGCCCCGTGCGCGAGTGGCGATCCGCCTCGACGAACGCCGAGTAGCTGTCCACGCGCGCGTCGCCGCCCTTGCGGATCACGAGCCGCGCATGCGGCACGTCCAGATCGCGATGCAGGGCCGCCCCTTCGGTGCCCTGCACGCAGTGCACGGGCCAAAGCGTCTGCTCGCCATACGGCAGCGCGATCGTCGAAAACGGCGCCCGGCCCGGATGGTGCTGCGCGAACGACACATGGTCGCGCGGGTGCCAATCCTGCGTCAGCACGACCTGCTCGAAGCGCGCGGCGAGCCGGTTGATCACCGGCACGATTTCATCGCCGTGCGCAACCGCGAGCGGGCCGCCCGGCATGAAATCGTTCTGCACGTCGATCACGAGCAGTACATCGTCGGTGGGTTGCATCGTGGTGCTCCTTCGCGGCGCGGCGCCGGCCGGCGCCGCCGCGTGGCGTCATGCGTTGAAGCCGCGCCCGCTCTCGGCGAGTTCGACGATCGACGGCGCGATCTGCCACGCGCTGCCGTTCGGCCCTTGCGCATAACGGCGTATCGCGCGCTCGACGTTGTAGAGGCCGACCGTGTCGGCGTACAGCATCGGGCCGCCGCGCCACAGCGGAAAGCCGTAGCCGGTCAGATAGACCATATCGATATCGGAGGCCTTCGACGCGATCTTCTCCTCGAGAATCTTCGCCCCTTCGTTGACAAGCGCGTAGACGAGCCGCTCGACGATCTCGTCGTCGCCGATCCGGCGGCGCGCGACGCCCTGCTCGGCCGAGAACGCGACGATCATGTCGTCGACGAGCTTCGACGGCTTGGCCTTGCGCTCGCCCGGCGCGTAGTCGTACCAGCCCGCGCCCGTCTTCTGGCCGAAGCGGCCCTGCTCGCAAAGGCGGTCGGCGATTTTCGAGTAATGCAGATCCGGCTGCTCGACGTAGCGGCGTTTGCGGATCGCCCAGCCGATGTCGTTGCCGGCCAGATCGCTCATCCGGAACGGCCCCATCGCGAAGCCGAACTGCTCGATCGCGCGATCGATCTGCGCGGGCAGCGCGCCTTCCTCGAGCATGAAAAGCGCCTGGCGCACGTATTGCTCGATCATCCGGTTGCCGATGAAGCCATCGCACACGCCCGCGACCACCGCCGTCTTGCGGATCTTCTTCGCGACCTGCATCACCGTGGCGAGCACGTCGTGCGCGCTCGCGCTGCCGCGCACGACTTCGAGCAGCTTCATCACATTGGCCGGGCTGAAAAAATGCAGCCCGACGACGTCCTGCGGCCGCTTCGTGAAGCCGGCGATCTTGTTGACGTCGAGCGTCGACGTGTTCGACGCGAGAATCGCCCCCGGCTTCGCGACTTCGTCGAGCTTACGGAATACCTGCTCCTTCACGCCGAGTTCCTCGAACACCGCTTCGATCACGAGGTCGGCTTCCTTTAGATCGTCATACGACAGCGTCGGCTTGACGAGCGCCATGCGCGCTTCGAGCTTGTCCTGCGTGAGCTTGCCTTTCTTTACCTGCGCGTCGTAATTCCTGCGGATCGTCGCAAGCCCGCGATCGAGCGCTTCCTGCGTCGTTTCGAGCAGCGTGACGGGCACGCCCGCGTTCAGGAAATTCATCGTGATTCCGCCGCCCATCGTGCCCGCGCCGATCACCGCGACCGTCTTGATCTCGCGCGTCGGCGTATCGGCCGGCACGTCGGGAATCTTGCTCGCCGCGCGCTCGCCGAAGAAAGCGTGCCGCAGCGCGCGGCTCTCGGGCGTCTGCACCAGTGCGATGAAGCATTCGCGCTCGAATGCGAGCCCCTTGTCGAAGCCGTGCAGCACGCCCGCCTCGATCGCGTCGATGCATTTGTGCGGCGCCGGGTAGTGCTGCGCGAGCGCCTTCACGCTGTTGCGCGCGAACTGGATGAAGCCTGCCGCGTTCTCATGCACGATCGCGCGATCGCGCACGCGCGGATGCGGGCCGCTTGCCGCGCCCACCTTGCGCGCGAATGCGAGCGCCGCGTCGAGCAAATCGCCGTCGGCAAGCTCGTCGAAAAGGCCGCTTTTCGCCAGCTGCTCGGACAGCACGCTCGCGCCCGACACGATCATGTTGAGCGCGGTTTCGAGCCCCACCGCGCGCGGCAGCCGCTGCGTGCCGCCCGCGCCCGGCAGCAGCCCGAGCTTCACCTCCGGCAGCGCGATCTGCGCGCCGCTCGACGCGATCCGGTAATGCGCGCCGAGCGCGAGTTCCAGGCCGCCGCCCATCGCGACGCCGTGAATCGCGACGACGACCGGCTTCGTGCTCGATTCCACCGCGTCGATCACGGTATGCAGCGTCGGTTCCTGCAGCGCCTTCGGCGTGTTGAATTCGGTGATGTCCGCGCCGCCGGAGAACGCGCGGCCCGCGCCCGTGAGCACGATCGCCGTCACCGACGGGTCGCGCTGCGCGCGCTCGAGCCCCTCGACGATGCCCAGCCGCGTCGCCAGCCCCAGCCCGTTGACGGGCGGATGGTTGAGCGTGATGACGGCGACGCCGTCACGAGTCGTGTAGTCCACTGCCATCTGCGTGCCTCCAAGGGTATTTATCTGCGCGGCGGGCGCGGTGTCGGCCCGTTGTCCGCCGGCGGCCGGACGGCCGCGTCATCGATGCAAGCGGCGCAACCGGTGCGCCGTTTTCCCGGTTACGGGAATGCGCAAGCAGCATACATCAAAAAAGAACGATCGTTCAATTTAGTACGGACCCTGCCGCTCCGGCCTGAAACCACAGGCGATGCGCGCGCCGATGGCACATCGATCCGGAACAACGTGCAGCGCGCGCGGCCGCGTTGCCGCGGGTTTCACGCGACCGTCCGGCGCGGTCGTGGACTGGATTGTCGGCACGATCCGCGCTGTCCGGGCTGGCTGAATCGCCAGAATCACCGGTGCGGTCGCTCACGCGTCGCGCGCCGTCGGCAAAACGTAATCGCGGAACTGCTCGCGCAGCTTGAGCTTCTGCAGCTTGCCGGTGGCCGTATGCGGCAGCGCGGCGACGAAGGCGACGTCATCGGGAATCCACCATTTCGCAACCTTATCCCGATAAAACGCGAGCAATTCGTCACGCGTGACGTCCATCCCCTCGCGTTTGACGGCGACCAGGAGCGGCCGCTCAGTCCATTTCGGATGCGCGCACGCGATGCACGCGGCCTCGGCGATGGCCGGATGCGCGATCGCGACGTTTTCGATCTCGATCGAGCTGATCCATTCGCCGCCCGACTTGATCACGTCCTTACTGCGATCGGTGATCTGCATGAAGCCGTCGGCGTCGATCGTCGCGACATCGCCCGTCGGAAACCAGCCGTCGACGAGCGGCGACGCATCGCCGCCGAAATAGCGGTCGATCACCCACGGGCCGCGCACCTGCAGGTTGCCGAATGCCACGCCGTCCCACGGCAATTCGCGGCCGTCGTCGCCGACGATGCGCATATCGACCCCGAAAATCGCCCGTCCCTGCTTGGCCAGCAGCCGCCGCTGCTCGTCGGCGTCGCGTCGGGACTGCGCCCAGTTCAGCGCCGCGAGCGTGCCGAGCGGCGACATCTCGGTCATGCCCCACGCATGGATCACCCGCACGCCGTAGTCGTCCTCGAACGCGCGCTGCATCGCCGGCGGGCACGCGGAGCCGCCGATCACCGTGCGCCTGAGCGTCGAGAACCGCGCGTTCGCTTCGCGCACGTGATTGAGCAAGCCCAGCCAGACCGTCGGCACGCCCGCGGAGAATGTCACGCGCTCGGCCTCCATCAGTTCGTACAGCGACTTGCCGTCGAGATCCTTGCCCGGCAGCACCAGCTTCGCGCCGACGAGCGGTGCCGAATACGGCAGGCCCCACGCGTTCACATGGAACATCGGCACGACGGGCAGCACCGCGTCTTGCGCGGACATCGCCATCGAATCCGGCAACGCCGCGCCATACGCATGCAGCACGGTCGAACGATGCGAATAAAGCGCGCCCTTCGGATGGCCCGTGGTGCCGGACGTATAGCAAAGCGACGACGCCTGCCGCTCGTCGAGCAGCGGCCACGCGTAATCGCCGTCCTCGGCGCCGATGAGCGTTTCGTAGCAGAGATAATGCGTCGCGCCGCGCGGCAGATGCGCTTCGTCGGTCAACGCGATCCAGCCCTTCACGCGCGGGCAGTGCGGCGCGAGCTGATCGACGAGCGGCGCCAAATTCAGGTCGAACAGCACGTACTGGTCGTCGGCGTGATCAATGATGTACGCGATCTGCTCGACGAACAGGCGCGGATTGATCATGTGGCAGACCGCGCCCATCCCGCTGATGCCGTAGTACGCCTCGACGTGCCGATAGCCGTTCCACGCAAGCGTGCCGACCCGCTCGCCGCCGCCCACGCCGAGCCGGCCGAGCGCCTGTGCCAGCCTCTTCGCGCGCGCCTCGCAGGCGCGGTACGTATAGCGATGGATATCGCCCTCGATGCGCCGCGACACGATCTCGACGTCGCCCGCATGCCGCGCCGCGTGGGCGATCAGCGACGATATCAGCAGCGGCATATCCATCATCCGGCCCGGCAGCGGCGTACTCATCGGGTTGCGTCTCCTGTCGCAGCAAGGGATCGGCGCGCGCGGCAGGCCGCGGCTCAGCCGGCCGCGCACGGGCGGCCAGCGGCCCCGGCGGCGCCGACTTACAATATCGGCTAACTTCCGGATCAGCAATATGTCGTTTTCCACCAGCGAGGCCGCACCGGCCGCCCGCCTGCCCGATCTCGCCGCAACGCTCGCCGCCCCGCGCGACGGCGCGTTCGTCGCGCTCGGCGCCGAATTCCTCACGCGGCTGCCCGCCACGCCACTGCCCGCGCCTTATGTCGTCGGCTTTTCCGACGATACCGCGCGCCTCGTCGGGCTCGATCCCGCGCTCGCCGGCGCGCCCGGCTTCGCCGAGCTGTTCTGCGGCAACCCGACGCGCGACTGGCCCGCCGCGTCGCATCCTTACGCGTCCGTCTACTCGGGCCACCAGTTCGGCGTCTGGGCCGGCCAGCTCGGCGACGGGCGCGCGCTTACCATCGGCGAGCTCGCGCACGACGGGCGCCGCTACGAACTGCAACTGAAAGGCGCGGGCCGCACGCCGTATTCGCGCATGGGCGACGGCCGCGCGGTGCTGCGCTCGTCGATCCGCGAATTCCTGTGCTCCGAGGCGATGCATCACCTCGGCATTCCGACAACGCGCGCCCTCGCCGTAGTCGGTTCCGACGCGCCGGTGGTCCGTGAGGAGATCGAAACGGCGGCGGTCGTCACACGCGTAGCGGAAAGCTTCGTGCGCTTCGGCCACTTCGAGCACTTTTTCGCGAACGATCGCCCCGATTTGCTGCGCGCACTCGCCGATCACGTGATCGAGCGCTTCTACCCCGCGTGCCGCGACGCGCAGGATCCTTATCTCGCGCTGCTTGCCGAAGCGACGCGGCGCACGGCCGAGCTGGTCGCGCAATGGCAGGCCGTCGGCTTCTGCCACGGCGTGATGAATACCGACAATCTGTCGATCCTGGGCCTGACGATCGACTACGGCCCGTTCGGCTTCATCGACGGGTTCGACGCGAAGCACGTCTGCAATCATTCCGACACGCACGGCCGCTACGCGTACCGGATGCAGCCGCGCATTGCGCACTGGAACTGCTTTTGCCTCGCGCAGGCGCTGCTGCCGCTCATCGGCCTGCATCGCGACGCGCCGAACGACGACGTGCGCGCCGAGCGCGCGGCCGACGACGCGCACGCGGTGCTCAACCGCTTCCCCGAACAATTCGGCCCGGCGCTGGAGCGCGCGATGCGCGCGAAGCTCGGCCTCGAGCACGCCCACGACGACGATGCCGCGCTCGCCAACCAATTGCTCGAAATCATGGACGCGAACCGTGCCGACTTCACGCTGACGTTCCGCCGCCTCGCGCAGCTCTCGAAGCACGAGCCGCGCGCGACACACGGCGAGCACCCCGACGCGCCGGTACGCGACCTGTTCGTCGAGCGCGACGCCTTTGACCGCTGGGCGCGCGTCTACCGCGCGCGCCTGGCCCTCGAGCCGCGCGACGACGCCGCGCGGGCGGCCGCGATGAACCGCGCGAATCCGAAATACGTGCTGCGCAACCATCTCGCGGAAACCGCGATCCGCCGCGCCAAGGAGAAGGATTTTTCCGAAGTCGAACGTCTCGCGGCCATACTGCGCCGCCCGTTCGACGAGCAGCCGGAACACGACGCCTATGCCGCGCTGCCGCCCGACTGGGCGAATACGCTATCGGTGAGCTGCTCGTCGTGACGGCCGCCGCCCGCCGGGCCGCGCGCGATGCCGCGCGCGGGTCCGCATGCATCCATCAGGAGAATCGACCCCATGTCAGGAGATCAAGACGATCGGCCCTTCCCGTACCAAAAGGACGACGCCGAGCTGCGCCGCCGGCTCACGCCGCTGCAATACGAGGTCACGCAGCATGCGGCGACCGAGCGCGCGTTCACCGGCGAATACACCGACACCGAAGACGACGGAATCTACCGCTGCGTCGTATGCGGCACCGCGCTGTTCGAGTCGGGCGCGAAATACCACTCGGGCTGCGGCTGGCCGAGCTACTTCAAGCCGATCAACGGCGAGGTGATCGACGAGAAGATGGATTACACGCACGGGATGGTGCGTGTCGAAGTGCGCTGCAACCATTGCGGCGCGCATCTTGGCCACGTGTTCGAGGACGGCCCGCGCGACAAAACCGGCCTACGGTACTGCATCAACTCGGCTGCGTTAAACTTCGAGCCTAAACCCGGGCGGAAATGAATCCGCGCGGGCGTCCCTGTAACGGTGGCGGGCGCCGCGCGCCCGCCACGCAGCCGCGAGCGCCATGAAATTTCTGTTCGACCTGTTCCCGATCATCCTGTTCTTCGCCGCCTTCAAGCTATGGGGCATCTTCACGGCAACCGCCGTCGCGATCGTCGCCACGCTCGCGCAAGTGGCATGGGTCGCGTTCCGCCACCGGAAAGTCGACACGATGCTGTGGGTGAGCCTCGGCGTGATCGTCGTGTTCGGCGGCGCGACGCTCGTGCTGCATGACGAGAAATTCATCCAATGGAAGCCGACCGTGCTGTACTGGCTGTTCGCCGTCGGCCTCGTCGTCGCGCGCTATGCGTTCGGCAACAATCTGATCGAGAAGATGATGGGCAAGCAGCTCACGCTGCCCTCGCCGGTCTGGGACAAGCTGAACCTCGCCTGGGCCGCGTTCTTCGCCGCGCTCGGCGTCACCAATTTGTACGTCGTGCACAACTTCACCGAATCGCAATGGGTCAACTTCAAGCTGTTCGGCACGACGGGCGCGATCGTCGTGTTCGTCATCGTGCAAAGCCTGTGGCTGGCCAAATATCTGAAGGACGAGTAACGATGAGCGACGCGTTCCTTCAAGCCGCCCCCGCCGAGCGCATCGCGCTGATCGAGGCGCGTCTCGCCGCGGCGCTCACGCCCGAATCGATCGACGTGCGCGACGACAGCGCGCAGCACGCCGGCCACGCAGGCGCCGCCGCGGGCGGACACTACACGGTGACGATCGTCGCGGCCGCGTTCGAGGGCCGGTCGCGCGTCGCCCGGCACCGGCTGGTGTATGATGCGCTCGCCGACGCGATGCAGCGCGGAATTCATGCGCTCGCGATCGTCGCTTACACGCCAGAAGAATATAGAGAGTCTTCCCGTTCCCGTTAAGTCCGTTCGTTCTTTAGGAATTCCCGATGATCCTGAAATCTTCCCGACTGTGGGTCGCGGCAGCCGCTCTCGCAGCCGCTCCGGCCTTTGCCCAGAACATCGCCGTCGTCAACGGCACGCCGATTCCGAAATCGCGCGCGGACGCGATGATCGCGCAGCTCGTCCACCAAGGCCAGCAGGATTCGCCGCAGCTCGAGCAGGCCGTGCGCCAGGAACTCATCAACCGCGAAATCCTGATGCAAGAGGCGATCAAGCGCGGCATTCCGAATCGCCCCGACGTGAAGGCGCAAGTCGCCGTCGCGCAGCAAACCACGGTGCTGCGCGCGATGATCGAGGATTTCCTCAAGCAGAACCAGCCGAGCGACGCCGAGCTGAAGGCGCGCTACGACGAACTCGTGAAGAGCGCGGCAGGCCATGAATATCACCTGCACCACATCCTCGTCGACAACGAACAGCAGGCGAAGGACCTGATCGCGAAGATCAAGGGCGGCGCGAGGTTCGAGGATCTCGCGAAGCAGTATTCGAAGGATCCGGGTTCGGCGAAGAACGGCGGCGATCTCGACTGGTCCGATCCGAAGGCTTACGTGCCGGAATTCGCCGCGGCCGCGCAGCAGTTGCAGAAAGGCCAGATGACGGATGCGCCGGTGAAGACGCAGTTCGGCTGGCACATCATCCGCGTCGACGATATCCGCAATATCGCACCGCCGCCGTTCGAACAGGTCAAGCCGCAGATCGCTCAGCAAATGGTGCAGCAGAAACTGCAGGCGTTCGAGGAAGGTTTGCGTCAGCAGGCGAAGATTCAGTAACGCGGCGACAGCTCGCCGCGGCAACACGCCGCATTAAAAAAAATGCCGCTCGAATCATCGAGCGGCATTTTTTTCGCCGGCATGCGTGGCCGGATTGTCCGCAACGGTATCGCGAACCTCGCGTCGCCGTACCGTTCCGATTGACTTCGCATCAACCGGCCCGGTTCGCTTCTTCCTATCCCCGCTCCGTTTCACCCGAGCCAGCGCCGCGCATTGCGGAACACGCGCAGCCACGGGCTCGCCTCGCCCCAGCCGTCCGGATGCCAGCTCATCTGCACGGTGCGCTGCACACGCTCCATGTGCGGCATCAGCACGGTGAACCGGCCGTCGGCCGTCGTCACCGACGTAATCCCGGCCGGCGAGCCGTTCGGATTGAACGGATAGCGCTCGGTCACCTCGCCGCGATGATCGACGTAGCGCATCGCCACCGCGACGCGGCTCGCGTCGCCCTGTTGCGAGAAGTCCGCATAGCCTTCGCCGTGCGCGACCGCGACCGGAATCCGCGAGCCTTCCATTCCGGCGAAGAAGATCGACGGCGAGCGCTGCACCTCGACGAGCGAGAAACGCGACTCGAACTGCTCCGATTTGTTGCGCGTGAACTTCGGCCATGCGTCGGCGCCCGGAATCATCGACGCCAGGCTCGACAGCATCTGACAACCGTTGCAGATGCCGAGCGCGAACGTGTCCGGGCGCGCGAAGAACGCGGAAAACATCTCGGCGAGCTGGTCGTTGAAGCGGATCGTTTTCGCCCAGCCTTCGCCCGCGCCGAGCACGTCGCCATACGAAAAGCCGCCGCATGCGACCGCGCCCGCGAAATCGGCGAGCGTCGCGCGGCCCGCGAGCAAATCGCTCATATGAACGTCGTATGCGTCGAAGCCCGCGCGATCGAACGCATACGCGGTTTCGAGATGCGAGTTCACGCCCTGCTCACGCAGAATCGCGACGCGCGGCCGCGCACCCTTCGCGATGAACGGCGCCGCGATGTCGTCGGCGGGATCGAACGTCAGCACCGGCGACAGGCCCGGGTCCTGCGCGTCGAGAATCGCGTCGTATTCGGCGTCCGCGCACGCCGGATTGTCGCGCAGCCGCGCGATCCGCCAGCTTACCTCGCTCCACGCGCGCTGCAGCTCGACGCGCGGCGCCTCGTAGATCTTCTTTGCGTCCCGGTACACCTCGATCGCGTCATGCTCGTTGACCGTGCCGATCACGTGCGAGCACGCGGCAAGCCCATGCTCGCGCAGCATGCCGAGCACCGTGTCGCGCTCGGCCGCGCGCACCTGAACCACCGCGCCAAGTTCCTCGCAGAAGAGCGCGCGGATCGTGCGGTCGTCGCGGCGGCCGCTGGTCTGCTTGGCCCAATCCTTCGCGTCGCCGTAGTCGGATTCGTGCTGTGCGTCGAGCGTGAGCATGTCGACGTTCAGCGACACGCCCACGTGCCCGGCGAACGCCATCTCGCAGACGGTCGCCCACAGGCCGCCGTCCGAGCGGTCGTGATACGCGAGCAGCAGGCCTTGCGCGTTCAGCGCCTGGATTGCCGCGAAAAAGCGCTTCAGGTCTTGCGGATCGTCGACGTCGGGCGTCTCGTCGCCGACTTGCTGCGTGACCTGCGCGAGTATGCTGCCGCCGAGGCGGTTCTTGCCGCGGCCGAGATCGATCGCGATCAGCACGCTCGCGCCGGCGTCGGCAACGCGGCGCAATTGCGGCGTCAGATGGCGGCGCACGTCGTCGACGGGCGCGAACGCCGAGATGATCAGCGACACCGGCGCGACGACTTCCTTCGCGACACCGTTGTCGTCCCACTTCGTCTTCATCGACAGCGAATCCTTGCCGACCGGAATGCCGATGCCGAGCGCCGGGCACAGCTCCATGCCGATCGCCTTCACGGTATCGAACAGCTTCGCGTCCTCGCCGTCGGTGCCGCACGAGGCCATCCAGTTCGCGGACAATTTCAGCGTGTCGAGCGATGCGATCGGCGCGGCCGCGATGTTGGTGATCGCCTCGCCGATCGCCATGCGGCCCGACGCGCTCGCGTCGATCACCGCGAGCGGCGTGCGCTCGGCCATCGTCATCGCCTCGCCGGCAAAGCCCGCGTAATCGAGCGCGGTGATCGCGCAATCGGCCACCGGCACCTGCCACGGGCCGACCATCTGGTCACGCACCGACGTGCCGCCGACCGTGCGGTCGCCGATCGTGATCAGAAACGACTTGCTCGCCACCGTCGGATGCCTGAGCACGTCGACGCCGACGTCGGCAAGCGCCAGGCCCGTCACGTCGACCGGCGCGTGCGCGCTGTCGACGCGCGTCACGTCGCGGTGCATCCGCGGCGGCTTGCCGAGCAGCACGTCCATCGGCATGTCGACCGGATACGCTTGCTCGCCCGCCGCCTGCGCATCGACGAGTTGCAGTTGCCGCGCATCGGTCGCCACGCCGACGACCGCGAACGGGCAGCGCTCGCGCGCGCAGATCGCCTCGAAGCGCGGCAGATCGGCGGGCGCGATGGCAAGCACGTAGCGCTCCTGCGCTTCGTTCGACCAGATCTCGCGCGGCGACAGCCCGCTTTCCTCGAGCGGCACGCGGCGCAGCTCGAAGCGCGCGCCCTTGTCCGCGCCATCGACGAGTTCGGGGAACGCGTTCGACAAGCCGCCCGCGCCGACGTCGTGGATGCTGAGAATCGGGTTCGCGTCGCCGAGTTGCCAGCAGCCGTTGATCACTTCCTGCGCGCGCCGCTCGATCTCCGGGTTGCCGCGCTGGACGGAATCGAAATCGAGTTCGGCCGTATTCGCGCCGGTCGCCATCGAGCTGGCCGCGCCGCCGCCCATCCCGATCCGCATGCCGGGGCCGCCGATCTGGATCAGCAGCGAGCCGGCGGGCAGATCGTGCTTGTGCGTGTGCGCATCGGAAATGTTGCCGATGCCGCCCGCGATCATGATCGGCTTGTGATAGCCGCGCACCTGCCCGCCGACGTTCTGCTCGTAGACGCGGAAATAGCCGCCGAGGTTCGGCCGGCCGAATTCGTTGTTGAACGCCGCGCCGCCGAGCGGGCCGTCGATCATGATCGACAGCGGCGAGGCGATCCGGTCCGGGCGGCCGTAGGGCTCGGCGCTCGCGCCGGCGTCGCGTTGCGCGAGCGGCTGCGCGGCGTCGCGCGCGTTTTCCCATTTCTCGCGCGCGTCCGGCAAATCGAGGTTCGACACCGTGAAGCCCGTCAGGCCCGCCTTCGGCCGCGCGCCGCGGCCCGTCGCCCCCTCGTCGCGGATCTCGCCGCCCGCGCCCGTCGCCGCGCCCGCGAACGGCGAGATCGCGGTCGGGTGGTTGTGCGTCTCGACCTTCATCAGCGTATGCGTGAGTTCGGTATGGCGGCCGTAGCGCTCGGCCGTGCCCGCCGCATCCGCGCCGGCTGCGCCGCGCGGGAACCAGCGCTCGGCCGGCGCGCCCTGCATGATCGCCGAGTTGTCCGAATACGCGACGATCGTGCGCTGCCCATTGAGCTTCTCGGTATTACGGATCATCTGGAACAGCGACAGATCCTGCGGCTCGCCGTCGATCGTCCATTGCGCGTTGAAGATCTTGTGACGGCAGTGCTCGCTGTTCGCCTGCGCGAACATCATCAGTTCCACGTCGGTCGGGTTGCGCTCCAGCTTGACGAACGCGTCGACCAGGTAGTCGATCTCGTCGGCGGCGAGCGCGAGGCCCAGCTCGGCGTTCGCCGTCACGAGCGCGGCGCGGCCGTGCGCGAGCACGTCGACGGTCGTAAGCGGCTTGGCCGGCAGTTCGTCGAACAGGTGCCGCGCGTCGTCGCGCGACGCAACGACGCTCTCGGTCATCCGGTCATGCAACGCGGCCGCGACCGCGGCGCGCGCGTCGGCCGACAGCGCCTTCTTGCCGCCGACGCCGAGCAGCCCGCTTTTCAGCGTGAGCGTGAACTCGACGCCGCGCTCGATGCGCCGCACGCGTGCCAGGCCGCAGTGCTGCGCGATGTCGGTCGCCTTGCTCGCCCACGGCGACACCGTGCCCAGACGCGGCAGCACCACGAAGGTTTCGGCCGCGCCCTTGTCGGACGAGGGCTCGAACGGCTCGCCGTAGTGCATCAGCGCCTCGATGCGCGCGCTGTCGTCCGCGGTGAGCGGCTCGTGCGCGTTGACGAAGTGCAGATACTGGCCGCGCAGCGCGACGATGTCGCCGTCGATTTGCTTGAGCGCGTCGAGCAGGCGGGTTTGACGAAAATCGGAAAGCGCCGAAGCACCGGGAAAACACGAGAAGTGAGCCATGGGCTGGACTGGACGTCGTCGATGAGTCGCGCAAATTGGCGACGGGGGGCGTAAGGAAGGCCGTTATTATATACCCGCAGGCCGCACGCCGAACGGCCAGCGCGACGGCAATACGACGCGGCACGAGCAGCCGGCCGCCGGGCGCCGAGTCGGGCGCCATCCGCCGCCGGGCCATCCGTGCCACGCGAAAGCCACGCCGGCCAATTCGCTGCATTTGGCGCTATCATGCGCGCTTCGCCGGGCCGACGCGGCCCGCAACGTCATCGCAACCGGGCCGCATCGGCCACCTGTCATCGAATCGAGCATGGATGTCATTGTCATCGGCGGCGGCCTCGCCGGCATCGCCACCGCTTACCAGTTGCGCGCGGCCGGCCATCGCGTGTGCGTCGTCGAGCGTCACGCGACAGTCGCGCAAGGAGCGACCTACGGCCAGGGCGGCGCCCTGCTGCCTACGCCCCTGGACGTCTGGTTCGGTCCGACCTTCATGCGCGAGCGGCGCGCCTCGAAGAGCGGCGTCGTCTACAAGCCGGGCCTCAACGGCGCGCTGCGGCGCTTCGTCGGCCGCCTCGACGCGCTGCGCGAGCCCGACGCGTTTCGCGCGCAGTACGCGGCGCTGCGCCCGCTCGTCGAGCTTTCGCGAGAAGCGATCGCCGATATCGAAACGCGTTTTGCACTCGAATTCGAGCAGAAAAGCGGCGTGCTGCACCTGGTGCGCGAGCGCGCCGAATGGGACGACGTGCGCCCCGCGCTCGAGCTGATGCGCGATCTCGGCATGCCGTTCGAGACGCTCACGCCCGACGCGTGCACGGCGCTCGAGCCGTCGGTGCGCGCCGAATCCGCGTTCGCGGGCGGCGTGCTGTTCGCACACGAGCGCACCGCGAACTGTCCGCTGTTCGTGAAACTCGTCAAGCAGGTGCTCGACACCCACGACGTCCAGTTCCGGCTGGGCCGCGCGGCGGCGGCGATCCGCGTGGACGCGCAACGCGCGGCGGTCGAACTCGCGCCCGACCCCACCGATCCGCGCGCGGCGAAATCGAACCAGGTCGACGTGATCTCGGCCGACGCGCTCGTCATCGCGGCCGGCGTAGACAGCCTGGCGCTCGCGCAGCCGTTCGGCGTGCGCGCGCCGCTGCATCCGGTGCGCCTTCATACGCTGACCGCGCCGCTCGCATACGACGAGCACGCGCCGCATCTGGCGATCGTCGACACGGTCAGGCGGATCACGCTCACGCGCCTCGGTCAACGGCTCAAGATCGGCGGCGGCGCGGTGCTGCAAAGCGCGAAGGACATGGCGCGGCCGCTGCCCGAGCCGCTCGCCGAGGCGGCGCTCGCGCTGCTCGGCCAGACCGCGCACGACTGGCTGCCCGGCACCGCGAAAATTTCCGCCGCGCGCGCCTGGCAAGGCGCGAAGCTGCTGTCGCCGGACGGCCTGCCGGTGGTCGGGCCGACCGGCCATCCGCGCGTGTTCGTCAACTTCGGCCACGGCCCGGCCGGCTGGGGGCTTGCGCTCGGGTCTGCTAAAGTGGTGGCCGATGC
>NZ_FXAN01000046.1 GCF_900176645.1 Burkholderia singularis
AGCGACGCGTCGAACTGATCCCACGGAATGTCCTTCTCCATGTCCCAGCGGACCGCTTCGAGCGACTTGTAAAGCTCCGGATAAAGCATCATCGCGCGCTTCGTCGAATGGAATGGATATGCGGCGCGCGCACCACGCCGCGCCGGCATCGCTCAGTCATGCCGACTGTGCGGCGGCGGGCGCAGCCGCGCCGTCCGCGGCCGGGGCGTCATGCGCCTCACTGCCCGCGCTGCCGTGCGCGTTGTCGGGCATATCGTCGATCACGCGCGGCGCGAGCGTGCCGCACAGCAGCGCACGATAAAACTCGCGGTAAGTCGCGTGATAGTGACGAATATGCGGCGCGATCGCGCCATGCAGATCGTGCAGACGCTCGATCGGCAGATTCGGCATCAGGTGATGCTCGACATGATAGTTGTTGCCGTTCGTCAACCACGTCATGAATGCGTTGCTGACGATGGTGCGGGTGTTGACGAAAGCATCGGTGCTGGTCAGATCGCAGCGGTAGTGCTCGGGCATCTCGATCAACGCATGCACGGGCGCCGCAACGAACACGAGCGGCACGAGCCATGCCCAGACGACGAACGCATCGTGTAACGCGATCGACACGCCCGCCAATATGGCAATCGCGGCTGCCATCAATAGGTAATCCCGACGAATCGCCCGCGACACCAGCGGATTGTCGTTGAAGCGCGCGCCCGGCACGAACAGCTTGGCGATCTGCTTGACGAACTGCAGATAATGCGCGGCCATCGACAGCCGCCACAGCCACCGCCCCACCGATACGACCGGATTCGCGCCGTACTGATCGCCGTAATCGAAGAATTCTTTATTGTCGGGGGTGCCGAGCAGACGATGGTGACGCAGATGGCTGTCCTGATACGCGTGAAACGAAACCAGCATCGGCAGCCCGAGCAGCACGCCAGACACGATATTGAAGCGTTTGTTTCGGAAGCCTTGATAATGCAACGCCTGATGCTGAAGCTCGACGCCATGCGCAAACATCACACCGAGCAGGACGACGCCGAGCACCTTCAGCACGACATGCGGCGACAGCGCGAGCATCGCGCCGTGCACGATCAACGTGGCATAAACGGCAAGCTTGAGCCCAAAGGCAATGCCGCTCGGCCGACTCTTCAAGTCGACGGACGATTTGAGTCGAGCGGCAAGCGATGACGTGACGGACAAAGCGATCTCCTTGACCAGACAGGTCTGGCGCATTTGATACGGCGGCTCGCGCACGACACGGCACGATGTGTCGACGCCCGGATGCGGCCGCGTGTCGGGGTGCATTGTTCTGGGAGTCGCCCGGCCGTACAAACGAATTTTCCGAACGCATTGCATGACGCCCATGCATGATGCGCACGCCGTCCGTTCACGTAAGCGCACCGTCATCCCGCGTGGATGCGCTCAACTCATGCATTGATTGCAAAGATTGCGTTTGTCGCGTGCCCGAGATTTGACAAGAATGCCCGTCATTCGCCACACCGCGCCGCCGGTGCCAGCGTATTGCCGACGTATTCATCAAGGGGGATTCCTCGTGACGAAGTGCGCATCCACCATTCATCGCCTGATCGAAGCGCTCGAGAACGTGCGTGGCGCGCAGCACCAGATGACGTTCGTCGACGAATCGGGCAACGATGCGTCGATTACCTACCGGCAATTTGCGCAACAGGTGTGCCGCCATGCATGCGCATTGCACGAGCTGGGCGTGCGCGACAACGATATCGTGCTGCTTGCGCTGCCCGCGTCCATCGGGCATGCGGTCGCGATGATGGCGTGCGTGATGACGGGCGCGCTGCCGTGCACGGTGCCGCCTGCAACGAAGCGCGCGACGGCGTCGCGCCAGGTGGTCGACGTCGCGTGCGAGCTGTACCGCCCCCGCCTCGTGATCGCCGCCGACGCCACCGCGCCCGCGTGGCGCGAAGGCGCGTTCGCCGCGACGCGCACGCGCGTCATCGACCCCGCGACACTGGAGGCCGCCGCCGCCTCGGGCGCGCATGCGCCGATCAGCGCGAAGGCCGGCCGCGATCCGCATCATATCCAGCTCACGTCCGGCTCGACGTCGTATCCGAAAGCCGCGGTGCTGAGCCACGAGAACGTGATCTCGAACGTACTGGGCATCGGTAGCTCAGTGCGTTTCGACATCGAGCGCGGCGACGGCACCGTGTCGTGGCTGCCGCTCTATCACGACATGGGGCTGCTGACGCTGCTGTCGAACATGCATTACCGCGCGCCGCTCGTCATGATGCAGCCCAACAGCTTCATCCGCAATCCGCTCGGCTGGCTGAAGAGAATCGCCGCGGCGCGCGCGACCACCACGTCGGCGCCGACCTTCGCGCTGCGCTATTGCGTGCGGCGCTTCAACGAGACCGCGATGCAAGACGTGGATCTGTCGGCGTGCCGCAATATCTTCATCGGCGGCGAACGCGTCGATCACTCGACGCTGTGCGACTTCGCCGCGACGTTCGCGCGGTACGGCCTCGACGCGTCCGCGCTGCAGCCTTGCTACGGCATGGCCGAATCGACGCTCGCGGTTTCGATGCACCGCGCGTGGCATGAGTCGCGCATCGACGGCGCGCCCTACGTGATCGCCGATTCGATCGACAAGCGCGCGATGCTCGAGCGGCAAATCGCGCGGCGCGTCGAAATCGACGCCGGTGACGACGCGGCTCAACGCGCGCTCGCGGACCACGAAACGGTGCTGGCAATGGGCACGCCGATCGACGGCATGGCCATACGCATCGTCGGCCCCGACGGCGTCGCGCGCCCCGAGCGCAGCATTGGCGAAGTGGCGATTCGCGGCACGTCGCTGATGCTCGGCTATCTGAAGCCGGGCGACGGGACGATCGACGCGCCGCTCACCGCGGACGGCTGGTTTGCGACGGGAGACGTCGGCTACGTGTCGGACGGCCAGCTCCATATCCTCGGCCGCAAGAAGGAAATCATCATCGTGCGCGGCAGCAACTATTTTCCGCACGAGATCGAGGACGCGATTCTCGTTCATCCGGCGCTGCGCAAAAGCACCTGCATCGCGTTCGGCGTGGCGGACGACGGGACAGGCACCGAGCGCGTGGTCGTCGTGGTCGAGGCGCGGCCGGCCGATGCAACGCTCGACACCAGGCTTGCATGCCAGCAGCTGCTCGCGGCGCGAATCGGCTTTGCCGCTCAGGATCTGTGCTTCGTCGAGCCCGGCTCGCTGCCGCGCACGACGAGCGGCAAGCTGCAACGGCTGAAGTGCCGCGACTTATACGTCGCGGGCGCGCTGCCGACGACGGGCATCTCCGCCGCCGCGGCCGATCCGCGCTTTGCGCCGCCCATGGCCGAACGCGAAGCGATGCGCGGAGCGCTCGCATGACGCAGCCCGGCCTGAGCATGCCCCAAGCGGCGACGGGTGCCGCCCCCGTGCTCGAGCTGCGCGACGTGTCGCGCGAATACGCGGGCGCGGCGCGCGTGGTCGCCGTGCGCAGCGCTACGCTGTCGATCGGGCGCGGCGACGTCGTCGCGCTGGTCGGCCCGTCGGGCAGCGGCAAAAGCACGCTGCTCAATCTCGCAGGCTTTCTCGACGTGCCGACGTCCGGCACGCGCTGGCTCGAAGGCCGGCAGATCGACGATGCGCCGGCCACGCTCGAAGCCGTGCGCCGCGAGCGGATCGGTTTCGTGTTCCAGCATTTCAACCTGATTCCCGTGCTGTCGGCCATCGAGAACGTCGAACTTGGCTGCTTCGCGCAAGGCACGCCGCGCACGCGCCGCGAACGCGCACGCGCGATGCTCGACGCACTCGGCCTGGCGGCGCGCGAGCGGCACCGGCCAACCGAATTGTCGGGCGGCGAGCAGCAGCGCGTCGCGCTTGCGCGCGCGCTCGTGAAGGAGCCGGCGATCGTGATCGCCGACGAGCCCACCGCGAGCCTCGACAGCGCGAACGCGCATGCCGTGGCCGAACTCGTGCTGACGATCAACCGCACGTTCGGCACGGCCTTTCTGATCGCGTCGCACGACGAACGTCTGTGCGCGCGCCTGCCGCAACGCATCGAGATGCGCGACGGCATACCGGGAGCAAACCGTGAACTGGTCGATGTTTGCGTGGCGTAATCTCTGGCGCAACTCGCGCCGCACCGTGCTGACGATGGCGATGATCGGCGTGGCCGCGTTCGCCGCGAGCATCGCGCTCGGCTATGTGATCGCGACGTTCGACGCGGTACGCGAAGGCTCGATCGACAGCGGCGTCGGGCACGTGCAGGTGATGCATCGCGGCTATCTCGATCTGATCGGCGAGCGGCCGCTGCAATACGGGCTCACCGCCGACGAGCAGGCCGCCGCGCGGCGCGCGCTCGCCTCGCTGCCGGGCGTGGCGACCACGGCCCGCGAAATCGACTTCGACGGCCTGATCTCGAACGGCGATCTGAGCTACGGCTTCGTCGGCGTCGGCGTCGAGCCGCAGCGCGAGCCGCCGGGCTATTTCGATTACCACGCGGTGCAAGCCGGCCGCTATCTCGCGCCCGCGGGCGCGGGCACCGAACTGGTCGTCGGCGCGGAGTTGGCGCGCAAGCTCGGCGTGCACGTCGGCTCGGTCGTGCAGCTGATGGCATCGACCGCGCACGGCGGCATCAACGCGACGGATGCGCAGATCGTCGGCGTGATGAGCACCGGCAACAAGGATGTCGACGAACGGATCGTCAACGTGACGCTGCCGGCCGCGCAAGCGCTGCTGCGCACCGACCGGATCTCGCGCGTGGCCGTGTTCCTCGATCGCACCCGCGCGACGCCCGCCGCGGCGGCCACGCTGCGCGGCGCGCTGCCCGCGCTCGACGTGCGCACCTGGGATCAGCTCGTATCGCTGTACCACCAGGTGGTCTCGCTGTACCGCAACCAGTTTTCCGTATTCGGCGCGATTCTGTCGGTGACGATTCTGCTGTCGATGAGCAACTGGATTCTGATGAGCATCGTCGAGCGGCGCCGTGAGATTTCGACGCTGCGCGCGCTCGGCGTGCCCGCCGGCACCGTGCGCGGCGTGCTGATCCGAGAAACCGCCCTGCTCGGCTTGCTCGGCGCGGCAACCGGCATCGCAGCCGCGCTGCTCGCAATGCTCGCGCTGAACCACGCGCAAATCCATCTGCCGCCGCCTCCCGGCCGCGTCAAGCCGATCCTGCTCGAATTCGCGGTGTCGCCGGCGGCGCTCGCGATCGTCGAGGGCGCGTTCATCGCGCTCGGCGTCGCGGCCGCCGGCCTCGCCACCGCCGGGCTCGCCAAGCGAAACATCCTCGAAGGACTCGCGTCATGATCTACCCCCGTATTACGCCGCGCTCGGCCGCCTTCGCCGTTGCCTTCGCGCTCGCCGTCAGCACGGCCGCCCACGCGTCCGAGCCGCCCAGCGCCCAGGCGCTGCTGGCGCGCGCGGATGCGTACCGGAGCACCTCGTCCGATACGCAAACCCAGATCCGGATCACCAATCTCGTAAGCGGCCAGCCCAACGACGCGACGCGCTATCTCGTCTACACACGCGGCAACGGCGATACGCTCGCGCTGACGAAGAGCGGCGAAAACAGCGGCCAGAAATATCTGGCGACCACGCTGGGCCACTGGTTCTACGTGCCGAACACCCGCAGCGCCGTGCGCATCAACGGCATGCAGCGGCTGCAAGGCGAAGTCGTGATCAGCGACATCACGCGCACGCACTGGGCCGACAGCTACCGGGCAACGGCCGCGCCGGGCACGACGACGATCGGCGGCAAGAGCGCCACCGAACTCGATTTGAGCGCGGCCGATCCGGACAACGTGTATCCGACGATCAAGCTGTGGATCGCGGCGGATTCCGACGCGCCCGTGCGCGCGCAATTCTTCCTGGCGAGCGGGCTGCTGTTTCGCAGCGCGGATTTTTCCGCGCCGGTCGTCGTCAACGGCCGCCAGGTGATCCGCCAGATCACGTACCGCAATGAAGTCGAGAAGCAGCGCGCGAGCGTCGTCGATATCCTCGACGGCGAGCCGCACCGGATTCCGTCGGGCTGGTTCAACCCCGACACGCTCGCCGATGGCCATTGAGGCAAACCGCGATGCAAAGCGCGCTCGTTCATCCTCCCCGCCGGTCGCCGCGACACGCCGTCCGTGGCGACGTTGCGCTGCGCTCTGGCTGCCAGTTGCGCTTGCGTGCCACTGCGGCATCGCGCAAGCAGACACGTTGATGGATCAGCTCGCGACCCTCAACGGCATCGGCTACGCCCGCTCGGTCGACTTTACGGGCGGCCGCGCGCTGCTGTCGAACCTGCTCGGCAGCGAGCCGCGCGCGCATCAGGAAATCGGCGCGATCGTGCGGATCGACGGCGATAACCTGTTCGTGAACGCGCGCGCCGTCGCGAGCGACCACTCGCTCGGCGCTCAGGCGTCGCGCTTGAACGAAGCCGGCGTGCGCTACGCGTTCGACGACGGCTTCACCGTCACGGCCGGCAAGCGGATCGACACGCTAGACACGTCGCAGGCGTTCTTTCCGCTTGGCTTCTTCCAGAAGCGCCCGTCGACGGCCGATATCTACGACCGCTACGGCGACGTGGAAGGCACGCCGCTCGTCGAGGCCAAATGGGTCGGCGAGCGCGCGACGCTGCAATTGATTGCCGGCCAGAACCGCACGTTGAGGCGCGACGTCGACAATCGCGAGGTCAGCGGCGCGACGCAGATCCTGCGCGGCGCGACCCAGTGGCCGGGCGGCTCCGCCGCGCTGCTGTTCGGCCGCCACGCCGGCCGCGGCGGCGCGGGCGCGACGCTGTCGTTCGACGTCGGCGCATCCAGCACGGTGTACGCGAGCAGTTGGATCGAGCGCGGCTCCACTCGGCCGGTGCCCGCGTTCATCACGCACGGCACGCCGTTCGATGCGCAACACGCATACGACGCCGTCGATCGCCGCGGCGATCGCCAATACATGTGGCGCAGCGCGCTCGGCATGCAAAGCGCGCTGCCCGGCAATCTGTCGCTGATCGTCGAATGGTCGCACGACGAGGCGCGCTTCGACGCGAGCCAGTGGCGCCAGCTCACCGCCGCGATCCGCGCGAACAACGCGCGGCTGGCCGCCGCGCCGGGCGCGGCGCTGGCCGGGCTCGGCGCGACGGCGAACTACGTCAGCGTCGACGGCAGCCTGCGCGACTACTTTTTCGCGCGGCTCGGCAAGAAGATCGGGCGCGTCGAGTACTCGGTGCGCGGCGTCTACTCGCCGCAGGACAAAGGCTTGCTCGCGATCGCGCAGGCCGTCGCCGATATCGGCAAGCGCACAAGCGTCGACATCGCCGTCACCCATGCATTCGCCAGCGCCGGCTCCGAATACCGGGCAATCGGCCTTAGCACCGAAATCGACGCCGCCCTGCGCGTGCGCTTCTGACAGGAAACCGCTCATGTCCACACTTTCGCTCGCCCCCGCACGCCCGACGCCGACGGCAGTGCCGCGCGTGGCCGAACGCGCCGCTTATCCGGTGCTGCGCCATCTCGGCATGCTCGGCGATACGCCCCGCCAAGCCGTCGAGCTGATCGAAGCCGCCGCCGTGCGTCTGCTCGACAGCGAGATGGTGATCGCGCTCGATGCAGCGCTTGCCCAGGCGCTGCCGGACTCGGGCGCGTCGACGCCGCTTCGCCACGACGAGGCGCCGCTCACCGAGGCCCTGCTCGAGCGAATCGAACACGAAGGGTTGCACGCGCTTTTCAAGCCGTTCATGCGCGCGTTCATCCGGATCATGTTCGGACTGTTCTTCTCGGAAGACCAAAACCGCCGCGCGTGCGACTGCATCGACTCGGGCCATCAGTTCGCGTTCCTGATGAGCGACGGCGGCGGCCCGACGCTCGCCGCATGGCGCACGCTCGCGCGCAGCGATGCCAGCGGCCTCTCGCTGAGCGTCGACAAGGTCTGGGGCATCGAGGCGCAGCGCGACTGCATGGCCGTGATCGCCGCGCGGCTGCCCGGCGTGATGTTTCCGGCCGCGTATCTGGTATGGCCGGACGAATACCGCAAGCTCGCCCGGCAGACGTTCGGCGCGCCGTTTCTCGCCGGCCATCTACAACTCGCGAACGTGAGTGGCACGGTGCGCGTGTTCGCCGACGATCGGCTGCGCATCGGCGGGCCGACCGTGTTCAATAAGTATCTGACGGTCGTGCGCCCGTATTTCGTCCGCGCGCTAATGGCGCACGTCGGCTGGCTCGAACGAAGCGCTCGCGTGTCGCTCGACGCCGACGCGCGCGCGCTGCATCGCTTCATCGCCGAGGCCGCGCGCAGCCAGACGGAACTCGAGCACTACAGCTTCGGCAAGGTGCAGCGCGTGCTGGCGATCAAGCTGCTGTCCAACGAGTTTCTGGGCGCGCTCGTGCGCAACGGCGCCGTCGCGGCGTTCGACGATCAGCGCGATCTGCTCGCGTTCACGAAGATGGAAGGCAGCTCCTACCGCTGCTATCACGAGCTTCGCAAGAGCGTGCGCAGCGCAGCCGGCAGTTGACCGGCCGTTCCCGATTCCGATTCCGATTCCGATTCACCCGTTTACCACGACGCAACCACGAAGCAACCACGACACGATATAAGGAGCCTCAACATGACGACCCAAAACGTTCCGGCCAACGCCCTCGACATCCTCGCGCGCGAAGTCGCGAAGATTCTCAACGTCGAAACCGTCGATACGCACGCCGGCATCGGCGAGCTGGGCATCGATTCGTTGAACATCGTCGAGCTGATCGTATTCTGCGAGCAGCTTTACGGATCGATCGACCCGGAAGCGCTGAACATCACGCAGTACACGACGCTGCAGCAGCTCGACACGCAGTTGCGCCACCAGCAGCACGCTGCCTGACGCCGCGATGCTCGCCCCGACAGCCGCATCGGCGGCGGCCCCGGCCGCGCCGTCCGCCTCGATGCAGTCCAGCCCGGTGCCGTGCGCCCTGACGCTGCACGCGCTCGCATACCGGCGCGTCGATGCGCCGGTATGCGACGCCGTGGCCGATCCGCTCGACGCGGCGTGCACGCTCGGCGCGCTGGTCGCGGCCGAGCGCGAACGGCTGTGCGGCTCGGTGTGCGCGGACGATTACGTGCTCAGCTCGACGATCCTGTCGATGCTGCTGATGAACGGCTCGGCACCGCATCGCGCATTCACTGATGCGCTCGCCGGCGCGAACGAATACCGCCCCGACTGGATGACCTGCTCATACGAATGCGCGGGCTGGGGTTACGTGCTGCGCCGCGCGCTGCTGAAGGCCGCCGCCACCGGGCCGCGCACGCTGCTGCTGCAGATCGTCGACGTCGACGTGCACGGCTATACGTACTGGCTCGGCAATCCTGCCTGGGGCCACTCGGGCTTTGGCGTGTGCACGCTGCTCGTCGACATCGGCCGCGAGGAGCGGCCGACGGTGCGCACCGAGGCCGCCGCGCCCGCGACGGCAGTCGTGCAGTTGGGACGCGATCTGCGCGCTTTCTGCGCCGAGCACCCGGACGCGCGCGCGGCACTGCCGTTCTTTCCGGCCACGTCGCGGCGCGCGCTGCTCGCATCGGTCGGCAAGACGCCGCTGCTGCCCGACGGCCACGCCGCGTTCGGGCACGCGTTCGGCAGCGATCCGTGGATCTCGCTGCTGCTCGCGCATCGCGAAGGCGATGCGCCCCGGCACGCGGTGGTCTGCTCGCTTGCGCTGAACGGCTATTACGCGATTGCCGAGCTGGCGCTCGCGCCGCACGCGACGCTTGTGCTCGACGCGGAGCGATGACATGACCAAGCCCGAGCACTTTTCGTATCGGATCGTCCGCGACGCGTCGCAGCCGGTGATCGTCACCGCGAACGCGTACCGGATGCCGCTCGATACGCCCGCCGACTACGCGCGCGCAACGCTTGCGGCCGCCGCCAGCGCCGCCGCGCCGGGCGGCGCGCCGCCCGGCCGCGACGGTCCTCGCCAAGGTCGCGACGACGCCCGGCGCGTGCTGCTCGACCATATTCAGTACTACGCGTTTCTCGCCGAACTGACGCAGCGCGTGCGCGCGGCCGTGCATCCCGACACGCGGCTTTTCTTCGAAGTGTGCGCGCCGCACTTCGCTGCGCTGCCGGCCGCGTTGCTTGCGCCGCACGTGCTGCTCGGCGTGGATTTGTACGACGAGGCGCTGCGCGACGCCGCCGACGGTGCGCCCGTCGTCTGGTTTGCCGACCGGATCGCGCGCGATCTCGATTTCGCCGGCGGCAACACGCTGCGCTGCGCGCTCTGGCCGGCCCGCATGGCGGGCGCGCTCGACGCGCTGCTGCGGCGCGCATGGCCCGCATATGGCGTGCGCATCGAAGCGGACCCGGCCGCGTCCGCCGTTTCCCGCCGTTGTTCCCATTCAGCCCAATCCGGCGCCGCCGCGCGGCCGGGGAGAAGATGAGATGACCGACATGCTGACCGCTGCCCACGACACCGCCGACATCCGCTGGCCGATGCCCGTCGACGCGCTGATGTCGAACGATTACGAGCTGCGCGACGCCGCGCTGAACCGCCTGTACGAAAAGGCCAAGGCAGCGCAGTGGGACGTCGCGAAAGACGTCGATTGGCGCCACGAGCTGGACCCGGCGAACCCGCTCGGCATGCCCGACCCGACGCTGCTGATCTACGGCTCCGAACTGTGGAGCAAGCTGTCCGACACGGACAAGCGCGAAGTGCGCCATCACGCGCAGGGCTGGCTGCTGTCGCAAATCCTGCACGGCGAGCAGGCCGCGCTGATCTGCGCGTCGAAGCTCGCGTCGGCCGAGGACGGACTGAGCGCGCGCCTTTGCGCGGCCGCACAGATGATGGACGAGGCGCGCCACGTCGAGGCATACGCGAAGCTCGTCAACGAAAAGCTCGACGTGCGCTACCCGATGAGCCGCTCGCTCAAGGGGCTCTTGCAAGACACGATCACGAGCAGCGCGCTCGACATGACCAACCTCGGGATGCAGGTGCTCGTCGAGGGAATCGCGCTGTCGATCTTCCAGAGCGTCGTCGCGTACAGCCGCGATCCGTTCGTCAAGGATTTGTTCACGCGCATCCAGCGCGACGAATCGCGCCATTTCGCGGTCGGCCGGATCACGCTGTGCCGCGTCTATGCGGACATGGACGCGCGCGAGCTGCGCGAGCGCGAGGAATTCGTCTGCGAAGGCGCGGCCGTGCTGTACGAGCATCTGTGCGCGGACGACATCTGGGAGCCGATGGGGCTGTCCAAGCGCGAATGCGGTGCGCTGGTGCGCGAATCGCCGGTGTCGAGTTCGATCCGCCGCTCGATCTTCCGCCGGCTCGTGCCGACGATCCGCGAAATGGGCCTGCTCACGCCCACCGTGCAGGCAAGCTTCGAAAAACTCGACGTCCTCGACTACGCGGCCATGCCGCTCAACTGACCATGACGACGACACCGACGCCCGTCACGGGCCGCGAAGATTTCTGGATCGGCATCGATGCCGCCGCCTACGAATTGCCGGGCCTGCCCGTCGACATCGAGGCGTGGGCCGCCGAGCGCGACTACCCCGCCCAGCGCGCGGCCGCGATCGCGCGCTCCGGCAGCCGCTATTTCCACATGGCGCTCGACACGAGCGAGACCGACCTGGCAATCGCCGCGGCCGGCCGGCTGCTCGACGTCGCGCGCGTGAGCCCCGCCGACGTGGGCGCGATCGTGCACGTGCATACCCAGCCGTTCAGCGTGCCGCCCGCGCCGCGCAGCCTGCCGCACGAGCTCGCCGCGCATTGCGGAATCGAACCGCTGTGGCTCGGCTCCATCGCGCAACTGAACTGCGTGTCGGTCGCCGCGGGCATCGAAACTGTACGCGCGCTGATGCGGCGCCACGCGCAGCTCGACGCGGCGCTGATCGTGTCGTCCGACCGCGTATACGGCGAGGATTTCCGCATGCGCCAGATGACGGGCGTTCAGTGCGACGGCGCGGCCGCGATGCTGCTCGTGCGCAACAGCACGGCAACCCGCCTCGGCGCAATCGCGATCGAGACGCATGCGAAGTGGTATCGCGGCTCCGATACGGTCGCCGAGAACGAAGCCGACTTGATCGCGATGGAATGGCCCTATACACGCAAGGCGATCGACGCGGCGCTCGCGCTCGAGCCGCACCCGCTCGACGATTACGCGCTCGTGCTGCCGCACAACGCGGACCTGCCCGGCTGGCGAGCGTTGTGCCGCGCGATGCGCGTGCCGCCGGAGCGGCTCTACGAGGCGAACATCCATGCGCACGGCCACGCATGCTGTTCCGATTTTCCGATCAATCTCGCGGACGTCGGCCTCGACGCCGTCGCGAAAGGCCAGCGCGTGCTCGGCGTGATGCAGTCGAACTGCGGCGCGTATGCGGCGGCCACGCTCCATCCGGTGACCCGCCATGACGCATGAGCTTGAGCGCCCGCCGCGCGCCGACGATGATGCATGGGCCGCCGATTTGCGCACGCCGTGCTACGTGTACGAACCCGAAATCGCGATCGAACGCTACCGGGCGCTGAAGGCACGGCTCGGCACACAGCTCATCGTGTCGCTCAAGGCCAATCCGAACCAGGACATGCTGGCCCGCTGCGCGCACGCATACGAGGACGGCGTGGAGCTCGCGAGCCGCGGCGAACTCGATATCGTGATCGGCCGGATCAAGGCGCCGCGCTATCTGAACAATCCATCGATGGACGAAACGTTCATGCGCGCGGGCCTCGCGTCGCGTTGCCATTTCGTGCTCGACAACCCGGACGCGGTCGCGCGCTTCGTGCCGCTCGCGAGCCACGCCGCGGCATCCGGCACGGCCCCCGGCCAAATCCTGCTCAGGCTGAATGCGGGCGCGCTCGCCGGCGAGCATGCGCGGCCGCACTGGCACGACCATTTCGGGATGACGCCGAACGAAGCCTACGCGGCCGTGCGCACGCTCGCGGCGGCGGGCCTGCAAGTGGCCGGGCTGCATGTGTTCTCCGGCCCGCACTCGTTCGTGAGGCAGGACCTGGCCGCCCCCGACACGCTCGTCCTGCCCGAGGCGCTCGCGTCGCTCGCGCGCGACCTCGCGGGCGCAAACGGCGCGCCGCTTACGTCACTGAGCCTGGGCGGCGGCTTTGCGGAAGACCCCGCCCCCGACGCCGCGTTCGAGCGCTACCGTGCCGCGCTCGCGCCGCTTGCCGCCACGCATGCGCTCGCGCACGAGGCGGGCCGCGCGATCTTTACCGACGCGGGCACGTTCGTCACGCGGATCGTCGCCGTCAAGCACTGGCCCGAGCGCACGATCGCCGTCTGCGACGGCGGCCTGTCGCACAGCTTCCTGCTCGCGCAAACCGAAACCGTGATGCGGCGCCTGGCCTCGCCCCGGCTCGTGCGCGCCACGCCGGCCGGCGCGTCGCGCGACGTGCCCACCGTGTTCGTCGGCAGCACATGCAGCCGCGCCGACGTGATCGGCCGCACCGACGCGCACACGCCGCCGCCGCAACCGGGCGATCTCGCCCTGTTCCCGCGCTGCGGCGCGTATCACCGCACCTATTCGATGTCGCATTTTCTGTCGCACGAACCAGCCCATGTCTATATCCGGCCCGCGTAGCCCCATCCACGAGGAGTCGACCATGAATGCCTTGATCAGCCTCGCCGACGTGCTCAACGACAGCGCCCGCCGCTGGCCGAATCACACCGCCTATGCCGACGGCAGGCAACAGGCCGATTATGCGCAGTTGGCCGGCGCGGTCGAACGCGCGGCGGCCGCGCTCGATGCGGCGGGCATCGCCCCCGGCGATCGCGTCGCGATTTATGCGCCGAAGCAATACGAAACCGTGGTCGCGATCCTGGCCGCGAACGCGCTCGGCGCGATCTTCGTGCCGATCAACCCGCAACTGAAGGAAGCGCAGATCGAACACATCGTCGCCGACAGCGGCGCGGCGCTGTTCGTCACCGGCGCGCAACGGCTCAAGCGGCTGCCGGCGCTCGCCGCGCGCGTGGCCGGGCGCACGCTGCTCATCGAGGCGCTCGGTGAGGCGATCCAGGCGTCGTCCGGCGCGCCGCGCCGCATCACGCACGGGCCGGTCGACGACGATCCCGCCGCGCTGCTCTACACGTCCGGCTCCACCGGCAAGCCCAAAGGCGTGGTGGTATCGCAACGCAATCTCGTCTCGGGCGCGTTCAGCGTCGCCGCATATCAGGGGTTGCATCCGAGCGACGTGATCCTCGGCGTGCTGCCGCTCAGCTTCGACGCGGGCCTGAGCCAATTGACCACCGCGCTCGTGTCGGGCGCGTGCTACGCGCCGCTCGATTTCCTGCAACCGTCCGAGGTGCCGCGCTACTGCGACGCGCGCGGCGTCACGTCGATTACCGGCGTGCCGCCGCTGTGGATGCAGCTCGCGTCCGTCGAATGGAGCGATACCGCGCGCTCGCGGATCCGCCGCTTCGCGAACACCGGCGGCCATCTGGCGACGCCGCTGCTCGAGCGGCTGCGCGCGCTGTACGTGAACGCCGAGCCCTACCTGATGTACGGCCTCACCGAGGCGTTCCGCTCGACCTATCTGCCGCCCGCCGACGCGCAGGTGCGCCCGAGCTCGATCGGCAAGGCCGTGCCGAACGCCGAAATTCTCGTGCTGCGCCCGGACGGCACCGAATGCGAGCCCGACGAACCGGGCGAGCTGGTGCATCGCGGCGCGTTCGTCACGCTCGGCTACTGGAACCAGCCCGAGCTGAGCGCCCAGCGCTTTAGGCCGCTGCCGCGGCGTCACGGGCAGATTCCGCGCGACGGCGTCGCCGTATGGTCCGGCGACATCGTGCGGCGCGACGCCGACGGCTACCTGTATTTCGTCGCACGCGGCGACGACATGATCAAGACATCCGGCTACCGCGTGAGCCCGACCGAAGTCGAGGACGTGCTGTTCGCGCTGCCGCACGTGCGCGAAGCCGCCGTGTTCGGCGTGCCGCACACGGCGCTCGGCGAGGCGATCGCCGCGTGCGTCGTATCGACACTCGATGCCAATGCGTGCCACGCCGACGTCGTGCGTGCCTGCCGCGCGGCGCTGCCGACCTATATGGTGCCGCTTGTCGTCGACGTGCGAGCGGCGCTGCCGCGCAATCCGAACGGCAAGATCGACCGCCCCGCGTTAAAGGCGCTGCATCGCGACACATTCACCGGTTCGAACCTGGAGGAAACGCCCGCATGAGCCTGCCGACGCTCGACGAAGTTCGCCACGACACGCGCGGCGCCACGCGCCACGCTCCACTCGCCCGCGACGTGCTCACGCTGACTGGCGGCGTCGTAGTCTTGCCGCCCGCCGTTGCGTTCAACGCGATCCAGGCGCAGGAGCGCCATCACGGTTACCGCCATCTGCTGCTGCCGCAAGCGCGCTTCGCCCGCCCGCGCGGCCACGGCGCGCTCACGCCCGACGAGGCCGCCCGCCTCGCGCCGGGCGGCCGCCCGACGCTGCGGATCGCGCCGCCCGGACGCAGCCTCGCCGATCTCGCCGCCGACGCCGCCCTCGATCTGCGCGACCAGCTCGGCTCCGGCCAGCTCGCGCGCACGACGCACGTGCTCGTCGCGAGCTGCGCACTCAACGAGACGATCGGCGATTCCGTCGTCGGCCGGATGCAATACGAACTCGGGCTGCAACGCGTGATGCCGCTCGCGCTCGGCCAGAACGGCACGCTCGGCTGGTATAGCGCGCTGACGCTGCTCGACGGCCTGCTCGGCCCCGACGATCAGGCGCTCGTGATCGTCAGCGACAAATGGCTGTATCCGTTCTTCCGGCAGTTCGGCGATCTCGTCGGCTACGGCGACGCCGCCGCCGCGATGCTGGTGAACCGCGCCGGCCCCGCGCCCGACGGCGCCGCGTGGGGCGGGCTGCGCGGCGTCGCGCTGGCGTTCGGCGAATCGATTGCCGAGCCCTGGGCGGCCGAGCCCGGCGCGCTGCGCGACACGCTCGCGCCGATCGCCGCGCGCGCGATCCAGCATGCGCTCGACGCCGCGGCGCTGCGCGCCGACCAGATCGACTGGTGCGCGCCGCCCGGCTTCGATCCGGAGTTCACCGCGCGCGTGGCCAATGCCGCCTCGCTGCCGCTTGGCTGCCGAATGCAGCACGACCTGGCGGGACACCTGTCGTCGGCCGATTCGGCGGCCGCGCTGATCCGCCTGGCCAGCGCGCTCGACGAAGGCGAGCGCCGCACGGTGCTGGTTTGGGACGCGGCGCTGCACGGCGCGGCCGCCGCTGCCGTGTGCGACGTGACGGGCGGCTTCGATGCCGCACTCGACATCGACGGAGATGCGCGATGAGCGCCTATAAAGTCAGCCTGCGCGAACTGCGCTTCTTTCTGTGGGAACTGTTCGAGGCGGACCGCCGCTTTCTGTCCGACGGGCCTTATGCGACGCACGATCGCACCGCGATCGACGCGCTGCTCGAACGCGCGCGCGACTTCGCGCACGATCTCGGCCTCAGCTATCAACAAGCCGACATCGAGGGCTGCACGCTGCTCGACGATGGCCAGGTGCGGATTCCGTCGCATTTCCACGCGCTGTGGGCGCGCTTTCGCGACGAGTGGGCGAACACGCTGTTCGGCTCCGCGCATGGGCTGCCGCCGATCGTCACGCAGATGATCTACGAAATGTTCATGGGCGCGAACCCGTCGTTCATGACCTATGGCGGCTTCACGCGGCCCGCGGTCAAGCTGCTGCAGATGCACGGCACGCCGCGCCAGAAGGCGCTGATCGCACCGCTCGAGGCATACCGTTGGGATGCGTGCTTCTGCGCGACCGAGCCGCAGGCCGGCACCGATCTGACCGCGGTCGCGCTGCGCGCGACGCCGCTCGAACACGACATCTATGCGATAACGGGCGAAAAAATCTACATCTCCGCCGGCATGCATGAGCTGACCGACAACACGCTGTATTTCGTGCTCGGGCGGATCGACACCGCGACGCCCGATTCGTTCTCGCTGTCGTGCCTCGTCGTGCCGCGTTTCTGGCCGGACGAGACGACGGGCGAATTGCTGCCGAACCATGTCGAATGCATCGGCCTGCCGCGCAAGATGGGCCTCAAGGGCTGCGCGAACACTCATCTCGTGTTCGGTGCGCGCGGCACGACCCGCGGCTGGCTGCTCGGCGGCCGCCGCAACGTCGGCCTGCTGCAACTGATGCCGCTGATGAACCAGGCGCGGATGAGCACCGGCATGTTCGGCGTCGGCGTCGCATCGAGCGCGTACCTGCACGCAGTCGACTACGCCGGGCGCCGGCTGCAAGGCCGGCCGATCGCGCACGCGTCGAACACCCACGCGGCGCGCGTGCCGATCATCGAGCACGCGGACGTGCAGCGCATGCTCATCGACATGAAAAGCCGCATCGACGGCTGCCGCGGGCTGCTCGGCAAGCTTGCCGCGACCGCGACCCGCGCGGCGATACTCGAAGCGACGCCCGGCGCGGACCCGGCCGACATCGAGCGCCACCGCAAGCTGCAACTGCTGCTCACACCGATCTGCAAGGCATTCATCTCCGATCAGGCCTGGCGGATCTGCGAAACCGCGATCCAGGTGCACGGCGGGCTCGGCTACACCGACGCCAGCCCCGTCGAGCAATGCGCTCGCGACGTGAAGATTCTGTCGATCTGGGAAGGCACGAATTACATTCAGGCGCAAGACCTCGTGCGCGACAAACTCGGCTTCGGCCGGCATTCGCGGCTGATCCAATACTACCGCGACGAGCTTGACGCGTTCGTCGCCCGCCAGCCGCATGCCGATACGCCCGCCGACCTTCGGCCGCTGTTCGACGCGCTGCGCGCGGGCGCCGAGTGCATCGGCGCCGCGCTCGACCACATCGCACGCGACGTGCAGGACGGCCACACGCATCGCAGCAGCCAGTTCTACACGCGCTTTCTGGAGATGTTCGGCATCGTCACGTCGGCCTGGGTGCTGCTCGAATCCGCATGCATCGCCGCGCGCGCGCTCGCCGGGCAAGCGCTTGCCGATGAGCCGGCCGAAGCCGCGTTTTACCGCGGCAAGCTCAAGAGCGCGCGCTATTACTTCGCGAACGTGCTGCCGCTCGTTCACCAGCATGCCGCCGTGATCGCGTCGATGAGCGACGCCGCGATCTCGGTGAGCAGCGACGAACTCGCTCAGGTGGAATGACATGGACATGAACACGGACACGACCGCCCTGCGCCCGGAACCCGCCGACGCTCCCCCTCGCAACCTGCTCGGCCGCCCTGCCACCCGCCATCGCGGCACCGACATCGACGGCGCGACGCTCGCGCCCGACGAGGCGCTGCGCGTGCGCAGCGTCGATCTGAACGCGTTGATCGGCGCGGTGACGTTCGAAGGCGCGCTCGCGCATCTGTGGTTCGACGTCGCGCCCGGCAGCAGCGCGCATACGGCGCGCGAAACCGCGATCCGCGAACGGCTCGCCGCGCACGCGGCGGCGTTCGCGCGCGGCTCGGCCGCGCAGGACGTCGCCGCCGGCATGGGCGCGGCCGGCGTCGCGCCGGTGTTTGCCGCCGCCGCCGGCCTGCTGCGCGGGCTCGACGATGCGCTTGGCCGGCTCGCCGCCGATCCGCGCTGCGACGCCGACCTCGACGCGATGCTCGCGTGCGCGGCCGTGGCGCCGTTGCTGCTGCACGCGGCCATCGAAGGGCGGCCTTACGCCGCGGCCGCGTCCGCCGCCGGCGATACCCTGCGCGACCCTGCCGCCACCCAGGCGCAGCGCATGCTCGCGCTGACCGGCGCGACGCGCCGCGGCCCGGCCGCCGACGCGGCCATGGACGCGTTGCTCGTCGCGTGGCACGCGGGCTTTGGCTACATCACGCCGACCGTGCTCGCGCCGCGCGTGGCGATCGGCACCGGCGTGACGCTGGTGCAGGCGGTCGCGGCGGGCTTCATGGCGAGTGGCCCGTCGCACGTCGGGGCGGCGCTCGAAGCAATGGGCTGGCTCGCGACGCTCGCTGCCGCCGCCACGTCCGAGCCCGCCGTCCCGGCCGCGCGCGAGACGCTCGAAGCGGCCGCGCGCGCGGCGATCGACGACGATCTCGACGCCAAGCGCACGCTGTACGGCTTCGGTCATCCGCTTTTCGTCGCCGATCCGCGCCCGCCGCACCTGCGCCGGCTATTCGCCGCACGCGGCTTCGACGGCCCGTATCTGACGCTGTTCGACGCGTGCTGCGCGCACGCCGACGCACGCCGCGGACTGCACCCCAACATCGATTTCCTGACCGCCGCCGCGCTGCTCGAACTCGGCGTCGCCGCGCCGTCGTGGGGCGTCGGCGTCGGCCTCGGCGCGCGCATCGCCGCGATGTGCGCGCATGCGCTCGAGCGCCGCCAGCGGCCGGCGTTCGGCGTCAACAGCGCAACCGCGCGGCGCCTGCTCGCCGCCGTGCCGGTCGGCTGGCTCTGACGGACGGCCCCTTTGCCCCATTCGCAATCCATCAACATGCGAGGAACGACATGCTGCTCAAGAATCTGCGTCCGGCCAACGACTACGACCGCTTCGCCACCGAAACGCTCGAACCGTGGGATCTGCTGTTCATCAGCCGCATCCGCCAGCTCGCCCGCGGGATGAACGCGGGCGTGATCGCCGATATCGGCACGGCAACGGGCGTCGTGCCGGTCCGGCTGGCGGCCGATCCGGCGATGGCCGGCTGGCGCTACGTCGGCATCGACCTCGACCCGGCCATGCTCGACGAAGGCCGCCCGCGCATCCATGCGCTCGGCCTGGACGACGTCATCGAGCTGCGGGTCGGCGACGCGCTCGCACTGCCGTTCGACGACGGCGAATTGACGATGGCGGTGGGCCGCGCGACGCTGCACCACTTGCCGGACAAAGCACTCAGCCTGACCGAGATGTTCCGCGTGCTGCAACCGGGCGGCGTCGCGCTGGTTCACGACATGCGGCGCGATGCGCCCCAGCACCTGCTCGATCGCTTCACCGCGATGCGCGCGGCGGCCGACTATCCGCCGACTCACGTCGAGGAGAAGATCACGCTCGACGAAGCGCACGCGCTCGTCGCGCAGGCCGGCCTCGCGGCGCACGCGTCGATCTACAGCCCGAGCGCCGGGCTCGGCGCACTCGGCTTCGAAATCCTGCTGAAAAAACCCGCGCTTGCGTAACGCCATGCCGACTCCCGCCCCGCTTGCCGGCGGTGCCGCCGCGCTGTTCGACGACGACCGCGTCGCATGCGCGCCGCTCGTCGAGCACGCCGCGCTGCCGCTTTGCATCACGCCGCGCGATCCCGCGCTCGCGGCGTCGCCCGACGCATTCGCCGCGTGGTACGGCGCGCGGCTTGCCGACATCGACCGGCTGCTCGACGGGCGCGGCGCGCTGTTGTGGCGCGGTTTCGCCGTGCCCGACACCGCCGCGTTCGGCCGCCTCGGCGCGCTCTATCCGCCGCACGCGAACGGCTACACCGCGGGAGCCGCACCGCGCCGCCAAATCGCCGGCGAAGTATACGAATCGACGCGGATGCCCCCGCCGTTCAAGATCGGCTTGCATCAGGAGATGGCCTATATGCCGGTGTTTCCCCGGCTCGTCGCGTTCTATTGCCGGCGGCCGGCCGACGCGGGCGGCGAGACGCCGATTTGCGACATGCGCCGCGTGACCGCGCGAATTCCGGCCGCGCTGCGCGAGCGCTTCGCCGCGCGTGGCGTGATGTATCTGCGCAACTTCGCCGCGCCGGGCGAACGGGCGGCCAGCAGCAACCGGCCGGGCATGGCGTTCGGCGAATACCACCGGCCGTGGGACGACGCATTCGGCACCGCCGAGCGCGCCGACGTCGAACGGCTGTGCGCGGCACGCGGGCTCGGCTGCCGCTGGCTCGACGACGGCAGCGTGACCGTGTCGCACGTCGGCCCCGCGCTGCGCACGCATCCGCGCACCGGCGACGTGCTGTGGTTCAACCAGGCGAGCGCGCAGCATCCGAACCCCCGCTCGATGGGCGATTTCAGCTATCGGCAATTGCAGCGCGTATTCGGCGGCCGCGCCGCGTTTCCATACGAGGTCCGCTACGGCGACGGCACGCCGATGCCGTTCGACGATCTCGTCCCCATCTACGATGCGTTCGATAGCGAGGAAATCGCGTTCCCGTGGCAGGCGGGCGACGTGCTCGTCGTCGACAACATGCTGGTCGCGCACGGCCGCAACCCGTACCGGGGCGCGCGCGACACGCAAGTGATGCTGTTCGACTGAGCGGATGCCGCCGATGAGTGTGTCCTTTCCCGCCCTGCTGCGCGCGATACTCGATCCGCGCCACGCATTCGACTGGCCCCGGCTGTTCGGCACGCAGCAGCCGCCCGCGCGGCACGCGCCGCAAGCCGCGCTGAGCGCGGCCGCGATCGACGTCGCGGCGGGCGATTTCCGTTTCGTTGCACACGACGTGCGCTTTCGCCTGGGCGCGGTCACCGCGATCGTCGGGCCCAACGGCGCGGGCAAGAGCACGCTGCTCGAGACGCTGCTCGGCTTTCGGCGCGGCGGCCGCGACGTGCGCGTGCTCGATGCGCCCGCGCCGCGCTTCATGCGCGAACCTGCTTCGCTGCGCCGGCTCGGCGCGCAACTGCAGAAGGTCGAATATCCGGATCATGCGCGCGTCGACGAAATCGTCGCGCTGCATCGCGCGATGTACCGCCGCGCGGACCCGGACGTCACCGCCGCGCTCGGCATCGGCGAGCTGCTCGGCAAGCCGTGCCGCGCGTTGTCGAAAGGGCAGCGCCAGCGCGTCGATCTCTACGTCGCGCTCGCGCACCGGCCCGAGCTGGCCGTGCTCGACGAGCCGTTCACCGGCCTCGACCGGCGGTATGCGGGCGCCGTCACCGGGCTGCTGCGCGCGCGCGCCGCAGCCACCAGCGTCGCGATGATCTGCCACAGCGCCGACGAGCTTGCGCTCGTCGACGATCTCGTCTGGGTCCGCGACGGCGGCATCCGCTACCAGGGCGCCAAGGACGCGCTGATAGCGGCGAGCGTCGGCCGCGCGCGCGCCGCGCTGCACTGCCGCGACGCCGCCGAGGCCCGCGCGCTGCGCGCGCGGCTCGCCGGGTTGCCGGGCGTCGTCAACGTTCGCGCGCCGCAGCCGCTCGTTGCCGAAGCGTTCGGCGACGCGACGCTTCACGCGCGCGTGCATGCGCTCGTCGGCGAACAGGGCATTCAGCATCTGGAACTCGCGCCCAGTACGCTCGAGGATCTGCTGCGCGTATGCACGGAGGGGCCACGCGATGCTTAAGGTATTCGCAATCCTGGTGCGCAACGAGCTGCTCGGCTTTCTGCGCAGCCGCTCGTCGCTGTTCTGGACGCTCGTCTTTCCGGTGTTCTTGCTCAGCGTGATGCTGTTCGCATTCGGCGGCTCGAACTCGCTCGGCACTGTCGACATCGCATTCGATGCGCCCGGCGGCACGACGCCGTACCGTGACGCGTGCCGTGCCGAAATCGTCGCGAGCCTGGCGCGCAGCGACGTCGTCAAGGCAACGATCGTCGCCGCGGGCGCGCGCGGCAGCGCCGAACGCGTCAACGTCGTGCTCGGCGCCGACGCGCACACGCCCGCGACGATACGCTACGACTTCAACGGCTCGCTCGCCGCGAAAGCCGCATCGCGGGTGATCGAGATCGCGCTCGCGCGCTGCGCCGCGCAAGGGCTCGGCCTGCCCGCCGAGCCGGCGCGCTTCGAGAACGCCGCGCCCGAGCGTCGTGCATTCGACTACGGCGCATTCTTCGCAACCGGCATTCTCGTGATGGCGTTCATGGCGATCGGCTTGAATTCCACCGCGACCGCAATCGCCGCGCTGCGCGAGCGCAACACGTTCAAGCTCTATGTCTGCTTTCCGGTGTCGCGCGGCGTGTTCCTCGGCGCGCTGATCGTCGCGCGCATGGCGATGATGGCGCTGTCCGCCGTGGTGCTGCTCGCGGTTGCGCGCTTCGCGTTCGGCATCGCATTGCCGATCGTCTCGCCTGCCGGGCTGCGCGCGCTGCCGGTCGTGCTGCTCGGCGCGGCGATGGTGCTGAGCTTCGGCGTGCTGCTCGCGAGCCGCGCGCAGTCGCTTGCCGCCGCCGAGCTTGCGTGCAACGTCACGTACTATCCGCTGCTGTTCTTCAGCGATCTGACGATTCCCATGCACGATGCGCCGTCCTGGCTCAAGGCCGCGCTCGCGTTCCTGCCGACCAATCAGTTCGCGGTCGCGCTGCGCGGCCTGCTGCTCGACGGCGCGCAGTATGCGCAGTTCGCGCCGCAGCTTGCCGGCATGGCGGCAAGCACGCTGCTGTTCCTGTTCGTGTCCGCGCGCCTGTTCCGTTGGCACGACGCATGAGCATCCATTCGCTTTCCTGAAGGAGAAACGCCCGATGACCCCCTCCCGCCATCCGCTCACCGACTACCTGCTGCATGCGAGCAACTTTCTGCCGGCGATCGTGTTTCTGTTCTACGGCCGGCTCGGCCCCGGCCAGCCGGACGAGCGCTGGACCCATGCGTTCCTGATCGGCGGCGGGCTCGCGCTCGCGCATGGCGCATGGCTGCTGCGCCGCGCCGAGCGCAACAGCATCGCGATCGGCGTCGACCTGTTTCTCGTGATCGGCGCGTTGCTCGCGCTCGTGTCGCCGGCCGGCAGCCGCTTATGGGGCGAGGAACTCGGCCCGGCCGCGATGCTCGTCTGCGTGCTCGCGGTAGGCGTCGCGCTGACCGCGTGGTCCGCCGGCGGCTTCGTCGACGGCGCATGCGCCGAGCACCAGCGCGTGCGCGCGTTGTCGTTCGTGATGATCGTCGCCACGGTCGTCGCGCTCGGCGTGTCGATCGCGATGCGCCACAGCCCGCTGTGGGGCGGCGTCGTGCCGTTGATCGCGCTCGTCGTCGTGCGCGGCCGGCTGCGCCGCCAACTCGCGCAGGTTCACTGACATGGGCGCTCCGACCGAAACGGTTGAAACGGCGCGTGTGGTTCGGCCAGCCGATGCGCACGTAACGGCGCATGTGGCCCGGCCAACCGATGCGCTTGAATCGGCGCACGCGGCCCAGCCGGCCGATACGCACGTAACTGCGCATGCGGCTCGGCAAGCCAACGCACGCGAAACGGCAAAAATGACTCAACCGCCCGATACATACCCGACAGCGCCTACGGCACCACAAGCCGCCGCGCTCGCCGCCGCACTCGGCGACGGCTGGCTCGAGGGCAGCGCAGGCGCGCCCTATCTGACCGACATCATGCAGATCAGCGGCGCAGCGCTCGGCGTCGCGCGGCCCGCATCGACCGCCGATGCCCAGGCGCTCGTACAAGCCGCGCATACCCATCGCATCACGCTCGTCCCGCAGGGCGCGCGCACCGGGCTGGTCGGCGCGGCAGTACCCGATCGCAGCGGTGCGCAATGTGTCGTATCGTTCGACCGGATGCGTCGCATTCGCGCGCTCGACGTCGCGAACCGCAGCATCACGGTCGACGCGGGCGTGCTGCTGTCCGAGCTGAACCGCGCGGCGGCCGAGGCCGGGCTCACCCTGCCGATCGATCTCGGCAGCGATCCGAGCGCGGGCGGCCTGGTCGGCGCGAATGCGGGCGGCAGTCGGCTCATCAAATATGGCGACGTGCGCCGCAACGTGCTAGGCATCGAAGCCGTGCTCGCCGATGCGCACGGCACGGTGATCGACGCCCTCGCGCCGCTGCGCAAACGCAACGCCGGTTTCGATCTGAAGCAGTTGTTCATCGGCGCGGGCGGCGCGCTCGGGCTCGTCACCGCAGTCTCGTTCTCGCTTGCGCCGCTTGAACGCTCGTCTTACGCGGCGCTCGTCGCGTTCGCCTCCTATGACGCCGCGCTCGCGGGCCTGCTCGCGTTCGAGCGGGCGTTCGGCGAACTGCTGTGCGCATTCGAGTTCATGTCGTCCCGTGCCATCGCGCGCGCCGCCGCGGCGTTTCCCAATCTGTCGGTCCCGCTGCCGGATACGCCTGCCGCGTGCTTCGCGCTCGTCGAGATCGCCTCCGGCATGCCCGGTCTGGACGCGCTGTTGGAAACGCGCGCGCTCGACACGCTCGATGCGCTCGTCGGCCGCGGCGACGCGCTGGACGCCGCCTGCGCCACCGCCGAGCGTTTCTGGCGGCTGCGCGACAGCCTGCCTGCCGCCGTCGCGCAGGATGGCCTGCCGCTGTCGTTCGACGTATCGTTCGCGCGCGGCGCGCTTGCGCCGTTCATCGCCGATACCGAACGCTGGCTGGCCGACACGCATCCGGCGCTCGGTTGCTACGCGTTCGGCCATTTCGGCGACGGCGGCTGCCATCTCGTCGTATCGATTCCGCATGCATGCGCCGAGCAATACGGCGCGGTACGGCAAATCGCGCTGCGCGGCGCGCTGTACGAACGCGTCGCGCGCTTCGGCGGCTGCTTCAGCGCCGAGCACGGCGTCGGCCCCGCCAATCTCGCGTATTACCGCAAATATGTGCGCGCCGAAGAGCGGGCTGCCGCATCCGCCGTTCAATGCGCGCTCGACCCGCTGCGGCTCGTCGGACGCGTTCGCTATTGACCGATACCCCTTCGATTTCGACAGGATGCCGATCATGGTCCGTTTCTCCACCGATGCCGGTTCCGATGGCGGTTCCGAACCCAGCCCCGATTCCGGCATCGCTTCCAGGCCCGATCCCGGTCTCGATTCCGGTTGCGATTCCGGCTTCGATTCCCGCGCCGCTTCCGGCGTCGAAACCACTGGCTCGCCGCGAACACCCGCGCCGCTTCCGTCGCTGCCTGCCGACGATGCAACCGCCGCACTGCCGAATGCCGGCGCATTGATCAGCGTTCAAGGTATCGCTCGCATCGTGACGTTGGCGCCAAACGAGCAAGCGCGTCCGTCGCTGTGGCGGCGACTGATGCGCTGGCGCGAATGCGCGGGACGCTGAGCGTCAAAAGAATCGGTCGCGGCAATCTCGTGAATATCGCTTACGGGCCGCGTGCCGCCGCCGGGCAATCCAAACGACGTTCGACATGCAGCGCAAACGCAAACAAGCGCCGCCCGCCGCGGCCTGCATGCGCGTGCCCGTCGACACAAGCGCTAGCCTTCGGGGTGATGGCAAACCACCTCGATATTGTGTCCGTCCGGGCCAATGACGAAAGCCGCATAGTAGTTCGCGTGATAGCGCGTGCGCAGGCCGGGCGCACCATGATCCCGACCGCCCGCCTCCAGAGCCGCGCGATGGAAATCATCCACTTGCCGGCGATTCTCGGCAGTGAATGCCAAGTGAAGATGCGCCGGTTTCTCGTCGGTTTGGAACAGGCACAATGAAACCTTGCCGTCCGAGCTAAGCTCGATACCAAGAGGACCTTCCAGAACCACGGCTATACCGAGCGGTTCGAGCGCCTTGAGGAAAAACGCCTTACTCGCCTCATAATCGCTGACTCCGAATACGACGTGATCGAACATGCGTGCTCCAGCAATGAGTGGACGTGCGAAAGCGTAAGCGTCTGCCAACGCGGCACCGAACGCCGCGTGCGCGATACCCGCAAAAAAAGATGCGTCGAGGACGGCCGGCAAACACGGCGCGGATCTCGACGACGAAGTATCCTCCGTCAAGGTGCGCCGGTAAAGGCGGCGGAGCACTCATCCGGTACTGCAGGAAAAGCAGCTCGAAACAGATCGCAGCCGTGCAACGCGCCCCTCTCTTGCGAGCCTCGCGGCATCGATGCGGCGACACCGGAAGCAATGCGCGTCCGCTATCGGCGGGCGGCATGGGATCGCGCACCGCGCCGGCCATCGGCAGGCCCATATCCGCGCGACAATTCAGCACCATCAACATGCCGCTGCCGGTGAATCTCTCCGATCATCCGCGGCTGATCTGTCACACTTTCCGACGCCGCAACGATGCTGAAAGAGGCGCGTCGCGCGGCAAGGCTTTTCGAAAAAAAACGACCCGGACTCGTCCGGGTCGTCATCGGCACCGCCAGCTTTGCGAACCTGCTCGTCAACGCGCCGCGAATAGGGATGCGATTGCTGTCATCCTTCGTTCGGCGCTTTGTCATACCGAGCGGCCGCCTCACCGCACCCTTTTCAAAAAAACCACATTAGGCTGTGCGCCCGGAATCTGCCCGCTCGGCCAATAACCGCATTTCGACGGATCGGCGGAATATCCGATCGGTTGCCAATCGGACGGCCACGAAAAACTCCAGCATGCGGAAATGGTCGAGCCCACGGGCATATCGTGGAAATACGTCATTTCCTGCCAATTGGGACTCGGCAGCCCTCCCGGCGGCGTGCACTGCGGATTGTTACGTTGATTGGTGACAATCCACCAGGACGTGATTTGAGCCGGAAAACCCGCCACCACGCCGGTTCGGTAATTATAAAAACAGGCCGACACGGTGGGTGCGCCGTTTTGCCCGGTGCCGGGCGTCAGCCCGACCGCGGCAGGATCGGGAATACCAGGCGTGGATTGAGCATGCAAAGGCGCGGCGTGGATAAACAACGCGGCAAGCGCCACCGTGGAACCTCGGAATGCAATGCGGCAAAATTTCATAGCCAGTCCCCTTTAATAATTAATTCGAATCAGCGACGCCCCCGATTTTTTCATCAAGGGTCAATCATTGTACTGGCTCGTTTCAATTCAATTAACCAATTTCGTCGATTGAAATAATGATTGGAATCGCATCGCCAACGCCGTCCCAATCTAGACTCAATCAAACTGATCGATCCGGCTCCGATGGACAAAGCGCAAGCCCGCGCGTGCGCGTCCAATCGCAGCGCCGCCCGGCGCGGCTCGCCGCATCACGCTTGCGTCAGCTCGACGGCGGGCGCCCGCGCGCCGGCATCGATCTTGCTCAGCCGGACCGGCACATACTTGTGATACGGCGTGCGCGACAGCGGATCGCAATGCGCGCCCGACGTCAGGCGGTTCAGCTCGGGGCCGATCGGCGCGCCGCCTTTGTAGCGCATGCCGTAACCGTGCGGCAGCGTGACCATCCCGCGCCGCACGCTGTCGTCCAACTCGGCGACAACCTCGATACAGCCCGTCTCGGACGCGCATCCGACCTTGTCCCCATCCGTGACGCCCAGCGCCGCCGCATCGTCCGGGTGAATGCGCAGCGCACCATGCGGATCGACCTTGCGCCACGACGGATCGCGATAGATCTGGTTGGCGTTGTACGCGCGCCGCTCGCCTGCCATCAGCACGAACGGATAGTCGGCGCCCGGCGGCGTCTCGGTTCGCAGTGCGCGCAATTCGTCGAGCATTTCCGGGATGTGCAGATGGATGCGGCCATCCTCGTGGCGAATGAAGCGCCACATCTCGTCGAATTCGTGAACGCTGATCACCGTGCCCGAGCGCCGTTCGAGAATCGCGCGAAACAGCGCGGTGCCGAGCGTCAGCCGGTTGCCGCGATGGCCGGCCCGGCGCACCGCCGCGTAATGCCGCTGCGCATAAGCGATCGCGAGCGGCAACAGCGGCGCCACGCCGGCGGCCTGATTCGGCAGCGCACGGCCGAGCGTCCGGTAGACGACCGACGCGGCATGCCGCCGCCAACCTTTGTTCAATGCGAGCGCGGCGCCGAGCGCGCCCATATACGCCAGATGCCGGGACGCTCGCGGCTCGAGCCGCGCAATACGCGCGAGCAACGGAAAGCGGCGCGGAATCTCGCCCATGCGCTCGAGCAGGCGCGTGTAGATTTCCGGCTCCGGCAGCGCTTCGCCGAGCGGCGCGACGAGCGGATGCCGCAGGTGAAACGCATTTTCCGGAAACTCGAGGTTGAAGCCCGTCGCCTCCCATTTTTCGAATTGCGACGCAGCGGGCAGCACATAATGCGCAACGCGCGCAGTCTCCGTCATCGCGACGTCCACCACGACGAGCAATTCGAGCTTCGCGAACGCCCGCTCGTATGCGGCGGAATCCGCGTAAGTGACGAGCGGATTCGCGCTATCGACGAACACGGCCCGCACGCGGTTGTCGCCCGCCGATTCGATCTCGTCAGGCAGGATATTCGGCGGATAAATTCCGGCGATCGGGTGCATCCGGTGATGCGCGGTGCGCTTGAGCGGCTTGCCGTGCCGGTGCGCGCGCTCGTCGGTATGGCCGAGCACGGGCAGTATGAACGTATGCAGGTTGTTGCCGCCGCGCTTGCCGAAGTGGCCGGTGACCAGAAAGAGCAGCTTCTCCAAATAGCCATTGAGCGTCGTATGCAGCGTGTGCTGGATGCCGAGATCGACGCGCACGCATGCGCTGCGCGCCGTCGCAAAGCCGCGCGCGACGCGTTCGATATCCGCGAGCGGTATGTCCGCGCGGCGCGCGTAATCTTCGAGCGGCACCTCGAGCAACGCGCGCTCGACATATTCAAAGCCGCGACAATGCCGCGCGATGAACGCGCGGTCGTGCAGCCCCTCGCGAACGATGATCGACAGCATCGCGCTCATCAGATAGGCATCCGTGCCGGGCCGAAGCTGCAAATGGATATCGGCGAGCTTCGCCGTTTCAGAACGGCGCGGATCGATCACCACCATCGTGCGGGCCGGATTTTTCTGGATGTCGCGCAACGTATCACGCGCATTCGGGATGCCGTGCGCCTGATACGGATTCGCCCCGATGATCAGCACGTAGTCGGCATGCTCGATATCTTCGGTCGTATGACAGGTTTGGTGTCCGAATAAACGGCCGTTGAGCCAGAAATCGCCTGTCTTCTCCTGCGCAAGCGCATTGTACGCATAGCGGCTGCGCATGGCTGCGAGCAATTGCCGGCTATATGCGCCGCCGACATGATTGCCCTGCCCGCCGCCGCCGACCAGCGCGAACGCATTGCCGCCATGCCGCGCGCGCAGCGCGAGCAGCCGGCGCGCGATATCGTCGATCGCTTCGTCCCACGTAACGCGCACGAAGCTGCCGTCCGGCTCGCGCCGCAACGGGTGCGTCAGGCGATCATCGTGATGCTGGTAGTACGCAAGCCGCGCGGCCTTCTGGCACAGATAGCCCTTCGAAACCGGATGTTCGTCGTCGCCGCGAATCTTGCCGAGCTTGCCGCCTTCGACGTCGACGACAAGGCCGCAATTGCGCGAACAAAGAATGCAAGCGGTTTTTTCGACTGTCATCACACACTCCGTCTGCCTGCCGCATGCGGCGGCTGAGGGACATTCTAGCGCATAGAATAGCGATCGTTATGATAACGGACGCTATTCTATACTTCGGATGAAGTCAATCGAATTACGTCTCTAACCACCGGGAAGCGGCCATGCGCTACTCATCGAAACACAAGGAAGAGAGCCGGATGCGCCTCATCGAGTCAGGCGCGGCGCTCGCTAAACAAAACGGTTTTGCGAACACCGGCATGGACAAGCTCACCGCGGCAGCCGGCGTGACGACGGGCGCGTTCTACACGCAATTCCGCTCGAAGCCGGAGTTCCTGCACGCGATCATCGAGCACGAAATGTCGAAAGTGCTTTCGTCGTTCGAAGGCCGCACCAAGGCCGAACTGCTTGCCGCACTACGCAACTACCTGAGCAAGGCAAACGTCAACCATCCCGAGCTGGGCTGCCCGGTTCCGTCGCTGGGCGCGGAAGTGGCAAGGGCGGATATCGCGACCCGTAAGACGTTTGAAAAGTTGATCCTGCGCTATCAAGCAGCCATCGCCAACGAAGTGCACGACGACGCCACTGCATGGACGATGGGATGCGCGGCTGTCGGCGCGGTGCTGATTGCGCGGGCAATGGTTACGCCCGAGCATCGCAATGAAGTGCTGCGCTCGGTGTTCGACTTTGTGGCGCGGACGCTTGACGATGGCGATACGCCCCGGTAACGCTTCGGATGGCTGAGCAACCCAGCGCTGAAGAGGCCAACCCAACCATCGCAGTGACCACCGAAGCCGCGGTGCGTCCGGCAATCCGCGGGGGCGATCCACACGCAACACCGCGCCGGAATTTCGTCCCGCCCGGTGCGGCGTTGCGTGACGGCCTCCTCACTGATCGACGCCGGCAAGCCCCGCCGCGACGCTCGTCAACGTGCCGCACGCGGCGGGATCGTAGCCGTCGAGGCGTGCGACCTGTTCGTGGTAACGCACATCGCGCAGCAACTCCATGACACGTGCGAGCGGCGGTTCGTCGAGCCGCGCCCGCTCGCATGCGAAGTAGTAGTCCTCATCGACGATCGGAATGAAATCAAGCCCGAAATGACGGGCGGCCGGCTCGACACCGAAGCCCAGGTCGGCCATTGCGCTCGCGACGAACGCCGCGATCGCGGAATGGGTCAGTTCAGCCGATGCATAGCCGTTGATCCGCTCGGGATCGATGCCGAGCGCGCGAAGCGCGAGATCCAGCAGCATGCGCGTGCCCGAGCCCGGTTGGCGGTTGACAAAGCGGATGTCGTCACGCGCGAGATCCGCCAAACCGCGAATCCGCTTGGGATTGCTGCGCGGCACGAACAGCCCCTGCTTGCGTCTTGTCAGATGAATCAGCACGTGGCGCGCATCGTCGAGCCACGGGCGGTAGATCTGCGCGCACTGCTCGCGAAACGCGCCCAGCGGTAAATGAAATCCCGCCAGATCACATTCGCCGCGCGCGAGCGCCTTGACGGCCTCGACGCTCTCGCGATATTTGATATCGATCGCCGCCTGAGCGTCGACGAGCGATGTCACCAGCGCGGCCACCGCGTAGCCGTGTGAAGCGTGCAGACGCAAGGCGCCGTCACGCTGCGTGAGCCGGCGGTTCAGCTCGCCCGCGACCTCGGCCGCGAGCATGCGCAAATTGCCGTCGAGCCGGTTGCGCGCGAGGCGCTGCGCGTCCACCACTGCGCGCCCCAATTCGGACAGCGTCGAACCCTTGCCGCGCGCGGTTTCGATCAGCGCGCCGCCCACGCAAGCTTCCAGCGCGCGCAGCAGCCCCCATGCATGCCGGTACGACACGCCCTTCGTTTGCGCTGCCTGCGCGATGCTGCCCGTCGCAGCGACAAGTTCGAGCAACGGCGCCACGTCCGACAAGCTCGCCCCGCGTCCTGCGTTGTCGCGCACGATCAAATAGGCGTCGCATTCGACTCGAATCAATTATGCACCCCGATTTCCTATTGCGACCGCCAAGGCTTGCGCTTATCGTTGCCTAAAATCCATCAAAACAAAGCCGCGATGCACCATATATGAATTCATAGTGCATATGAGACTTTGGAGGAGCATAACAGATGTCCCCGATTTCCCCCGCGCCCGATGCGCTCGTCGAGCGCCATGCGCGCGCCGGCCGCTCGCTCGTCGCGATCCTGCACGCGATCCAGGACGATGCAGGCTACGTGCCGCCCGGCTGCGTCGCACTGCTCGCGAAAGCGCTGAATTTGTCACGCGCGGAAGTGCACGGCGTGCTGACCTATTACCACCACTTTCGCACGGCGCCGCCCGCGCGCGTGACAATTCAGATATGCCGCGCCGAAGCATGCCGCAGCATGGGTAGCGAAACGCTCGCCGAGCATGCGCAAACGCGCACGCGCTGCCGCTTCGACGCCACGCGCGACGGCACCGCGCATCCGCACGCACATGACGCCGGTGTGCCGGCTGCCATCGCACTCGAATCGGTTTACTGCCTCGGGCTATGCGCGCAATCGCCGTCGATGACGATCAACGGAGTACTGCACGCGAAGGTCACGCCGGAAAAATTCGACACACTGCTCGAGCATGCCGTATCCCAAACCGTGGGGGCAGCATGACGACACGCATTTACGTGCCGCGCGACTCGTCCGCGCTTGCACTTGGCGCCGACGCACTCGCCGCGGCCATCGCCGAGCAAGCCGAGCGGCGCGGCGTGACGATCGAGCTGATCCGCAACGGTTCGCGCGGCCTGCTGTGGCTCGAGCCGCTCGTCGAGATCGGCACGGCCGCCGGCCGCATTGGCTATGCGAACCTGTCGGCTGCCGATGTGCCGGCGCTGTTCGACGCCGGCTGGCTAAACGGCGGCGCACATCCAAGCTGCGTCGGCCTCGTTGACGCGCTGCCGTATCTCGCGCGCCAGCAGCGTCTGACGTTCGCGCGCATCGGCCTGACCGACCCATTGTCGATTGACGATTACTTGCGGCACGACGGCCTTGCCGGTCTGAAGCACGCGCTCGCCATGAAAGGCGACGCCGCATGCGAAACGCTGATCGAATCGGGCCTGCGCGGCCGCGGCGGCGCGGCATTCCCGGCCGGCATCAAATGGCGCACGGTCCGGCACGCGAACGCGCAGCAAAAATATATCGTCTGCAATGCTGACGAAGGCGATTCGGGCACGTTTTCCGATCGTTTGATCATGGAAAGCGATCCGTACTGCCTGATCGAAGGAATGATCATCGCGGGCGTCGCGACCGGCGCAACGATCGGCCATATCTACGTGCGCAGCGAATATCCGCATGCGATCGCCACGCTCGAAGCGGCGATCGCGCGCGCGCGCGAGGCCGGCTGGCTGGGCGAACGCGTGCTCGGCTCCACGCACGCGTTCGAGCTGTATGTCGCGAAAGGCGCGGGCTCGTATGTCTGCGGCGAGGAAACGGCGCTGCTCGAATCGCTCGAAGGCAAACGCGGCGTGGTGCGCGCGAAGCCTCCGCTGCCCGCGCTTGCGGGCCTGTTCGGTCAACCCACGGTCATCAACAACGTGATCACGCTCGCAACCGCGCCCGTGATCTTCGCGCGCGGCGCCGCGTTCTATCGCGATTACGGGATGGGCCGCTCGCGCGGCACGCTGCCGTTCCAGCTCGCGGGCAACATCAAGCAAGGCGGCCTGGTCGAGCTTGCGTTCGGCGCGACGCTGCGCGAGCTGCTGTTCGATTTCGGCGGCGGCACCGCGAGCGGGCGGCCCGCGCGCGCCGCGCAAGTCGGCGGCCCGCTCGGCACGTATCTGCCGGAGCATCAATGGGACGTGCCGTTGGATTACGAGGCCTACGCGGCGATCGGCGCGGTCGTCGGTCACGGGGGCATCGTGCTGCATGACGACACGTCGAATCTGGCGCAGCTCGCCGAGTACGCGATGAAATTCTGCGCGATCGAATCGTGCGGCAAGTGCACGCCCTGCCGGATCGGCTCGACGCGCGGCGTCGAAACCATCGCGCGCATTCGGCAAGGCGACACCTCCGAGCGGCAAATCACGCTGCTGCGCGAGCTGTGCGACACGATGCTCGCCGGCTCGCTATGCGCGATGGGCGGGATGACGCCGTATCCGGTCCTCTCCGCGCTCGAGCATTTTCCCGAGGATTTCGGGCTCGCCGCCGGCAAAAACGCCGCGCCGAACCCGGTCAAGACCGCGGCCTGATCCGCAAGGAGCCTCCATGTCCACCGACACGCTCAACGGCCGCGAAAGCGGCTGTGGCTCGAGCCACTGCACATGCAAACACGCCGCGCAGGCGCGCGTGCTGGAGCCGTTCGACGATACGGATTACGGTACGCCGCGCCGCCACGCCGACACCCGCGTCACGCTCGAGATCGACGGCCGGCCTGTCACGGTGCCTGCCGGCACGTCGGTCATGCGCGCCGCGATCGAGGCGGGCATCAACGTGCCGAAGCTGTGCGCGACCGATTCGCTCGAACCGTTCGGCTCGTGCCGCCTGTGTCTCGTCGAAATCGAAGGCCGGCGCGGCTATCCGGCCTCGTGCACGACACCGGCCGAAGCCGGCATGAAGGTGCGCACCCAATCGGAGCGCTTGCAGACGCTGCGCCGCAACGTGATGGAGCTGTATATCTCCGATCATCCGCTCGACTGCCTGACCTGCCCCGCCAACGGCGACTGCGAGTTGCAGGACATGGCCGGCATCGTCGGCCTGCGCGAGGTGCGCTACGGCAACGGCGGTGCCAATCATCTGCACGAGCCGAAAGACGAATCCAACCCATATTTCACCTACGACCCGTCGAAATGCATCGTCTGCAGCCGCTGCGTGCGTGCGTGTGAGCAAACGCAGGGCACGTTCGCGCTGACGATCGCCGCGCGCGGCTTCGAATCGCGCGTCGCAGCCAGCGAAAGCGAATCGTTCATGGCCTCCGAATGCGTGTCGTGCGGCGCATGCGTCGCCGCATGCCCGACCGCGACGCTTCAGGAAAAATCGGTCGTGCAGCTCGGCCAACCCGAGCATGCGATCGTCACGACGTGCGCATATTGCGGCGTCGGCTGCTCGCTGAAGGCCGAGATGAAAGGTTCGCAGGTCGTGCGCATGACGCCGCACCGCAGCGGCCGCGCCAACGAAGGCCACGCCTGCGTGAAAGGCCGCTTCGCGTGGGGCTACGCGACACACAAGGACCGCATCACGAAGCCGATGATCCGCGAGAAAATCAGCGATCCGTGGCGCGAAGTGAGTTGGGACGAAGCGCTCACTTATGCGGCAACGCGGCTGCGCAGCCTGCAGGCGAAATACGGCCGCGATTCGATCGGCGGCATCACGTCGTCGCGTTGCACGAACGAGGAAACCTACCTGGTGCAAAAGTTGGTACGCGCCGCGTTCGGCAACAATAACGTCGACACCTGCGCACGCGTTTGCCATTCGCCGACCGGCTACGGGCTCAAGACGACGCTGGGCGAATCGGCGGGCACGCAAACCTTCGCGTCGATCGGCAACGCAGACGTGATCGTCGTGATCGGCGCGAATCCCACCGACGGCCATCCGGTTTTCGGCTCTCGCCTGAAGCGCCGCGTGCGCGAAGGCGCAAAGTTGATCGTCATCGATCCGCGCCGCATCGATCTCGTCGATGGCCCGCACGTGAAAGCCGATCATCATCTGCAACTGCGCCCCGGCACCAACGTCGCCATCATCAATGCGCTCGCCCATGTGATCGTCACCGAAGGGCTCGTCGACGACGCCTTCGTCGCCGAACGCTGCGAAGCCCGCGCTTACGAGCAATGGCGCGAGTTCGCGGCGCGCGCCGAGAATTCGCCCGAAGCAAGCGCCGCCGTGACCGGCGTACCGGCCGAACAGGTGCGCGCCGCCGCGCGCCTGTATGCGAGCGGCGCACGCCCCGCCGGCATGGGCCGGGGGCGCTCCGCAATCTATTACGGACTCGGTGTGACCGAGCATGCGCAAGGCTCGACGATGGTGATGGGCATCGCGAATCTCGCGATGGCCACCGGCAACATCGGCCGTGAAGGCGTCGGCGTCAATCCGCTGCGCGGTCAGAACAACGTGCAAGGCTCATGCGACATGGGTTCGTTCCCGCACGAGCTTCCCGGCTATCGGCACATCGGCGATGCGAACGTGCGTGCGCAGTTCGAAGCAGCGTGGGGCGCGACGTTGCAGCCGGAACCGGGTCTACGCATTCCGAACATGTTCGATGCGGCGCTGGACGGCAGTTTCAAGGGCCTCTATTGCCAAGGCGAGGATATCGTTCAGTCGGACCCGAATACGCAACATGTCGCGGCCGCACTGACCTCGATGGAATGCATTGTCGTGCAGGATATCTTTCTGAACGAGACGGCAAAGTATGCGCATGTGTTCCTGCCCGGCTCGTCGTTTCTCGAAAAGGACGGCACCTTCACCAACGCCGAGCGACGCATCTCGCGCGTGCGCAAGGTCATGCCGCCGCTTGCCGGCTATGCGGACTGGGAAGTGACGCTGATGCTGTCCCGCGCGCTCGGCTACGCGATGGATTATGCGCATCCATCGGAAATCATGGACGAAATCGCGCGGCTCACGCCGACCTTCGCGGGCGTATCGTATGACAAGCTCGATGCGCTCGGCAGTATCCAATGGCCATGCAACGAACACGCGCCCAACGGCACGCCGACGATGCATGTCGACACTTTCGTGCGCGGCAAGGGACGCTTCGTGATCACGCAGTTCATCCCGTCCGCAGAAAAAATCACGCCGCGTTATCCGCTGATTTTGACGACAGGCCGCATCCTGTCACAGTACAACGTCGGCGCGCAAACGCGGCGCACTGACAACGTGCAATGGCATCACGAGGACCGGCTCGAGATTCATCCGCACGATGCGCAGGAACGCGGCATACGAAGCGGCGACTGGGTCGGCATCGAATCGCGTGCCGGCCAGACAGTACTGCGTGCGCTCGTGACCGAGCGGATGCAGCCGGGCGTCGTGTATACGACGTTCCACTTCCCCGAATCAGGCGCGAATGTCATCACGACAGACAACTCCGATTGGGCGACGAATTGCCCCGAATACAAGGTAACGGCCGTTCAAGTGCTCCCGGTCACCCAACGCTCCGATTGGCAAACCGCATACGCACGCTTCACCGCCGAACAGCTCGACCTGCTCGAACGCCGCGAAGCGGCAGGCGTATCGACGGGTAAGTGAGAACGCAATGAATTCCGGACACCTGATCGACATGGCCAACCAGATCGGCGCATTTTTCGCTTCGATGCCCGATCGCGATGAGGCACTGGCCGGCATTGCCGACCATATCCGACGCTTCTGGGAACCTCGGATGCGGCGCGCGCTGCTCGCCGCGCTCGACGATCCTGGATGCGAGGCGGCTCAGCGTGTCGCACCGATCGTCCGTGACGCGGTTGCAGCGTATCGCGATACGCTGTCACCCGTCATCTCGCCCGCGTGAAACCGCTGCGTCGTTCGGCCTGCCACGTCAGTTATTTCGTCGCGTGATACGGTGCGGCAGCATGGGCGTGGCATGCTGTTGCGCGACGCATGCTTATATGGCGCGCACGAGCCACTGCGCTATTTTGACGTGTGGGTGCCTGTTGTAGGATAGATGCGGGACCGGATGCCCCGTACCGCATCACTCATCCCTTCCCAGCCACTATCGAAACCTATGGAGAACGTCCACGATGATTAATCATATCTATGGCGTAACGGAAGTCTTTTCTCTGTATCTTTGCGACATCCTGATCTGGCTGACTCGGAAGGAATGCCAATAAATATTGCCGTGCATGTGCCTATCCTGCCGGATAGGCACATGCACACCGGTTACGTCCCTGTCCACCGCACCGGCACCGTGAGTGCTCCAAGAAACGGTAACCGCACCGGTCAATGGCGGACTCCCCGCGCGGCCTGCTCCCGGTAAACCTCCCCACGCCGGCCTGACCTGGATTTCAACTCACGGAACGCCGGCTAACGAATCTGAGCCATCTTTCCTGCATCACCGTGCGGCTTATGGCCAGTCGGCAACGGCAACCGCACGCAATCGACTCAATTGACGAATGCTTCCGATTTTTCAGACGCTGCGTATGTTGTCAAAGCAGTGTCTGTTGATTGGCGTAGCGAATAACCGAGTCCCTTCCGGCGGTGGCTCATCGCAATAAGTTTTCCATCCCTGCATTACTGAAGCCGTTTGCGGTATACCTGTGCAACAACGAAAACCCGTTCGGTGAATCCCGTTTGCGGAAACTGGGGAAACAACTCCTCGAACATTGCAACATCGCTCGTTATCCGAACAATTACTATCCTGCGCTTCGATCGGCTCTTAGCCGCCTACACAGCATCGACGAAAATCAACTCTTGATTGGCAATGGTTCGTCTGAAATCCTAATGTTTCTGGCCCGGGCATTTCTCTCACGAGGCCGCACCGCGTTGTGCTCCGAATACTCGTTTTCGTTCTACTCGATTGCGAGTTCGATGACGGGCGCCGAAGTCCGTTTCGTCTCATCAAAATACTATGGTCACGACGTCGACGCACTATTGGAAGCCGCCGCCGATGCACAGGTCATTTTTCTCGACAATCCGTGCAATCCGACGGGCCGTTATCTGAATGAAGTGACGATGCGTAGCCTGTTGCAGCACATACCGGAGTCGACGTTGCTCGTTGTCGATGAAGCCTACGCGGAATATGCGACGAGCCCGGACTTCAAGTCTTGCATCGGTTTTGTCGACCAATATCCGAATCTCGTTGTGGTTCGGACGCTATCGAAAGCCTACGGACTTGCGGGATTGCGCCTAGGCTATGGCATTTCGAATCCCATGCTGATTGGACAATTGGAGCATACGCGGCCGCCGTTCAATATCAATGCATTGACCGCCGAGCTCGCCAGAATGGCGCTCGAGGATGCCGACTTCATTGCGGCTTGCCGCTCACACAATGCAGCCGAGCGCAGGCGGCTGCAAACTCACCCAGTCATCGCTCCGTATTGTGTCGCAGCCAGCGAAGGAAACTTTCTATTACTAAAGACGCCGGATGGTTCGAACATCGTCGAACGCCTAAGAAAACATCACGTGCACGTGCGGGGATTCCGCGAATATCCCGATCATATTCGAGTGACGATCGGCACTGTTCAGGAAAACCAAGCATTTATCGATGCATTTTCAAAGGTAATAGCGTCGGTGACTGCCGAAACGCTCCACCGCGAAGTAGATCTTCCGAGTCCAAATCAGCGAGTGTGCAATACAGGTTAACAGCTCGAAAGCTACTTTCTCCGACGTAGATTGCTGCAACTGCTTGCTGCCACCACGCGGATCACAGCGACAATGTTCTTCGCTCACGGACAAGCCTACGATAAAAAGCACGCCCATCCTTTGCACTCGTCCACCTTCTTCGGTGCATATCGAAGCCGCCGTGCGGAACGCAGTTTCATCGGCATTGAGCGGCTCCCTGAACGCCGATCGTCCCCCGCTCCGCGGAAAACCTGGGTAGGCTATAAACCCGCGTGCCGGCAAACCGATATCGCGACGCACCCACGCATCGGACTCGCTTGCAGCAAGCCGTCGAAGCATATCGATCGCTTGCTTTCCGGCGCACGGGCCGACGTGGTGCCTTAAATCATGGTAGTCCGAACAAACACTACCCAATTAGGCCGCCAGCCGTCAAAACATCGATTCAGCAAATTTGACGCTGCTAACAAATCGAGTGCGCATACCAGCCGACAACACTCTGAATGCTACTGTTTGCGTCATGCCAGGACCGCTGTTACACCCGATGTAGCTGCCGCTTCTTGCGCAGTTCGTCCTTGAACGCCACAATCGTCTCGACCAGCGTGGCACCATCACAAAATGGAATTTCCTTGCCAAGCGAATAAGATCGGACTCGTTCGGCAGGTGCGCCCATGTCGAAGCAGACAATCGGCAAGCCCAAATTCATGACTTCCGATACAACGAACGAAAACGTCTCCGGCCAGATCGAGGTGAACGCAATCATGTTGATCTGATGTTTGTCCACGAGATCCGACAGCTTGTCCCGCTCATACGCTCCCGTTACGTGAAGAACGCCCGACACTCGAGCCGCGTCGAGCGCGCCCAGGACGGTGATACGCTCACCCTTGTTCCTCCGCTCGAGCGCGTCGGCCATTTCCGCAACGATAGCGGCCCCCTTATGTTCGTTAATTCGACCAACCACACCGATATTGAGCGGCCTATCGAGGTCAAACGTTATCTGCTTGACCGGAAAATCGGACATGTCATGCGGCCGGACCACCAGGCGACGATGATCGGCAAGTCCCGGATAAGCCTTCAGCAGCAGTTGAAGGCTCGCATTCGAAAAACAGACGATTTCAGTCGTCTGCGTCAGAAAGTCGAACCAGACCTTCCGCCAAAGACCGATATCCCGCTCGGCAAACAACGACACCAGGCCACTGCTCATCGCCGGCAGGCATTTTGCACAGCGCTGCAGATCAGGGATATTACAAAATTTCCCGTGATTATCGAGCAAAAAATGGGATGGACAAATACTGTGATAATCGTGCAAATAAAATGTTATCGGCACCGCACGACTCGAATGAATCAATATCAATGCATGAAGCAACGACAACTGATTCGTGAAGGAAACCGAATTATTATAATGAATCCGGTTGAGCGGCAAACGCTGTAGTTCAGTGAACAGACGCTCGCCATTCACCGCGACTCGAACCAGTTCGTCGTCTACATGCAACTCGATCGCATAACGCAGCGACGGTAGATGAAAGGTGAGAAGCAGGACTTGCGCGTTCGACGAAACCAAATCGCGCATCAATTTCCTGCGAAACTGATTCGCGCCGCCCCCCAAATCATGATCGATAACGAGCACCGTCTCTTTTTGTTGACTCAGCCGACTCAGGATGCCGTCCAGTCCGCCTGCGACCTTGGGAGGCCGATTGCGAAGGTATCGTGCGGCAGCCGCTCCTAGATCCGTGAAGCGGCCCGATGCCGCAAAATGCCACGCGCGCCCCAGCAGATAGCGATACGCCTGAATACGCGTGCGTGTTGTAGCGCTCGAAACGCCTGACGCGGCCGCTTTTTTTTCCACCTCGCGGCCAGATGGGAGCGTGACGCTGCTGCCGTCCGCCAACGTAACCTTGAGCGATACGCTCGTCTTCCCCGAAAGCGGCAAATGTCCGAAATAATAAAACCCGCTCGTGCTTGCATGGATGACTTCCGGCATCGACCTCGCAACGTCTACCCGTTCAGTTCCATATGTGACGGGAAAATGCAATTCTTCCCCGTCCGAGCCGTGGCAAACGACAATCAGCCGCTTGATTTCGCGCTTGACATGCAGGGCCCAACCAAATAAGAGAAGCGCGCCATCTTCATTTACGGCAAGATGATCGATCGACCACCTGAATTCGGTCAAATCGTTTTCCCGGTCCAGTATTGGGGCATTGGATATATTCATATCAGTATTTCTTAACCCGTCGACGGCATAAAGCGCGTCAATTTCCAGCAAAGGCGGCAATTTCCGTGAATGGCACTGCACTTGCCGCTATACCCGTTGAATCGTAGTAACCGATCGCACCATCCGCGAATGCGTGAATGACCACCGAGCGGCGCGGCAACGATTGATCAAGACGAACCGACCCCGCATGCAACAGGTTTTCATGCCAAATCAGAACAGTGCCTTTTTTCGGGCGGTAAACGAAAGGGGTATATCGCGCCGACATTTCCTGATATTTCGGCACGATCTTGGCACCGAACTCGCTCCAGTCCGATCGGACCTTATTGCACCCCGTTCCATTTAAATAAATGCGCGGCTCGCGATGGCTGCCCGGATAAACGACAAGCTCTCCGCTATTTGCGCAGATATCCTGCAGCGCGATCCAGATGCCGCACATATAGCCTGCGGGAAACGGCGTAAGGTGCACCGTGTCCTGATGCGCATCTTGCTGACTGCCGAATACGTAAGTCAGTGTCTGACAAGGCCGGGCACGAGCATTGAATACCAGATCGGCCAGGCGAAGATGGCGCCGATCGAGCCACAACTTACGCATGTTCGGATAATGCAGATGAAGATGTTCGATTCGCTGACTCGTCCCAAACTCATAGTTTTGGTACTTACGTTCAATCGCATCTTCGATTTCCGCGTTGACGGCATCGACCAACGCGTCGTCGATCACGTCTTCGAGAATCATGAGGCCGTCTTTCACGAATTGGCGCAGCGCACTGGCCTCAGTGCCCGAAATCTCGCCCGAGCGCAGCAATGCAGCAATATGTTCATCCGCATCCGGCCGATCGAACCAAGGCGTCGCCGCGGTTTCATCATAGGGGTAGTACGACGAATCGCAGTCTCCCGCGAATACCGGAGGCGTGCCGGCTTCGGCCAGAAGAGACGAGACCTTCGCCGCCAGTCCATCGCGATGTTCGATCTTAAAAACGGTTTGTGCGTGAATCGTGTCGCCCAGCCATCCGCTCTTTGCCTTTGCTTGCAGCGTGTACGTACCGTTTTCGAACAGGTGTGTGTGAATATGAATATCGATCGGCAAGTCTGCTGCCCGCGCCGCGCTCAACTGAATGTCTTGCCTCCCGGCAACCTGGATCGATATTTCCGCGTTCGGCCTGAGCCGCCCAGTACCGTGCAAGGTGTACGTCAAAATCCCCGCAGTGCCGTCTTCGGCAAATTTAGCTTGTAGTTTCATTTTGGTCCCTAGTCGTTTTATTTTCGTCGCAACACGCTTTTCTCGCATTGCCCCGTCCCGCTAAAACAATTTTCAACTCAACCGACGAGTCACTCCTTTTATGCCTTCCTGACGCAAAATCTCCCATGCACGCTTGGCATAGCGAGTCGCCTGCGACGGACGCGTCATGACGTCAGCAGCCAGATTGCGAATGCGGTTCCAATCCAGATTGTCTTCATGAGAGGGCCTGAAGCCTGGAGTTAATTGGCGCTTAAGCATATCGAGCCCGGGATCCGCTTGATCCCTCACGGCCAGGTTCGGATATTCGAGCACGCCTTGCTTGGTCACCCAGCCGAAGTACCCGCCGTTGCTTGCATCGAATGGATCGGCAAATGCTCTTTGTAAATCGACACGCTCTCGATAAATCAATCGGTGGAGCGGATCGATCTTCTCGCCATTCGAATACGCAGCGAACGCCCATTTGTATTGAGCGAGCGGATCCAATGCCAATTGAGCCGTTTCGCGCTCGTACCAATCGATCAACATACCGATTTTCGACGCCGGCCGTGCATTGATCGACGCCATTACACGATGCGCGCCGCTATCAAAACCCGTGAAGTGATAGAAACCGAGTTTCTCGCCATTAACCTGGAAACCCTCTGCAAAACTTCCCGTCACATCGCGGGTCGTAACGTTCCAAGGCGCCACGTTATGTCGCGGAGAACGAATGATGGCAACGTCCGAGAAAAAGGCCGGCACGAGGTCAATCCAGCGCTGGTCTGTAAACAAGCCGTTCGGAATATCGGCGCGGCAAAAATAGTAAATTCGCTGCTTCCACCAGTTTGCAAACCGCAATCCCTCGTCCGTCGCCGAAACACCGACGAATCCGAGGTTGTAGACCCCGTGCTTGAGGCTGCAAATTTCATTGTCGATCACCGCCGACAAGCGGCTTTCAGGCTCCGTTTGGTGCGGTGTCAAAATAACATTCGATTCTTCGAGTGCCTCGAGCAAATCATCGACCCTCGAAAATAAAACCATGTCCGGATCGAAGTAGATCACGCGCTCCGTATCCGGGCGCAGCAGCAATTTTTCGAGCACGAACGGCTTGATCGCCGTCGACAGCTCCACGATCGAATGGCAAAACGTCCATCCTTTCCAGTCGGGAATGCCCAGTTCACTGATCGGGTGAACCTCGTCGAACGGCTCGTTGCTCAGATCGACATCTTTAGGCAGTATGTCAGACAGCGCAAGATGTAATTCGATTTCAGGATGAAGCTCGCGCAAGGAATTGAATAACATCCGAACTTTCGGAATATAGTTAAGCGCTGCGCTGGTAAATACAATGGTCTTCGTTCTCATGTTTTTTCAATCAAAGTTTCTTGGCCACATCCTGACCGGTTTTGATCTCCGCGTCGGTTGAATGCTCGGCGGCATGCGCAGCCAGCTGCAACTCCAACGCACGAATCCGCTCAAGCCGCTCATCCGCAAGGGCTTTCATTTCAATGAGCGCGGCATCGGCTTGCTCAAGACGTGTTTCGTGTGCCGCAGCGGTTTCCTTTAGCTGCTCTTCGAGAAGCATGAGTTTGTCGAGTCGCTCAATTGACAGCTCCTTGACTTCGTCCAATGCTTTATTGGTCTCGGCCAGTTGCGCATCCAGTGCCATCAGTTGAGCAAGCCGCTCCTTCGACAAGCGCTTCGTTTCTTCGAGCGCCAAATCAAATGCCGTCGCTCGCTGGTCCAGCACCTGAATTTCCGACAAGCGTTCAAGCGACAACCGTTCGGCAAAGCGAAAAGCTTTGTCGGTATCCCGAAGTTGTGCCTCCAGCGTATGAATCCGCTCGAGCCGCTCGTCCGCAAGCGCTTTCATTTCATTGAGCGCGGCATCGGTCTGCTCAAGACGTGTTTCGTGTGTCGCAGCGGTTTCCTTTAGCTGCTTTTCGAGCAGCATGAGTTTGTCGAGTCGCTCAATAGACAGCTTCTTGACTTCGTCCAATGCTTTGTTGGTCTCGGCCAGTTGTGCATCCAGCGTCATAGTCCGGGCAAGACGCTCCTGCGACAGGCGCTTAGCCTCTTCAAGCGCCAAATCAAATGCCGTCGCTCGCTGGTCCAGCGCTTGAATTTCCGACAAACGTTCGAGCGACAGCCGTTCGGCAAAGCGGAAGGCTTTGTCGGTATCCCGGAGTTGCGCCTCCAACGTATGAATCCGCTCGAGGCGCTCGAGCGTCAACTGCTCCAGATGGCCTTTGACTTCGAGAGCGGCGCGTAAATCGACTTCGAGTTGTCCTACCGCTGATCGCAGCGACTGCCTCAACACACCATACAACCGCGTGCCAACCGAAACCGATGCGCCATTCGAAATGGACAATGCCTGCGCACACGCAGAAGCCCGGTCGACAATCTCGACTGCATCATTCATCGCAAAACCCATCGGCCGCCGCGTATTGCCGTAAAACTCCATCCAATCGCATTGAAAGAGCCGGCCAGCAGCAGTCAGCCCGCTCAACCACGCGGCGCGCGCGCGCTCGGTTTCGCCGTCATGCCAGCACAACAAGCCCAAACGCAACGCCGCTTCCACCACCTTCGTTCCCAGCGTCGGCGTGATGTCCGCGACATCTGCGCTTGCAATCTGCTCAAAACCCGCTTTTGCGCGAAGGCGATCACCGCTGCGCATGTCCAAGCGCGCACGCAGAAAAGTCAACGACACATACCAACGCCTGACATGCGGATTGGACGAGCCGATCTCGAGATAAGCACACACGTCGGCATCCCACTGCACCAGCGCGGGTGGCCGGGTGCCGGCCGGCAGTTGCTCGAGCAAACCATAGCCCTTGACCGCGAGCGCCGCGCCGTAATCGGGTGTCTTTCTGTCATGACGGGACAGGACGTCGTCGGCGATGTCCATCAGCCCGTCTCGGCGCTGCAGGCGATAAGGAATTTCGACCATGCCGTGAACCAGCCATGGATTCTCGTAATGCTCGGCGAAATCCACGAGATGCGTTCGGCCGTTGAACGCCTCATGCACGGTCTCCCGATACACGACGCCGTGGCCGAGTTGCGGCGCTTTCATCCCGACGGCCAGCCACCACTCCGCCTCCACAAGGCCAGCCGATTCGAGCGGGACGGACTCGAGCAACCGCGGCCTCGGCACCCATTCACATGCCACATCGAGCCGCTTGCAGCCGCTCGCGATCTGGCGTGTCGCCGATTCAACGATGAAGTGCTCGGCAATCTCGTTACGCAGCCTCTCCCACGTATACACATGAAAATGATGCGGATTGGGATCCGCGCCCGTCTCGTCGCTCCAGTCGTTCGGCACGCTCGTCACGACCCGTCCGCCCGGCCGCAGGATTCGCGCAAATTCGCTCAGCAAGCGCCGCGGTTCAGCGACATGCTCCAATGTCTCAAACGAGACGACCACATCGAACGACGCATCGCCATAACCGCTCAAAGCGTCTGGCAAATAGCCGGCCACATAGCGCACATTGCCGCCGCCGAAACACCGGTTCGCATAATCAATCGCCCAGTCGCTGCCATCGATTCCAACGAACGTCGCTCCGAGCGACAAGTGCTGCATGACATGGGTGCCATAGCCGAGGCCGCATGCGGCATCGAGCACCGCATCGTTCGGGCGTATGAACTGCGACGCCCATTCATAGCGAATCACGTGCGCATCGGAACGGCGGCCGGCCTCGCGCAGCATGTCCATGTGGAGATCGCGCTCTTCAAGAAGCCGGGGCAGCGGATACAGCGCTGCGGCTTGCGCGTCGAGCGGCTCGAGAAGTGTCGCGAGCAACGCATCGGCCCGCTCGAGATCCGCATAGCCGAACACCCGGTGGTAGTACGGATGCTTTCGGTAATCGAGCGAAAAACATCGCTTCTCCAGTTCGTCTCGCGTACCGATTTCGTCATCCGCCTGACGCTCGATGTAGACGCCCGCGATCCGCCCGCGCTTGACTTGCTCCAGCAGACGCCACAGCTCGCCCTCGGCCAGACCGACACAGACGAGACAAGCCGGATCGTCATCGAGCTGCTCCCGCACTTCGCAGCCTGCGTCATACAGCATATTTCGGCTCGCGACCGGCATTTCGCCGCACACGACGAATCGCGCCACGCCGAATGCCGTCAACAGCCGGCGCGCAATATCCATGTCACGCAACACGCTCTCCAGACATTTGGGCCGCCCCGTTTTCCAGCACCCGCACGCTGCAAACCGGGCAAATATCCGACACGCCGCCATACCAGCGTTCGAACCGATTCATCGACACGCGGAAGAATGCACTTTCATCCATCCAGTGCAACATGCGTTGGTGGCCCGGCGTCATCACCTTTTCTTCAGCGGCATACGACTGGATTTCGTAATATCCCTCGCCCAGCCGGCATTCGAAACGTTCGGACAATTCGATGATCTCGCCTGCGTGGAATACCCGCTCCCATGTCGATTCGACTGCCGCAGCGGCATGTCGATTGACGATATCCTGATTGAAGGTGCCGCCCGAATAGACCTTGACGCCCTCTTTGTTACGTAGGCGGATGCCAAGATTGAGGTGATTGATCGTTCGGTTGACGCGAAAACGCAATCTGACGTCGATGAGATCGCCGGGATAGAACAACTGGCACGCGGCTCCATGCTCATCCAGCGTGGCGACTTCGAGGATCTCGACATCGAGATCGCCGAACGACATATCCGCCGTGCGATTGCGCCGCGGCATTTCGGCATCGTCGGCCGCCGCATCATCGTCCGGCACTGCTGGCTGATCGTCACCCTGCTCGGCCTCGGCAAGCGCCGGCACTTGAGCGAGCGCCATCGATTGACGCGCCGACGACAGATATTCGAGCACGTCGCGCGCCTGCGCATTTTCCGCTTCGTGTAGCAGACGGCGATATTCGAGCACCACTTCCGACGACAAGCCCGAGCATACGATGCCGCCGTCCTTCAGCAGCAGCGCGCGATCAGTGAGCGTTCGCACCGACTCCTGATCGTGCGAAACAAATAGCAAGCTGCCGCCGTCGGAGAGGAACCGTTCGATACGCTCGTAGCAACGCTTCTGAAAAAGCGCATCGCCGACTGCCAATGCCTCGTCGACGATAAGGATGTCTGGCTCAAGTTGAACCTGAACGGCAAAGGCCAGCCGGACCATCATGCCGCTCGAATAGGTCTTGACCGGTTGATCGATGAACGTTCCGATGCCCGCGAAACGCTCGATGCTGTCGAAGCGCTCGTTGATCTCATTTCGCGAGAAACCGAGCATCGCGGCATTGAGATAGACGTTGTCCCGCCCCGTAAACTCCGGGTTGAAGCCTGAGCCGAGTTCAAACAGGCCCGCGAGACGTCCGACGGTCTCGACCCTGCCGACAGTCGGCTTCAGAATCTTGGCCACCACTTGAAGCAGCGTGGACTTGCCTGCGCCGTTCATCCCCAGGATGCCAACGCTCTCACCGCGCTTGAGATCGAACGAGATATCGCGCAGCGCCCAGAATTCCCGATGAAACTTGCGATCTACGATCGCATTCGGCAAACGCCGCTGCAATGCATGCGGTAACGCGCGCATCAACCAGCGTTGCCCATACTGGCGCAACCGGTCGGACGGATTGCTATAGACATTAAATTTTTTACTGACGCCGTCGACGCGCACTATGTAATCAGAGGACATCGGCAAAACCCTCGGACGTTCTCGTGAACCAAATTAACCCCAGCCAAGCGACGAGCCAACCTACAACGATGGAGACGAAATACATGACGGGGCTTGGAACGGCTCCCCAGAGCAACACTTCGCGCATCGACTGTACTTGCGCGGCCAACGGATTGAACTGAGATAGCGTGCGGATCGCGCCGGGAGCATTCTGAGGCGGGTAAAAAATCGGCGTCAAGAACAACAACGCGGTCGTCACCAATCCGACCAATTGTGCAATATCCCGCACGTATACGCCGAGCGACGCCAGAAACCAGCCGATGCCGAGCGCCACCAATGCAACCGGAATCAGGACCAGCGGGAACAGCACAGCAGTAGGCGGAATATGTCCAACCAGCGCCCATTCCCCGACAAGTAATATCGCGACACTGATGAACGCATTAATGGTTGCGGTAAAAACCGCCATCCACGGCAGAATGACCAACGGAAAAATCGATTTCTTAACCAGATTCGGCGAGGCCGTCACCAGCGACGGCGCCCGATTGATGCACTCCGCCAGGAAATTAAATACGATCAAACCGGCAAACAGCACAATCGGAAACGCGACACTTTGCCGCCCTTCCGCATTCCAGCGGGATGCGAACACGACACCGAATACATAAGAATAAATTCCGAGCATTGCAAGCGGCATCAAAAACGCCCAAAATATCCCAAAATATGACCCTTTATAACGGGCCGACAAATCACGCTTCGTCATTTCCCAGAGGAGAGAACGGTATAATCGCAACGGGGAAAAAACCTTAAATGGGCTCATGAATTACCTTAATCACCGAATCTCTCACCAAGCCGAATTTATCAAAAAATATTTAATTTAATCACACAACTTTAGAATATGATTTGCCGCGACCAAACAATTATCCCTCGGGTCTGCCCCTCAAAGGATAAAACTGGCGTGTCGCGCTTATCGCCCACGCGAAGGGTAACATGGATGCGCTGTGGCGATCGAGGCCGGCGTAGGAAAGGGTTACCATGCTTAGCGGGCAAGCGCGCATGCATCTGGCAAAGTTCGTTTTCAAAGAAGAAAATAAGGCGACCAAAGTTTCATGGCCACTCACAAACCGTTTAGCTTATAGCGCCGCTCAAATCTTACGGTTAACAAGCGCCAGCTAAACCGCGCCATTGCATGAGCATACTCAATTGCCATTGAATACGCTCATGGTTGCCGCCGCCTGATTGGATAGGCTCGCCGTTTGATTCGTTCTTTTTCAGCGCATGGAAAAATTTTCGCCGTGCATTGGCATGGTCATCACCGCGACAACGCGTACTCGGTGCCGTGCAGTGCGCCGTTATAAATGATTGACTGCCGCCGAGAGTGAAATAAATTAATAAGGACTCCCGGATTAGCGGACCGGCAGCGCCCCAGTACCGATTCGTCGAAGGTCGTATTGCGTCAGCCAGTCGAATTCCTCGTTCGCTGCTGTTTCTCTTCTCGAACGCAATCGGCAAGGATAACGGCCCAACTCGAACCGGTAACAGGCAAACGTGCAGGGCAATCACGCGCCTCGCGCATAGCACACGCCGTGAACCGCAAGGCGTCCCACTGCACGAAGCCGCCGCCGTTGGCCGCACGGGTTTCATGCGCGCCTGCGAATGCTGAAGCACGCCGCGCAATGCAACTCGGCGCGTTCAGCTATCGAGTACATAAACGCCCGGTGCCGCCCCCCATCCTGGGTCCGGCTCGCGTGCCCGAACCTCGCCTGTCGAATGCCCGCGCAGCCAGTCGCGCCAGCACACCCACCATGAACCCTGAACGGCCGCAACGTCCCGCACGAACTCGTGCCTGCTCCGATACGGCGCGCCCGCCTCGCGGGTCGCGCAACGATAGTAACGCCCAGGATGCCCCGGCTCGGATACGATGCCGGCATTGTGGCCGCCTGATGTCAAAACGAAGGTCAGCGCATTGTGCGTCAGCAGGTGCAGCTTGTAGACGGAGCGCCACGGCGACACATGATCGCGCTCGGTGCCAACGACGAACATCGGCGCATTGATGTCGGACAACGCGATCGGCCGCCCGGCAACGCAGTAGCGTCCCGCCGCCAGATCGTTATCAAGAAACAAACGTCTCAGATATTCGGTGTGCATCCGATATGGCATGCGTGTCGTATCTGCGTTCCACGCCATCAGATCATTCGGCTTCGAGCGGCGACCGAGTAAATATTCGCTCATCATCCTCGACCAGATGAGATCGCGTGCGTTCAGCAGTTGGAACGCTGCTGCCATTTGTGCCCCGTCGAGATAACCCTGCCGCCACATCAATGCATCGAGCGCGGCAATTTCGCTCGCGTCGATAAAAAGTCCCAGCTCGCCGGGCTCGCTGAAGTCCGTCAGCGCGGCGAGCAGCGTCACGGTGCGAAGCGTGTCGCCGCGGCCGTCACGCGCAAGCGCCGCCGCTCCGATCGCAAGCAGCGTGCCGCCCAGGCAATAACCAATCGTATGCACTGCTTCACCGCAACGCGTGCGCACTTCGTCGAGCGCGGCAAACAGTCCGTCGTACAGGTAATCGTCGAGCCCGAGGTCGCACGCTTCGGCACCGGGATTGCGCCATGAAATCACGAACACGGTGTGCCCCGACTCGACGAGAAAACGGATCAGCGAGTCGTGCGGCTGCAAGTCGAGGATGTAGTACTTCATGATCCACGACGGTACGATCAGCAGCGGCTCGCGCGCGACCTTGTCGGTTGCCGGCGCATATTGCAACAGTTCGCATAGCGCATTGCGCCACACGACGCGCCCCGGCGTCACGGCAACCTCCTGGCCGGGCCGATACGCGGACATGCGATAAGTTCGCGCGCCGCGCAGGCGGTCGCAAAGCTCGCTCCAATCGTCCAGCCAGTGCAGCGCGCCCGCTGCAAAATTCGCGCCGCCGCTGTGCAACGCCGCATCGATCACGACCGGGTTGGTCGCCGCAAAATTGCCCGGCGAACACGCGTCGAGGCACTGCCGTGCAACGAAGCGCACGAGCGCTTCGTGATGACGTTCGACGCCGGGCACACCGGTCGTCGCGTCGCACCACCAGCGCTGAGCGGCGAGAAATGCATCGCGATAACAGGAGAACGGCCAATGGGCCCAGCCGGGTGCGGTAAAGCGCGGATCGCCCGGCCCTTCGTGCACGGCCATGCGCGTTTCGTCGAGGGCGTCGACATGCGGTTCGGGCGGCGCCAATCCGCAAGCCGCGCGCCCCACCTGCATCGCGAGATCGAAGCATTTTCCCGGCGAAACCGCGAGATGCATCCACCAGTCGAGCACGGCAAGCGCGAGCGACGCCGGCGATAATCCGAATGTCATCGCCGCGACAGCGGCCCGCGTCGCGCGATTCCATTCGTCGGACGGTTGTTCGGGCAAATGCGCGCACTCGTCGGCGGCAAGCGGCGCTTCGCCGCCACGCACGGTGCGCGGCGGCAACACGCCGTCGGCGTCAACCGGCGTGCACGCGCTTCGTCTGGAACGCGGCGTCTTCATTGCATATGCATGCCGCCGTTGATCGCGAAATCCGCGCCGGTCGCAAACCCGGCGTCATCGGAACAGAGATACGCAACGAGCGCGGCAATCTCGTCGGGCCGGCCGAGCCGGCCGACCGGAATCTGCGGCAGAATGCGCTTTTCCAGTATCTCCGTCGGCACCGCCTCCACCATCGATGTCGCGAGATAGCCCGGCGACACCGTATTGACCGTCACGCCGTAACGCGCGAGTTCCCGCGCGAGCGCCATCGTGAAGCCATGCACGGCGGCCTTCGCGGCCGAGTAATTGGTCTGCCCGTAAGCTCCCTGCTCGCCGTTGATGGAGCCGATATTGACGATACGGCCAAAACCGCGCTCGATCATTCCCGGCACGAACGGCTTGGTCATGTTGAACAATCCGTCGGTGTCGGTGCGCAACACCGTATCCCACTGACGCTTCGTCATCTTCATGAAGCTGGCGTCGGATGTCACGCCCGCATTGTTCACGAGCACGTCCACGCGCCCGAATTCGTCGAGCGCGCGCCGCGCGCATTGCGCACACGAATCGAAGTCCGACACGTCGACTTCGAGCGCGTGGAACACGCGTCCGGCGTCACGCTCGCGCGCCAGCCATGTCGCAACATGATCGTTGCGCTCAGTGTGGGAAACGACGACCGTCATTCCGGCCGCCAACAGCCGGCGGCTGACCGCGGTCCCGAGGCCGCCCATCCCGCCGGTCACGAAGGCCACCCGTTCAGTGTGCATGGGCCTCTCCTCGGCCGGCGCGCCGACCCGCCGGCGCGAGCGGCGGCAACAGCTCGGCCGGCGCGGCGTCGATCGCAACGGCGGCCTCGGCCGCCGGACGCTCGAACGCACTGCTCCAACGGCGCAGCCCGTCGGCCTGCGCGTTCTGCGTCCAGTCGCGCACCGCAGCGGCCCAATCGTGCTGCATGCGCACGCTCATTTCGCTCGCCTGCTGCCAAATCGCCGCGCTGGCATTCAAATAATCGTGCAGCGTCTTCTGGTTCGCTTCGACGAAAGCCCGCCAATCCGCCGCCGTCGCGAGCGCCGCGCGCACGCTACGCGTGGCCGCGCAGTCCCGCTCGATTGCGCGCGCCTGCAGCCGAAGCCATTCGAGCCTCCAATCGTGCATGCTTGATAGCATCCCCAACCCGGCATCGCAGCCGGCGCGGTAACCGTCGAGCGACACCGCAATGATGTCAGTCGTCATCTTCACCCTCATCGATCGAGGCAACGGATGCGCGATCCGCCACGCACCGCCCGGCCGCTGCCCGGCGGCCCCATCACTGTGCGGCCCGGCATGCCGGCGCCGCTTGACCTGCATCAAGCGAACGGCAAGCGGGCGGCGGGCGGCTTCCGGCACCCATACCGTTGACCTGCATCAAGCGAAGCCGGGCGGGCGCCTCCTAGACTGAATCGCATCGACGCTAACCCCTCTCACGGAGCATGGGCGATGAGCTACAAAAGCCTGGTTGTACATCTCGACACCAGCGAACGCGCGCCCTTGCGGCTCGATCTCGCATTGCGCATCGTCCGCCGTTTCGACGCCCATTTGACGGGCCTGTTCGCGACTTTCACGCCCGATCCCGGCTCGTTCTACGTGATGGCCGGTTCGGCCGAGTACTTCGCCGAACACGCGCGCCTGCGCAACGAGCAGCGCGGCGCGATCGAGCGGCTGTTCCATGCTGAAACACTGCGCGCTCGCGTCAGCAGCCGCTGGGTGGCGATCGGCGGGCACGCCAATCAGGCGGCACTGCCATACGTGCGCTGCGCGGATCTGACGATCATCGGCCAAAGCAACCCGGACGATCCCGAGACCTTTATCGACGAGCACTTCCCCGAGCGGTTGGTGCTGGCTGCGGGCAAGCCGGTGCTGGTCATTCCGCGCACGGGCTCGTTTCCGATTGTCGGCGAACGTGTGCTCGTCGCGTGGGACGGCAGCCGCGAGGCGACGCGCGCCGCGCACGATGCGCTGCCGTTTCTCGCGCGCGCCAAGCGCACGCTGATCGCGACGGTGGCTGACGAAGCGCGCAGCGAGCCGTTCGGCAAACGCATACCCGGCGCGGACGCGGCGCTCATGCTTGCACGCCATGCACCGGACGTGGATGTGGTCGACATTGCCGGCGGCCCCGGCGCATCGGTTGGCGACGCGCTGCTGTCGCGCGCGTATGAATCCGGCGCAGACTTGATGGTCATGGGCGCATATGGTCACGCGCGCTGGCGCGAACTGTTGATGGGCGGCACGACCCGCACAGTGCTCGCGTCGATGACGCTTCCCGTGCTGATGTCGCATTGAGCACGGCGATGCGGATCCGCACCCTGCTCGTGCTGAATGCCGGCTCATCGAGCATCAAGTTCGCGCTGTACGCGTACCCGCCGCACGGCGATCCGGCCCGCCAGCCGCTGCACGAGGGCGAGGTGCAAGACATCGGCGGCCACGCATCGCTGCGCGTCGACAGCGAACCGCCCCGCATGCTCACGGCGGCCGCCGGCGATCCGTATCAGGCCGCACTTGCGCCGATCATCGCGTGGCTCGACGAACGGCTGCCCAATCTGGACGTGGCTGCCGTCGCGCATCGCGTCGTGCACGGCGGCGCGCACTACGTCGCGCCGGTCATCGCCGACGACGCGACGATCGGCGCGCTACGCAAATTGATTCCGCTCGCCCCGTTGCACCAGCCGCACAATCTCGACGCAATCGACGCCTTGCAACGCGTGCTGCCTGGCGTGCCGCAAGTTGCCGTGTTCGATACGGCCTTTCATCACACGCTGCCGCGCGTCGAACAATTGTTGCCGCTCCCTCACGCATGGTTCGACAAAGGCGTGCGGCGCTATGGCTTTCATGGATTGTCCTACGAATACCTGACGGTCGCGCTCGACGAAGCCTTCGGAACGCGTGCGCGTGGCCGCGTGATCGCCGCGCATCTCGGCAGCGGCGCAAGCCTGTGCGCATTGCGCGAATTGCGCAGCGTCGCCACCACGATGGGCTTCTCCGCGCTCGACGGCTTGATGATGGGCACCCGCTGCGGTTCGCTCGATCCCGGCGCGGTGCTGCACTTGCTCGATGTCGAACAGCTGTCGCATCGCGCGCTCGGCCAGTTGCTCTATCACGACGCGGGGCTCAAGGGGCTATCCGGCTTGTCCGCCGATCCGCGCGTGCTGCTCGCGCACGAAACCGACGACGTTCGCGCGCGCGACGCGCTCGCGCTGTACGTGCATCGCATCGTTCGCGAAATCGGCGCGCTCGCGGCCGTGCTCGGCGGCCTCGACATGCTGGTGTTCACCGCCGGCGTCGGCGAGCATTGCGCGCCCGTGCGCGAGCGGGTATGCGCGGCGCTTGGTTGGCTCGGCATCGCACTCGATCCCGCGGCCAATGCAGCGAATGCACATGTCGTCTCGCGCGACGGCAGCGCCGTGACAATCGTTGTCGAGCCGACCGACGAAGCCTGGATTGCCGCGCGCAACGCATTGCGGTTACTACGCCGCGCAGCGGGCGCTGTCACGCGAACGACTTCTGAACAGGAACTGCCATGAGCTACAAAACCTTGCTTGTTCATTTGGACAATGGCCGACACTGCGCGAGACGCGCCGCGTTCGCGCTCGAACTCGCCCAGCGTTTCGACGCGCATCTGATCGGCTTGTATGCGGCGGGCAACAACCCGTTCGAGCTGCTGTATCGCCCCGACAAGGCGCCGCTTGCCGAGGATCAACGACAACGCGCGGCCCGGCGAGACGAGGCCAAGCACGCATTCCTGGCGGCGGCCGAACGCGCCGGCCGCAGCGTCGAATGGCACGCGCCTGTCGGGCCTATTACCGAAGTCGCACCGCTGCACGCCAGGCATGCCGACTTGCTGGTGCTCGGCCAGCCCGCCCCGGACGATCGCGCAGCCGACACCGCCCCGCACCATTTTGCAGCCGACATGCTGATGGCGAGCGGCCGCCCCGCGATCGTGCTGCCACACGCTGCCGTGCATGCCAATTGCGGAGAAAACGTGCTGATCGGCTGGGACGGCAGCCGCGAAGCGAGCCGTGCCGTCACCGATGCGCTGCCGCTGCTGATACACGCCCGTTTCGTTACGGTCGAGACAGTGCGGCCAGGCAGGCGGCACGAGCCCGAAGCCGCGCCTGCCGGCATCGATGTCTCGGCATACCTTGCGCATCACGGCATTCGCGCGTCGTTCTCGACAACGCCATGCGATGCGGGCGGCGTCGGCGCGACGCTGCTCAATCGCGTAAGCGATTTGCATGCCGATTTGCTTGTAGCCGGCGCCTACGGCCATGCGCGTATATACGAACGCGTACTCGGAGGCGCAACGCATACGATGCTTGAAACGATGACAGTACCGGTGCTGATGTCGCACTGATAACGGTGACAAGGGCGTGCGTTTGGCGGACGAACCGCCTGCGCCCGCCGCGCCGCCATGCAAATCGAAAACGGGCGTCATCACGTTGACGCGAACATGCATAAAACGCCTCGCGGCCGCTCCGGATCCATCGCGCCATCCAGCATAGGCAGCACCGGGCAGCGGCACGCGCGAACATCGAATCAGCGCGACCCCGTGTGCGCTACCGCCGCGATGGTTTCTCGTCTGACGATTCACGCACCGATTCGCGCACCATCAGCACTGGGCGGTCGACCATCCGCAACACCGATTCGGCAACGCTGCCGACCCACATGCGCGCCATCCCGCGCCGCCCGTGCGTTCCCATGACAATCAGATCGGCTTCGTATTGCGCCGCTGTCCGCGTCAGTACCTCGGGCACGCTGTCGCCGTCCGCGTCGATCGCGCGCACCGCGCCGCACACACTACGCTGCTGAAACGCCAGCTTCGCCGCTTCGAGCGCCGCTGTCGCGGCCGCAACGGCGAGTGCGTCCTCGCGCGTCGGTTCGTCGACGAAACCGCTACCGACATCGACAAGCCGCGGCGCGCGCTCGACGACGCACGCAGCCATCACCGAGCCGCCCGACGCCGCAGCGATACGCACCGCTTCTTCCAACGCGAGGCTGGCGCAACGGCTGCCATCGAATGCTACAAAAATCCGCTGGTACATCTCTCCTCCCCCGATCATCGATTCGTTCACAGCAGCCGCGGCATCATCCGCTGTCAGTCTGACGCTGCCACACCATGACAGCTTGACGTCAATCAATTGCACGTGGCTTGCGGCATACGCAAACGACGCATCGCCCGATACGCCGGCGCAACGTTATTTGGAGAAATGTCTCAACCCATGCACAATCGCATAGCAACATCGAGCGTGCGCGCCTCATGCGCGGCGCTTATACACACGCCATAAAATCGGGCGAACGGCCCGAAAACACCTCATGACTGCCAGCGCGCCCTCCCCCAACGCCGCGCCGGCGCCGTGCTCCCTGCGTCAGGCAGCGCGCTGCCGATTGCGTAGCCGATTTTCCTGCCCGGCACGACTGCGTGTGTTGCGAACGCGCGCTGCCGCGCGAAGCCGTGTGCAAGACGCCGTTCGCGCATGCGTGCGGCCCCACGTCTACCGCTTCGTCGCGTCGCCACTTCCCGCAGCAGTCACATCGACCGCCAGCGTTGCGTGCGTCAGCCCGACATGCCCGACTGCGGCCGCGCCGCAGTGGTCAGACGTCCAGCCGCAAGGACCGCTGCCATGATCAAAGTGCTCATTGCCGACGATCACACGCTGGTTCGCGACGGCCTGCGCCACATCCTGCAAAACGCCAGCGGCTTCGAAGTGGCCGGCCAGGCGTGGGATGGCGCATCGACGATCGCGCTCGTGCGCGGCACTGACGCGCAAGTGCTCGTGCTCGATCTGTCGATGCCTGGGCGAACCGGCGTCGAACTGATCAAGCAGATCAAGGACGAAAGGCCCGCGTTGCATATTCTCGTGCTCACCATGCACGCGGAACAGCAATACGCAGTGCGCGCATTCCGAGCGGGCGCATCCGGCTATATGACGAAGGAATGCGCGAGCGCCGAACTCATCGACGCGGTGACGAAGGTTGCGGCAGGCAGGGTCTACGTGAGCCTCGCGATGGCCGAGCAACTGGCGCAGAGCCTGAACGAGCCCGCCGGCATGCTGCCGCATCAGCGCTTGTCGGATCGCGAATTCGAAGTGTTCCGGCGTATCGCCGCAGGCGAGTCGATTTCCGAGATCGCGCAAGCCCTGTGTATCAGTGCGAAAACGATCAGCACCTACAAAACCCGGATTCTCGAGAAAATGCACATGCCGCACGAAGCCGCGCTCATTCGCTACGCGATACGACATAAGCTGGTCGACGATTCGGACGAGGAATAACTCGACGACAGCAACTTGCACGGGCGGTGCGTGCAAACACAATCGCATCCATCCAACGCCCACGGCGCTCGGCACGCGAAAAGCGGAGTATGCAGCGGATAAATGCCAAGATCACCGCTCTCGCCCGGTACGGCGACCAGGCGTGCGTCACCCGCATAGCGCACCTGTTCGATGCTGAGGACATCGATTCGCAACGGTAAGGACATCACGTCCACCAGCGAGTCGGCAAGGTGCCTGCAACGCCCCGCCCAATTGCGTTTTCCCTGCCATTTCCCGCGCCGCTCGAAACAGCGCTTCATAAACCCGACACGCGGGCGGCCCCGCCCGCCGCGTCATATCCCCCCGGTTTGCCGCTTTTCTCCGGATAGCCGTGCGCATGAATCCAGGCTATCCGCACGCAAGCCGCGGCATTTGATTCAAATCACACGGCACGCGGGGAATTTGCCGACAATCGACTCACTGTCCTGCATAGCCCCAGAGGAAACGCCATGCACATTCCGTCGCAGTCCACGCGGCCCGCAGCAACCGTCCATCGCAAATATGATGCGTTGATCGCCCGCTGCCAGGCACACCTGGCCGCGACTGTCGCCGTCGCGCATCCGTGCGATGAAACGTCGCTGCGCGCCGCGATCGACGCGGCCCGCGCCGGCCTCATCGAACCCGTACTGATTGGACCGGCCGCACGCATCGACACGCTGGCGGCCACGCTCGGCATCGATCTGTCGCGTTACCGGCGTGTCGACGCGCCGCATAGTCACGCTGCAGCAGCGCTTGCCGTCGAGCTGGTCCGCTCGGGCGACGCGCAAGCGCTGATGAAAGGCAGCTTGCATACGGACGAGTTGCTCGCCGCCGTCGTTTCGCCCGATTCGGGTCTTCGTACCGGACGCAGGCTGAGCCATGTGTTCGTCATGGACGTGCCGACCTACCCCAAACCCCTCTTCATCACCGACGCGGCGGTCAACATCCGTCCCACGCTGGAACACAAGGCGGAAATTGTCCAAAATGCGATCGACCTTGCGCATACGCTCGGCGTCGACACGCCGAAAGTCGCGATCCTGTCGGCAGTGGAAACCGTTACGTCGAAACTGCCGTCGACGCTCGACGCCGCGGCGCTCTGCAAGATGGCCGAACGCGGCCAGATCACCGGCGCGCAGTTGGATGGCCCGCTCGCGTTCGACAATGCGATCAATCCGGAGGCCGCTCGCATCAAGCATCTCGGCTCGAACGTCGCCGGTCATGCCGACATCCTGCTCACGCCCGATCTCGAAGCCGGCAACATGCTCGCGAAAGAACTGACGTTTCTCGCGAACGCCGACGCGGCGGGCGTCGTGCTCGGCGCGCGCGTGCCGATCATTCTCACCAGCCGCGCCGACAGCGAGCGCACGCGTCTGGCAAGCTGCGCGGTGGCCGCGCTGGTCGCGCATGCATCGAATGCGCGCGCCGGGGCATGAGCGGCACTCGCGGCCTCCTGCGGCCGGAGGAAACCGCGCACGCGCGAGCGGCCGTGGCGCGCGTCCCCTGCAATCGCTATGACGCCGCCTCGGCGTTGAGCGGATCGTCGCACGCGTCCCTGACATCGACCGTTACGGGAATACCGCGGCGTACACTTTCGGTCACCGTGCAAAACGCCTCGAACTGAGCAAGCGCGCGCGTTGCATGGTGGAGCGCCGGCCAGCGCGCGCCCACACGCAATCGGACCGCCATCCCGGCGACGCGCAGCCGTCCCGCCGTGTCGCGGTTCAGATCGACGTCCACGCGCGCCGTAACCGGATACGGATCGTTACGGTATTGCTGCAGTGCATAGAGCAAACTGGCGGCAAGACAGTTCGCGACGCCCGCCGCCAGCAATCGGACGGGATTCGGTGCGCCGCCGTCGCCGAGCGGCGGCATCTCGTCGGTCAGAACCGGCGGTGCATCAATGCCGGGAAAATCGACCCGAAACCGGAAATGTTCGAGCTGCACCACTTCCACGACAATCGGTTTGTCGTCCATACGTGCTCCTTTGTCGCGTCGATCCCATGCATCCGCAGCCCGGCACGCTCGACACCGATGAGTGTTCCTTAACGATGTTCGCGGGAGTGCGCGCAGCGACGGTAGCAGGCCGCGCCAACAGCCGCTCGAATTCAATCAGCCGGCGGCATTGCGCACACCGGCCGTATTGACCGCGACCGATCGGTGCGCAGGCCGGCCGCGCGCTTGCTGCACCTGCCCGCTCTGCATGGGCGCACACATACCGATAGCGTCGCCTTTGCGCTCTGCCGCCGAGTCGCAATGCGCGGCAACTGCAAACCAGCGCGCGCGACGGTATTCACGATAACCCGGCGGCGGCCGCCGGACTTGATCCACGTCAGCGGCTGAAAGACTCGCCCACCATGCGCAGCCGGCGCCACAACGTGCGCACCACAGCCGCCATCGCGATCGCGCTCAGCGTCACTGCCGAGACCAGCACGAACACATAGCCGACGAGTTGCTCGAACTCTCGCAGCCGGCCGGCTTGCACTGCATCCTTGTAGCCGCGCTCGTCGGCGGCCTCGTTCCCGATCGCGCCGCGATACAGGAAAAACGCCCGGCATACTCCGTCTTCCGGCTGGGCCGCGATCAACAGCGAGCCGGGCGGCATGTCGCGTACCGCTTGGCAATGCGGCGAGCGCATGCCTGCGATGACGGCCGCGTCGATCGGTTGATCGTAAGCCGCACCCAGCCACGTCACGGCAGCGGCAAGCGCGGCGCTCGCAACGAGCGCTCCCGCGACCCGCCTCCATGCGGAATAACGGTCGTTCGAGCCTGACATGATGTTCGTCATCGCCGCCTTTTTTGATTGCCCTTTCTATCGCCTCATCTCAAGCGTGCATGGTGCCGCGATGCATGCGTCGACAAAGCTCGATGCGAAGCCTTAGCCACGAATCGTCAAAACGGCCGCGCCCGACACGCGCCCGGCACGCAAATCGTCAAGTGCGCGATTCGCGTCGGTCAGCGCATAGGCGCTCGTCTCGATTTCAAGCGGCATTTCGGCGGCAAGCCACATGAACGCGGCGGCGTCCGCACGCGTCAGATTCGCGACCGACTCGATCCGGCGCTCCCCCCACAGCGCTGCATAAGGGAACGACGGAATGTCGGTCATGTGTATTCCGCCGCAAACGACGATGCCGCCTTTGTCGAGCGCCCCCAATGCGGCCGGCACCAGCGCGCCGATGGGGGCGAAGATCAGCGCGGCGTCGAGCGGCTCCGGCGCGCGTTCATCGCTGCCGCCGGCCCAGACTGCCCCAAGCCGCCGCGCGAGCTGCTGTGCCGCGGCGTCGCCCGGCCGGGTGAACGCGAAAACCGTCCGGCCTTCGCGGCGCGCGACTTGCGCGACGATGTGCGCGGCCGCGCCGAAGCCGTAGAGTCCGATCCGCCGCGCCGCGCCCGCCTTGCGCAGCGTCCGGTAACCGATCAGCCCCGCGCATAGCAGCGGCGCGGCCTGCAAATCGGTATAGCGGGCCGGAATCCGCACGCAAAAACGGCTGTCGGCAACGGTGCGCTGTGCGTAACCGCCGTCGATCGTATAGCCGGTGAATGTGGGTGCATCGCACAGGTTCTCGTGGCCGTTCGAGCAATACGTGCAATGCCCGCACGTGCCGCCGAGCCATGGCACGCCGACCCGCTCGCCTATTTCGAAGCCGGACGCCCCTTCGCCCAACGCAGCGACCGTGCCGACGATCTCGTGCCCCGGAATCAGCGGCCGCTTCAACAGCGGCAATTCGCCGTCGATGACATGCAGATCGGTCCGGCACACGCCGCACGCCTGTACGTCGATCAGCAATTGGCCGGGGCCAGGCACGGGATCTGGCAGCCGTGTGTCGCACAGCCGGTTCGTCGCGCCATCGAACACCATCGCACGCATGCTAACGCTCCTGCGCGGCACCCGGCCGCTCGCGCAAGCCGCGCCCCGAGCGCGCGCCGATGCCTTCGGAACCACGCGCGCATTCCTCAAAACGGCAGGCTTTCGCGCCGAGCAAACACCGCGATGCCCATTTCAGGATCGACACTGTGCAAACCGTGCCGTACAACGAGGTGCGTAATCCGTCGTGACGCATCGATCGCCTCCGCTGCGAGTTGCGGCCTTGAGTCTTCAGATTAGGCGAACGGCGAACTCGTCGCCGCACCTGACGCCGCGGCGCTTGACCTGAGTCAACCCACTATTCGCCGGCGGCGGGAAATGGCCTGCGCGGCATCGCCACGTGGCGCCGATCATGCGTCGAGCATCGATTCCGCCGCGTCGAACGCATGGCGGATCGCCACCAGCGGATCGGCGTGCGTGCAACGTCTGACCGGCGTCAATTCGTGCTCGCGCGTCATCAGATCGAGCCGTGCGTCATACATCACACGGCCGTCCGGCTGGCGCAACGCCTCGAGCGCGAGTTGGCAGCCGGCGAGCCGATCGTCGAAACGCCCGAGCCGCACAAGCTGCGCACCCGCCTCCGATTCGATCCGTGCCGATCCGGCAAAACCCAAATAGGCAATCTGCATGCCCAAGCCCATCACGTCCTCCTTCCAATACGCATCGCATCGGCTTGCTACGAGCGCCACTCATGTCGGCTCGGCGCATAGGTGTCGAACGCGGCTTCTTACGTCTCATGATCCCGGCAAGCGCGCACCACGCATCTGATGCGCGTCAACCAGTGCAACGATCGCACGCCAAAGACCACGCATGCGTGGCGCGCACGCCAGCCCGGCGTTGTCCCGGCGCCATGATCGAGCGTCGAGCTTCCGCGCGGCAGCCACGGCCGCCCGTGCGATGATCGACGGCGGCGCTCCGTCGGGCCATGCATGCGTGGGCCCCGTATGCGGCGCCGCCTCGTCCAATGCGATTGCGACGGTCGCAACGATCATGCCGCTCATTCGCTTCATCGCCGCCGCCAGGTTCGCGCTCCCTGCTCGCGCTTCACGGCCGAACGCCCAAGCAATCTTCCTCGTCGGGCCTGCTTAATCGAGTCGAAAACGCGATGCCGGTCGCCGCTCGGGGTCGTCGGCATCGAAACTGCGTACATGTATGCCAGCGCGCGCTCAACGCCGAGACGCCACGGGTTGCGCGCTCGCCGCCCGGCTTCGTGTTCGCACTGTGGCTAAGCGCCGTTCCGTTGCCATCGTTCGCAATGGCAAGTCGACCCGAATTCGGCGCAACGAAGACTGCCATGACGAATCCGTCGATCGCATGTGCGCCGATCCGTTCAACCGGCTCTCCGTAGCAACGGCACATGTCGCCATCGGGCGGCGCGCGTCATCGGGCGGCGTACCGCCAGACCGGGCGCTGCTTACCGCATGGCCATGCATGATCGACCGCCTCAAGCGGCGAACGGGCGATTCGTCGGCTTTCCGGTCAATATCGATATGGCCGGGGGGCGAAACGGTACGCCGAGTTCAACTCGTCATTCAAATGTGGCTATGGCCGCATGCGTTGCATTTCCGTTTCGCCTCTTCCGCACTCATCTGTCGTGCGTTTTTGCTTCACACTCTCGCGGTGCCGCGCGCCACCGCATGCTGACGAGCGAGCCACCGCCGGGCAACGGGCGGCCGCGGCCCGTTTCTCATGGGCGCCAGCAACATAACGACTTGCATGGAAAAAGAAATACCCGTGGGTTCCATGTAGTAACCACGCGCGACGCGTGACATCCTGCCCGCGCGTCGCGCAACAGCCCGGCACCGCAAGCAAGCGCCGCTCATCCGACGACGAGATTGTCGATCACCGCGCGCACGCCTCGCACGGACCACGCCGCGCCGCGCGCGACTTCACGTTCCGCATAGGAATCGACCTTGCCCGACAGCGTAACCATTCCATCGCGCACGTCGACGCCGATATGCGTCGCCTCGCGCGCGGCGTGCCGCAACATCGCGCGCTTGACGTTTTCGCCGATCGCCTCGGCGTCCACGCTGCCGAGCACGTCGATATGATCCGTGACACCCGTCACGCCTCGCATCTGCGAAATCGCTCGCACCGCGACATGACGCTGATATGCCCAATCGACCTTGCCGGACAACGTGACCCAACCCCGCTCCACCTGCACCTTGACCGCCTCTTCGCGCAACCCCACAGTCCAGCGCAAAATCGAGCGCGCCATGTCCGCGATGTCCCAATCCGTGCGCGCATCGTCTTGCGGCAAACGCACGATCATTTCGACAACCACCGCTCGAACACCCGCCACCCGGTTCGCCGCACGCTCGACGGCCAGCTTTTGCGCATAGCTTGTCGGGTGCCCGGACAGCTTGACGATACGCTCCGCCACCTCGACGTCGATCAGCGCCGTGTCGACAGCCGGGTCCGACGCGAGTTCGTCCTGCACATCCTGCTTCAATTGCCGATCGGTTTTCATCGGATATCCTCCAGTGGACTCGGCGATCCGTCGCGAAACGCGCGTCGCCATTTGTCGAAGCTAGCTTCGCATATCGGTCGGCACGTACCGATGACCCAGGTCAATCGCGCCCGCCTGCAAAGCGCTCGACTGCGGCGCGATGCACGCAAACGCGCATTGGCAGTGCCGGGGGATGGGCATACACGCTCATCAAGAGCGGCAACGCTCGAACCGGAACAACCCGCTGTGCAACACGACCGGACGCCCGCCGACCGCCTCCAGCATCCAGCGTGCCGCACGCTCGATCTCGGTGCGATGGCGTTCGAACGCGTCGGTCAAATCGCGTTCGCCGATCGATGGCGCGCCAAAATGATCCTCGAGAGCTTCGGCCGTAATCGCACATGGCACGCGAACGTTGTCGACGAGTGCCGTAAACGCGATCGTCCAATCGCGCGCGCGATATTCGGGCAAATCGGCGGGAAACGAAATCTGCATGGTTTTCGTCCGATGTCAGGGCATTCATTTGTTTCGGCCGCTCGCGCATTCCAGCGCGCGGCCGCGAACCAGCAGCACCACACCACTCGCTCGGCCCATGCACAAAGACAAAGCGCGCCACGACGTTGCCGCTGCGCGCGGCCAATGTGCTCTCATGCATACCCCCTCGCTGGATCGAGAGCCGGCGGCCGTGCACGGCCGCACGTTCATGCACCCATCTCCATCATCCGCAGCACGCGCGGCACGCGCCTTGATGTCGATCAACCGCACCGGCCGAGCGACATGAATGACCCAAATCAACGTTTCATACCCCGATTAATTGTCAGATATGCACCGGCGCGGCGACGGCTGCTTTGGGCTCGCGACGCGAACGACACAACCGACGAGGAGGCCCATGCTTCGAAACAATCGACGAGCGGCACCGACGCCTTTCGAACGGCCTCGTCGCGGCGTGCCTGCCATCGCGCTTGGATTGACACTCGCGGCCGCGCTCGCCGGCTGCATGTCGCTCGCGCCCGCCTACCGGCGGCCAGCCGCGCCCGTGCCAGATACGTTTGCGCGCACGTCGTGCGAAGCGGGCTCGCCGCTTCGCGCGGCGGAGCGCGATAGTGCCGCCGCCACGGCGAAGCCGCCGGGCGCCGCCGATCCCGGGAACTGCGCCGCCCACCTCGGCTGGCGCGATTATTTCGCCGACGCCGATCTGCGCGCGGTGATCGAACAGGCGCTCGCGAACAACCGGGACTTGCGGATCGCGGCACAACGCGTCGAAGCGGCGCGCGCGAACTACGGCATTCGCCGCGCCGACCAGTGGCCGTCGCTCGACGCCACGGCAACGGCGCTGCGCACCCGCGTACCGGGCGGGTTCGTGTCGCCCGACGCGAGCGTCAAAGGCTTGTACAACGTGGGCTTGGCCGAGCTGGGCTGGGAAGCCGACTTCTGGGGACGGGTGCGCAGCCTGAAGGCCGCGGCGCTCGAAAACTTCCTCGCAAGCGAAGCCGCGCAGCGTGCGGTCACCCTCAGTCTGATCGCCGACGTCGCGAACGCGTATCTCGCGCTGCGCGCACTCGACGAACGCATCGCGCTTGCGCGTGCGACGCTCGACACGCGGCGCGACGCGCTGCGGATTTTCCGGCGCCGCTACGAGGAAGGCGCGATCTCCCGGCTCGACATGAAGCAATCCGAAATTCTGCTGCATCAGGCCGAGACGCTCGCCGCTCAGCTCGACCAGGCGCGCGATGCGCAGCAGCACGCGCTGGATCTGTTGCTCGGCGCGCCGAGCAGCCCGGCGCACGCCCCCGCACGGCTCGACGACGATGCCGTGCAAGCGCGGCTCGCGCCGGGGCTGCCGTCCGACCTGCTGGTCCACCGTCCCGACGTGATCGCCGCCGAACATCGGCTGCGCGCGGCAAACGCGGACATCGGCGCGGCCCGCGCCGCGTTCTTTCCGCGCATCACGCTAACGAGCACGCTCGGCACCGTCAGCCCCGCGCTTGGCGATCTGTTCGCGGCCGGCAGCGCAACATGGAGTTTCGTTCCGCGCATCACGCTTCCGATCTTCGAAGGCGGACGCCTGCATGCGAATCTCAATCTCGCCCACGCGCGCCGCAACGAAGCCGTCGCGCAATACGAAAAGACCGTGCAATCCGCGTTCCGCGACGTTGCAGACGCACTGTCGGCCCGCGCGTGGCTGACCGAGCAGGTCGCCATCCAGCGCGACACGCTCGCCGCGCAGAGCGAACGCGCGCGCCTCGCGAAGCTGCGCTACGACAACGGCGCCGCGCCGTTCCTCGAAGTGCTCGACGCACAACGCGATCTGCTCAACGCCCAGCAGCAGCTCGTGCAGATGCGCCAAGGGCTGCTGTCGAGCCGGATCGCACTGTACGCAGCGCTCGGCGGCGACGCCGAAGACGGCGCGCCCTCCCTGACCCCAACCCGAACCCGACCATGAAGCCTTCCCATCGCACCCTGATGCTCGGCGCCGCCGTGACGCTCGCCGCAGCGCTGACCGGTTATTACGCGTGGAGCCGATGGCACGACGACGGCTCTCACGCCGGCTTCGCGAGCGGCAACGGCCGAATCGAGGCGACTGAAGTAGACGTCGCGACCAAACTGCCCGGCCGCATCGAGGCGCTGCTCGTCGACGAAGGCGACTACGTGCAGGCCGGCCAACCGCTCGCGCGGATGGACATCCGGGTATTGCAAGCCCAGCTCGACGAGGCGCGTGCGCAACAGCAGCAGGCGCTCAATACCGCGGCGGGCGTCGCCGCGCAGGTCGCGCAACGCAAGAGCGACAAAGCCGCCGCGCTCGCCATGGTCGCGCAGCGCAAGAGCGAACTCGATGCCGCGCAGCGGCGGCTCGCGCGCTCGGACACGTTGTCTCGCGAAGGCGCCTCGTCGATGCAGGAACTCGATGACGATCGCGCGCGCGTGCGCGGCGCGCTTGCAACCGTCGCCGCCGCCCAGGCGCAGGTCGATGCGGCCCAAGCGGCCATCGATGCGACCGGCGCGCAGTTGACCGCCGCACGCTCGGCGGTGGCCGCCGCGCAGGCAAGTGTCGTGCGCGTGCAGGCCGATCTTGCCGATACCGAGCTTGTCGCGCCGCGCGACGGGCGAATCCAGTACCGGATCGCGCAGGCCGGCGAGGTGCTGCCGGCAGGCGGCAAGGTGCTCAATCTCGTCGATCTGTCGGACGTCTACATGACGTTCTTTCTGCCCGAAACCGTCGCCGGACGCGTCGCGCTCGGCGCCGACGCGCGGATAGTGCTCGACGCCGCGCCCGGCTACGTGATCCCGGCAACCGTTTCGTTCGTCGCGAGCACCGCGCAATTCACGCCGAAAACCGTGGAAACCGCGAATGAGCGGCAAAAGCTGATGTTTCGCGTGAAGGCGCGCATCGACCGCGCGCTGCTGCTGCGCCATCTGAAACTCGTGAAAACCGGATTGCCGGGCGTCGCCTGGGTCAAGGTCGATCCCGCCGCCGCATGGCCGGCCGAGCTGGCCGTCAAGGTTGCGCAATGAACGCCGGGCAGCCGCCTGCCGCCCGTCTGCGCGACGTCAGCCTGCGTTACGGCAAAATCGTCGCGCTCGACACGGTGACGCTCGAGGTTCCCGCCGGGTGCATGGCCGGTCTGATCGGCCCGGACGGCGTCGGCAAATCGAGCCTGCTTGCGCTCGTCTCCGGCGCCCGCGCGCTGCAAACCGGCGATGTCCAGGCGCTCGGCGGCGACATGCGCTCGATCGAGCACCGCCGGCGCGCGTGCCGGCGCATCGCGTACATGCCGCAAGGGCTCGGCCGCAATTTATACGCCACGCTGTCGATCGAGGAAAATCTGCAATTCTTTGCGCGGCTGTTCGGTCATGCGGCCGACGAGCGGCGTCGCCGGATCGACGCGCTGACGCGCAGCACCGGCCTCCATCCGTTCCTCGACCGGCCGGCGGGCAAGCTCTCGGGCGGCATGAAACAAAAGCTCGGGCTGTGCTGTGCATTGATCCACGATCCGGATCTGCTGCTGCTCGACGAACCGACGACAGGCGTCGATCCGCTAGCGCGCGCGCAATTCTGGGAGCTGATCGCCGGCATTCGCGCCGCCCGCCCCGGCATGAGCGTGATCGCCGCCACCGCATACATGGACGAGGCGCAACGCTTCGACCAGCTGATCGCGCTCGATGCCGGCCGCGTGCTCGCACAAGGCACGCCGGCCGAACTGCTTGCGCGCACCGGCACGCGCGAGCTGGAAGCCGCGTTCGTCGCGCTGCTGCCCGACACGCGCCGACGCGGCTACCGCCGCGTCGAACGCCCGCCGCTGCCCGCTGGCGACGACGCCACGCCGGCAATCGAGGCGCGCGGCCTGACGATGCGCTTCGGCGATTTCGTCGCGGTCGACCACGTCAGCTTCCGGATCCGCCGCGGCGAAATCTTCGGTTTTCTCGGCTCGAACGGCTGCGGAAAATCGACGACGATGAAAATGCTCACCGGCCTGCTGCCACCGACCGAAGGCAGTGCGCGATTGTTCGGACGCGCCATCGAATCGAGCGATCTGGACACGCGCCGGCGCGTCGGCTACATGTCGCAAGGCTTCTCGCTGTACAGCGAACTGACGGTGCGCCAGAACCTCGTACTGCATGCGCGGCTGTTCGGTCTGCCCGAAGCGGCGATCGCCGCCCGCACAGACGAAATGATCGCGCGCTTCGACCTCGGCGGCGTGCCCGACGCGCTGCCCGAGCGGCTGCCGCTCGGCGTGCGGCAACGGCTGTCGCTCGCGGTCGCGATGGTGCATGCGCCGGAATTGCTGATCCTCGACGAACCGACATCCGGCGTCGATCCGATCGCGCGGGACAATTTCTGGCAACTGATGATCGATCTGTCGCGGCGCGACGGCGTGACGATCTTTATCTCGACGCACTTCATGAACGAGGCGCAACGCTGCGACCGCATCTCGCTGATGCACGCGGGCCGCGTGCTCGCGAGCGGCACGCCCGATGCGCTGGTTCAGGCACGCGGCGCGGCCACGCTCGAAGCAGCGTTCATCGGCTATTTGCGCGACGCCGCGGCCGATGCCGACCCTGCCGCAAGCGCCGCCGATGTGTCGCCGGCCGCGCGGCCGGCGTCCGGACTACTGGCGGATGCGGCGGCGCCGGTTGCCGACGCCGCACCCGCATCGCGCCGCCCTGCGCCGCCCGGCTCCCCGCCGCAGACG
>NZ_FXAN01000010.1 GCF_900176645.1 Burkholderia singularis
TAACGAAGAGTTATCCACACCGGAATAGATGTACTACGCTGTCTCGGGGTGGGGCAGATTTAGATGAAATCGGTCGGTTAAGACTCGGTGGAAATCAACACTACGGCGGCCGCCTCGGCCGACGGCGCCCGATAGACCTCCTTGAGCGCCGCCGCGACCGATTTCCGGTCTTTCCAGCTGGCGAAGTCCAGCGAGTTCCGGATCAGGTGCACGATGCAGGTCTGGACCGTCGTTTCCGGGAACACCGTGTTGATCGCTTCCGGGAAGCCCTTCAGGCCGTCGACCACGGCAATCAGGATGTCCTGCACGCCGCGCAGCTTCAGGTCGTTCACCACCCGCAGCCAGAACTTGGCCCCCTCGGTCTGCTCGATCCAGAGGCCCAGCACCTCGCGTGTGCCATCGCGGCGCACGCCTAGCGCCAGGTAGATCGCCTTGTTGCGCACCACGCCTTCGTCGCGGATCTTGACCCGCAAGGCGTCAAAGAACACGACCGGGTACATCGGCTCAAGCGGCCGTTGCTGCCATTCGCGCACTTCGTCGATCACCGCGTCAGTGACGGTGCTGATGAAGTCCGGCGACACCTCGATGCCGTACATCTCCAGCAGGAAGCCCTGAATCTCCCGCACGCTCATGCCGCGTGCATACATCGCGATGATCTTGTCGTCGAAGCCGGTAAAGCGCCGCTCGCCCTTAGCGATCAGCACCGGATCGAAGGTGCCTTCGCGGTCGCGCGGAATCTCGACGTCAAGCAGGTCGTCGTCGGTCGCGATGCGCTTGCGGCTGGTGCCGTTGCGATGGTTCGTGCGGTCCGTCGGCTTGGTTTCACCCTTCTCGTAGCCGAGGTGGTGGGTCAGTTCACCGCCCAGCGCGCGCTCGAAGATCGCCTTCTTGAGCGCCGCGAGCTGCTCGTTGATCGTCGCCCGGTCCAGCGTTCCGGGCACCAGTTGCTTGATCAGTTCCGGGTCCAGGTTCAAGCCCTTGCCCGGTTCAATCGTCACTTCTTCCTTGCGTTTGCGTGGCATAAAGTGGCTCCTTGGCCTTCAGTTTATGCCTCACACACAAAGGTTCGGATAGGCTCATCCGGCCGCGCAAATCCAGACCTGCATCGTGCATCTGATCCGTAATTCGCTGAATCTGGCGAGCTGGAAGGACCGCAAGCCGCTGGCCGCCGCGATCAAGCCGATCTACCAAGCCGCCACGGCCGAGGTGGCGGCAGCGGCGCTCGACGCCTTTGCACAGAGCGAGTGGGGCCGCAAATTCTCCACCGTCGCGGCCATGTGGCAGCGCCAATGGGAGCAGGTGATCCCCTTCTTTGCCTATCCACCCGAGGTGCGTCGAATTGTATATACGACAAACGCCATCGAGAGTATGCACATGCAGTTGCGCAAGATCGTGAAGAATCGCGGCCACTTCCCGAGCGACGAAGCGGCCAGCAAACTGCTGTACTTGGCCTTGCGCAACATCGAAAAGGACTGGAAGATGCCGCCTATCACCTGGCGGCAAGCAGTCAATCAGTTCGCCATTCTGTTCGGCGAGCGATTCACCGCCGCCATCAGCTGAGATTTTTAACCGACCTCAGCACACGAAATTCCTGACACGTCCCGATCCACAATCATTACCAGCCAGCTACTGCTCGAACAGTGGCATGCGACATCAGCCGGATCGCATGCGTAACCCCGACCTCGCCGCCTACCGCCACCGCATACGTGAAAGGACCACCCATGAATACCATGCTCGCCCCGAGCGCGATCGCCTTGAAAGCATCGGCTCCTCGCCTGACTTCACCATCGATCATCACAGCCGCGTCGCGGCAGGCCTCCATCATTAGAAGAAGAATGGCAAGAGGCACGCCCCGTCATGCTGACTGTGTCAGCGTCGGATAGATACTCCCCACTTTCGTCGAAGTAATTTTCCCCAGTTTTTTATCTGACGGTGCCGCGGTAGCGGCGCCGTCCT
>NZ_FXAN01000003.1 GCF_900176645.1 Burkholderia singularis
CATCCCGCCCACCCGGACAGAACGCGTCATGTGTCAAACAAGGAGAAACCCAGAGATCGAAGGCCGATTCGGACTCGCCGCGATATCAATTCGCGCCGTCAAAGTGCGCCGCATATTGCATCCGGCTGATTCGACGCGCAGCATGACGCGCCAGCCCTCACTTCATTCCATATTCGTTGCCGCCCTCTCAGCATTCGGCCGCCCGCGCTTTCGCCCTGGTCCAAGGCGGTCTTCACGCGTATCTTTCCGTCCATGGCAAAGCCCCGCTCAACGCGCTCGGCACGGAAAAAAACGACCGTTTGTATCACAGTAGGATTCGAGCGCTGACGAGTTCGCTATCCAATTGATTTATCGAGAGGTCGCAGCGAGTTTTATTGAACCGACAAAAACGGTCCTTTTTGTCCAGTGGATTTTTACTTCTCATCCCCCGACTTATCTTTCTTTAACAATCCATCCGATATTGCCCGGCAACGCGCGCCTCGCTGCGATGCGCCATTTCCGTGAGCCGCCCGTCTCCCGCCGGCACTGCGCCGGCTCGATTTTCCAATTCCCGTGCGCGGCGTCCGATACCGCCGGCTATTGCCCCATGCATTGACGCACCAGGGCCGCCAGTCCATCCGGCCATGCGGCCCGCATGCTTGAAAACCGTGCCGCGCGCGTTGCCGAACGCTCGTTTGGAATTACTGCCAAGCCGCTAAAACCGGCTAAGCCCGCGTTCCCGCAAAGAACAAAATGTCCCGTTGCAAATCGACGCGCTGTCATGCTGCACCTGCGAACGCGCGCTGGCCGATCGCGGCATTCACACCAGCCGCCTCGCGCTCGCCCCCGGTGGTACATCCGGCGGGCCTCGACCGGACGATCAACGCATCGTGCCCGATAGCCGGGATTGCATCGGCCGCCCGCGCGCCGGACTCGCCTGTGTCACCGCCCGCTAAAGGCGGTACGGCATCGAGCCGACCGATACTGCCCGCTCTTGCGGTAACCGTGCGCTGCGTTGAACGGCTGGCCGCGACAGACTTCGGCGCGGCCCACGAGCACGCGCCAGCCTCGCCGCAGCCCGATATGATCGGCACCGGCCTTTGTTCTCCTTGCAACGCGCCCGGATTTTACGATTCATGCAAACGCCTCCGATTCATGCCATCACTGCGCCATTCGACGTCGATCCCCGCCGTACCCGCCAATTAATCGGCATCGCCATTCCATTCAATTTCATTACCAATTGCAATCTATTTCCCGACATCGCATCGCGCCTATCCATCTATTCGAAAAAAATACTTCATTCGCAACACCGGCTGAAACTGTTTTTCCGCCGCATTCTCGTTGTCAAAAAAATCCGCTTCAATGAAGAAAACCATGATTTTGAGAATGGCAATATTTTTTTGTATTTCAATTTCCCATGAATCGGCATCAGGATATTTACGCGTATCGTCGTGCAGAATATTTTTCTTATATGTACGCCTACTGCAGCCGCCAATTTCATGCCCCCCTGATCGGCCAAGCCGTTTGATTCGCGAGCATTCATTCTCATTTCATCGCACAAACCGTTTTCACGCGCGAATCAAATCGAAATTAAAATCATCGATCAAACCAGCTGGAACTCGCTTCAAAAATCGGCCATCGGCTCGGGGCTGTTCCGTTGCTGCGCAACCGTCCGGTGCCGGTAGGCCCGCCAATCCGCTCGACACCGTCGCTCACGCGCCGCATGCATGACTGGCGCCGCTGCCCGCCCATATGCGGCGATCGTCATGCTGATATGCGTTGCGACGGCCGCGCTTACATCGACCCGCGACTCAGCACGAACGCGGGCGCGGCGACCATGCGCCCCGGAACACAGACACAACGGGATCGCGTATCGGCGGTCGGTACGCGTTTGCCGCGCAAACACGCGCGTGCCGCCATCGCGCGTCACGCGCGAGAGGCACACCGGCTGTTGGCTGCGATTTGCCCTGATTGGATGCGGGACGCAACCATTTTCGGATTCGCGACTGCGCTACGCCAAGCGAACATCCTCGGGCTCGAATGGAGTCGGGTGGATCTCGTCCAGCACCGGGCGTGGATTCATCCCGATCAGGCGAAAGCGCAGCGGCCGATCGCGTTCCACTGAAGGCCGAGGCTCTTGACACGATTCGACGCCGGATTGGGAAGCATCAAACGCATGTCTTCATGAGAAGTGGTGAAAAGCGGTGAAATTCTGACGGCGTGGGCTTCGGTTCAATGGCGTGCCGCATGCAAGCGCGCCGGCATCACGAACTTCCGTTTCCGCGGACGAAGACATACCTGGGCGAGTTGGCACGTCCAAAACGGCACACCGCTGAATCGGCTGATGGAGCTTGGCGGATGGCCGAGCTATGAGATGGTGCTGCGGTACGCCCATCTTGCCGAGCGCCGATGCGGTCACAATTCGGGCACGCCATGTACACCGGAAATGGCGAGCTCAGAAAAGAAAAAAGCCGGCTAGACCGGCTTTTTTCCTTGCTGCATGCATTCTGGCGGAAAGGGTGTCTATCTGGCGGAGAAAGTGCCCCACATCGTGAAATCCAACAACCTCCATGGAGTTCCAAAAGCCCTTTGGCATCAAGGGTGTAGCGAAGAATCGGGTTCGCTCTGATTCCGTAAACATCCGCGAAAAGCCGAAGGAAGCCTGGAACCATTTGCTAGTCATTCTGCTAGCTTGGAGGTTACATGCGAACCCTCAATCGGCTCACCGCCATGCATGTCATGCGGGTCAAGCGCCCCGGTGTCTACAGCGATGGCGGCGGTCTCTATCTGCAGGTCACTCGAACCCTCGCCAAGTCGTGGCTGTTCCGCTACATGCGGCAAGGCAAAGCACGCGGTATGGGCCTCGGTCCCATCCACACCGTATCGCTCGCCGACGCCCGCGTCAAAGCGCTCGACTGCCGCAAGCTGCTGCTCAGCGGCGTCGACCCGCTCGATCATCGGCACGCGCAACGTCGTGCCGCACGACGCGAGCACATGAAGTCCCTGCCATTCCGCGACTGTGCTAGCCAGTACATCGAGGCGCACCGCAAGTCCTGGAAGAATGCCAAGCACGCCGCACAGTGGGAGAGCACGCTCACAACCTATGCGCATCCCGTTCTCGGCGATCTACCGGTGTCGGAGATCGATACCGACGAGATCGTTCAAGTCCTCCAACCGATCTGGACGACCAAGACGGAAACCGCCTCGCGCCTGCGCGGCCGCATTGAATCGATCCTCGCCTGGGCAACCGTGCGCCGATATCGTCACGGCATGAATCCCGCCCGCTGGAAGGGGCATCTGGACCAGCTTCTGGCAAAGCCCTCGCGCGTGCAGAAGGTCGAGCATCACGCTGCGTTGCCGTACAGTGACGCGCCGGCCTTCATGACGCGCTTGGTGATGCAGGATGGTGCGGCAGCCCAGGCGCTGCAACTGCTGATTCTGACCGCCAGCCGCACCAACGAAGTCATCGGTGCGCGTCGTTCTGAATTCGACATTGCTGCTCGCGTCTGGACCATCTCGCCCGAGCGTATGAAGGCACGCCGCGAGCATCGCGTACCGCTCTCGACCGCAGCAATCGCGCTGGTGATACCACTGCTCAATGCTGCATCCAGCGAATTCCTGTTTTCAGCCCCCAAGGGCGGCAACCACCTGTCGAACATGGCGATGCTTCAGCTTCTCAAACGCATGGACCACGACAATCTGACCGTGCATGGGTTCCGTTCGACGTTCAAGGACTGGGCGCGCGAAACCACCCAGTACCCGAACGAAGTTTCGGAGGCCGCGCTGGCGCATATCATCGGCGATCAAACCGAAGCGGCCTATGCACGCGGTGATCTATTCGCCAAACGTACCGGGCTAATGCAGGATTGGGCAAATTATCTGTTGCCGCATTCACTGAAGTAGCTGCGTACCGAATGGCACAGTGATCTGCCGCACTGGCGAATTGCCGTGCTGTATGAAAGCGCATAGTTTTCGAGGCCATCTGGGCGCCAGTGCCAATCAAGCTATACATCGTATAGCGCGTAATAAACCACGTGGCTTTCGTTGCACGACTGGCTGTACATCAATCTGCAGAAGTGATGAGACACCAAGGCAACAGCACTTCGTAAGCGTCAGCAGTGTTTGCAAGCCACCTCCGCGATATGGACAATGGGGGCGTGGTTCGTGGCTCACGGACAAGACAGCGGCGATTTGCTTGATCCCAAAATGCGTCGGTCCCTTGCTCTCGCCAGCCTTCTTCTCTGGTGCGTATGGAGCCGGGCTGCTAGAACGCGTTTTCGTCAAAATTGCGCCGTCACCTGGAAGCCGACCGTCACCCGCGCCGTCGGAAACCCGGGCGGCTTGTAGACCGGCGTG
>NZ_FXAN01000082.1 GCF_900176645.1 Burkholderia singularis
AATCGCCACCGGCAACAGTGGCACCACCGCAGCCTGCTGTTCCGCGCGATACTGGCGGCGCCACGTGAACACGAGATTCGCGTTCAGACCGTGCTCGCGAGCCAACTTGGCGACCGAAACACCCGGCTCGCAAGCTGCCATCGCCAAGCGACGCCGGAATTCGGCACTATGGTTCGGGCGTCCTTTACGACTACCCTGTTTCTCCATCGTATCTGACAAAGTGGTGTCCATCACTTCGAAAATGATGGGCATCACTTTGGCGTCGGTCCGCGCTGCGGTCTATAACGGCCATCGCGAGTCGCTTACGGCTCAATTGCCGCGATGTTCGATCCTGAAGGTGGCGTCTGCGTCCTGTCCCAGTACCTCAACCAGATAGGGCAGCGCTTCTTTCATCGTACTGATCAGCGTATACGGCGGGTTCAGAACGAACATGCCGCTGCCGAAAAGTCCGTAGCCGTCCGTTGGCGGGCGGCTCACGGTCAGGCTCAGATGCAGCCAGTTGCTTGTCTGCAGACGCTTCAGCTGATCGGGCAAACGCTGTGATTCGGTGCGGCTTACTTGCGGATACCAGATTGCATAGCAGCCCGTCGCGAATCGCTTCAGGCTTTCCTCGACGCACACGAGCGTTTTTGCATAATCGCGTTTGTCCTCGTATGACGGATCGATAAGCACCAGTGCGCGGCGTGGCGGCGGAGGCAGCAACGCTTTGATGCCGTCGAAGCCGTCGCCTGAGTAAATCATTGCGCGCCGTCCGGCGTCCCGGAAATTATGGCGTAGTACATCGATTTCGGTACTGTGCAGCTCGAACAGACGCATCCGGTCCTGCTCTCGCATCAGCCGCCATGCGAGATAGGGCGAGCCGGGGTAGTAGCGCATCTCGCCATCGCTGTTCAGTGCCCGGACTTCGTCGACATAGTCGGCGAGCGCATCAGGCAGATCCGTCGCGTTCCAGATTTTCTCGATGCCCGTGCTGAATTCGGTGGTTTTTGCCGCATAGCCGTCGGTTAGCGAGTAGACGCCCGCTCCGGCATGCGTATCGATGTACCAATACGATTTGTCTTTCTTGTTCAAATGACGCAGCAATTGAACGACGACGGCGTGCTTGAGGACGTCCGCATGATTGCCGGCGTGAAAACCGTGGCGATAGCTGAGCATGACGAAAAGATTCCGATGAAAAAACGCGCTCTCAAAGGAGCGCGTTTTTGTTTCAGCCCAAGGCGGCCGCGATGAGGTAACGGTATGGCGGCTGCCTGGCCGATTTACTTCAGGACGGCTGCGATTGCATTGGCGACGACGTCGATATTGCGCGTGTTCAGCGCGGCGACGCAAATGCGACCGGTGCTGACCGCATAGATGCCGAACTCTTCGCGCAGACGGTCCACCTGCGCGGCCGTCAGCCCCGAATACGAGAACATCCCGCGTTGCGCGTTGATGAAGCTGAAATCGCGGTCGACGTTCGCCGACTTCAGCCGTTCGACAAGGCCGTTGCGCATCGCGCGGATACGGTCGCGCATCTCGCCCAGTTCTTCCAGCCACGCAGCGCGCAATTCGGGCGATGCAAACACTGCCGAGACGAGCGCGGCACCATGAGTCGGCGGGTTCGAATAGTTGGTGCGGATGACGCGCTTCAATTGCGACAGCACGCGAGCGGATTCGTCGTTGCTGCCGGTAATGATCGACAGCGCCCCGATGCGCTCGCCATACAGTGAAAACGATTTCGAGAACGACGACGACACGAACACGTTCAAATCCGCCTGCGCGAAGAGGCGTACTGCGGCTGCGTCGGCGTCCACGTTCTCGCCAAAGCCTTGGTAAGCGATGTCGAGGAACGGCACGAGCTGGCGGGTCTTCACGGCTTCGACCACCTGCGCCCACTGCACGTCGCTCAGGTCAACGCCGGTGGGATTGTGGCAGCACGCGTGCAGCACGACGATCGTGCCCGGCGCGTAGCTGTTCAGTGCGGACAGCATGCCGTCGAAGTTGACGCCGTTGGTTTTCGCGTCGTAGTACGGATAGGCGACGACTTCAAAACCCGCCGTTTCGAACAGGGCGCGATGATTTTCCCAGCTCGGATCGCTGATGGCGACCTTGGCTTTCGGGTTCAGCGTGCGCAGGAAATCCGCGCCGATCTTCAGCGCTCCGGTGCCGCCGAGCGCCTGGGCCGTTACGACGCGGCCGGCCGCGATGACGGGGGAGTTGTCGCCGAGCAGCAGCTTCTGGACCGCGGCGTCATAAGCGGCGATTCCGTCGATCGGCAGATAGCCGCGCGGCAGGCCCGCTTCGACACGCGCCTTTTCCGCGTCGCGCACCGCGCGCAACAGCGGAATCTTGCCTTCCTCATTCGTGTAGACACCGACGCCCAGATTGACTTTGGTCGAGCGCGTATCGGCGTTGAAGGCTTCGTTCAGGCCGAGGATCGGGTCACGGGGGGCAAGGGCGACAGCGGAGAAGAGCGACATGATGGATTCGCAGCAGTTGTGAAAAGAGGGTCGGTTGTACAGCGCCGGAGCGGGTGGGCAGACTCATCGCACCACCTGGCAGATGACGCAGCCGGCGCAAAAGGGATAAAGCGCGGCAACGCATCATTGTAGCGAATTCAACGCCGTTATTTAGCCAATGTTGCGGGCGTGCACGCGATTTTTTGGCGCGCCGGCGGATGTTCGCGAGTCGCCGGAAGCGGAGCCGGCCTGACGTCGAAGCGCTAGAATGATCGTTTGCTTCGTTTCGGCCCGCTGCCCCCTGCTCCCATGTCCGAACATCATTCCGACTCCCGCGACATTCTCGACGAATCGAAATTCGTGACGTTCGACGATTCACCGTTCCAGCTCTATCAACCCTACGCGCCGTCGGGCGATCAGCCGAGCGCGATCGCGACGCTGGTCGAAGGCATCGAGGACGGCCTGTCGTTCCAGACGCTGCTCGGCGTGACGGGTTCGGGCAAGACGTTCACGATGGCCAATACGATTGCGCGGCTCGGCCGTCCGGCAATCGTTTTCGCGCCGAACAAAACGCTTGCCGCGCAGCTCTACTCGGAGTTCCGTGAATTCTTCCCGCGCAACGCGGTCGAGTATTTCGTGTCGTACTACGATTATTACCAGCCGGAAGCGTATGTGCCGCAGCGCGACCTGTTCATCGAGAAGGATTCGTCGGTCAACGAGCACATCGAGCAGATGCGGCTGTCGGCGACGAAAAGCCTGATGGAGCGGCGCGACGTGGTGATCGTCGCGACGGTGTCGGCGATTTACGGTATCGGCAATCCGTCCGAATATCATCAGATGATCCTGACGCTGCGCACGGGCGACAGGATCGGCCAGCGCGACGTGATCGCGCGATTGATCGCGATGCAGTACACGCGCAACGAACAGGATTTCCAGCGCGGCACGTTCCGCGTGCGCGGCGACACGATCGATATTTTCCCGGCCGAGCACGCGGAAATGGCGGTGCGCGTCGAGTTGTTCGACGACGAGATCGACACGCTGAATCTGTTCGATCCGCTGACGGGCCGCGTGCGGCAGAAGATTGCGCGTTTTACGGTCTATCCGTCGTCGCATTACGTGACGCCGCGTGACACCGTGATGCGCGCGGTCGAGACGATCAAGGCCGAGTTGCGCGAGCGGCTCGAGTTCTTTCATCGGGAAAACAAGCTCGTCGAGGCGCAGCGGCTCGAGCAGCGAACCCGCTTCGATCTCGAGATGCTGCAGGAACTCGGCTTCTGCAAGGGCATCGAGAATTATTCGCGGCACTTTTCAGGGGCGGCGCCCGGCGAGCCGCCGCCGACGCTCGTCGATTACCTGCCGCCCGACGCGCTGATGTTCCTGGACGAATCGCATGTGCTGATCGGCCAGTTGAACGGAATGTACAACGGCGACCGCGCGCGCAAGGAAAATCTCGTCGATTACGGGTTCCGGCTGCCGTCCGCGCTCGACAACCGGCCGCTGAAGTTTCCCGAATTCGAGCGCAAGATGCGCCAGGTGGTATTCGTGTCGGCGACGCCGGCCGATTACGAGAAGCGCGTGTCGGGGCAGGTCGCCGAGCAGGTCGTGCGGCCGACCGGGCTGGTCGACCCGGAGATCGAGGTGCGGCCGGCGAGTTCGCAGGTCGACGATGTGCTCGCCGAGATCCACGCGCGCGTGAGCGCCGACGAGCGCGTGTTGATCACCGTCCTGACGAAGCGGATGGCCGAGCAGTTGACCGAATTTCTGGCCGATCACGGCGTCAAGGTCCGCTATCTGCACAGCGATATCGATACCGTCGAGCGGGTGGAAATCATTCGTGATCTGCGGCTCGGCACGTTCGACGTGCTGGTCGGGATCAACCTGCTGCGCGAAGGGCTCGATATTCCGGAAGTGTCGCTGGTCGCAATTCTCGATGCGGACAAGGAGGGCTTCTTGCGCGCGGAGCGTTCGCTGATCCAGACGATCGGCCGTGCGGCGCGCAACGTGAACGGCAAGGCGATCCTCTATGCGGACACGATCACCGATTCGATGCGCCGCGCGATCGACGAAACCGAGCGGCGCCGCGCCAAGCAGATCGCTTACAACGAAGAGCATGGCATTACGCCGCGCGGCGTGGTCAAGCGGATCAAGGACATCATCGACGGCGTCTATAACGCGGACGAAGCGCGTGCGGAGCTGAAGGAGGCGCAGCAGCGCGCGAAGCTCGAGGACATGTCCGACAAGCAGATCGCGAAGGAAATCAAACGGCTCGAGAAGCAGATGGCCGATTATGCGAAAAACCTCGAGTTCGAGAAGGCCGCGCAGGCGCGCGATCAGCTTGCACTGCTGCGCGAGCGGGTGTTCGGCGCGAACGTCGGCGATCACGTGAACGGAACCGAATGACGTGCGGCGGTTTTGCGCCGCACGGCTGGATTTCTGCTGCCGGATTCCGTTTGTAAGCCTTGTCGTATCAAGGGTTTAGCCGCCTTTCAATTTGTTTCAACGCCGGTTCGGTGCTAAACTTGCAACATTAGTGAGAATGGTTCGTATTAACGTTCTTCATCGTCTTTTCGTCTTCCAACGAGATGGCGGCGGGCGGCGCAGAGCAGGTGTCACGATAAAAACAAGGAGTTTCAATGATGTTGCGTTCTTCGTTTATCCGCGGCGGTGTTGCGGTGGCGGCCGCGTGCGTCGCGCTGGGCGCGTCTGCGGCCGAGTATCCGATCGGCAAGCACCAGATTCAGGGTGGTATGGAGATCGGCGCGGTGTATCTGCAGCCGATCACGATGGACCCGGAAGGCATGATGCGCAAGGCGTCCGATTCGGACATCCATTTGGAAGCCGACATCCACGCGGTCAAGAACAATCCGACGGGTTTCGCCGAGGGCGACTGGATGCCGTATCTGCAAGTCACGTACAAGCTGACGAAGCAGGGCGACGCGAAATGGAAGTCGGAAGGCGATCTGATGGCGATGGTCGCGAGCGACGGGCCGCATTACGGCGACAACGTGAAGTTGAATGGTCCGGGCAAGTATCACCTGACGCTCGTCGTGAAGCCGCCGATGCAGACGGGCCACATGGCGTTCGGTCGCCACGTCGACAAGGAAACCGGCGTCGGCCCGTGGTTCAAGCCGATCACGCTGGAATACGATTTCCCGTTCGCCGGCATCGGCAAGAAGGGCGGGTACTGATAGCGGTCAGTGCGGGCAGCAGGATGGCGCGCGGCGGGCGCGCCGTCTTTTAAGAGAAATACGATGAGATTCCCCAAAGCATTCGCGTTCGCGGCCGCAATCGTTGTTGCGGGCGCAGCGCAAGCGGCCGATCTGCCGACCTTCAAGCTCGAGATGGCGGACGGCAAACTCAATCCGGCGCGCATCGAGGTGCCGGCCGGCCAGCGCATCAAGATCGAAATTCGCAATACGGGCAAGAGCGCGGCCGAATTCGAGAGCGTTCAGCTACGCAAGGAGAAGGTGCTGGCGCCGGGCGGCGAATCGTTCGTCGTGATCGCGCCGCTGTCGCCGGGCGAATACAAGTTTTTCGACGATTTCCACCAGCAGGCGCAAGGCGTGATCGTCGCGAAGTGAAGTGATGTTTTAACGTCCGCCGTATGGGCAAGCCGTTCGGCGCACGGATGGAGGCAACAATGGGTCAGATCTTGTTCGTCGTCTGGCGGGAGAGCGTCGAGGCATTGCTCGTCGTCGGCATTCTCTACGCATGGCTGAAAAACAGCGGCGACGATGCGCGTCGCGGTTTGCCGTATCTATGGGCGGGCGTCGCCGCTGGCCTGCTGATGGCAGTGGGGCTTGGCGCCGCGCTCGTCGGTTTTACCGAGGTGCTGTCGGGTGATGCGCAGGACTATTTTCAGACGGCGATGGTGCTGATCGCGTGCGTGCTGATCGTACAGATGGTGCTGTGGATGAAGCAGCACGGGCGCACGTTGAAGCGCGATATGGAGCGTTCGCTGCAACAGAGCACGCAGAGCGCGAATTGGTGGGGCGTTGCCGTGCTCGTCGCGCTGGCGATCGGGCGCGAGGGAAGCGAGACGGCCATTTTCCTGTACGGGCTCGGCTTCGGCCAATCGGGGCATGTCGGCGCGAGCCAGATGCTTGCCGTGCTGATCGGCCTGGGGCTTGCGTTCCTGACGTTCTATTTGCTGCAATTGGGCGGCAAGTATTTTTCGTGGCGGCACTTTTTCCGCGTCACCGAGATCATGTTGTTGTTTCTCGGCGCGGGCCTGTTTCAGACGGGCATCGACAAGCTGATCGACAAGGAAATCCTGCCGCTCGGCGTCGCGCAACTGTGGGATACGTCCGCGATTCTCGATGATTCGAGCACGTTCGGCTCGCTCGTGGCGACGCTGACCGGTTATCGCGCGCATCCGGCGTTGACGAACGTGGTTGCCTACGCGCTCTATTGGCTGGTTGTCTATCTGTTGCTCAAGCGTGCGACCAAGCAACCGGCGGCAACGGCGGGGCGGCCGGCATGAGCGCCGTCATCGGCCCCCGCAGCGGCGGCCTGATCGCGCAAGCCGGCCACTGGATGCAGCGGCACGGCGCGCTGATTCGCGGCATCCAATGGGCCGTGGTGGCGGTTTACGCGTTCCTGATTCTGGTGCCGGCGTTTACGCCGCTGCCGGACGATACCGCGCACCTGTGGAGCAACCTGACGCTGGCTGCGCAATTCGTTTTCTGGGGCATCTGGTGGCCGTTCGTGCTGCTGTCGATGGTGATGCTCGGCCGTGTATGGTGCGGCGTGCTGTGCCCGGAAGGGGCGCTGGCGGAATTCGCGAGCAAGTTCGGCCGAGGCCGGGCGATTCCGCGCTGGATGCGCTGGGGCGGCTGGCCGTTCGTCGCGTTCGGGCTCACGACGATCTACGGTCAGATGGTGAGCGTCTATCAATATCCGCGCGCCGTGCTGCTCGTGCTCGGCGGCTCGACACTGGCCGCCATCGTGATCGGCTTGCTGTATGGGCGCGAGAAGCGCGTCTGGTGCCGCTATCTATGCCCGGTCAACGGCGTGTTCGGACTGCTCGCGCGTCTTGCGCCGCTGCGCTACCGGGTTGACGAGGATGCGTGGCGGCGTTCGTACAAGCAGGGCGAGCACGGCCACCGCGTGATCCCGATCAATTGCGCGCCGCTCGTGCCGTTGCGAAACATGAAGGGCGCGGCGGCGTGCCATATGTGCGGCCGTTGCAGCGGTCATCGCGACGCGATCGAACTGACGCTGCGCTCGTCGTCGGAGGAGATCGTCGCACTGGGCGACAAGCAGGCGAGCGGCTGGGATACGGCGCTCATTCTTTACGGCCTGCTCGGCATTGCCATCGGGGCGTTCCATTGGACCGTGAGCCCCTGGTTCGTGCAGATCAAGCAAGCCATTGCGAGCTGGCTGATCGACCGCGACGTGATGTGGCCGCTCGACACCAACGCGCCATGGTTCATCTTCACGCATTATCCCGAGCACAACGATGTGTTCTCGTGGCTCGATGGCTCGCTCGTGATCGCGTATATCGTCGGCACGGGGCTGGGGTATGGCACCGCGCTCGCGCTTTTGCTCGCCGGTGCGGTTGCAATGCTCGGCCGCTTCGAGCGCGTGCGGCTGCATCATCTCGCACAGGCGCTGATTCCGCTCGCTGGCGCGGGTGTGTTCCTCGGCCTGTCGGCGACGACGCTATCGTTGTTGCGCGCCGAGCATGTGCCGCTCGGTTGGGCGTCGGATGTTCGGATTGCGATCCTTGTCGGCGCGAATCTGTGGAGCGCGTGGCTTGCTTGGCAGGTGACGGGGCGCTATGCCGGCGTGGCGCGCAGGCTGTTCGCGATGCTGTGGTTTGCGGCGGCGCTTGCGGTGATCGACAGTGCGTGGTGGTTGATGTTCTGGGGATTTTGACGCGCTGGCGCACATTTTTCCCGGCTGCTGCGTTGACGTCTGGTCTTTCGACGGCATGCAAAAAAGCGACGCGCCATCGGCTGCGTCGCTTTTTTCTTTTGCGTGGTGAGAACCAAAAAAAGTGGCTTGGCTTACTGCGACGGCTGCTTGAATGGGTTTGCACGAAGGGGTCTAGACTCGCGTGCAAGCCGTCGTGGCTGGCTAATGCCGAACACCTCTCGAGGAGGTGGTCCCCACAATACTCGGTCGTTACTTTGTCAGGATCAGTTTGCCCAGGCGGGTCGCCCGGAGTTGGTACGTTTCGCCGTTGTGCGCGATGCTCACGTGGCTTTGGCCTTGCAGCAGCGAATCGCTGCTGACGATGCGCTGGCCGGCTTGGGCGGTCGCGGCCGGTGTAGCCTTCGCGGAATCCGCAGGCGATAGGGTTGCCGTTTGCGTACGGCTGCCGGATCCGGCACTGCCGGTGCGGCGCAACGTGAGCGTGTTTGGGCGCATGGCTTCGATCATTCGGTCAATCGGTCAGTTGCGATTCGATGGAATGAATTCTAAATGATAACCATTCCCATTTACAAATATCTTTATCGATTGAATATCGATTGCCGATAGGCTGCGACAAAGAAAAAGAACGAGAAGGGCGGCGCACGAGCGCCGCCCGGCGCAATCAGTGCAACGGATCGGGGTCCTTGCGGCCGTGCGCGAATTCGCGGATCAAACGAACCGTGTCGATATCGGACGCGCGATAAGCTTCCTTCACGATTTCCTGGGTTTGACGGGCATCTTCGCTATCGTTGCTGACGGTCAGCGTGGTTTGATACTCGAAGCGAAGGAACAGCTCCTGATCGTCGCGCTCCTCGATCGTCATCGTCAGCGAACCGCCGATTTCACCGTCGGCGGCATGGATGTCATAACGGACCTGCACGTTCGGTACCAGCGTCACGCGATCGCGGATCGTTGCCTTGCCGAAGTGAAGCTCACGCTCGAGCGTCGTTTCGGTTCGTTCGTGGACGATGCAGCGATCGAGTCCGATCACGAAAAGCTGCGGCTGCTCGGCGCGCAGCACAAGCCCTTCCCAAAGCTGGGCGCGGGTCAGCGTTGGCATATTGGGATTGCCGAAGGCGTTGATTTGGACGAGATGTTCGAAATTCAAAGCGGCGGATTCCTTTGGTGACGCGCCCCGTTGGCGGGGCGCAAAACTAGGGGCTTATTGTGACGCAAATCCGCCGCCAAGGCTTGATGCATGGTGGGTGCCGGGCCGAGCCGGTTTGATTGACCGATTCGGCGCGGTGGGGATGACCGTTGAGCGTCAGCCGGCGATATGGCCCATGCGGCCGCTCTGGTAATCGGCGACAGCCTGGCGGATTTCTTCCTCGGTGTTCATGACGAACGGGCCGTATCGGACGACTGGTTCGTTGAGCGGTACGCCGCCGATCAGCAGCAATTCGAGCGGCGCGTCGCCGGCGGCAAAGGTAACGGTGTCGCCATCTTCCGCATAGGCGATCATATGACGGGCGTCGATTACCGTCTTGTCCGGGCCGTACAGGCCAGTGCCCGAGATCGGGTACGCAAACACGCGGAAACCAGCCGGAATCGGTTGCTCGGCGACGGCGCCGGGCCCGAGCGTGAAGTGCTGATAGAGAATCGGCGTGCGTGTTTCGATCGCGGCGCGTGCGCCGAAGGCTTCGCCTGCGATGATCTTGACCCTCACGCGGCCATCGGCAGACGACGCGCATGGAATACGGGCGGCAGGCACGTCTTGGTAGCGCGGTGCAATCATCTTCTCCCGGCGCGGCAGATTGACCCATAGTTGAAAAACGTGCATGCGGCCGCCGGTGCGCGTGAATTCGGCGCTCGGCATCTCGCTGTGGATGACGCCCGCTCCCGCCGTCATCCATTGGACGTCGCCCGCGCCCAGCGTGCTTGTATGGCCGGTCGAATCGCGATGGACAAGCTGACCGTCAAGCACGTAGGTGACGGTTTCGAAGCCGCGATGCGGATGATCGGGAGCGCCTTTCGCATCGCCGGGCGCGTAGTCGATTGGTCCCATTTCGTCGAGCAGCAGGAACGGGTCGAAATCCGTCAACAAACGAGTGGGAAAGGGCCGATGCACCACGAAGCCGTCGCCTTCCGTCGTGCGAAGGGAGGGGCAGGTGCGCTGAATTGTGCGTGCGACAGACATGGGAGTGCTCAATTGTTCGGTGAAATACCGTCATTTTTGAAACGTAGAGCTATTATATTGGGCGATTTGCCCCATAAATCTGCCGGATTCGCAATGGATCGTTGTGCAATTGGAACGATGAAATGAATATCGATGCGCATAACCTGAACGACTTGATGTACTTCTCTCAGGTAGTCGAGCATGGCGGCTTTTCGGCTGCCGAGCGCGTGCTTGGCATTTCGAAATCGCGCCTGTCGCGACGTTTGACCGAACTTGAAGCGACGCTCGGCGTGCGCTTGTTGCAGCGCTCGACGCGCAAGCTCGCGCTCACCGAAGCGGGCGAATTGTTTTACCAGCACTGCCAGGCCATGCTCGCGGAGGCGCAGGCCGCGATGAATGCGGTGCAGCAACTGCGCTCGGCGCCGCGCGGTACGGTGCGCGTGAGCGTGCCCGTCACGGTGTCGCTTACTGTACTGTCGCGTTTGTTGCCGGAATTTCTGCGCCGCTATCCTGAAGTGCGCGTGCAGATTCGCGTGACGAATCGCGTGATCGACCTGTTCGAGGATGCCGTCGATGTTGCGTTGCGTGTGCGCTCCGAGCCGCCGCAAAGCGCGAACATCATCGTGCGGCCGCTGTTGCGCACCGAGCAGATGCTGGTTGGTGCGCCGAGCCTGCTGCAACAGAATGCGCCGCCGCTCACGCCCGCCGATCTGGCGGGATTCGATACGCTCGATACCCCATCGGGCGACGGCCGCCACGTGTTCAATCTAATTGCGCCGGACGGCTCGCGCCATCTCCATGAACACGAGCCGCGCCTCGTGACGGCGGACTTGATCTCGATCCGCGAAGCTGTGCTGGACGGGGTCGGGATTGCCGCGTTACCCGAATCGATGTACAGCAGCGCGCTGCATGCCGGTCAATTGTCGCCGGTGATGCCGGGATGGACGTTACCCGTTCCGCAGCTTTACGCGGTGTTCGTGTCGCGGCAGGGGATGCCGCCCGCCGTGCGGGCATTTGTCGATTATCTCGTCGAGAAGCTGGATAACAAGCAGTACGAAACAGAACCCTGCCCGACGCACTCCGCGAACGAGGCGGAAAAGAAGGCTATTTCGCTCTGACGAATTGGCCGGCAGCGTCGGCATCGGTTTTGTCATTGGATGGGCGCGATGCAATCGCTAGTTTCAATCGAGGATGGCTTGAATGCGCGCGCTGAGCGTCCTATATTGAAATCCCGATTTCGCGAGGGATCTGCCGAGCGAAACATGGTGGCTGCATATGTTGCGAGCCAGATAGGGCAGACTGCGCGAGTCCGTGCAGACCACGGCAAGTCGCATTGCGTTGCCGCGACGGGTGGTGCATACCGTCGGGCCCGCCGCCCGAAGGCGCCAGCGTGCGCATGAAAAAAGGCCTTCATCTGGCGATGAAGGCCTTTTACTTTATCGCTCCGCGATGCGTCGCACGAACGATGAAACGGCGCGCCGCCTTGCGCTGTCGGCTTACTTCGATTTCGGCTCGGTAACGAAACCAAGCTTCGTCAAGCCTCCCGCCTGCGCCGCCGACATCACTTCCGCTACGCGCTCATAGGCGACCTTGCGATCCGCGCGCAAGTGCAACTCCGGTTGCGGAGTGGCCTGAGCGGCTTGCGCGATGCGTGTTTGCAGATCGGCCGGATTTACCGGGTGATCGTCCCATAGAACCGTACCGTCGCTTTCGATCGCGACGTCGATTGTTTGCGGCTTCACGTCGACCGGCTGGCTGCTCGCGCGCGGCAAATCGATTTTGACCGCATGGTGCATCGCCGGAATGGTGACGAGGAAAATGATCAGGAGTACGAGCATCACGTCGACGAGCGGCGTCATGTTGATCTCGTTCATCAGATCGTCGTCGTCGTCGTCGCCGAAGCTGGTGGAATTCATTGCCATCGGCCGTCTCCGCTCAGTTTGCGCGCGTCGCGAGGCGCAGCCCGTCGCGCGGCGACGACGAAGCAAGGCGCGCACCCGTCACGAAGTATGCATGCAGGCCGTGCGCGAAGCGGCGCAGACGGCTCACGATCGCCTTGTTCGAGCGCGTGAGCGCGTTGTAGCCGAGCACTGCGGGAATCGCGACGAACAGCCCGAATGCGGTCATGATCAACGATTCGCCGACTGGGCCTGCAACCTGATCGATCGACGTCTGGCCCGTCGCGCCGATGACGAGCAGCGCGTGGTAAATCCCCCAGACGGTGCCGAACAGGCCGACGAACGGCGCCGTGCTGCCGATCGATGCGAGGATCGCGAGGCCGCTTTGCATTCGCGCGATGCCTTCGTCCATCGTGTCCTTCAGGCAGCGCGTGATCCAGTCGGATACGTCCATCCGGTCGTGCAGGTGCGGCTGCGTTTGATGATGATGGTCGGCGGCCTCCTTGCCCGACAGCGCGAGCGCGAGAAACGGATTGTCGTGCGGCGCCGACGTCACATGGCCGAGCTTCTTCACGCCTTCGTCGAAATCGTCCGAGTGCCAGAACGAGCGTTCGGCGTCCTTCGTGAGCCGCTTCAGGCGTACCACGTTCCAGCCTTTGATGACGATCACCATCCATGACAAGACCGACATCACGAGGAGCGCGATCGCGATGAAGCGCGTGACGAAATCTCCTTGCGCCCAGACGTGTGCGATACCGTAGCTTTGCATTGCTGTTCCTTGTTGTTGCTATTCCAGGAAGAATTGAAGTGGGTCAGTCGTCCAGCGTGAAGTTGTACGGCTGCGTATAGGCAGCGCGCATCGGCTGTCCGTTCTGCAGATACGGCTGGCAGGGCGACGACCGGATGGCTTCGAGCGCGGCATCGTCGAGACGCGGAAAACCGCTGCTCTGGACGACTTGCGCACTCTCGATCTTGCCCGTCAGGCCGACTACGAAGCGGACCTTCACGACGCCCGTTTCGCCGCGCCGCCTCGACAGTGATGGATAGTCGGCCTGCGCGATCTGGCATGTCAGGTGCGCGCCTTCTTTTGGCGTCGCGATTTCCATCGTCGGGCGGGCGCTGGGAGCGGCTGCGGCGGGTGTTTCCTTTGCACTGGGTTCGGTGGGGGCTGCGGGGGCGGGCGATGCGGGTTGCGGCGCGGCGATCGCAGTCGGCGAGGGCTCGTGCGATACGGGCAAAGGCTTCGGGCTCGGCTTCACGACGGGACGCTCGGGAGCCGTCTTTGGCTTGCTTTTCTGCTCAGGCTTCTGGACAGGCTTCGGCGGCGCGGGCATGGCGACCGATTGCACGCCGGCCGGCTGTGCGACGGGCGCGCTCAACAGTTCTGCCGTGATTGCTTTCGACTCGAGCGGCGGTTGTGGCATGTCGCCGCGCAGCAGCGCGCCGGTCAGCAGGATGGCATGTCCGGCGAGCACTGCCACGGCAGCAGCGACGACACGGCGGTTCATACGGGGCGCGGCCGGCTCGGATAAGGCCTGTATGGAATTCGAAGCCTGCATGTTAGCTTGTTAATGCGGTGGCGCGTGTGATACCGCGCCGCACGGTATACGGCTCTATTTGCGGAAGATCAGCAAAGAGATACATACGGTAGTCACGAATCCGACCAGCAATTCCATGACGGGCTCCTTCACAGGTAGACCGTTGGCTCGCGCGGAGAAAAGCTTGCTGACGGGCGGGTAAAACAGCAATGGGGCGGCAACACGCGCCGCGTGCGATCACGGCATCCGGCTCAAGCCGCCTTGCGTTCGTAAAACGTAACGGGCACGGCCGCGGGGCGATCGACTCCGCAGAGACTCGCGCAGACGCCTTGTTCCGCCATCAGATCGCGCACGGTTTCCTCGCACTTGCCACAGCAAGTGGCGACTCCGAGTTCGAACTGGAGTTCTTCGAAAGTACTCACGCCCTCCGCAAGGGATGCGCGAATCTTCCGGTCGGAAACAGACTTGCACACGCAGACGATCATGATGGAGCGCGATAGCTAACGTTAATGCGAATTATTATCATTATATTTGTGCGGGTTGGCAAGCGCGGCTTCCGCTTTTTTGTAACAAAACCAGGTGCTTGGCAGGGGTTTGGGCGGGCCGGGCCGCTTTCGCGGCCGGCCGATAAGTTCGGTAAGGGCCGGCAAAGCAGGCAGCAGGCCGGCCGATGCAGCTTCAGGCCGGGTGCATGGCCAGCGCGGCCGCGTTTGGTGAAGAAATGGTGACGGATTCGACCGGCGTGTCGATTCCGAGCAGCGTTGCGGCTAGCGATTGCAACTGGCGGCCATCGCCCGTCGAGCAAAAACGCGGCAGCGCGGTGGCGTACCCGGAGGCCGGCGCGCGCAACCCGCGTTCGTCAACGATCCGCTCAAGCTGGCGGGCGATCGCGTCGCCCGTATCGACGAGGCGCAAGCGATTCGCGGTGACGTCGCGAATCGCCGCGTTGAGGAAAGGGTAATGCGTACAGCCAAGCACGAGTGTGTCGGCACCTGCGTCGACCATCGGCTGGAGATAGCCGGCGAGCAGTGCGCGCAGTTCGGGCGAGCCGGTATCGCCGCGTTCGACGGCCTCGACGAGGCCGTGGCCCGCTTGGCAGATAAAGCGGCAGCCGGCCGAGTGACGTTCGAGCAGCGTGCGAAAGCGCGCGCTGCGCAGCGTCGCCTGGGTGGCGATCACGCCCGCGACGCGCGTTTTCGACTGGAGGGCCGCCGGCTTGATGCCGGGTTCGACGCCGACGAGCGGAATCGCCAATTGCTCGCGAACGACCGCGATCGATTGCGCGGTTGCGGTGTTGCACGCGACGACGAGCGCCTTGGCGCCCTGCGAGACGAGCCATTCGCCGATCGCGTGCGTGCGCTCGACGATGAACGCGTCGTCGCGCGGGCCATAGGGCGCATGGCGTGAATCCGCGACATAGACGAGCGTCTCGCCGGGCAGGCGTTCACGTACCGCGCGCAGCACCGACAGGCCGCCGAGCCCGGAATCGAAAATGCCGATCGGCGCGCGCGCGCGCGAAAGGCCGGAATCGGGCATGATCGTCATGCGGGCGTTGGATGGGCGTGCAGGTTCGAGCGCGAGGCGCAGGGCGCGAAATTACGACGCCGCGTCCATCATCGACTGCTGGTAATTCTGCAGCCCGACCTTGCCAATCAGGTCGATTTGCGTTTCGAGCCAATCGATATGCTCTTCGGTATCGTCGAGGATCTTCTCGAAAATTTCGCGCGATACGTAATCACGTACCGATTCGCAATAAGCGATCGCTTCCTTGCAGGTGTTTTGCGAGATCTGTTCGAGCTTCAGGTCGCAGTTCAGGATCTCCTCGGTTTCCTCGCCGACGAGCAGCTTGTGCAGATCCTGCAGATTGGGCAATCCGTCGAGCATGAAGATGCGTTCGATCAGCCAGTCGGCATGCTTCATCTCGCCGATCGATTCGTCGTATTCGTGCTTGCCGAGTTTCTCGAGACCCCAGTGCTTGTACATCCGCGCATGCAGGAAATACTGATTGATCGCGGTGAGCTCGTTTTTCAACTGGGCGTTCAGATATTCGATGACTTTCTTATCGCCTTGCATGACGGTTCCTTATGATGCTGTGGGGCTGGAATTTCTGAACGATAAACGCTCGCTTACGAAATGCCAAGCGCGGATTCGTTTGATGTCCGAAGAAAACTGCGAATCCGCGAAATCAAAAAGGCCGGATTGAAATCCGGCCTGAAAATCATTCCTATTTACACCGTGGCGACAGGGATCTTGCCGATCTTTGCCTGCCATTCCTTCGGTCCGGTTTGATGAACCGACGTGCCTTGCGAGTCGACTGCGACCGTCACCGGCATGTCCTGCACGTCGAACTCGTAGATCGCCTCCATGCCGAGATCCTCGAATGCGAGCACCCTTGCATGGCGAATCGCCTTCGATACGAGATACGCGGCGCCGCCGACCGCCATCAGATACGCGGCGCGGTGCTTCTTGATCGCGTCGATCGCGACCGGGCCGCGCTCGGCTTTGCCGACCATCGAGATCAAGCCCGTTTGCGACAGCATCATTTCGGTGAACTTGTCCATGCGTGTGGCCGTCGTGGGGCCTGCCGGGCCCACCACTTCGTCGCGTACCGGATCGACCGGCCCGACGTAGTAGATCACGCGGTTCTTGAAATCGACGGGCAGCTTTTCGCCGGCAGCCAGCATGTCGGCGATCCGCTTGTGAGCGGCGTCGCGGCCCGTGAGCATCTTGCCGGACAGCAGCAGCGTTTGACCAGGTTTCCACGAGGCGACCTCCTCCGGCGTCAGCGTGTTCAGATCGACACGCTTGCTGGTTTCGGTGTTCGGCTCCCAGTGCACCTTCGGCCATGCGTCGAGCGACGGCGCTTCGAGCTTCGCCGCGCCGGAGCCGTCGAGCACGAAATGCGCGTGGCGCGTTGCCGCGCAGTTCGGAATCATCGCGACGGGCTTGGACGCCGCGTGCGTCGGCGCGGCCATGATTTTCACGTCGAGCACGGTTGCGAGGCCGCCCAGACCCTGCGCGCCGATGCCGAGCGCGTTGACCTTCTCGTGCAATTCGACGCGCAGTTCCTCGATCCAGTCCTTCGGGCCGCGCGCGATGATCTCCTGAATGTCGATCGGCTCCATCAGCGATTCCTTGGCCATCAGCATCGCCTTTTCGGCCGTGCCGCCGATGCCGATGCCGAGCATCCCCGGCGGGCACCAGCCCGCGCCCATCGTCGGCACGGTCTTCAGCACCCAGTCGACGATCGAATCCGACGGATTCAGCATCACGAATTTCGATTTGTTCTCCGAGCCGCCGCCTTTTGCCGCGACCTGCACGTCGACCTTGTCGCCCGGCACGATCTCGTAGTGGATCACGGCCGGCGTGTTGTCCTTCGTATTCTTGCGCGCGCCCTCGGGCGGATTCACGATCGACGCGCGCAGCACGTTGTCCGGATGCGTGTAGCCGCGGCGCACGCCTTCGTTGATCATGTCGGTGACGCTCATTGTCGCGCTGCCGGTTTCGCTGGCCCAGCGCACGTCCATGCCGACCTTCACGAAGATCGTGACGATGCCGGTGTCCTGGCAGATCGGGCGGCGGCCTTCCGCGCACATGCGGCTGTTCGTCAGGATTTGCGCGATCGCGTCCTTCGCGGCAGGGCTCTGCTCGAGTTCATACGCGCGGCCGAGCGCCTGGATGTAGTCGAGCGGATGGTAGTAGCTGATGTATTGCAGCGAATCCGCGATGCTCTGGATCAGGTCTTCCTGTTTGATGACGGTCATGGCTGGGACTCTATGGGGACTATGGGAATCGATTCAGGCCGGCTGGCCGCGGCTCATTGCGCCGGCTCGCGCAACTGCACCGGATGCAGCGCAGCATCCTCGTGGAAGTGCTGCGGATGCGTGTGCGTCGTCAGGCGGTCGACCCATGCCATCACGAGTGCCGACACGAGGAAGGCCGCATGGATCACCACTTGCCACATGATGGCGTGCTGGGTGTGCTGGTCCGGATTGATGAAGGTCTTCAGCAGATGGATCGACGAGATGCTGATGAGCGCCATCGACAGCTTCACCTTCAGCACGCCCGCATTCACGTGATCGAGCCATTCGGGCTCGTCCGGATGACCTTCGACGCCCAGGCGCGACACGAAAGTTTCATATCCGCCGACGATCACCATGATGAGCAGATTCGAGATCATCACGACGTCGATCAGGCCGAGCACGGCGAGCATCACGCTGACTTCGTCGAGCCCCGCCGCGTGCGTCAGCAGATGCCAGACTTCTTTCAGGAACAGGAACACATAGACGGCTTGCGCGACGATCAGGCCCAGATATAGCGGCACTTGCAGCCAGCGGCTCATGAAGATGAGGGCAGGCAGCGGGCGCATCTTGCGGGGCGAGTGGTTTGGGGCGGCAGACATGGTCGAGCGAAGCGGGGATATGAAGCGTTTTTGGAAAAAAGCGCGTTATTGTAACGCGTCGGCCGGCATCGAGGCGGCGCGGCGCGTGTGGCGCGCGCCGCTGACGCGCGCCCGACCGGGATGGCTGCAACGGCGGCTCATGGCCGGTTCGGCGCGGGTTCGAACGGATTGCGCGCCGGACCGATGCGGGGGGCGATGCGCAGCCGATGGGCGGCCGGGCAGCCGCTCAGGGCGACACGCGCGGCGAGCGCCTCACGCGCAGGCTCGCGAGCACGATGCCCGTCACGACGCACGCGAGCGCGAAGCCGTGCGCGAGCGTCGGGCGCTCGCCGAGGAATGCGATTCCGTAGACGGCGGCGGCGATCGGCAGTACCGCGCTGAACACGCCCGCGAGGCTGCCCGGCACGTAGCGGATGCCTTTCATCCACAGCCAGAACGAGAAGATGCTCGCGGACAGCCCGTACCAGACGACGAGCGCCCAGATGCCTGCTGGCACGCTGGCGTAATCGAAATGCCACAGCGCGCCGGCGCCGAGCGGCAGCATCAGCAGCAGGCCGAACAGGTGGGTGTATGCGCAGATGTCGATGGGCGCGAGCGTTTGCGTGAGGCGCCGCGACAGGATCACGTAGATCGATTCGCAGCAGACCGCGCCGAGCATCAGCAGATTGCCTGCGAGCGAGCCTGCGGGCGCGCCGCCTTCGGCCGCGCCGCTGTTGGCGACATTGATCGTCACCACGCCGACGATCGCGAGCGCGATCGACACGAGCGCGCGCCCATCCGGTTTTTCGCGCAGAAACAGCCATGCGAACAGCGCGACGACCGCGGGGATCGTGCTCGTGATGACGCCTGCCGCGACCGCGCTCGTGCGTTGCACGCCGTTGAGCATCAGCAGCGTGAACATGAAGGTGCCGAAGAACGCTTGCAGAAAGAGGTTCAGCCATTCGCCGCGCTTGACGGTGCGCATCTTGACGGGGCTGAACAGCGGCCAGAGCACCGCGTTCGCAACCACGAAGCGCAGCGTGGCGAGAATGGCGACGGGAACGAATACGACGATCGATTTGCCGATGCCGACGTTGCTGCCGACCAGCAGCATCGACACGATGAGAAAGAGGGCGTAGCGATTCAATTGGAGTCCGGAGCACAAATTCAGCTAGCATTGTGAAACGTGTGCAAGCCAGCGTAAAGCGTCGCCGACGCGCGCGTCGCGTAAGTGACGGGTAAGTTCGAGCGGCTATCGTGAGTACGGCCGGGCGGCGTGATGCAATGCAACATCGCGCCGCCCGGTAATCGCGGCGGGCATTGAGGAGACACGCGCATCATGCCGCATCACGCGTCAGCCAGCCGTGCACGGCGCGCTCAATCGCGCTGCACGTAGTGAGTGGGTCCATATCATCAAGGGGTAGTCGATGTCTGTGATTGAATCGGTTCTGCACGAACGCCGCCAGTTCGCGCCGCCCGCCGCCCTCGAGAAGGCCGCGGCCATTTCGGGGATGGCGGCTTATCGCGCGCTTGCCGAAGAGGCCGAGCGCGATTACGAAGGATTTTGGGCGCGTCTTGCGCGCGAGACGCTCGAATGGCATAAGCCGTTCAGCACGGTGCTCGACGAGACGAACGCACCGTTTTACCAATGGTTCGGCGACGCAGAGTTGAACGCATCGTACAACTGTCTCGATCGACATGTCGCCGCAGGGCGCGGCGATCGCGTCGCGGTGATCTTCGAGGCCGACGATGGCGCCGTCACGCGCGTCACGTATGCCGATTTGCTCGCGCGCGTTTGCCGTTTCGCGAACGCGCTGAAAAAGCGCGGCGTCGGCCGAGGCGACCGCGTCGTCATCTATATTCCGATGTCGGTCGCAGGCATCGTTGCGATGCAGGCGTGCGCGCGGATCGGCGCGACGCATTCGGTCGTGTTCGGCGGTTTTTCGGCGAAATCGCTGCACGAGCGCATCGTCGACGTCGGCGCGACCGCGCTCGTCACCGCCGACGAGCAACTGCGCGGCGGCAAGACGCTGCCGCTCAAGCACATCGCCGACGAGGCGCTGGCGATGGGCGGCTGCGACGCGGTGAAGAGCGTGATCGTCTATCGCCGCACGGGCGGCAAGATCGATTGGCATGAAAGCCGCGACGTCTGGATGCACGAACTCGTCGCGAACGAATCCGACGCGTGCGAGCCCGAGTGGGTCGGCGCCGAGCATCCGCTCTTCATTCTGTATACGTCAGGCTCGACCGGCCGGCCAAAGGGCATTCAGCACAGCACCGCCGGCTATCTGCTGTGGGCCGCGCAGACGATGAAATGGACGTTCGACTGGAAGCCGGACGACGTGTTCTGGTGTACCGCCGATATCGGCTGGATCACCGGCCATTCGTATATCGCATACGGGCCGCTCGCGATCGGCGCGACGCAGGTCGTGTTCGAGGGCGTGCCGACCTATCCGGACAGCGGCCGTTTCTGGAAGATGATCGGCGAGCACAAAGTGAGCGTGTTCTATACCGCGCCGACCGCGATCCGTTCGCTGATCAAGGCGTCCGAAGCCGACGAGGCGGTGCATCCGAAGCGCTATGACTTGTCGAGCCTGCGGATCATCGGCACCGTCGGCGAGCCGATCAATCCGCAAGCGTGGATCTGGTATCACAAGCACGTCGGCGGCGAGCGCTGCCCGGTCGTCGATACCTGGTGGCAGACCGAGACCGGCGGCCACATGATCACGCCGCTGCCCGGCGCGACGCCGACCGTGCCCGGCTCGTGCACGCTGCCGCTGCCCGGCATCATGGCAGCCGTCGTCGACGAGACCGGCCAGGACGTGCCGAACGGCCAGGGCGGGATTCTCGTCGTCAAACGGCCGTGGCCGTCGATGGCGCGCACGATCTGGGGCGACCCGGAGCGTTTTCGCAAGAGCTACTACCCCGACGAACTCGGCGGCAAGCTCTATCTCGCGGGCGACGGCACCGTGCGCGACAAGGACACCGGCTATTTCACGATCATGGGCCGCATCGACGACGTGCTGAACGTGTCGGGGCACCGGCTCGGCACGATGGAGATCGAATCGGCGCTCGTCTCGCACGAACTGGTGGCCGAGGCGGCGGTGGTCGGCCGGCCTGACGACACCACCGGCGAGGCGGTCGTCGCGTTCGTCGTGCTCAAGCGCGCGCGCCCGGTGGGCGACGAGGCGGCGGCGCTCGCGAAAGTGTTGCGCGACTGGGTCGGCAAGGAAATCGGACCGATCGCGAAGCCGAAGGACATCCGCTTCGGCGACAACCTGCCGAAGACCCGCTCGGGCAAGATCATGCGGCGTCTGTTGCGTTCGCTGGCGAAGGGCGAGGCGATCACGCAGGATACGTCGACGCTCGAGAACCCTGCGATCCTGGAGCAGCTTGCCGAGGTGCGTTGAGCCGCCTTTTCCGGCGTGACCGACGGCCGTATTGGTGCAGGCGGGCCCGGCACCGCCATTGACGGGCGCCCGGGACATCCGCACCACCGCCGGAACAAGCCCCTGCGCGGCAATCCCGATTGTCCGCGCCGGGGCTTTTTGCTACACAAGCGCATGGCCGCTTCATCGTCCCCGACGCCTGCGCATCCCGCCGAGCCGCCGCTTGTACCCGAGCCGCTTGCGCGTGCGCATGCGCGCTACTGGCGCTTCAATGTCGCGCTGATCGCCGTGTTGAGCGCGACGGGCGCATTGGTCTCGTTTATCGTGCCGTTTTTCGCGACCGCGCTCGCGCATCTGCGCTTCGCGGGCTTTAGTCTGCCGTTCTATCTCGGCGCGCAAGGCGCGATTCTTGTCTATGTGGCGCTGATCGTCGTCTATATCGTGCTGATGCAGCGTGCCGACAAGACGCTGCGGCACGCTTACGACGCCTACGCGGCACGTCAGGAACGCGATGCCGCCGCGCCGACGGACCCCGGCCCATGCTGACGAACCGGCTCGTTCGCGCTTATGCGCTGTATAGCGCAGGCTTCATCGCGTTCGTGCTGCTGCTCGGGCGCATCGAGCGCGCGACAGGCTCCGGCGTTTGGATCGGCTATGTGTTCCTGTTCGTGCCGATTGCGGTTTATGCGGCGATCGGGCTGCTGTCGCGCACGTCGGATCTCGTCGAATACTACGTCGCCGGGCGGCGCGTGCCGTCGATGTTCAACGGGATGGCGACCGCCGCCGATTGGCTGTCCGCCGCATCGTTCATCGGCCTGGCCGGCTCGCTGTACGCAACCGGCTACGACGCGCTCGCGTATCTGATGGGCTGGACGGGCGGCTTCTGCCTCGTCGCGTTCCTGCTTGCGCCATATGTACGCAAGCTCGCGCGTTACACGATTCCCGACTTCCTCGGCACGCGCTATTCGAGCACGCTCGTACGCGCGCTCGCGGCGTTCGCGGCGATCCTGTGCTCGTTTGTCTACCTCGTCGCGCAGATACAGGGCATCGGCCTGATCGCCACGCGCTTCATCGGCGTGGATTTCGCAATCGGCATTTTCTGCGGGCTGGCGGGCATTCTCGTCTGCTCGTTTCTCGGTGGAATGCGCGCGGTCACTTGGACCCAGGTTGCGCAGTACGTCATTCTGATCGTCGCGATTCTGCTGCCGGTTTCGTTGATCGCGATGAAGCACGGGCTTGGCCCCGTGCCGCAATTCACCTATGGGCAGTTGATGTCGCGCGTCGAGGCGCTTGAGACGCAGGTGCGCGACGCGCCGCGCGAGCGGCAGGTACGCGACGCCTATCGGCAGCAGGCCGCCGAGATCCAGGCGCAGCTCGATCGGCTGCCGGCGTCGTATGACGACGCGCGTGCGCGGCTCGTTGGCGAGGTGGCGCAATTGCGCGAGCACAACGGGCCGCTGCGCGAGATCCGGCAGCGCGAGCGCTCGCTTGCCGAGTTTCCGCGTGATCCGGCGGCGGCGCGCGCCGCGTGGGAGCAGACGCGCGACGATCTGCTCGCGCGCGCCGCCGATCCAGTGCCGATGCATCAGCCGTTCCCCGCCACCAATGACGCCGATCATCGGCTGCGCGAGCGGAATTTTCTGGCGTTGCTGCTTTGCTTGTCGATCGGCACGGCGAGCTTGCCGCACATTCTCACGCGTTACAACACGACGACATCGGTGGCATCCGCACGGCGTTCGGTCGGCTGGACGCTGTTTTTCATCGCGCTGTTTTACCTGACGGTGCCGGTGCTGGCGGTGCTGATCAAATACGAGATCTTGTCGAATCTGGTCGGGCTGCCGTTCGCCGATCTGCCTGCGTGGGTCACGCAATGGCACCGCTTCGAGCCTGAGCTTGTCAGCATCACCGATCAGCTTCGCGATGGCGTCGTTCATTGGTCGGAGATACGGATGCAGCCCGATATCGTCGTGCTGGCGGCGCCCGAGATCGCGGGGCTGCCATACGTGATGTCGGGCTTGATCGCCGCGGGCGCGCTTGCCGCGGCGCTGTCGACGGCGGACGGATTGCTGCTGACGATTGCGAATGCGCTGTCGCACGACGTCTATTACTGCATGGTCGCGCCGGATGCGACGAGCCAGCGGCGCGTGACGATCTCGAAGGTGTTATTGCTGGGCGTTGCGCTGTTCGCTTCGTATGTTGCCTCGTTGAATACCGGGAAGATTTTGTTTCTAGTCGGCGCGGCGTTTTCTCTTGCTGCGTCGAGTTTTTTCCCGGTGCTGGTGCTCGGCGTGTTCTGGAAACGCACGACGACGCGCGGCGCGGTTGCGGCGATGGTGACGGGGCTGGCGGTGTGCGTTTATTACATTGTGTCGACGTACCCGCTATTCACGCAGATCACGGGCTTCGCAGGGCCGAGATGGTTCGGCATCGATCCGATCAGCTCAGGCGTGTTCGGCGTGCCGGCGGGCTTTGCGGTGGCGATCGCCGTCAGTTTGCTCGATCGGCGGCCGGACGCGTATACGGATGCGCTGGTCGATTACATCCGGCATCCGTGAACCGCTGAGATTGCGGGCGGCGTGGACGCCCATCCTCGCTCAGACTCGATGTTTGGCAGAAGGGCGGCGGAATTTGTTATACTCTCGGTCTTGCTGGAGAGATGGATGAGTGGTTTAAGTCGCACGCCTGGAAAGCGTGTATAGGTGAAAGCCTATCGGGGGTTCGAATCCCCCTCTCTCCGCCAAAAAAAATCTTATAAATCAAGATTGTCAAGGTTCCAGGCTGCGATTAATTACCGTAGTTTCCTGTCGATTCCGGTCCACAATCGCACGAGAATCGCGGCATCAAAACAGGTCTAAATCTGGCCGTCATCAATCCCGTCGCTCCACCGGCTCTCTCGGCTCGCCTCCAACAAAATTCCGGTGGATGAGTGGCGGCTGAGCGTCTCCGGCTCCGCACCATCCGTTCGCTGACAAAATTTCCAGGTCGCCACAATGGCTTCGATACGCGCCTGATACTTGTCCATATCATGATCGCCGAACCGCCAGCTACTGGGCCATTGATTTCCGTTGGATAGCATTTGGAATGTCCCCAGGTCGCTACTAAGCCACATGGTCGCAACCGGCGCACAGACTTGCCATCCGTTTATCGAACCATGGCCATGGGCACTATCCATCGAGCTATGCAGCGCTTCACGAAGTCCGCATTGCTGGAAAGAAATTGCGGTATCTGCTCGAGTTTTTCTCGCCAGTGCTCGGCATTGACCATCGCGAAACGATCGAACGATTAAAGGCCACCCAGGACGAGTTGGGCGAGCTGAACGATGTCGTGGCGAGCGAGACGTTGCTTCGTCAAAATGCGTCTCAATTTGGCCAGCATGAAATCGTGGATGAAGCTGTCAGATATCTGCACGGCCAAAAGAAACGACATATGACCCGAGCGTACGAAACGCTGCGTCGCGCTCGATAGCTTGAAAATCACTCAATGTGACGAACCTGACAATGCCGCGACGAAGCCCTCGCGATCTCAGGCGTGCTGATAGCGCAGGTAATTCGTAGAACGCCTGTCAGACTGGACGCGACAGGGCGAGCGTCGGTTGAAGCTTGCGGATTCAACCCGTCGATGCAACGAATTGCTGAAAGCGCTCAGCCGGTGTATCGGAGTCTAGTGTCTTTCGAGGACGCTCATTGAGCCGCCTGGCAACAGCGTTGAGCTTGGCCCGCGAATAGGCCGAGAGGTCGATCCCCTTTGGGAAATACTGCCTGAGGAGCCCATTTGTGTTCTCGTTCGAGCCACGTTGCCAAGGGCTCTGCGGATCACAAGTTGGGACGCGTCATGGCGGCTCCAGTCGTTAAAAGTAGTGACGGAAGGCGTTCAAACATGCGCATGAATCAGCGTGGGTGCCGCGCGCGAAAGGTTCCGCAAGCCAGTTGTCAAAGAGCAACCAGACGAGCCTGAAGTCGAGGCCGCGCGAAATCTAAAAATGCCCTTATCTTGAGCGGCACCGGCAATTGTCCGGTATGGACAAGACTGATCGGGACTGGTGGCGGTTCGAACTTTTCCAGCACGAGCCGTAATTTTCCTTCACGTACAGCCGCCGCTGCCTGATAGGACAAGACGCGCGTCAGGCCGACGCCAAGCGCCGCCGTGTCCATTGCGGATTCCGCGGTATTGGTCACAAGGCGCGGGTGGATCTGCACCGTACGTTCGGTTTTCCCCACAAGAAAATTCCACGCACGCGCCGATGTCAGGCCCTCGAAGGCGACGCATGCATGATTCGCCAGTTCGTCCGGTTTGGCAGGTTCCCCGCGGTTCGCCAGGTAGGTTGGGCTCGCGCATACAACCAGGCGCAATTGCCCGACGTTAACAGCCACGAGCGCACTGTCAGGAAGCGAGCCAACACGCACGGCAACGTCAATATGTTCTTCCAGCATGTGTGTGTTGCGATCCGTCAGGAACAGGCGCGCGTCGATTTCAGGATAGTGGGCCAGAAAGTCCGCCAGTACAGGTGCCACATGCAACCGCCCGAAAACCATGGGAGCTGTGATGACAAGGTATCCCCTTGGCGCTGCATATTCCCCCGTCGCCGCACGTTCGGCCTCTCCGACTTCCTCAAGGATACGGCGACAGGTTGCGACATACGCGGCACCGGCCTCGGTCAGCGAGAGCTGCCGCGTTGTCCGGTTCAGCAGACGAGTTTTCAGATAGGCCTCTAGCTCACCCACCTTGCGGCTGACCGTCGGAAGCGGCATACCCAGCCGGCGACCCGCCGCCGACAGGCTCCCGGCCTCAACGACTTCGATCAGGATGGACATTGCTTCGAGTCGGTCCATTGTCCTCTCGATATATGAAAGAATGATTCTCGATATTAGCGGATTCTCTTTGAATCAGGGAGTCCGTAAGATCGTCTCCGGTCGTTCACAGCAACGTTGTTGTCAAAGGAGATTTCGCCATGTCGTCCCGTATCTCTACCCCCGCTACCGTCGCTGACGCTCCGGTCGCCTCGCACGGTCTGCTCGAAGCCGTCAACAAGCAACTGGGTGTTGTGCCCAACCTGTTCCGCATGGTCGGCAACAGCCCGGCGGCACTCGAAGGCTATCTGAGCCTGATGGGCACGCTCGGCAAAGGCGAGCTGTCGGGGCAGACGCGCGAGCGTATCGCGTTGGCAGTGGCCGAGATCAACGGCTGCGATTACTGCCTGTCAGCTCACACGTACCTCGGGAAGAACGTCGCGAAGCTCGACGACGCCGAAATTACCGCGAACCGCAACGGCGGTTCGAATGATCCGAAGGCTGCCGCCGCTGTGCTGTTCGCGATGAAGGTGGCGGACGCGCGCGGACGCGTGTCGGATGCAGACCTGAAGGCTGTCAAGTCTGCTGGCTACAGCGACGCTGCTGTGGTCGAGATCGTACTGAACGTGGCGCTCAACATCTGGACAAACTACATCAACACGGTTGCCGGAACCGAGATCGACTTCCCCGTCGTGCATGCCAGGAAGGCATAGGGCGCAGAGATGAAGTCGATGCCGCCGGTGCCATGAGCATCAGCCGCACTTGTTTCATGGCGCAAACTGAATTGGACGGAGGGCAAGATGGGCAGTCCGCGGAAATATCCCAGTGACATGGTGTTCACACCTTCCGTCAAATCGCTTCAGGAGCGCTACGGCTCGCGAGAAACCTATGCACGCCGCGAGCACGAAGGTGCATGGGAAACGACCATCACGCCTGAGTGTGCGGACTTTATCCGTCGACAGACGAGCGTATTCTTCTCGACCGCAAACGGCGATGGGCAACCCTATATCCAGCATCGTGGTGGGCCACCTGGATTCCTGCATGTCGTCGACGAGAAGACGGTCGCATTCGCTGATTATTCCGGAAACGAGCAGTACATCACGACCGGAAATCTGGCCGACAACCGGAAAGCTTTCCTGTTCCTGATCGACTACGCTCGCCGCCAGCGGATCAAGATCTGGGGCGATGCGTATATCGACGAGGATACAAAACTGGTTGCCAGGCTGATGCCTCAGGATTATCGAGCCCGTGCCGAGCGAGCCATCGTTTTCAAGGTTTCATTGTGGGATGCCAATTGTCCCCGGCACATCCCGCAACGCTTCGAGGCAGCGGACGTTCGTGCGGCACTCGATGAACGGGATGGCCGTATTCGCGAACTGGAAGCGGAGGTCGAACGCCTGCGTGGAAGAGTCAGTGCGTGACAGGAATGCGTGCCATCGGTGGCAGTGCAGCAGATGATTTCGTTTTCCATGAAGCGGCTTGCGGCGACCGTAACTTTACCAACCTCGAACGAGGGCCGTTCCAAGCATGTCATTCGAGTTGATAGGCGGGTTTAACCTCCATTCGACGAAAGGAATCGGCCCGCCTATAGTCAAAGAAACAGGAAACGCACCGCCGCCTGCCCGAATGGCGGCGCGTGCGCGTCGATCGGACAAGGGGTGACGGCAATGGACATCAGGAACTCAAGCGTGCTGATTGCGGGCCGCTTGAGCGGCAACGACCTCGCGTTTGCGCATTCGCCAGGCGAAGGCAGTTCATGACTACTTTGTCCAACGACTCCGGCGTACGCACGCTGCATTGCGCGGAGCTGCGTCTGAAAGCGTTGTTCGTCGGCGGTCTCGCTGGCAACGCAACCGACTACCGATTATTCCTGGACGAGCTGACGCGTCACCTGCGGGGTTATCTGCGCAAGCGGATTCCCCACTTCCACGAGGATGTCGAAGACCTCGTCCAGGAAATTCTGCTCGCGGTGCACAATGCGCGCCACACCTTCCGGCCAGATGACCCGCTGACGGCCTGGGTTCACGCAATCGCCCGCTATAAATTGATAGACTTCTTCAGGACACGCTCGCGGCGGGAATCGTTACACGAGCCGCTCGACGATCACGAGACCATTTTTTCCGAATCCGACGGCGAGCCGGCCGATGCGCGCCGCGACATCGGCAAGCTGCTCGATCACCTGCCCGACAAGCAGCGGCTGTCGATTTTGCACGTCAAACTCGAGGGACTTTCGGTGGCCGAGGCGGCTCGCCTGACCGGGCTCACGGAGTCGGCCGTCAAGGTCAACATCCATCGCGGACTCAAGGTGCTGGCTGCGCGCGTGCGGGGTGTCGCATGAGAACGGACGATCTCGTCGACCTGCTGTCGACCGGCATCGCGCCGGTAAAGGGTGGCGTCCCCGCGCGGCGGTTCGGCATCGCGCTTCTGCTCGCGGCCACCGGTGCGACACTGCTGATGATTGCGCTCCTTGGCATCCGGCCGGATCTCGCCGTCGTCGCGCGCACCGCGCTCTTCTGGGAAAAGCTCGCGTTTCCGCTGTGCGTTGCGATCGGTGCGGGAATCAGCGCCATACGGCTCGCGCGGCCCGGTGCTCGGGTCGGCTCGGGTTGGCCCGTGATGGCGGCCCCCGTGCTGCTCGTCTGGATCGCGGGCATCGCGGTTGTCGCCGCAGCGTTGCCGCAGGACCGGCTACCGGCGGTGCTCGGGCAATCGTGGCGCGTGTGTCCCTTCAACATCCTGCTGCTTTCACTGCCGGGCTTCGCGGCGATCATGTGGGCCGTGCGCGGGCTAGCGCCCACGCGGCCGCGGCTTGCGGGCGCCGTATGCGGATTGCTCGCGAGTTCGATCAGCACTGTCGCCTACTGCTTTCACTGCCCTGAAATGAGCCCGGCTTTCTGGAGCGTCTGGTACTTGCTCGGCATGCTGATTCCGGCGAGCATCGGCGCGCTGATCGGTGCCCGAATACTGCGCTGGTAGGCCGGTGCGCCGGCGGCGCTTGACTGCGAAGGTCATGCATATCGCCGATCTTCCGAACGATTAGTTATCTATATTATTAGTCCCCCCCCCCCCCACACCGGTCGTTGCACTGCAGATTGCAGCCTGTGACGCCGATCCCGGCGCTGGCGCAAATTCGGCAACCAACACAAGTAGCCCGTTGCGGATTGCCGTTCCGGCACACTGGGCACGCCGTGATTGGCCGCGCTGCGTCGCTGCTCCTGTAGTTGGTTGTTCGAACCGCCGCGGCGGTTACAGCGCGGGCTCGCTTAATGCTTCATGGGGCATGCTAATCGTCCGTCGCATAAAAAAATGTGCCGACTGTAACCAGCCGTCGAAAGCTATCGAATTAACCAGCGTATCTGTTGATCACGGATACCTTCCATCCCGACTACTGGAGAGATTTCATGTCCGCAAAGACCACTGTTAGTTCCGCCTTGCTCGCTGGCGCCGTTGCAAGCCTGCTCGCTTCGGTCGCTCATGCCGCGCCGCTCACGAAGGAAGAGATGAGCGCTGCCGTCGCCGCTCACAAGGAAAAGTGCTTCGGCGTCGCCCTGAAGGGACAAAACGACTGCGCCGCAGGTCCGGGTACGACCTGCCAGGGTACGTCGACGGTCGATTTTCAGGGCAACTCGTGGAAGTTCGTCCAGGGCGGCACCTGCGCGAGCATCGTCGTGCCGGGCGGCGGCCACGGCTCGCTTACGCCGATCAAGTCCTGATCGCAACGACGAGCGAGACGGGACGGCCATGAACGCTTTCACCCGATCAGCGGCGACCGATGCGTCCGGCCGTCCCCGTCGCGCGGTGCCCGGCGCAGCCGGGCTCGTCGGCACGAGCTTCAAGCACGAACATCTCGCGGCAATTCTCGAAGACGGGCCGCAGGACGCCTTCTTCGAGGTGCACGCCGAGAACTATATGGGCGCCGGCGGCCCGCCGCATCGCGCGTTGAACGCGATCCGCGAGCGCTATCCGATTTCGCTGCACGGTGTGTGCATGTCGATCGGCGGATCAGACGGGCTCGACGCCGGCCACCTCGCGCGCTTCAGCGAGCTGGTCGCGCGCTACGAACCCGCGTTGGTTTCCGAACATCTTGCGTGGTCCTCGCACGGCGGCACGTTCTTCAACGACCTGCTGCCGCTGCCCTACACGAAGGCAACGCTCGACACAGTCTGCGAACACATCGATCAGGTGCAGGAAGCCATCAAGCGCCCGATGCTGCTCGAAAATCCTTCGACGTATGTGGCGTTCGCGTCGTCGACAATGATCGAGACGGAATTCATCCGCGCAGTCGCACAGCGCACCGGCTGCGCACTGCTGCTCGACATCAACAACGTGTTCGTTTCGGCGACCAATCACGGTTATCCGGCGCGCGCCTATTTAGCGGATTTTCCGCTCGAATACGTGGGCGAGATTCATCTGGCCGGCCACAGCGAACAGTACGTCGGGCATGCGCCGCTGCTCATCGACAGTCACGACCGCGCGGTCGCCGATCCGGTGTGGGCGCTCTACCGCGATGTGATCGCGCGCACCGGGCCGATGCCGACGCTGATCGAGTGGGACAGCCAGCTGCCGGCTTGGGCCGAACTGCGCGCCCAGGCGCTGGCAGCGCGGCGGATTGTGTTGGAGCATGAGGCCCGATACGCGCGCGAGTCCGACTTGTCTCACCGGGAGCGCACCGGCCATGAAGTCTGAACAGCGCGCGAGCCACTACGCGGCGACCTTCGCGCCGGGACTGACGAACCCGGAACTCGCCACGCCGGAAGGCGTCGTAGCGGCCCGCGGCAAGAGCGTCGACCCGTGCTACAACGTCTATCGTAACAACGTCACGGTCAGCCTCATCGATGCGCTGGCCGCGATTTATCCCGCCGTGCAGCGCATCACGGGCGTCGAGTTCTTCCGCGCGATGGCACGCTTTCACGTACGTGCTACGCCGCCGGTTTCGCCTCTCCTGTTCGAGTACGGGCGCGATTTTCCCTCGTTCATCGAAACGTACGAATATGCGCGCGACATGCCCTGGCTCGCGGATACGGCACGCATCGAGCGCGCCTGGCTCGACGCCTATCACGCCGCGGATGCCGCGCCGCTCGCGGCCGAGGCATTCGCGAGCATCGATCCGGGTTCGCTCGCGCAGGTGCGCTTCGTCCCGCATCCGGCCGCGCGCATCGTGCGCTCGCGTTACCCGGCCGTCGCGATCTTCGCGATGAACCGGGCGGACGGCCCCGTCACCCCGCTGCATTCGGGCGATGCAGAAGACGCGCTCGTCACGCGTCCCGACGACGACGTGATTGTCTCGCGCCTGCCCGCGGGCGGCGCCGTGTTTCTCATCGCGCTCATCGAGGGCATGCCGCTCGGCGCCGCCGCGCAAGCAGCCTTCGAGGAGACCGACACTTTCGACCTGACGGCCAACCTGGCCGCGATGATTTCGGCTGGCGTGTTCGCGGCCGTTCAACTAGGGGAGCAATCAGCATGACGCCTCGACAAGACTCCAGCCCGTCCTTTCCGGGCAACGTCGCGCACGCGATCGGGTGCGCGCGGCGCTTCATCGAGCGGCTCGCGCAACCGTCGTTCGTGCAGCTCGTGCTGCGCCTCGCGCTCGCCGTGCCGTTCTGGAAATCGGGCATTCTCAAGTGGCACGGTTTTCTGCAGCTCAACGATACGGCTATCGATCTCTTCACCGACGAATTCAAGCTTCATCTGCCCGGCGGCCCCTATCCGTTCCCGGCGCCGGCCGTCGTTGCGTTCCTGTCCGCGTGCGGCGAGGTTGGTTTCCCGGTGCTGCTCGTGCTCGGATTCGGCACGCGCTTCGCCGCCGCCGGATTGCTGCTGATGACCTGCATCATCGAGCTGACGGTGCCGGACGGCTGGCCGATCCACATCACATGGGCCGCCATGGCGCTCGGCATCGCCGCATGGGGTCCGGGCGTGATTTCGATCGACTACTTGCTCGGAGACCGCGCGTACCGGTCATGAAAACGCGAGACCTGGTCGCCCGGCTCGCGAGCGACGCATCGCCCGTCGAGCGCAACGCCGTCCCGAGGCGACTCAATCGCGCGCTGATGTACGGCCTTGCCGGCAGCACGGTCCTGCTGGTTGCGCTGTACGGCGTGCGCAGCGACATGCCCGAGCTGATCCTCACGAGGATGTTCTGGGTGCGCCTCTCGTTCCCACTCGCGGTCATCGCCGCGGCCATGAAGCTCGCGGAGCGGCTCGGCCGCCCCGGCGCGCGGCTCGGGCTTGCCTGGTTCGCGGTGGCGCTGCCCATTGCCGCGATGGTACTCGCCGCGGGCGGCATCCTGCTGGCGACGCCGCCGGGGTACCGGCTGCAGCTGATGCTCGGCACGACCTGGCGCACGACGACGGCGAGCGTCGTGCTGCTCGCGCTGCCCTCGCTCGTTGCGATGCTGCACGCGATGAGGCAGCTCACGCCGACGCGTCTCGCGCTGACCGGCGCGGGCGCGGGTGTCCTGGCAGGCGCGCAGGGATTGCTCGTCTACTCGCTGTATTGCTCGGAGATGGCGGCGCCGTTCTGGGGTGTCTGGTACGTGCTCGCGATCGTCATCACGACCGCCGTCGGCACGGCTATCGCGCCGCATTGTCTGCGCTGGTGAGATTCGCGAAGACGCCGGGCATCGCGCTTTTGCCGGCGGTTCCGGAACCTCGACGTTGTCACTCCGCAGCATAACTTTGGAGTCCTTTCCATCTAATTGGCACAGCGCATCCACGCTTCGATGGTTCTCTGAAAATGGTGACGTATGCTCCGGAACGCCCTCAAACGCCTGGTCTGCTTTGCGCCGACAATACGCGCTCTTTGCATGCCCTGGCTTCTTCTTGCGACGCGCGTCTGGTTCGGACAGGTCGTGCTCGTGCATCAGATCATGGTCATGGCGGCAAGCAATGATGTCGGGCTACCCGGCGCCACCTTGCATGCGCCATCCAGCGTGCAGGCCGCGCTGCACGGTATCGTGCCGCTCCTGCTCACCGCAGGTCTCCTGACCCGCCCCATAGCACTGGTGTTGCTCGTTGGCGGATACGGATCGATGGGTCTTGGTCCAGCCGGAGCCAAGCTTGTACTGCTCGCGTGGCTAGTCGTGCTGGGTCCTGGAACATTGTCCCTCGACGCGTTGCTGGCGCGAGGCCTCATGTGGGCCCCACTTGGGCCGGTCCGACAGATCCGGAAAATCTATGAGCTGATCGAACGATATATTTCACCTGTGCTCCTGCTTGTCTCGCGCGCAGGCATCGCGGCATCGCTCAGTCTCGCTTCCGCATCGATGCTTTCGCTGTTCACGCAGGCCGCTCATCACGGGCTGGCAACCCTGTTCGTCTACCCCTCATGGGGCGCCGCGATCCTCGCATTCTGCATCGCAGTCGGCTGCATGACACGGCCGGCGATGCTGATCTATGCCGTCATGGTTCCATTCGCCGGCATAGCCATGTCCATGGACGACAGACTCGCCATTCTTCTGCTGCTACTGATGTTCGTCGCCACGGGACCCGGCGTCTTCTCGGTCGATCGATGGTTCGCCCGCTGGGTGTTCAGCAGCGCGCAGGCAGAAGAAAGCCGGTTGGATCGGTATCCGCAGGTTGTGGTGGTAGGCGGTGGCTTCGGCGGGATCGCGACGGTTCGCGGGCTAAGCAAATCACGCTGCGAGATAACCCTGATCGATCAACGGAACCATCATTTGTTTCAGCCGCTGCTGTACCAGATCGCAACAGCCGCGCTGTCGCCCGGGGAAATCGCAACCCCAATCCGAAGCCTTTTTCGCGGACAGCGAAACGTCCAGGTACGTCTGGGAAGAGTCACCGGCATCGACGCCACCACTCGCGAAGTGCTGGTCGGCGCGGCCAGGGTGAAATTCGACTATCTCGTACTGGCAACTGGCGCACGTCACAGCTACTTCGGCAACGATCACTGGGCATCGTACGCGCCCGGGCTGAAGAGCATAGAGGACGCAACCTCGATAAGGAGCCGTCTGCTGCGGGCGTTTGAAGAGGCGGAATCGGCCGCCGATGAAGCAACCCGTGCCGCGTGGCTCACCTTCGTCATCATCGGGGGAGGGCCGACCGGAGTCGAACTGGCCGGCGCGATTGCGGAATTGGCGCACCATGCGATGGATCAGGAATATCGCACGATCGACCCATCGACGTCGCGGGTGATTCTGATTCATGCCGGGCCGCGCGTTCTGCCGACCTTCCCACCTTCGTTGTCTGCCGCCGCGGAGCATTCCCTTCGCAAGATGGGTGTCACGATGTACCTCGATACCAAGGTGCTGGGCGTCGATCAACATGGCGCCGATCTTGGCAAAGATCGCATTGCATCCCGCACAATCCTGTGGGCTGCCGGGGTGGCGGCGTCGCCAGTTGCCAGATGGTTGAACCAGCCAGAGGACGGGGCCGGACGAATCAAAGTCAGCGACGACCTCTCTGTTCCGGCCGTGGAAGGCGTTTACGCGATTGGCGATACGGCGTCGAGTCTGGGTTGGAAAGGAGCAGCGGTACCGGGGTTGGCGCCTGCCGCCAAACAGCAAGGAAAATATGCCGCACGCGTGATCGACGCGCAGCTTGCGGGGCGCCGTCCGCCTCCCCCCTTTCGATACAAACATTTTGGAAGCCTGGCAACGATCGGGCGTCAGGCTGCTGTGGCGGAGATAGGCCCCATTCGTATGTGGGGCGCGCCGGCCTGGTGGTTCTGGGGCGCCGCACATATCGCGTTCCTCACCGGAGGGCCAAACCGGGCGAAGGTCATGCTGGATTGGTTCTGGGCCTATGTCACATACCGACGCAGCACGAGACTCATAACCGATCCGGCTTCTGACAGGCAGTCCGATTGAATGTCCGCCGGGTGCACAGAGCTGTACGGAGCCGGTGTGGCCGCACCGACTCCCTCAGGTTTCGCTTCAGTCCGGCATACCGTTGAGCAGTTCGGGCGGCGGCGTCAAACTGGTGTAGGTGACCGCGACGACCTTCGACACGTGCTTGCTGACCGACGTCCCCACCGGAATCGAGACCGTGACTGGCGACCCGGTCGACGAGGCGCACGTATAGATCGGCAAGTTCGATTGCTTGGTCGAGAGAAGTGGCCTCGCGAATTCGGACAGTTGGATAAGTAAGGCGGCCAGGGCCTGAGCCGGCGATAATGCCGGCAAAGGAACCCGGAAGATGACGAAGAGAACCCGACGGACGCACTCAGCGGCGTTCAAAGCGAAA
>NZ_FXAN01000013.1 GCF_900176645.1 Burkholderia singularis
GGTTGGCCGCGCTGCGGCAAGCCGTTCCACGGCGCGCGCGGCGGCAGCTCGCGAGTTTCGCCGGGCGCGAGGCCGAGCGCGAACACGTCGAGCGCGCCGATGCCGACGCGCACGAGACGCAGCGTCGGAAAGCCGACGGCGGCGGTCATGCGCCGTACCTGGCGGTTCTTGCCTTCGGCGATCTCCAGTTCGATCCAGGTGGTCGGGATCGCCGCGCGGTAGCGGATCGGCGGCGTGCGCGGCCAGAGCGCGTCGGGCGGCGCGATGATGCGCGCGTGGCATGGCCGGCTCACGTAATCGCCGAGATTGACGCCGCGCGCCAATTGCGCGAGCGCTTCGTCTGTCGGCGCGCCCTCGACTTGTGCCCAATACCGCTTGACCAGTTTGTGACGGGGTTCGGCGATCTTCGCCTGCAGCGCGCCGTCGTCGGTGAGCAGCAGCAGCCCCTCGCTGTCGGCGTCGAGCCGGCCTGCCGGGTAGACGCCGGGCGTCTTCACCCAGTTGCCGAGCGATGGGCGGGTGTCGTGCGCCGAGAATTGGCAGATCGTGCCGAACGGCTTGTTGAGAGCGATGAGGCGCATGGTGGTACGGAGCCCGCGCGTCGTGGCGCAGGCTGCGTTGTATGGCAAATGGCGGAATCTTAATGCATAATACGGAACGGCAAGTCTTTTGTCTTATATAAGACCTAAGCAAAAGCTTGCGCGAGCCCCGCGCGCTGATCCCCCGTCATCTCGCGCCGCCCCTTGCCGTTGGAGCGCTAGAATAGCGGCTTGCCGGCGCCGGGCCGGCGCCGCGCGCCCGGCTGCGCACAACTAGATACTCATCAGCTCAGCCCTATCACTGGAGTCGATCATGCCGTATCAGCACATCAAGGTTCCGGAAGGCGGTGACAAGATCACCGTCAATCAGGATTTTTCGCTCAACGTTTCCGATCAGCCGATCATCCCTTACATCGAAGGGGACGGCACGGGCTTCGACATCACGCCGGTGATGATCAAGGTCGTCGACGCGGCGGTCGAAAAGGCGTATGGCGGCAAGAAGAAGATCCACTGGATGGAAATCTACGCGGGCGAGAAGGCAACCAAGGTCTACGGCCCGGACGTCTGGCTGCCGGACGAAACGTTGCAGGTGCTGAAGGAGTATGTCGTGTCGATCAAGGGGCCGCTCACGACCCCGGTGGGCGGCGGCATCCGTTCGCTGAACGTCGCGCTGCGCCAGGAACTCGACCTGTACGTGTGCCTGCGCCCGATCCAGTACTTTAAAGGCGTGCCGTCGCCCGTGCGCGAGCCGGAGAAGACCAACATGGTGATTTTCCGCGAAAATTCGGAGGATATTTACGCGGGTATCGAATGGGCGGCCGAGTCCGAGCAGGCGAAGAAGGTCATCAAGTTCCTGCAGGAAGAGATGGGCGTGAAGAAGATCCGCTTCCCGCAAACGTCGGGCATCGGCATCAAGCCGGTGTCGAAGGAAGGCACCGAGCGGCTCGTGCGCAAGGCCATCCAGTACGCGATCGACAACGACCGCAAGTCGGTCACGCTCGTTCACAAGGGCAACATCATGAAGTTCACGGAAGGCGCATTCCGTGACTACGGCTATGCGCTCGCGCAGAAGGAATTCGGCGCGGAGCTGATCGACGGCGGCCCGTGGATGAAGTTCAAGAACCCGAAGACGGGCAACGAGATCGTGATCAAGGATTCGATCGCCGACGCGTTCCTTCAGCAGATCCTGCTGCGTCCGGCCGAATACGACGTGATCGCGACGCTGAACCTGAACGGCGACTACATTTCGGATGCGCTCGCCGCGCAGGTCGGCGGCATCGGCATCGCGCCGGGCGCGAATCTGTCGGATTCGGTGGCGATGTTCGAGGCGACGCACGGCACGGCGCCGAAGTACGCGGGCAAGGACTATGTGAACCCCGGCTCCGAGATCCTGTCGGCCGAAATGATGCTGCGCCACCTCGGCTGGACCGAAGCGGCCGACGTGATCATCGCGGCGATGGAGAAATCGATTCTGCAAAAGCGCGTCACGTATGACTTCGCCCGTCTGATGGAAGGCGCGACGCAAGTGTCGTGCTCGGGCTTCGGTCAAGTGCTGATCGAAAACATGCAGTAAGCGCATCGGCGTTGTCGACGTCAAACGACACCCCGGCAGGCCGCGTGCTCGCCGGGGTGTTTTCGTTTCGGGTGCCGCATCTTCACGCGGCGCTCGGCTGGGCATCGAGCGCGACGCTGGTGTATCGTCGTCGAAATGTCTGTTTTGGCAGAGTGAAAAGAGGACAAAGTCGATGTTGCGCAGACAATTCTTGACCCACGCGCTCGCGGCGGCGGCCGCATCGTTGTTCGCACGCGGCTCGGCAGCGGCCGATCATTCGATGCATGGCATGGCGGGAATGGACGACATGCCGGATATGAAGCCCAAGCGCGCGGGCGCTCACGGCGGCAAGCCGGCCGTTGCGCCGCCGGCGCGCGTGGCGCTTGCCGCGCCCGATGCTCTGCCCGCAGGCGCGCCGCTTGCTCCGCTGCGCGTGCTCGCGAACGAAAGCCGCGAGCCGGGCGTGTTCCGCGCGACGCTCACGGCCGAGCCCATCGCGCGGGCGATGCTGCCGGGTGCGCCGGCAACGACATTCTGGCAATACGGCGCGGGCACGCAAGGGCCGGTTGTCGGGCCGCTCATCGATTTGCGCGAGGGCGACGCCGTCGAGATCCGTTTCGTCAATCGGCTGCCGCAGCCTTCGACGATTCACTGGCATGGATTGCCGGTGCCGCCCGATCAAGACGGCAATCCGACCGATCTCGTCGCGCCGGGCGCGACGCGCGTCTACCGCTTCACGTTGCCCAAGGGAAGCGCGGGTACGTATTGGTATCACCCGCATCCGCATATGTATACGGCCGAGCAGGTGTTTCGCGGGCTCGCGGGGCCGATTGTCGTGCGCGCCGCCGACGATCCGCTCGCCGGTTGGCCCGAGCGGCAGCTTTTCGTTTCGGATCTGAAGCTTGCGGCCGACGGCGCGATCGCGCCGAACGACATGATGGATTGGATGAACGGCCGCGAAGGGCAGTACGTACTCGTCAACGGTGCGCGGCGGCCACGGATCGTGCTCACCGGCGACGAACGCTGGCGAATCTGGAACGCGTGCAACGCGCGCTATCTGCTGATCGCATTCGACGACGGCCGCAGCTTTGCGCATGTCGGCACCGACGGCGGCCTGTTCGGCGCGCCGCGCGAGATGACGTCGCTGCTGCTTGCGCCGGGCGAGCGTGCCGAGTTGGTCGTGCGCGCGGGCGCGACGGCGTCGCGCGCGGCACTGACCGCGCTTGGCTACGATCGCGGCAAGATGTCGATGCAGCACGGCGCGCATGAAAGCGCGCCCGCGCCCGAGCGTGCACTGACGCTTGCCGACGTTTCGTTCGAGCCTGGCGTCGCGCCGCGCGAGATGCCCGCCACGCTGCGTGCGGTGCCCGCGCTGGGCGAGCCGGCGGCGCGCAAGGAAGTGGTCTTTGCCGAAGAGATGGACATGGACGCGATGATGCGTGGGAACACGCGCGGCCGGCCGGCCGGCATGCGTTTCATGGTGAACGGCGCAACATTCGATCCGCGTCGCACAACTTTCACGAGCCGGCGCGGCGACGTCGAGCTATGGACGATCCGCAACGAAACCGACATGGACCATCCGTTTCATCTGCACGGCACGCAATTCCAGGTAATCGAGCGCGAAACGGCGGGTAAAAAGGTGGCGGAGCCTTATCGCGCATGGCGCGACACGGTCAATGTCGGCGATGGGGAAACCGTGCGGATTCTGGTGACACAAACCGAGCGTGGCGAGCGGATGTTTCATTGTCATATTCTCGAACACGAGGATCTCGGTATGATGGGTGTTCTGAAAGTGATTTGAAATAAACGGGCGGCGGATATTTTGTAATCCAGCGCGCATTGGTTGCGGCCGCGTTGGCAGGAACAAAAATCGGCGCAAAAAAAACCCGGCTGGAAGCCGGGCTTTCGATTCTTTATCCAGATAGCTCTTAAGAAGCAGCCTGGATATTTGACGCTTGTTTGCCTTTCGGACCTTGGACGACTTCGAAGCTCACTTTCTGGCCTTCCTTCAGGGTCTTGAAGCCCTGCATGTTGATTGCCGAGAAATGTGCAAACAGATCTTCGCCGCCTTCGTCGGGCGTAATGAAACCGAAGCCCTTCGCGTCATTGAACCATTTGACAATACCAGTTGCCATACCTACTTCCCCTGTCACACAAGTCGCTACTTACAACGAGCACGCTCGAAAAGCTAAACGACCTACGCAGCCGTTCCCCCCTCACAAGCTCACCTCGGCCTTTCCCAATTGTCAAAGATATTGTCGAAGACGAATTGAAAAAAGTGCCAGCTTGATTGTTGGCGCTCTTTATTGGAGTGTCAAGGAAATTTTTAGACGTATACGGGGACGTTGTAAAGAACCCATTTTTCAGGGTTTATCCCGCTTTGCTTTGCAGCATCCGCGCAAGCGAGGCCGCTTGAAAAGTCGCATAATCGTCTTACATACCGGAGACGGGTGACAAGCGTTCGACAGCGCGCAATGTGGGATACTCGATCTGGCGTGACGCGCGCAACGAACGCAGGCCGGTACCGCAAACCGGTTTGCGGCCGTCGCGGCAGATTTATCCCGCGCGCGGCACCGGGAGGCCGGGGGAGGGCGCCGGCTGGTCAAGTCGGTTAATGACAGGATTGCGGGCCTGTCCGAGTTGTTTAGAATGGGTGTATGGCGATTATCCCGGACAAGCAGGACAGTACCGTCCTGGAACGCAAGGAGCAGCAGCTCAAGCCGCCTTCGATGTACAAGGTGGTGCTCCTCAATGACGATTTCACGCCGATGGAGTTCGTCGTCATGGTCGTCCAGGAGTATTTCAAGAAAGATCGCGAAACGGCCACACAGATTATGCTGAAGGTGCATCGCGAAGGGCGGGGGGTTTGTGGGGTCTATACGCGGGACATCGCGTCGACCAAAGTCGAGCAAGTCGTTACCCATGCGCGGCAGGCAGGGCATCCGCTGCAGTGCGTGATGGAGGAAGCATGATTGCCCAGGAATTGGAAGTCAGCTTGCACATGGCGTTCATGGAAGCGCGCCAGGCGCGGCATGAGTTCATTACGGTCGAGCATCTTTTGCTGGCGCTGTTGGACAATCCGACAGCGGCCGAGGTGTTGCGCGCGTGCGCCGCGAACATCGAAGACCTGCGTCAGAACCTGCGCAATTTCATTCACGACAATACGCCGACGGTGCCCGGCACCGATGACGTCGACACGCAACCGACACTCGGTTTCCAGCGCGTGATCCAGCGCGCGATCATGCATGTGCAGTCGACGTCGAACGGCAAGAAGGAAGTGACGGGCGCGAATGTGCTCGTCGCGATCTTCGGTGAAAAGGATTCACACGCGGTCTACTATTTGCAGCAGCAGGGCGTGACGCGTCTCGATGTCGTCAACTTCATTTCGCATGGCATCGCGAAGACGAGCACCGGTGAATCCGCGAAGCCCGCCGATGCGAACGCCGAAGCCGACGATACGAACGCGCAGAAAGAAACGCCGCTCGCGCAGTTCACGCAGAACCTGAACCAAATGGCGAAGGACGGCCGCATCGATCCGCTGATCGGGCGCGAGTCCGAAGTCGAGCGCGTCGTGCAGGTGCTCTGCCGCCGCCGCAAGAACAACCCGCTGCTCGTCGGCGAGGCGGGGGTCGGCAAGACCGCGATCGCCGAAGGGCTCGCGTACCGGATCACGCGCGGCGAGGTGCCTGACATTCTCGCGAACGCCCAGGTCTATTCGCTCGACATGGGCGCATTGCTTGCCGGCACGAAGTATCGCGGCGATTTCGAGCAGCGCTTGAAGACGGTGCTCAAGGAATTGAAGGAGCGCCCGCACGCGATTCTCTTCATCGACGAGATTCACACGCTGATCGGCGCGGGTGCCGCATCGGGCGGCACGCTGGATGCGTCGAACCTGCTGAAGCCGGCGCTGTCGTCGGGCACGCTCAAGTGCATCGGCGCGACGACGTTCACCGAATACCGTGGCATTTTCGAGAAGGACGCGGCGCTGTCGCGGCGCTTCCAGAAGGTCGATGTGACCGAGCCGACCGTCGAGCAGACGGTGGCGATTCTGCGCGGGTTGAAGTCGCGCTTCGAGGAGCATCACGGCGTCAAGTATTCGTCGGGCGCGCTGTCGGCCGCCGCGGAATTGTCCGCGCGCTTCATCACCGACCGCCATCTGCCCGACAAGGCGATCGACGTGATCGACGAGGCGGGCGCGGCTCAGCGCGTGCTGCCGAAATCGAAGCAGAAGAAGACGATCGGCAAGAGCGAGATCGAGGAAATCATCTCGAAGATCGCCCGCGTGCCGCCGCAAAGCGTGTCGCAGGACGATCGCAGCAAGCTGCAGACGCTCGACCGCGATCTGAAGAGCGTCGTGTTCGGCCAGGATCCGGCGATCGATGCGCTCGCGGCCGCGATCAAGATGGCGCGCGCGGGCCTCGGCAAGCTCGACAAGCCGATCGGCGCGTTCCTGTTCTCCGGTCCGACGGGCGTCGGCAAGACCGAGGTCGCGCGGCAACTGGCGTTCACGCTCGGCATCGAGCTGATTCGCTTCGACATGTCGGAGTACATGGAGCGGCATGCGGTGAGCCGTCTGATCGGCGCGCCGCCGGGCTACGTCGGTTTCGATCAGGGCGGGCTGCTCACCGAGGCGGTGACGAAGAAGCCGCATTGCGTGCTGCTGCTCGACGAGATCGAGAAGGCGCATCCGGATATCTTCAACGTGCTGCTGCAGGTGATGGACCACGGCACGCTGACCGACAACAACGGCCGCAAGGCGGATTTCCGCAACGTCATCATCATCATGACGACGAATGCGGGCGCCGAGTCGATGCAGAAGGCGACGATCGGTTTCACGACGCGCCGCGAAGTCGGTGACGAGATGGCCGACATCAAGCGGTTGTTCACGCCCGAATTCCGCAACCGGCTCGACGCGACCATCAGCTTCCGTCCGCTCGATGAGGAAATCATCATGCGGGTGGTCGACAAGTTCCTGATCCAGCTTGAAGAGCAGCTTCACGAGAAGAAGGTCGAAGCGCTTTTCACCGATGCGCTGCGCAAGCATCTCGCGAAGCACGGCTTCGATCCGCTGATGGGCGCGCGCCCGATGCAGCGGCTGATTCAGGATACGATCCGCCGCGCGCTTGCCGACGAGTTGCTGTTCGGCAAGCTCGTCAGTGGCGGCCGGGTGACGGTCGATGTCGACGGCGACGACAAGGTGCAACTGTCGTTCGACAAGACGGCGACGCCGCCTAGCAAGCCCAACGAAGAAACGGTGGAAGTCGAATAACAGTCATCGTTTCACTTTGAACAAACGGCGCGGGAAGTCCTCCGCGCCGTTTCGTTTTATTTGAAGGCAGTCAACGAATATCAACGAATATGGATTCGGGAGTTTGATTTGACGGTACAAGAACGGACGTTCGATTCGATCGTCGAGCGTGAGAAGGGTTTGAGGCGCGGGCTCACGTCGGGCCAGATGGCGATGATCGCGATTGGCGGCGCGATCGGCACGGGGCTGTTTCTGGGCAGCGGCTTCGCGATCCAGCTCGCGGGGCCTGGCGTGCTCGTGTCATATGCGGTCGGCGCGCTGATCGCGCTGCTGCTGATGGGCGCGCTTGCGGAGATGACGGTCGCGCATCCCACGTCGGGTTCGTTCGGCGCATATGCGGAGCACTATGTCGGTCCGCTCGCCGGATTTCTCGTCCGTTACGCGTATTGGCTGGCGGTGGTGTTCGCCGTTGGCACCGAGATCAGCGCGATCGCCGTCTTCATGAAGTATTGGTTTGCGGGGGTGCCCGGCTGGTACTGGGTCATCGGTTTCTCGGCGGCGTTGATCGTGGTCAACATGGCGAGCGTGACATTGTACGGTGTGGTCGAGTATGCGTTTTCCATGCTGAAGATCGCGGCGATCGTCGCTTTCGTCGTGCTCGGAGCCTATCTTGTTGGCACGGCACCGGCGTCGTCCGGCATCGGCGCGGCGAACTACGTCGCGCACGATGGTTTTTTCCCGAAAGGCGCATGGGGCACCTGGGTCGCGGTGATCGTCGCGATCTTCAGCTATATGAGCATCGAAACCGTTGCGATTGCGGCGGGCGAGGCGCGCGATCCGCAACGTGCGGTGTCGCGCGCATTTCGCTCGACGGTGTTTCGCCTCGTGCTGTTTTATTTACTCACACTGTCGCTGATGCTGGCGATCGTGCCCTGGACGCAAGCCGGCACCGATGAGAGCCCGTTCGTCAAGGTGATGGCCGCGACGCACGTGCCCTATGCGGCCGGCGTGATCAATTTCGTCGTGCTGGTGGCGGCGCTGTCCGCGATGAACAGCCAACTCTACGTGACGACGCGCATGATGTTCAGCCTGTCGCGCGCGGGGCTCGCGCCGGCGATGTTCGGCCGCATCGGTGCGAACGGCGTGCCGGTGGCGGCGCTCGTCGTATCGTCGAGCGGTATTGCGGTTGCGGCGGTGGTTGTCGCGGTATATCCGCAAACCGCTTATACGCTGCTGATGGCCATTGCGATGTTCGGCGCGCTATTTACGTGGCTGATGATCTTCGTCACGCATTTGTTTTTCCGCACGCGCTATCGCGGGCCGACACCGGCGTTCCGGATGTGGCTGCATCCGGCCGGCAGTTTGCTCGGCGCGGCGCTCGTCGGCGCGGTGCTTGTCACGACAGCATTCACGCCCGAATTCCAGATGACGATGGTGGTCGGCATCGTGTTCATCGTGCTGCTTACGCTGGCTTATCGTTTGTATTATCGGGAGCGGCACATCCGTTAGTGTGCGCACGCACGGAAGGTGCCGCAAGAGCGCCGTATCGCAGAATAATTCGAAGCGAGGCAGTATGGGCGATAAACAGAACCACGCGGCGGGCGGGGCGCGGGCAAAAGCCGGCGTGCTGCCGCGTATCGTGAGGCTTGTGGCGGCCGGCGTGGTCGTCGGCGCGGCGATGCTGCCGTGGCCGGCGGCGCCGTTCGGCGCGCTCGCGCGCGCGTCGGTGAACCGCGATGCCGTGCCGCTGCTCGATACCACACCCTGGCTTGCCAGCGTGCAAGCGCCAAAGACGCCTTTTTTCGAGCGGCAGGCGGATGCCGAGCATGTGTCGTTCCGTTTCACGAACAGCGGCCGCTATCTGGCGAAAGGCAACCGGGTGATCGTAGCCGAGTCGCCGGAAGGCGACATGTGGATGGACGGCATGGTGTATGCGACTTATATCGATCGTCAGGGCGAGGCGACATCCGGCTGGCTCGTGCGCTCGCATCTGAAGCCGGCTGCCGGACCGGCGCGCGCGTCCGGCTGGGACGGCGATTGGCGCAGCAGCGACGGCGCGCGCAAGCTGATCGTGCATGGCGAGCGTGTCAGTTACTCGTTCGGCGGCGCGGCGGCGACGACGCGCATGGAAATGTTGCTGATGATGAAATCCGTGTCGGACGTCGACGCAACCTTGCTGCGCCCGCAGGCGTCAGGCGCCGCCTGCGATCTCGATGTGCGGCGTCTCGACGATTATCTGGTGGTCGCCGCGCGGGATTGTTTCATTCGTGGTGCGAATCCGGGCGGGATTCTGCGCAGGATGCGTTAATTCGCGCGATTGTCGCCGGTTGGCGTGATCGACCTTAATGTGCTGTTAAGCGAGCATCGCATAGTATTCGAGCCTCATATGCGGTATTCGGACGGCTAGGCTGGCGCGTCGACCCATCGCGGCCTATTGCTGCGGCCCATCGCAGTCTGTCCGGCCCCTGATTATTCCTGAGGCTCGTATGAATAAACTTCCCGCGATCACGCTCGCCTTCTGGGTGATGAAGATCTGTGCGACGACGCTCGGCGAGACGGGCGGCGATTTGCTGTCGATGACGCTCAACGTGGGCTATCTGTACAGCTCGTTGATCCTCTTTTCGTTTTTCATCGTCACGCTCGTCGCGCAGCTCGCGACGGCACGCTATCGCCCGGTGATCTATTGGGCCGTGATCGTGGCAACGAGCACGGCCGGCACGACGATGTCCGATTTCATGGACCGCACGCTCGGCTTGGGCTACGCGGCCGGCTCGGCGATTCTGGTCGCGATTCTGCTGACGATTTTCGCCGTTTGGCGGTGGTCGGGCGAATCGTTGTCGGTCGACCAGATCCGCACCCGCAAGGTCGAAGTGCTGTACTGGATCGCGATCCTGTTCTCGAACACGCTCGGCACCGCGCTCGGCGATTTTCTCGCCGACAGTTCGGGCCTGGGTTTCGCGGGCGGCGCAATGCTGATCGGCGGGCTGCTCGTCGTGATCGTGCTCGCGACCTATTGGACGAACGTTTCGCGCGTATTTCTCTTCTGGGCTGCGTTCGTGCTGACGCGACCGTTCGGCGCGACGCTCGGTGATTTGCTGACGAAGCCGCCCGCCAAGGGCGGGCTGGGGTTCGGCACGATCGGCTCGTCGGCGATTCTCGCGGGGGTGCTGATCGCGCTCGTGATCTACGCGACGATCGTTGAATCGACGCGCGTGAAGCGTGAGCGTGCACCGCGGGTCGGCTGGCAGGAGCGCGCGCTCGAGGAGTGAGCGGCGTCGCAGCGCAGGGCGGCACGCGCGCGGGCGGTCATCCGCCCGCGCGCGTCTTTCATCGAGCGCTCAATGCCGGCCGGTGCTGCCGAAGCCGCCCGCGCCGCGCTCGCTTTGCGCGAATTCGTCGACGATATTGAACGTCGCTTGCACGACGGGCACGATCACGAGCTGCGCGAGGCGCTCGAACGGATTCAGCACGAATTCGCTCTGCCCGCGGTTCCACGTCGAGATCATCAGTTCGCCCTGGTAATCGGAGTCGATCAGGCCCACGAGATTGCCGAGCACGATGCCGTGTTTATGACCGAGGCCCGAACGCGGCAGGATCAGCGCCGCATAGCCGGGATCGGCAACGTGGATCGCAAGGCCGGTGCGGATCAGCGCCGTGTCGCCCGGTTTCAGCGTGACGCTCGCATCGAGGCACGCGCGCAGGTCGAGACCGGCGCTGCCCGGCGTCGCGTAGTGCGGCAGGTAGTCGCGCATTCGCGCATCGAGAATCTTCAGGTCGAGTTTCATGCGGTGACAGTCGGTGTCGGAGGTTCAAAGGCGCGGCCGCATGGAGACGGCCGCGTGACGGCGGGCGAAAGCCCGGCCGGCGTTAGATGAGGCGGGTGTCGGGCAGCCGCTTGGCGATCTCGGCGACGAGCGCGTGCGCGAGCGTCATCTTGTTCGCGCGCGGCAAGCGCGTCGTGCCGCCGGCTTCGAACAGCACGACTTCGTTGTCGTCGAGGCCGAACGTCAGCGGCCCGAGATTACCGATCAGAAGCGGCACGTTCTTGCGCGCGCGCTTTTCCTCGCCGTGCATGTCGAGATCGCCGCTTTCCGCCGCGAAGCCGACGCAATACGGCGCGTCGGGCTGTGCGGCGACGCTCGCGAGGATATCCGGATTCTCGACGAACGACAGCGCCGGCATCTTGTGATCGGCGGTTTTCTTGATCTTGTGCTCGGCGGGCTGCGCCGCACGCCAGTCGGCGACCGCGGCGACCGCGATGAAGACGTCGGCGTTCGGCACGGCATGCATCACCGCGTCGTACATCTGCTGAGCGGTTTGCACGTCTTCGCGCCACACGCCCCACGGTGTCGGCAACGAAACGGGGCCGGCGATCAAATGGACGTCGGCGCCCGCCTGTTGCGCGGCGCGCGCCAGCGCGAAGCCCATCTTGCCGCTCGAGCGGTTGGTGAGTCCGCGCACCGGGTCGAGCGGCTCGAACGTCGGGCCCGCGGTGATCAGCACGCGGCGGTGCGCGAGCACCTTCGGCTGGAAGTGCGACACGATCGCCTCGTAGATCGCCTCCGGCTCGAGCATGCGGCCGTCGCCGGTTTCGCCGCACGCCTGCGAGCCGGAATCCGGCCCGAGCACGGCGACGCCGTCCGCGCGAAGCTGCGCCGCGTTGCGTTGCGTGGCCGGGTTTTGCCACATCTGACGGTTCATCGCGGGCACGACGAGCAGCGGGCAGTCGCGCGCGACGGCGAGCGTCGACAGCAGATCGTCGGCGAAGCCGTGCGCGAGCTTGGCGAGAAAGTCGGTCGACGCGGGGGCGATCACCATCGCGTCGGCTTCGCGCGATAGATCGATGTGCGCCATGTTGTTGGGCACCCGCGCGTCCCATTGGCTCGTATAGACGGGGCGGCCCGACAGCGCCTGCATCGTGACGGGCGTGATGAACTGCGTCGCGGCTTCGGTCATCACGATTTGCACGGTCGCGCCGGCCTTGGTCAGCAGGCGCGTGAGTTCGGCGATCTTGTAGCAGGCGATGCCGCCCGTGAGGCCGACGACGAGGTGTTTTCCTGCGAGTTCTGCGTGTGCCAATTGGGGCCTCCGTAAGCGGGCGGCCGGCGCGCTGCGCACCGGCCGTTGCGCGCAGTGCCGGCGCTCAGCGCGCGCCGCGCACCCGGCGCAGCTCGTCGTAGACGAGGAGCACCGCGCCGATCGTGATCGCCGAGTCGGCGAGATTGAACGCGGGCCAGTGCCACGCGCCGACATGGAAGTCTAGAAAGTCGATCACGTGACCGTACAGCAGCCGGTCGATCACGTTGCCGAGCGCGCCGCCAAGGATCAGGGCGAGCGCAAGGCTGAACAGACGCTGACGACCGTGGCGCTTCAACAGGTAGCAGATCACGATCGTCGCGCCGAGGCCGAGCGCCGTGAACGCCCAGCGCTGCCAGCCGCTTGCCGTGCCGAGAAAGCCGAACGCCGCGCCGCGGTTGTAGATCAGCGTCAGATTGAAGAACGGCGCGAGCGGATGCAGCACGCCATAGGCGAGCGTGCGCAGCACGGCGATCTTCGTCAGTTGATCGAACAGGATCACGATCAGCGAGAGGCCGAGCCACGGCGCGAGCGCGCCGCTCGTGGATTTCGATTGGGTTGCGTTGGACACGGTTTTCGCCATTTAAGCCGCGCTCCGGATTTCGCCGTTTTCGAACAGGTTGGAGAAACAGCGGCCGCAGAGCGTCGGATGATCGGCGTGCGCGCCGACATCGTCGCGATAATGCCAACAGCGCTCGCATTTCTGATACGTCGACGCCGCGACGTCGACGCCTTCGTCGGCTTCGCCGTCGACCTTCGCGAGCGCCGCGGCCGACGTGATCAGCACGAACTTCAGGTCGTCGCCGAGGCTCGCGAGCGCGTCGTAGCGCGCACCCGACGCGCGCACGACGACTTCGGCCTGCAGCGACGAGCCGATGCGGTTCGCGGTGCGCGCTTCCTCGAGCGCCTTCGTGACGGCGCCGCGCACGTCACGCAACAGCGCCCATTTTTCGACGAGCGCGTCGGCGCCGTCGATCTGCGGATACGCGTAATAGGTTTCGGTGAAGATCGTTTCGCTCGACGGCTGGAACACGCGCCAGGCTTCCTCGGCGGTAAACGACAGGAACGGCGCGAGTACGCGCAGCAGGCCCTGCGTGAGGTGATAGAGCGCCGTTTGCGCACCGCGCCGCGCACGGGACGCGGCCGCGCTCGTATAGAGGCGATCCTTCAGCACATCCAGATAGAAGCCGCCGAGATCCTCCGAGCAGAACGTCTGCAGCTTCGCGACGATCGGGTGGAACTCGTACTTGTCGTAATGCGCGAGCAGCTCCGCCTGCAGCTTCGCGGCGAAGGCAACCGCGTAGCGGTCGATCTCGAGCCATTCGCTTGCGGGCAGCGCATCCTTTGCGTAATCGAAGTCCGACAGGTTCGCGAGCAGGAAGCGCAGCGTGTTGCGGATCCGGCGATACCCTTCCGTCACGCGCTTGAGGATTTCCTCCGAGATCGCAAGCTCGCCCGAATAGTCGGTCGATGCGATCCACAGCCGGATGATTTCCGCGCCGAGCCGGTTTGCGACTTCATGCGGATCGACACCGTTGCCGAGCGACTTGCTCATCTTGCGGCCTTCGCCGTCGACCGTGAAGCCGTGCGTGAGGAGCGCCTTGTACGGCGCGCGGCCGTCGAGCATCGATGCGGTCAGCAGCGACGAATGGAACCAGCCGCGGTGCTGGTCCGAGCCTTCGAGGTAGAGATCGGCCGGGAATTGCAGCTGATCCTTGTGCGAGCCGCGCAGCACGTGCCAATGCGTCGTGCCTGAATCGAACCATACGTCGAGCGTGTCGCGGTTCTTTTCGTAGAGGTCCGCGTCGTCACCGATCAGCTCGCGGGCATCGAGCGTCTGCCACGCCTCGATGCCCGCCTGCTCGACGCGCTTTGCGACTTCCTCGAGCAGCTCGAGCGTGCGCGGGTGCAGCTCGCCGGTTTCCTTGTGGACGAAGAACGCCATCGGCACGCCCCATTGGCGCTGCCGCGACAGCGTCCAGTCCGGGCGGTTCGCGATCATGCTGTGAAGGCGCTGCTTGCCCCACGACGGATAGAACGCGGTCGCGTCGACGCCTTCGAGCGCGGTCTCGCGCAGCGTCTTGCCGCCGCTCGCGGGCGTCACGTCCATGCCGGCGAACCATTGCGACGTCGCGCGATAGATGATCGGCGTCTTGTGACGCCAGCAGTGCATGTAGCTGTGCGAGTAGTGCTCGTTGCGCAGCAGCGTGCCGGCGGACTTCAGCGCCTCGACGACCTTCGGATTCGCGTCCCAGATCGACAGGCCGCCGAACAGCGGCAGCGATTCGATATAGCGGCCGTCGCCCATCACCGGATTGATGATGTCCGAGTCGGTCATGCCGTGCGCCTTGCACGACGTGAAATCCTCGATGCCGTAGGCAGGCGACGAGTGAACGACGCCCGTGCCGGTATCGGTCGTCACGTAATCGCCGAGATAGACGGGCGACGTGCGCTTGTAGCCCGGATGCGCGGCGGCAAGCGGATGGTGAAAGCGCAGGCCGGCAAGCTTGTCGCCGCGCGTCGTCGCGACGACGCGGCCGCTCAGGCCGAAGTCCTTCATGCACGCCGGCACGCGCTCCTCGGCGATGACGAGCAGGCCGCGCTCGGTGTCGACGAGTGCGTAGACGATCTCCGGATGCAGGTTGAGCGCCTGGTTCGCGGGAATCGTCCACGGCGTGGTCGTCCAGATCACGATGCCGCCGTCGGCGCGCGGCAGCTCGGCGAGGCCGAACGCGTGCGCGGTCTTGTCGGGCTCGGCGAACGGAAACAGCACGTCGATCGTCGGATCGGTGCGGTCCTTGTATTCGACTTCGGCCTCCGCGAGCGCCGAGCCGCAATCGAAGCACCAGTTGACCGGCTTCAGGCCGCGGTACACGTAGCCCTTTTCGATGATCTTGCCGAGCGCGCGGATTTCCTCGGCTTCGTTGACGAAATTCATCGTCTTGTATGGATTGTCCCAGTCGCCGAGCACGCCGAGGCGCTTGAAGCCGGCCTTCTGCTTGTCGATCTGCTCGCCCGCATACGCGCGTGCGCGGCTCATGACCTCGGCCGCAGGCAGCGATTTACCGAACTGTTTCTCGATCTGGATTTCGATCGGCATGCCGTGGCAATCCCAGCCGGGCACGTAAGGCGCGTCGAAGCCCGCCATGTTGTGCGACTTGACGACGATGTCCTTCAGGATCTTGTTGACCGCGTGACCGAGGTGAATGTCGCCGTTCGCATACGGCGGGCCGTCGTGCAGGATGAATTTCGGCCGGCCGCGGCTCGCTTCGCGGATCTTGTCGTAGACGCCGCGCGCTTCCCAGTCCGCGACCCATTGCGGCTCGCGCTTGGGCAGATCGCCGCGCATCGGGAACGGCGTGTCGAGCAGGTTGACCGGATATTTGGCCTGCGGTTTCGAATCGGCTTTTTTGTTGCTCATGTCGGGATCGCTTTGAAAATCTCGAGGACGCTCGCGCGTCGTGTATCGTGGGCGCGGCGCCGGGATCGGGCGGCGCGGCGGGCGGGGCGCCCGGCGAGACGGGCGGCGGCGCTTCAGCTAATTCGGTCGGTGGCCGACGTCGCGAAGCCGGTTGCGCGGCTGCCCGGCGCGCGGCCGTGCGCGGCGAAGTACGCGCGCGTGTCGGCGACGTCCTGTGCGATCGCGCGCGCGAGCGTTTCGAGATCGACGAATTTCGCCTCGTCGCGCAGCTTCTTCAGGAATTCGACGCGCACGATCTTGCCGTATGCGTTGCCGTGCCAGTCGAGCAGATGCACTTCGAGCAGCACGCGGCCCGAATCGTCGACGGTTGGCCGCACGCCGAGGCTCGCGACGCCGGGCAGCGGCTCGGGCGTGATGCCGTGCACCTGCACGACGAAGATGCCGGATAGCGCGGGGCGCTTGTGCGCGATCGGCAGATTCAGCGTCGGAAAGCCGAGGTCGCGGCCGAGCTTCAGGCCGTGGACGACATGCCCGCTGATCGCGTAGCCATGGCCGAGCGCGGCCGCAGCGGCGTCGAGATCGCCCGCGGCGAGCGCCGCGCGCACGCCGGAACTCGAGATGCGCTGGCCGTCGGCGCCGGCGAGCGTCTGCATTTGCTCGACCTCGAAGCCGTAGTGTTCGCCCGCCGCCTTTAGCGAGGCGAAGCTGCCGGCGCGCTTCGCACCGTAGCAGAAATCGTCGCCGACCATGATCCAGCGCGTGTGCAGACCGTCGACGAGCGTGCGCTCGACGAACGCATCCGGCGATTGGCTCGCGAACGTGTGATTGAAATGCTCGACGACGACCCGGTCGACCCCGTGCTCGCGCAACGCCTCGAGCTTGTCGCGCAGCATCGCGATGCGCGGCGGCGCGCCGGCCGGATTGAAGAATTCGCGCGGATGGGGCTCGAACGTCATCACGCAGACGGGCAGACCACGCGCGTCCGCCGCTGCGCGCACGCGCGCGAGCAGGGCCTGGTGGCCGCGATGGACACCGTCGAAGTTGCCGATCGTCAGCGCGCACGGGGCGCGGCTTTCGTCGTTGGGCAGGCCGCGGAAGACTTTCACGTTAGCGGATGACAGCGTGGGAAGTGAGCGGCCGGACGCCGCAAAGCAGATAATTATAAACGTTCGTGCGCGCGGGCGGCTCGTGATGCCGGAAACGGCGGGGCCGAATGGTAAAATTCCGCGGATGAAGAAACTCGTCATCCTGATTTCCGGGCGCGGCAGCAACATGGAGGCCGTCGTGCGCGCGTGCGCGCGCGACGGTTGGCCTGCTGAGGTCGCCGCCGTCATTTCCAACCGGCCGGGCGCGGCAGGCCTGGCATTCGCGGCGTCGCACGGCATTGCGACCGCGCTCGTTGACCACCGCGGCTTCGACAGCCGCGACAGCTTCGATGCGGCCCTCGCGGCCGAGATCGACCGCTTCGAGCCCGATCTCGTCGTGCTCGCCGGCTTCATGCGTATTCTCACGCAGGCATTCGTCGCACGCTATGAGGGCCGGATGCTGAACATCCATCCGTCGCTGCTGCCGAGCTTCAAGGGCGTTCACACGCATCAGCAGGCGCTTGACGCAGGCGTCGCGGTGCATGGCGCGACGGTTCATTTCGTGACGCCGGAACTCGACAGCGGCGCGATCGTCGCTCAAGCGGCCGTGCCCGTCGTCGCGGGCGACGACGCCGACGCGCTCGCCGCGCGCGTGCTGGCTGCCGAGCATGTGCTGTATCCGCGCGTGGTGCGCTGGTTCGTCCAGGAGCAGGTGCGGCTCGTGGACGGGCGCGCGGTGCTGGCGCCGGGCTGCGCGCGCTGGCTGTTCGCGGATGCGACCGATATTTCGACGGGTGAGGGCGTATGAAGCTGCATGGTTTTCTGATTGGGCAGACCGAGACGCTGCTTGCCGAGGTGCTCAAGTTCGCGGGTCCGGCCGACGTCGTGACGAGCCGCTTTTTCCGCGCGCATCCGAAGCTCGGCCACGCGGAGCGCGGCGTGATCGCCGAGGCGGTGTTCGCGGTGCTGCGGCGAAAGATGGAGTACGCGCATCTGGCCGAGAGCGGCTGCGGAGCGCCCGCGCGGCGCCTGGCGCTGCTCGGCCTGATGCAGACGGCCGGGCGCGGCGCGCTCAGGCCGTTCGTGTCGGAGGCCGAGGCGGCGTGGCTCGAGCATGTCGCGAAAATCGATCCGGCGAGCCTGCCGCTGCGGGTGCGCACGAACCTGCCCGACTGGATCCACCAGATGCTCGCGCAGCGAATCGGCGCCGACGAACTCGCGCAGTTCGCCGCGGCCGTCAATTATCCGGCGCCGCTCGATTTGCGCGCGAACGCGCTGCGCACGACCCGGGATCAGGTGATCGACGCTTTGCGCGCGTCCGGCATCGAGGCGGGCGCGACGCCGTTCGCGCCGTCCGGCGTGCGCGTCGTCGGCAAGCCGGCGCTCACGAAGCTCAAGCTGTTCGAGGACGGCTTGATCGAAGTGCAGGACGAGGGCAGCCAGTTGCTGTGCTCGCTCGTCGCGCCGCGGCGCGGCGAGATGGTCGTCGATTTCTGCGCGGGCGCGGGCGGCAAGACGCTCGCGCTCGGCGCGATGATGCGCTCGACGGGCCGGCTGTATGCGTTCGACGTGTCCGAGAAGCGTCTTGCGAAGCTCAGGCCGCGCCTCGCGAGAAGCGGCCTGTCGAACGTGAATCCGGTGCTGATCGACAGCGAGCACGACGCGAAGATCAAGCGCCTCGCGGGCAAGATCGACCGCGTGCTCGTCGACGCGCCGTGCAGCGGGCTCGGCACGCTGCGCCGCAATCCGGATCTGAAGTGGCGGCAGACGCGCGAGACCATTGCCGAGCTTGCGCCGAAACAGGCGTCGATTCTCGCGAGCGCCGCGCGTCTCGTGAAAAAGGGCGGCCGGCTCGTCTATGCGACCTGCAGCGTGCTCGATGCGGAGAACGACGCAATCGTCGCGGCGTTCCTCGATGCGCATCCCGAGTTCGTGCTGACGCCTGCGAGCCGCGTGTTCGCCGAGCAGCGGATCGCGCTCGATACGGGCGATTACCTGTCGCTCTGGCCGCATCGGCATGCGACCGACGGCTTCTTCGCCGCGGTTCTCGAGCGGCGCGCGCAGTAGCGGGGGGCGGCACGCATGATGACGAATCATCTGCTGACCCGGCGGCTCGAGGCCGTCGTGCGCGATTTCAGCCAGCCCGCGATGATCTGGCAGGCCGTCGCATTTTTCGGCGCACTCGCGCTCGCATGGCTCGTCGCGCGTTATCTGCGCGGCCGGCTCGACGCGCGCCGCCGCGCGGCCGGCCGCATGCCCGGCGCGGGCTCGCTCAGCCTGAACCGTGCGCTGTTTCCGCTCGTCGGCGGCATGTTCATGTGGCTTGCGCAGCTCGTTTTCGATGGCCTGATGCCGACGTCGCTGTTGCAGCTTGCGCTCGTGCCGCTCATCGGGATCGGCGTTATTTACGTGCTGTTCTTCGCCGCGCGCCGCGTGTTCGCGCGCGACGGCCACACGCATGCGTGGCTGTCGATCGTCGAGAAGATCGTGTCGACCGTCGTCTGGATAGCCATGGCGCTGACCGTGCTCGGCATCCAGCGCGACGTGATCGCATGGCTCGACAGCGTGCAATTCCGCGTGGCGAACGCGCATCTGACGCTCATGTCGGTGATCTCGGGCGTGCTGTGGCTGTGCGTGACGCTGATGCTCGCGATGTGGCTCGGCTCGGTGCTCGACGAGCGCCTGACGCGCGCGAAAACGCTCGACGCGAACCTGAAAGTCGTGCTGTCGCGGGCTGGGCGCGCATTCCTCGTGTTCGCGGCGATCCTGATCGGGCTGTCGCTCGTCGGTATCGACGTGACGGTGCTCGGCGTGTTCGGCGGCGCGCTCGGCGTCGGACTCGGTTTCAGTCTGCAGAAAATCGCGAGCAATTACGTGTCGGGCTTCATCATTTTGCTTGATCGATCGCTGCGGCTGGGCGATGCGATCAACGTTGGCGGCCAGCAGGGCGTCGTCACGCAGATTCGTACCCGCTACACGGTCGTGCGCGGCCTCGACGGCAACGAGACGCTGATTCCGAACGAAAAACTGGTCACCGACATTGTGCAGAACCAGTCGTCGTATCTGACGCACGGCTATGCGAAGGTTGCGGTGCAGGTTGCGTATACGTCGGACGTCGAGCGCGCGCTTGCGCTGTTGGCCGACGCGGCGAAGGGCGTCGAGCGCGTGCTCGTGGAGCCGGCGCCGACGCCTTACCTCGTCGGCTTCGGCGCGGACGGCGTCGATCTGGAGCTTGCGTTCTGGATCGATCAGGCGGCCAGGGGAACGGCGGGCGTGCGTTCGGCGGTCAATCGCAACATCTGGCGGCTCTTCTCCGAGCACGGGATCTCGATTCCGTTTCCGCAGCGCGAGGTGCGCGTGGTCGGATTGCCGGACGGGTTCGCGGCGGCGGGCGCGAATGGCGTGCCGGCGGACCGGTCCGTGCGCGACGCGTAGCGCCGCGCATTGCGTTGCAACAAGAAATGTTCATTTTTTACAGAGACTTGGAACGGATGCAGTAAAATTCCGTCCTACTACGCAGTGTGCTTTCATTTTCTTGACATGGGTCGCGGTTGAGTCGGCGGCCTGACTACTCTCACAGGTAACGCCTTGCTGAATTCCCTGCTCGATTTCCTTTCCAACGGGCTTCTGCGCTTCTCGTGGTGGCAGATCGTGCTGTTCGCGCTGGCCGTCACGCACGTGACGATCGTCGGCGTGACCGTCTATTTGCACCGCTGCCAGGCGCATCGCGCGCTCGATTTGCATCCGGTCGTGAGCCATTTCTTCCGTTTTTGGTTGTGGATGACGACGGGCATGCTGACGGGCCAGTGGGCGTCGATCCATCGCAAGCATCATGCGAAGTGCGAAACCGAGGAAGATCCGCACAGCCCGCAAACGCGCGGGATCTGGAAGGTGCTGCTCGAAGGCGCCGAGCTGTATCGCGCGGAGGCGAAGAACGAGGAGACGATGCGCAAGTACGGTCACGGCACGCCGAATGATTGGCTCGAGCGCAATGTCTACTCGAAATATCCGATTCTCGGCGTGAGCTTGATGATGGTGATCGACGTCGCGCTGTTCGGCCTCGTCGGCCTGACTGTCTGGGCGGTGCAGATGATCTGGATTCCGTTCTGGGCGGCGGGCGTCGTCAATGGCCTCGGCCACTTCTGGGGCTACCGGAACTTCAATTCGGCCGATGCGAGCACGAACCTGTTTCCGTGGGGCATCGTGATCGGCGGCGAAGAACTGCACAACAATCATCATACGTTCGCGACGTCGGCGAAGCTGTCGAACAAGTGGTACGAATTCGATATCGGCTGGATGTACATCCGCATCATGTCCGCGTTCGGGCTCGCCAAAGTGAAGAAGATCGCGCCGACGCCGCGCCTGGCCGCACGCAAGACGGTGCTCGATCAGGAAACGCTGCAGGCGGTGCTGTCGAACCGCTACGAGGTGATGGCGCGTTACGCGAAGACGTTGAAGCGTGCGTACCGCCAGGAGCTTGCGCATCTGAAGGAGCTGGGCGCGCGCGAGAAGTACCAATTGATGCACGGCGCGCGCAAGTGGTTCCACAAGGACGAGGCGGGCCTCGACGAGCCGCAGAAGCGCCTGCTGCCGGAGATTTTCGCGAACAGCCAGAAGCTGCATACGTTCTTCCAACTGCGCGCCGAGCTTGCGTCGATCTGGGAGCGCTCGAATGCGTCGCGCGAGCAGTTGCTGGCCCAGTTGCAGGACTGGTGCCATCGTGCCGAACAAAGCGGCATCAAGGCGCTGCAGGAGTTCGCGACACGCCTGAGCCGCTACGCATAAGCCGTCCAGACCGAAATCGATTAAAATTTCCGGACGTCACAAACCCCGCGCTGGCGGGGTTTTTTTGTTCCCGTTCGAACGGCTCGCCTGCGCTGGACTGATGATTGGGTGGGCCGCCCACGGGAGGAGGGGCGTGGCATGGGATTGGGGTGTGACGCATGGGGCGTTCAGCACGATGCGTTCACTCCGATCGGCACACCGTCGCAGGGCTGGAACAGGCGCCTAAGCGCTGGCGCCGGTCAATCGCGGCATGGGAGCAGAGGCGGCACTGAAACGCCGCGCCTGCTCGACAGGAGATTGAAGATGCAATCGGCGATCGGGATCAAACCCATCGAATACGACAGGCCGCTCGCGTCAGGAGCGGTTTGCGGCGTCGGTGAGGCGTGGGCGAAAGTGCCCGCGCCGCTCGCAGCCGGCGAACGCGATGAATGGAAGGCGCGGATCAAGACGCTGCTCAAGCGCGAAAAGGCTGTGCTCGTCGCGCATTACTATGTCGACGCGGATCTGCAGGCGCTCGCGGACGAAACGGGCGGCTGCGTTGCCGACTCGCTCGAAATGGCCCGCTTCGGCCGCGACCACGACGCGCAGACGCTCGTTGTTGCCGGCGTGCGCTTCATGGGCGAGACGGCGAAGATTCTGAGCCCAGGTAAGCGCGTGCTGATGCCCGATCTCGATGCGACCTGCTCGCTCGACCTGGGTTGCCCGGCGGACGAGTTCTCGCGGTTTTGCGACGCGCATCCCGATCGTCAGGTGGTCGTTTATGCGAACACGAGCGCCGCGGTGAAGGCGCGCGCCGATTGGATGGTCACGTCGTCGATCGGACTCGAGATCGTCGCCGATCTGCATGCGCGCGGCGAGAAGATCATCTGGGCGCCGGACCGGCATCTCGGCAGCTATATCCAGAAGAAGACCGGCGCGGACATGCTGATGTGGCAGGGCTCCTGCCTCGTTCACGACGAATTCAAGGGCGTCGAGCTCGAACTGCTGCGCGACGAATATCCGGATGCGAAGATTCTCGTGCATCCCGAGTCGCCGGAAAGCGTCGTCGCGCTCGCGGACGTGGTCGGCTCGACGTCGCAGTTGATCGACGCGGCCGTGAAGCTCGATGCGCAGCGCTTCATTGTCGCGACCGATCTCGGTATTTTGCACAAGATGCGGCTCGCGGCGCCGGGCAAGGTTTTCATCGAGGCGCCGACGGCCGGCAATAGCGCGACTTGCAAGAGCTGCGCGCATTGCCCGTGGATGGCGATGAACGCGCTGTCGAATCTGGCCGATGCGCTCGAGCACGGCCACGGCGAAATCTTCGTCGATTCCGCCATTGCCGAGCGCGCGCGCGTGCCGATTCACCGGATGCTTGATTTCGCGGCGCGTCACAAGCAGCGCGTGCAGGCAAGCGGCGATTTGCAGCGCGATCAGCAACTTTTCGCGAACGTGGGGCCGGCATGACCAGACATGCAGTGTCGCCGCTGTTTGCGGATATCTCGCGCGAGTACGGCGCCGCGTTCGACGCGGCGCTCGCGCGTAACGTCGCCGATGCGCTTGCCGAGGACGTCGGCGCGGGCGACCAGACCGGACGGCTCGTGCCGGATGGCCCGGTGCGTGCCGCGCGCGTGATCGTGCGCGAAGAAGCGGTGCTGTGCGGCGTGCCGTGGTTCGATGCGGTGATGCGCGCGGTCGATCCGGCGATCGAGGTTCAGTGGCGCTACCGCGAAGGCGACTGGATGACGCCGGACTCGACCGTCTGCGACTTGCGCGGCCCGGCGCGATCGCTGCTGACAGGCGAGCGCAATGCGCTCAATTTCCTGCAATTGCTGTCGGGCGTCGCGACGGCAACGCGCCGCTATGTCGACCGGATCGCCGATACGCGCGCGCGCATCCTCGACACGCGCAAGACGTTGCCGGGCCTGCGGCTCGCGCAGAAGTACGCGGTGCGCGTAGGCGGCGGCGCGAATCAGCGGCTCGCGCTCTATGCGGGCATTTTGATCAAGGAAAACCATATCGCGGCGGCGGGCGGCGTCGGCGAGGCGCTGGATGCGGCGTTCGCGCTCGATGCGCAGGTGTCGGTGCAGATCGAGGTCGAGACGCTCGACCAGTTGCGCACCGCGCTCGCGCATGGCGCGCAGTCGGTGCTGCTCGATAATTTCACGCTCGATGCGATGCGCGAGGCGGTGCGCATTGCCGGCGGCCGCGCGGTGCTCGAGGTATCGGGCGGCGTGAATTTCGACACGGTGCGTGCGATTGCCGAAACGGGCGTCGACCGGATCTCGATCGGCGCGCTGACGAAAGACGTGCGCGCGACCGATTATTCGATGCGCATCGTCGAATAGGCGCGGTGGGGCCGCGCTGTCCGGCAGGAATGATTGGGCCGGCGCGGGCGGCGGCTTGATAAAGACCGGGCGAATTGCGGCTGCGCCGCGGCGTCCGGTCGATCTTTCGCGCTGCCGGTGGTTGCTTCGATTTTTTCGAGAAAGTGACGCCCCGTTTCGACATGCATTAGGCAAATGAAACAAGGCCGCCGGCGCGTGATGTGCCGGCGGCCTTGTTTCATCGCGTGCACGGCACGACGCAGTGGGCGTGCGCGGCCGGGCGCGCCGTTATTGGGTTGCCCGCCGCGTGGGCGTAAGCACGGTCGGCAACGCTTTCGGCAGCGCGTGCGGCCAGTCGCGGCTGTAGTGCAGGCCGCGGCTTTCGCGCCGCGCCCGCGCGCTGTCGACGATCAGCGACGCGACATCGACCAGGTTACGCAGTTCGAGCAGATCGCGGCTCACGCGAAAATTCGAGTAATAGTCGTGAATTTCGTTGCGCAGCAGCTTCAGCCGGTGCTTCGCGCGTTCGAGTCGCTTGTCCGTGCGCACGATGCCGACGTAGTTCCACATCAGGCGGCGCAGTTCGTCCCAGTTGTGCGCGACCACGACTTCCTCGTCCGGGTCCGATACGCGGCTCTCGTCCCACGCAGGCAGCGGGCCATGCGTGGCCGAATCGTAGCCGGCGCTTTCGATTGCGGCGGCGGCGGCGCGGCCGATCACGAGGCATTCGAGCAGCGAATTGCTGGCGAGCCGGTTCGCGCCGTGCAGGCCGGTGTACGACGTCTCGCCCACCGCGTAGAGCCCCGCGAGATCCGTGCGGCCGGCCAAATCCGTGACGATGCCGCCACATGTGTAGTGCGCGGCCGGCACGACGGGAATCGGCTCTTTTGCGATATCGATGCCGAATTCGAGGCAGCGCGCGTGGATCATCGGAAAGTGCTCGCGCAGGAATGCCTCCGGCTGATGGCTGATGTCGAGGTAGACGCAATCGATACCGCGCTTTTTGATCTCGAAATCGATGGCGCGCGCGACGATATCGCGCGGCGCAAGCTCGGCGCGTGGATCATGCTCGGGCATGAAGCGGGTGCCGTCCGGTAGCCGGAGAACGCCGCCTTCGCCGCGAACGGCCTCGGTGATCAGGAACGACTTGGCATACGGATGGAACAGGCAGGTCGGATGGAACTGAATGAATTCCATGTTCGCGACTCGGCAGCCCGCCCGCCATGCCATCGCGATGCCATCTCCGGTCGAGGTATCCGGATTCGTCGTATACAGATACACCTTGCCGGCGCCGCCCGTCGCGAGCACCGTGTGTGGCGCTTCGATCGTCACCGTGCGGCCGCTTTGCACGTCGAGCGCATAGAGGCCGACGCAGCGCCGCCCGGGCAGGCCGGGCAGCCCGAGGCGATCCGACGTGATCAGGTCGATCGCGTGGTGATCCTCGAAGAACGTGATGTTTGGATGGCTGCGCGCACGCTCGGACAACGTCGCGAGCACGGCATGCCCGGTCGCGTCGGCCGCATGAATGATGCGGCGGTGGCTGTGACCGCCCTCGCGGGTCAGGTGGAAGCCCAGCTCGGCCGCATCGTCCTTCGTGAACGGCACGCCTTGCGAAATCAGCCATTCGATCGCCTCGCGGCCGTGCTCGACGATGTAGCGTGTCGCCGTTTCATCGCACAGGCCGCCGCCTGCGATCAGCGTATCGTTGACGTGGTTTTCGACGCTGTCCGCCGAGTCGAGCACGGCGGCAATGCCGCCCTGCGCGTTGTCACTCGCGCCTTCCATCATCGAGCGCTTCGCGATCAGCGCGACGCGGCGTGTTTGCGCGAGATTGAGCGCGACCGACAGGCCGGCGAGGCCGCTGCCGACAATCGCCACATCGAAATTCATCTGCATCTCCGTTGCTTGTGCGTTCCGTCTTATCTTTCCCGCCGCGCGCCATGCGAACGGGAAGTGCAGAGCATACCGCTTCAGAACGGAGCGCGGACGGCGGCTCAAGTAAAAAGCCCCGCGATTGCGGGGCTTTTCGTCATCGTCAGGCTCGTGGAAACCGGAGCATTACTTGATCTTGGTTTCCTTGTATGCCACGTGCTTGCGCGCGACGGGATCGAACTTCATGATCTCCATCTTTTCCGGCATGTTGCGCTTGTTCTTCGTGGTCGTGTAGAAGTGACCCGTGCCTGCGGTCGACTCGAGCTTGATTTTGTCGCGTGCGCCTTTCGCCATGGTAGTGCTCCTTGGGGCTTAGGCTTCGCCGCGTGCGCGCAGGTCAGCGAGCACGGAATCGATGCCGTTCTTGTCGATCAGGCGCAGGCCGGCGTTCGAGACGCGCAGGCGCACCCAACGGTTTTCGCTTTCCACCCAGAACCGGCGGTTTTGCAGATTCGGCAGGAAGCGACGCTTCGTTTTGTTGTTCGCGTGGGAAACGTTGTTGCCGCTCATCGGCGCTTTCCCAGTCACTTGGCATACGCGTGCCATGAGAGCACTCCTAATACGCTGAATTCGGGGTTCAATCGCCGGTGACGGTTTCCGCGAGCTTGTGCCGGTATGGACAAAACAGGCTTGCAGGACCGCTAAAGCGGCTTCAGAACTGGTTGGAAAAAAGTCAGACGGCGATTCTAACAGAAAAACCTCAGGAAAATCAAACCCAATTTGTCGGCGGGTTCGGGCAGGCCGCCCGGCCCGTCGATGCTAGAGCCAGCCCGCTCGCGCGAACGAGAACGTATCGTTTGCGCCGATGACGAGATGGTCCGACAGCCGCACGTCGACAAGCGCGAGTGCATCGCGCAGTACGTGCGTGAGCCGCCGATCCGCGGCGCTGGGCTGCACCGCGCCCGACGGGTGATTGTGCGCGACGATGAGCGCGGCCGCATTCAAGGCGAGCGCGCGCCGCACGATTTCGCGCGGATAGACGGCCATTCGCGTCAGCGAGCCGCGCGCGCTTTCCTCGGTTCGCAGCACACGGTGCCGGGCGTCGAGGAACAGGCAAACGAACACCTCATGCGGCTGTGTGCCGATCATGAGCCGCAAGTAATCCTCGAGCGCGCCAGGCGAATCGACGAGCGGCCGTTCGCGCGCCTTTTCGGCGAGCGCGCGCCGCGCCAGCTCGACGACTGCGACGAGCATTGCGGCGCGCGCATTGCCGATGCCGCGCAGGCCCTTGAAATCGCCGGGCGCCGCGTCGAGCAGCGCGCGCAGCGAACCGAAGCGCATGAGCAGCGTGTTCGCAAGCGCGAAGACATCGTGGCCGGGTAGGCCGGTGCCAAGCAAAAGCGCGATGAGTTCCGCATCGGATAGCGCGGCCGGGCCGCGTTCGAGCAAGCGTTCGCGCGGCAGATCGCCGCCACGCCGCGCGGACATCGGCGCGGCCGTGGGCGTTGCGGCGCGGCAGGCCGTGAGCGCGGCCGCGGCGGGCGGGACCGCCGCTGCGCGCCATTCTTGCGGCGGCTCGTCGGTGTCTTCGCCAATCATCAGAAGGTCGTGCTGCATCTTGCTGGCTCCATTGGCCGGGCGATGGCGGCGGCGCAAATGACGCCATCTGCCGCCCCGATCGCCGAGGGTGACTTACAATAGGGGCTTTGTACCGCGCCGCCCGCGTTTTTCAGGCGCCGATTGAACGAGTACCACCATGAGTCTCATCGACCTTGCAGAAGTGAAGCCCGGTTCCCACGTCACGCTTCATTACCGGCTCGCCCTGGCCGACGGCGCCGACATCGTCAACACGTTTACCGACAGGCCCGCCACGCTGCTGCTCGGCGCCGGGCAACTCGCGCCGTCGCTGGAAGAGATTCTGATCGGACTCAAGCCGGGGCACCATTCGACTTTCCGGCTAGCGCCCGAGCAGGCGTTCGGGCCGCGCAATCCGGAGCTGATTCAGCGGGTGTCGATGGCCACGCTGCGTGAGAACGCGATGGTCGGCGAGCATTTCACGCCCGGCGATCTGGTCGAGTTCAACGCGCCCGGCGGCGGCCGTTATGCTGGCGTGCTCAAGGAGGTCGGCGAGACGTCGGCGCTGTTCGATTTCAATCATCCGCTCGCGGGCCAGGCGCTCACGTTCGAAGTGAAAATCATCGGGATTCTGTAATCATGAGCTCCATCGATACGCTGTCCGGCCAGGTTGCTGCGGCCGATGCCGAGATCCTGCTCGCTCAACCGCGCGGTTTTTGCGCGGGCGTCGATCGGGCGATCGAGATTGTCGAGCGCGCGATCGCGATGCATGGCGCGCCGATCTACGTTCGCCATGAAATTGTCCACAACAAGTATGTCGTCGAGGATCTGAAGAAAAAAGGCGCGATCTTTGTCGAGGAACTCGCCGAAGTGCCGTCCGGCAACACGGTGATCTTCAGCGCGCACGGCGTATCGAAGGCGGTGCGCGACGAGGCGGCGGTACGCGGGCTGCGCATTTACGACGCGACTTGCCCGCTCGTCACCAAGGTGCACGTGGAGGTCGCGAAGATGCGTCAGGATGGCGTCGATATCGTGATGATCGGCCACAAGGGGCATCCGGAGGTCGAGGGCACGATGGGGCAGGTCGAGCGCGGGATGCATCTCGTCGAGAGCGTCGAGGACGTGAACCGGCTCGAACTGCCCGATCCGGAGCGCGTCGCGCTCGTCACGCAGACGACGCTGTCGGTCGACGACGCGGCCGAGATCATCGCGGCGCTCAAACAGAAATTCCCTGCGATTCGCGAACCGAAGAAGCAGGACATCTGCTATGCGACGCAGAACCGCCAGGATGCGGTGAAATTCATGGCGCCTCAATGCGATGTCGTCATCGTCGTCGGCAGTCCGAATAGTTCGAATTCGAGCCGTTTGCGCGAGGTCGCGGAAAAGCGCGGCGTCGTCGCGTACATGGTGGATGCGCCCGAGCAGATCGATCCGGCGTGGGTCGCTGGCAAGCGCCGGATCGGCGTGACGGCGGGCGCGTCGGCGCCCGAGGTGCTCGCGCAGGCGGTGATCGCGCGTTTGCGCGAGCTTGGCGTGACCAACGTGCGTGCGCTCGAGGGCATCGAGGAAAACGTTTCGTTCCCGCTGCCGCGCGGCTTGAATCTGCCGCCTGCCGCTTGATCCGGCGACGGCTGCTCGCCTCTCGGGTTGTAGCGTGAAAGCGCGCCTTCGGGCGCGCTTTTGTTTTGATGGGGTCTTTGTGGAGCAACCGGATGGCGTTAAATTGGTGCAACCAAGTTGCTATTTAAATTGAAATGGCCTTCCCGGAAAAGGTTGCAATGCAGGAAAACCCTGTCGAATCAGGAATATTGGCGCTTCTATAAATAGAGTTACAATTCGCCCGTTTTCAGGCCTGGGGCCTTGAAACACGAATTGGGCAAGGCGCTGGAGACCTGTTTTGATGCATCGGAAGTTGGCTTGCGCCGAGTTCGACGGCGCTGCGGTTGCGCTTTTTGCGGTATGCGCCGTCACGTGCCGTCACGAGGTGGCGATGCCTGGGGTTTTTCGGCGCGGCATGCGCGCCGGGGCCGGCTGCGCGCGGTTCACCGCGCGCGCAGTTGCGATGTCCATTCCGCATGTATGCGTTCGCGCGCGGGTTCGGTTGCTTGCCGGCGTGCGCGCCGACGCCCCGGCGCGCCTTCATTTGGCCGCGGCGGTTCATCCGATGCTCCGTCCGCGCGGCCGGAAGGCGCGGGCCCGGACGCTCTACGACTTCAAGGAGGTCCAGCACACTGTCCTCAAGTCGTGAGAATTTCAAACGGGATTCGTGGTGGTGCCGAAAATCCGTGCGGCGCCGTTTCCGCCTCTATCCCGGCGCTCAGCGCGCGGCATACGATCCGCGCGCTGAGCGCCGGGGCGACATCACCTACCGGTATTGATTCAGGACCCGCAGTGTCCGCCGAAACGGTGCGACTCCATCGCTTATCCGCGTGGCCGAGCATCGTCCGGACGGCACGGACCAAGGAGCTTTAAATGGATATTTTCATCCAGCAGATTCTCAACGGGCTGGTGCTCGGCAGCATCTACGCCATCATCGCGTTGGGCTACACGATGGTGTACGGCATTCTCGGCATCATCAACTTCGCGCACGGCGATGTGCTGATGGTGGGCGCAATGGTTGCACTCTCCGCGATCACCGTGTTGCAGAACCATTTTCCCGGGCTGGGCCACATCGCGACGCTGGCCATCGGGCTCGTGATTGCCGCGCTCGTTTGCGCGTGCGTCGGCTTTACGGTCGAGCGCGTCGCGTACCGGCCGCTGCGCCGCGCGCCGCGCCTCGCGCCGCTGATCACCGCGATCGGCGTGTCGATCCTGTTGCAGACGGCCGCGATGATGATCTGGTCGCGCAATCCGCTGCCATTTCCGCAGCTTCTGCCGACCGATCCGATCAGCGTGATCAAGGCGGGCGAGAACAATCCGGGCGCGGTGATTTCTCTGACTGAGATCACGATCATCATCGTCGCATTCGTGGTGATGGGCGGGCTCCTGCTGCTCGTGCACAAGACCAAGCTTGGCCGCGCGATGCGTGCGATCGCCGAGAACCCGAGCACGGCGAGTCTGATGGGCGTGAATCCGAACTTCGTGATTTCGGCGACGTTCATGATCGGCTCGGCGCTGGCCGCGCTCGCGGGCGTGATGATCGCGTCCGAGTATGGCAACGTGCATTTCTACATGGGTTTCATTCCCGGCATGAAGGCATTCACGGCCGCCGTGCTCGGCGGGATCGGCAATCTCGGCGGCGCGATGGTGGGCGGCGTGCTGCTCGGTCTCATCGAGCAACTGGGCGCCGGCTATATCGGCAATCTGACGGGCGGGGTGTTCGGCAGTAACTATCAGGACGTGTTCGCGTTCATCGTGCTCATCGTCGTGCTGGTGTTCCGGCCGTCGGGCCTGCTGGGCGAACGTGTCGCCGATCGCGCGTAACGGGGGAGAACAACATGACATCGATTCAACCGATCGAAACGTCCGCGACGCTCGTCGACGAGCGTCATACCGCGAAGACGGTCACTGTCGGCGTGTTGACCGCCGCGCTTGTGATTGCCGCGCCGCTCATCATCGGCGCGACGGGCGGCAACTATTGGGTGCGCGTGCTCGATTTCGCGATGCTGTACGTGATGCTCGCGCTGGGGCTGAATGTCGTCGTCGGCTTCGCGGGGCTGCTCGACCTCGGCTACATCGCGTTCTACGCGGTGGGCGCTTATACCGCGGCGCTGTTGAGTTCGCCGCATCTGACGTCGCATTTCGACTGGATCGCGCAGCTCGCGCCTGCCGGCCTGCATGTGCCGTTTCTCGTCATCGTGCCGATCGCGATGGCGCTCGCGGCGGTGTTCGGCATTCTGCTCGGCGCGCCGACGCTGCGTCTGCGCGGCGACTATCTCGCGATCGTCACGCTCGGCTTCGGTGAGATCGTGCGGATCTTCATGAACAACCTGGATCGTCCGGTCAACGTGACGAACGGGCCGCAAGGGATCACGGGCGTCGATCCGGTCAAGGTGGCGGGTTTCAACTTCGCGCAGACGCATGAGATCTTCGGCTTCTCGCTGCCCTCGGTCTATTTGTATTACTACCTGTTCGTGCTTTGCGCGCTGCTCGTGATCTGGGTCTGCACACGGCTGCAACACTCGCGGATCGGCCGCGCGTGGGCCGCGATCCGCGAGGACGAGATCGCCGCGAAGGCGATGGGCATCAACACCCGTAACGTGAAACTGCTTGCGTTCGCCATGGGCGCGTCGTTCGGCGGTCTGTCGGGCGCGATGTTCGGCGCGTTTCAGGGCTTCGTGTCGCCGGAATCGTTCACGTTCTGGGAATCGGTCGTCGTGCTCGCGTGCGTCGTGCTGGGCGGCATGGGACATATTCCGGGCGTGATTCTCGGCGCCGTGCTGCTCGCCGTGTTCCCCGAATTTCTGCGCTCGACGATGAGTCCGCTGCAACACATGCTGTTCGGCCACGACGTTGTCGATACCGAAGTGATCCGTCAGGCGCTGTATGGCCTCGCGATGGTCGTCATCATGCTGTATCGCTCGGAGGGCCTGTGGCCCGCGCCGAAGCATGAGGACAAGATCGCGAAATTGGCGAAACGCGGCGGCAAGAAGCCGGTGCGCGCTTGAAGGGAGCGGGTGGGGTGAGCGCTGAAGCGCTAACGCCCGCCGACAGCGTTGCATGGGGCAGGGGCAAGTGCTGAAGCGCTAACTCCTGCCGACACAGGAGAGAAGGTAATGAGCGAACAAATTCGTCTGTCCGTCAAAGGCGTGAATAAACGCTTCGGCGGCCTGCAGGCGCTGTCCGATGTCGGCCTCCAGATTCGGGAAGGCGAAATCTACGGTCTCATCGGTCCGAACGGCGCGGGCAAGACCACGTTCTTCAACGTGATCACCGGGCTCTACACGCCCGACTCCGGCGAGTTCAAGCTCGACGGCGAAACTTATACGCCAACCGCCGTCCATCAGGTCGCAAAAGCGGGCATCGCCCGAACGTTTCAGAATATCCGTCTGTTTGGCGGAATGACGGCGCTCGAGAACGTGATGGTCGGGCGCCATGTGCGCACGAAGCACGGCCTGATCGGCGCGGTGTTCCAAACACCCGCCGAGCGCAAGGAAGAGCGCGAGATCAGGGAGCGCGCGATCGAACTGCTCGATTACGTCGGCGTGCTGCAGTATGCGGACTACACTGCGCGCAATCTGTCATACGGCCATCAGCGGCGTCTGGAGATCGCCCGCGCGCTCGCGACCGATCCGAAACTGCTCGCGCTCGACGAGCCGGCGGCAGGGATGAACGCGACCGAGAAAGTCGAACTCACACGGCTGCTCGACAAAATCCGTGCCGATGGCCGCACGATCCTGTTGATCGAACACGACGTGAAGCTCGTGATGGGGCTGTGCAATCGGATGACGGTGCTCGATTACGGCAAGGTGATCGCCGAGGGGCTGCCGCAGGACGTGCAGAAGGACCCGAAAGTGATTGAAGCTTATCTCGGCGCAGGGGTGCACTGATGGCAGCGGCAATGTTGAAAATCAAAGGCTTGCAGGTCAACTACGGCGGCATCCAGGCGGTCAAGGGCGTCGATCTGGAAGTCCGTCAGGGCGAGCTCGTCACGCTGATCGGCGCGAACGGCGCGGGCAAGACCACGACGATGAAGGCGATCACGGGGCTCAAGCCGTATTCGGCGGGCGACATCGAGTACGACGGCCAGTCGATCAAGGGCGTGCCGACGCACGAGCTGCTCAAGCGCGGCCTTGCGATGGTACCGGAAGGGCGCGGCATCTTCGCGCGGATGTCGATCGTCGAAAACATGCAGATGGGCGCATACCTGCGCAACGACAGCGACGGCATCAAGCAGGACGTGGAGCGGATGTTCGGCTTTTTCCCCCGTTTGAAGGAGCGGGCGACGCAGCTGGCGGGCACGCTGTCGGGCGGCGAGCAGCAGATGCTCGCGATGGCGCGCGCGATTCTGAGCCGGCCCAAGCTGTTGCTGCTCGACGAGCCGTCGATGGGGCTGTCGCCGATCATGGTCGAGAAGATCTTCGAGGTGGTGCGCGAGATCTCGAAGGAGGGGCTCACGGTGCTGCTCGTCGAGCAGAACGCACGCCTCGCGTTGCAGGCAGCCGATCGCGGCTATGTGATGGATTCCGGGACGGTCACGATGTCGGGCGACGCCAAGCAGATGCTCGACGATCCGAAGGTGCGCGCGGCGTACCTCGGCGAGTGAGCGCATGATCGCGCCGCGCACGGCGACGCATTGCGTTCCGATACTTTCGAAAGGCCGTCACCGCTCGTCGTGACGGCCTTTTTCCTATCGGGCGTTCGCAGGCGCGGCGAACTTCCCGCGCGCTGCCGAATCCATTCACGCAGCGCGTATGTCGCGCGTGCGATAACCCCGAACTGGGAGGCGAAGCATGAGTCTGGATTACGGTTTCGTAAAGGCGAAGGTGAAAGCGGTGGCGGGGCTGAAGGCGGCCGGGCATGGCGCCGAGACGCAATATCATGTGCATCTGACGCTCGCGTTGCCGACGGGCGATTGGGATGTCGCGATCAATGTCGGCACCAATGATGCAGACGACTTGCTCAAATACAAGCTCGTCTACGATTTCCATCATCCGATTACCGGCACGCTCGCGGCGGCGCAGGAGGGCTACACGGATCTCACCGGCCGCGACGCGCTGCCCGCGCTCGACTACATGCGCAGCGACATCCTGAGCGAGACAGGCGCGTGGCGCCTGAGCGACGTGATGGACGGTTCCGAGCATGCGGAGCCGATACCGTCGGTGCTGCGTCTCGTCAACCAGGCGCAACAGCAAGGTCTCGATTTCTACGTGTTCGGCCGGACCTACAGCGAAGGCAACGGCATTCACGACACGCACATGAACCAGGGGTCGTCCGGCGCGCATTATCTGCACCGCGCGGGGGACGACGGCACCGATCACAACGATGTGTGGCAGGATGGCGCGCTGATGGTTTGTATCGATGGCAACCAGCAGTGGGCCGCTTATTTCGCGGCATTCGAGCAGCAGGCGGTGCCGACCGACGCGCTCGGCAATCCGCAGCCGGGCTCGGGGCCGATCACGGCGTGACGCGCGGCGCGCATGGGTCGCGCGCTGCCCGCGCGGCCCATTCGAGTATTCGGAAAATGCGGCGCGCCGCACGGCGCGCGCGGTGTCGATATCGCGGTGCGCGAGTTCCGCCCGCCCATCGAGAGCGGGCCGGCTGCGCACGGTGCGCGCGCCGGCACGCTCTCATCAAAGCGAATCGAGCACCGAGCGCAGCATCGCGAGCATCTGATCGATCTCGTCGATGCTCACGTTGAGCGCCGGCATGAAGCGCAGCAGATTGGGCCGCGCGGCGTTCAGCAGCAGGCCCACCGGCTGCATGTCGCGCGCCTTCTCGACGATCTGCGGGCCGATGTCCTTGCCGAGCAGCAGCGCACGCAGCAGGCCTTCGCCACGTTCGCCTTCGAAGCCGCGCTCGTCGGACAGCTCGAGCAGCTTTTCCTTCAGATATTCGCCGCGCGCGCGCACGCCTTCGAGGAAGCCGGGCGCAACGAGCTGCGAGATCACCGCATGGCCCGCCGCCGTCATCAGCGGGTTGCCGTTGTAGGTGCCGCCCTGATCGCCTGCCTCGAACACCGCGACATCGGCCTTCGCGAGCAGCGCCGCGAGCGGCACGCCGCCGCCCAGGCCCTTGCCGAGCGTCATGATGTCCGGCTCGACGTTCGCGAGTTCGTATGCGAACAGCGTGCCGGCGCGGCCGCAACCGCTTTGCACTTCGTCGACGATCAACAGCAGGCCGTGCTGCTTCGTCAGCGCGCGCAACTGGTGCATGAATTCGCGCGTCGCCGGAATCACGCCGCCTTCGCCCTGGATGGGCTCCAGCATCACGGCGACTGTCTTGTCGCCGATCAGCTTTTCGACCGACGCGATATCGTTGAGCTCGGCCTTCGGGAAACCCGGCACCTGCGGGGCGAAGAGCGTATCCCAGCCGGGCTTGCCGCTTGCCGACATCGTCGCGAGCGTGCGGCCGTGGAAAGCATGGTCGAACGTGATGATCTCGTAGGCGCCGTTCTTGTATTGACGGCCCCACTTGCGCGCGAGCTTGATCGCGCCTTCGTTCGCTTCCGCGCCGCTGTTCGCGAAGAATACCTTGTCGAAGACGCTATGCTGCGTGAGCAGGGCCGCGAGCTTGGCCATCGGTTCGTTGTAGAAGGCGGGCGAAGGGTTGAGCAGCTTCTCCGCTTGCGCCTGCAGCGCGTGCACGAGGCCGTCGTTGCAGTGGCCGAGGCAATTGACCGCCCAACCCTGGATGAAGTCCAGATAGCGCTTGCCGGTATGGTCGTGGAGCCACGATCCCTTGCCGTGCGTGAACACGATGTCGGGGCGGTTCGTGATGTACATCAGCGAGTCGATCGGGTAATCGGTCAACGGCATGGCGGCGGGCTCCGGGCAGGGGGGCGAAATGAAGCGGAATGAAAAGCAACAAAAAAGCCACGGTGCATGCCGTGGCTGGGTGGTTCGAACAGCTTGCGCGTAACACGGAAGCGGGTTAGGCGCGAGTCCGTGACGAGCCGGCGGCATCCGGGACGGGAAGCGGGCGGCGACGTCGAAGCGTGGACTGGAAACGGTTCATGGGCGCAAGCTTAAGGCACGCTTGGCTTCAAGTAAACCGCCGCGACGCGGCAATTCGGTGTCGCGGCGGTTCGATCTGCGCGCACATGCCGGCGCAAGGCACTCAGACCGTATGCGCGAGGTCCGCGGCGCTCGTGAACGAATCGGCGTAGAACGCGTCCGCGGGCAGACCATGATGCTGCGTGAAGTCGCGCTGCGCCGATTCGACCATCACCGGCGCGCCGCATGCATACACCTCATGGCCCGACAGATCCGGCAGATCCTCGATCACCGCGCGGTGCACGAAGCCTGTGCGGCCCGTCCAGCCGTCGCTGTCGTCGGGCTCGGAGAGCACCGGCACGAACTTGAAGTTCGGGATTTCGCCCGCCCATTGTTCGGCGACGTCGAGCAGATACAGATCCTTCTTGCGGCGCGCGCCCCAGTAAAGCGTCATTGGACGCTCGAGCTTCAGGTGCTTTACATGCTCGATGATCGCCTTGATCGGCGCGAAGCCCGTGCCGGAGGCGAGCAGCACGATCGGCTTGTCCGATTCCTCGCGCAGGAAGAACGTGCCGAGCGGGCCTTCAAAGCGCAGGATATCGCGCTCCTTCATCGCGCCGAACACATGATCGGTGAACTTGCCGCCCGGCATGTGGCGGATGTGCAACTCGATCGGACCGTCCTCGTGCGGCGGTGTCGCCATCGAGTAGCTGCGGCGCGTGCCGTCCTTCAGGATGAATTCGATGTATTGACCGGCGAGGTACTGCAGCCGCTCGTTTGCGGGAAGCTGCAGTTTCAGCACGATCACGTCGTCCGCGCGGCGCTCGAGCGCCGCGACGCGGCAGGGCAGCTTCTTCACTTGCACGCCGTCGACGCCCGCGATTTCGCGCACGTCGATTTCGAGGTCGCTTTGCGGTTTCGCGCAGCACATCAGCGCCAGGCCGCGCGTGCGTTCGTCGTTTGACAGCGCCGACGCCGAATGCGGCCCCTGCTCGATCTGACCTTGCGTGACCGCGCCCTTGCACGAGCCGCATGCGCCGTTCTTGCAACCGTACGGCAAATGCACGTTCTGACGCAGCGCTGCCGCGAGCACGGTTTCGTCGGCCTCGACCTGGAATTGCCGGCCGCTTTGCTTGATGGTTACGTTAAAAGCCATAAGTCCGTTGAGAACAGTATGTGGGGACCGTGCGATTCAGGCACGGCAGCTACAATGCATCCCGAAGGAATCAACCGGTACACCATGATTGCGACACGAATCCTGCGCCGCTCGCGCGTGCTGATCGTTGGCTGCGGCGATGTTGGCATGCGCTGCGTCGCTCAGCTGCGCGCGCGGCGCGTGAACCTGCGCATCGTCGCGCTGACGAGCCAGCCGGCACGTCGCGCCGAACTGCGCGCGGCGGGCGCCGTGCCGCTCGTCGGCAATCTCGACGAGCCGGCGACACTCGCGCGTCTTTCCCGGCTCGCGAATACCGTGCTGCATCTCGCGCCGCCGCAGGCGACGGGCGACGCCGATCGCCGCACGCAGGCGCTGATCGCCGCGTTGGCATCGCCGCGGCGGGTGCCGCGCCGCTTGGCGGGTGCGCAGGCGGGCCGTGCATACGGCAAATGGCGCGCGAAGCAGGCCGCCGTGACAGCGATTCGGCAGCCATTTCGGCCGCGGTTTCGGCGCTCGCATATTGTACCCGACGTGCCGTCGCGGCCGGTCGTCGTCTACGCGAGCACGAGCGGCGTCTACGGCGACTGCGGCGGCGCGTGGGTTGACGAAACGCGGCCGGTGCGGCCGGCTAACCCGCGTGCGCGGCGGCGCGTGTCGGCCGAGCGCCAATTGCGCCGCGCGACCGCGCGCGGCGCGCTGTCTGCGCGCATCATCCGCATTCCGGGCATCTACGCGGCAAACCGGCTGCCGCTCGCGCGGCTCGACAAGGGCACGCCAGCGCTCGTCGATGCCGACGACGTCTACACCAATCACATTCACGCGGACGATCTCGCTTCGATCCTGCTGCGCGCGGCCGTGCGCGGCAAGCCGGCGCGGGCCGTGCATGCGTGCGACGACACCGAGATGAAGATGGCGGAGTATTTCGAGCGAGTCGCGCGTGCGTTCGGCAAGCCGAGCCCGCCGCGTATTACGCGCGCCGACGCGCAGCGGCGGCTCGATCCGACGCTGCTTTCGTTCATGCGCGAATCGCGGCGGCTCGTGAACGCGCGCATGAAGCACGAATTGCGCATCATGCTGCGCTACCCCAGCGTCGACGCGTTCCTGCGCGCCACCGCCGGGCCGGACGCGCTCAAGTAAGCGCCGGCAGCGCCTCGATCAGCAGGAAGCACAACAGCGCGCCGATCATCGCGCCGATCAGGTTCGGGTGATATTTGTGCTTCAAATGCATCGCGGTGAGCAATCCGCCGATCACGATCGCACCAAGCGCCGCGAACGCGAGGATCACGGACGAAATTTCAATCGGACTGCTGATGATCATCATGCCTCCCCAAACCAGAAAAACCCTGTACTCATGTTTTGTGCTTGTGATTTGAGTATAGCGAGGCTTTTCGAGGCTGCCATGCTGCGAAGCAGCAAGCCCGGAGCCGCTCGTGCGCAGGCCGTGCGGGCTTTCCCTTACAGGGTTTTCGCTGTATTGCGCAACGCGGCCAGCTCGGATGCGTCGAGCCAGCGCCACGCGCCTTGCGCGAGATCCTCTGGCAGAGCGAAGCCGCCGATGCGAATCCGGTGCAACGCGTCGACGCGGTTGCCCGCTGCGGCGACCATGCGTTTGACCTGGTGGTATTTGCCTTCCGCGATAGTCAATTCGAGGAGTCGTTCTTCTCTGGCATGCGCGGCAATCGCGGCGACGGGCTTCGGCTCGCCGTGCAGCAGCACGCCGGCGCGCAGCGCGTCGAGTTGCGCGCCGTCGAGCGGGTGGCGCACCGTGGCGGCATAGGTTTTCGGCACCTTGCGCTTCGGTGACGTGTATGCGTGAACGAATTGGCCGTCGTCGGACAGCAGCAGCAGGCCCGTCGTGTCCTGGTCGAGCCGGCCGACGCACTGGACGCCGCGCTCGGCGAACTGGGGCGGCAGCAGGCTGAAGACGCTCGGGTGATGCTGCGGCTCGCGCGAGCATTCGTAACCGGCGGGCTTGTTGAGCGCGAGATACGCGCGCGCGTGGTACGGCCACGCGATGCCGTCGACTTCGAAGATCAGTCGGTCGGCATCGAACGATGCCTGCGGATCGGCGCACGTCGCGCCGCCGATCGCGACGCGTCCCGCGTCGATGAGCGCGCGGCATTGGCGGCGCGAGCCGAAGCCTTGCGTAAACAGAATGCTTTCGAGATCCATGGCGTGCGCATTGTATCAAGCGTATCAAGCGGGCATGCGCCGGTACGTTCGCGCAGGGGTGCACGCGCGCGTAACGCTGGTAAGCTGACGGCCGCGGTTCGCACCGGCGCGCCGTGTTTGGTCGTTTGTTTCGTCGTTTTAATGAAGGTATCCAATGACATCGAAGAAGATCATGCTGATGGCGCGCGGCGGCATCGCCGCCGCGCTTGCGCTCACGTTGCCGGGCTTTGCGTCGGCCCATGCGAAACCGGAGCAGACTCAGCCTCCCGCGAACGCCGTGGTTGCGGCGCCTAGCGATGTGGTGATCAATTTCACCGAGACGCTCGAGCCGGCATTCAGCTCGATCGCGGTTGTCGATGCGGCAGGCGTGCTCGTGACGACCGACAAATCGATCGTCGATGCCAGCCGCAAGCACATGTCGGTCGCGCTCAAACCGTTGCAACCGGGTGCCTACACGGTCAAATGGGTGGCGGTTGCGACCGACGGCCATCGCACGCAAGGCAGCTACAAGTTCAGCGTGAAATGAACGGGCGCGCCGCGGCGCCCGAATCGGCCGAGCGGTGACCCGGCGCTGTGCCTGCGCCGCTTGGCCCGAATCGTTCAAGCAGTGATCCTCCGCTGCGCGGCGCGGCCGATCGGCCGCGCGCGCGGTATGCCGGCGGGCGGCCGGCCGCGCCGGGGTTGCGCGCGGATGTTCCACGCATGCGTGCGCAGCCCGTCAATTCGTCGGCCCGGCGGCCCGTCGGCCCGTCATGTTCCGAATCGGCGGCGCGCGCCGCTTTCGCGAACCGCGTCGATCAGCGCCTCGCTCGCGGGCGTCGGCCGGTGTGCGAACGCGTAGAAGCGCGCCGCGGGCAGCGTAGGCAAGCCGTCGTTTGACCCGTATTCGCGCAGGCCGTCGCGCAACTGGCTGCGCGCGAGCACCGTGAGCGCGAATCCGGCGAGCGCCGCCGACACGCAACCCGTCATGCTGGCGCTCTCGAACACGATGCGCCACGGCCGCTGCGCGCTGCTCAGCGCGCGTACCGCTGCCTCTCGATAGACGCACGGCTCGGGAAAGAGCGCGAGCGGCAGCGTGCCGGCCGGCTCGAGCGTGGCGGCGGGCGTGTAGGCCCACACGAGCGGCTCCTCCCACAGCAATTCGCCGGCGGCGTCGACGCGCTCGCATGCCTTGCCGAGCACGACGTCGATCTTGCCGCGCGCCTGCTCGCGCAGCAGATCCACGGTGATGCCGACCTTCAGTTCGATCGACGTGCGGCGATGCCGGCGGCCAAACGCATGCAGCACCTGCGGCAGCCACGTGCCGGCGAAGTCCTCCGAGGCGCCGATGCGCAGCCGTGCGTCGAGCGGCGAGCCGCGCAGCCGCGCCCGCGCGTCGCGCTCCAATTCGACGATATTGCGCGCATACGTGTGGAGCGTCTGGCCGGCCGGCGTCAGCTCGACGCGGCGCGTGGTGCGGGCGAGCAGCGTCGCCCCCGCAGCCCGCTCGAGCCGCTTGATGTGGCCGCTGACCGCGGATGGCGTCAGCGCGAGCCGCTCCGCGGCGAGTGCGAAGCCGTTGCTTTCGACGACGGCGAGAAACGTGCGCAGCAGCCCGATGTCGAGCGGCGCGGACGACGGTTCCAGCAGCGTATCCATTGCGATCCGCTCCCGCAATTGAACGAGATTCTCTAATAATAATCGATGATTCTTCACGAATCGCAATGAACCGGTGTTCTACCATCGGCAACGTATTGATCGACGGAGATCCCGATGTCTGCATACGCCTATGTGGCGACGCCGTTGCTGGACGTTGCCTATCTCGAATGGAATCCGGCCGGCGAGCGCACGGCCGTTCTGCTGCACGGCTGGCCCGACAGCCCGGCTTGCTGGAAGACGCTCGCGCCGGCGCTTGCCGGCGCCGGCTATCGCGTGCTGGCGCCGGCGCTGCGCGGCTTTGCGCCGACCCGCTTTCGCGATCCCGCGACGCCGCGCAGCGGGCAGCTCGCCGCACTGGCGCGCGATTTGCTGGATTTCATCGACGCGTTGCGGCTCGATGCGCCGGTGCTCGTCGGCCACGATTGGGGCGCGCGGGCGGTGGCGAACGCGTGCGCGTTGCGCGAGCGCGCTGCGTCGCATCTCGTGATGATGTCGGTCGGGTATGGCACCAACGATCCGAATCAGACGCTGTCGCTGCAGCAAACGCGCAACTACTGGTATCACTGGTGGATGGCGACGCCGCGCGGCGAACGCGCGGTGCGCGACGAGCGCCGCGAGGTCGCCCGCTTCATGTGGGACACCTGGTCGCCTGCCGGCTGGTATGCCCCGCACGAGTTCGACGAGGCGGCCGAAGCGTTCGACTCGCCCGACTGGGCCGATGTGGTGCTGCACTCCTACCGGCAGCGCTGGAATCTCGCGCACGGCGACCCGGCCTACGCGGATGACGACGCGCGGCTGGTGCCCGCGCCCGTGCTGTTGGTGCCGACGCTCGTATTGCACGGCGGCGCGGACGCCTGCACGCATCCGGACAGCTCCGCCGGACGCGAAGCGCTGTTCGCCGCGCGTTACGAGCGAATCGTGCTCGACGGAATCGGGCATTTCCCGCAGCGCGAGGCGCCGGCGCAGGTGGCCGCCGCGATTCTGAAATTCTGCGCGTGAGCGTGCGGCAGGCGCGTGCGGCTGGCACGACGATGCGGTATTTGAAAAGCCGAGTGACAGCAGGCAGCGGTTGAAACATTGCGCGCCACGCGAGCGGGCGCATGCGGCACGGTGATCCGGCGCGCGGTTTCGAGCCGATGCCGGGCGTTGCCGCGGCGTCTGGAATCGATCTTTCAGCGATCTTTTCGGGCGCCGCAAGCTCGTTTGGCGTATCGCATTTTTGGCGACGTTGTCGGTCGGGAGGACCCGGAGTACGCTTGCCGCGCCTCCTTACCGGGAAATCCCAGATGAAAACAACGAAAGCCGTTTGGATCATGACGCTCGCCACGAGCTTGAGCGTTGCGGCAGCCGCGTCGTTCGCGGCCGACGGGCCGCCCGTCGCGCCGGTGCGCCCCGTCACGACAACCTATTTCGGCACGCCGGTCGTCGACAACTACCGCTACATGGAGAATCTGAAAGATCCTGAAGTCCAGGCGTGGATGAAGGCACAGGCCGACTATACGCGCCGCACGCTCGATCGCATTGCCGGGCGCGCCGCGCTCGCCAAGCAGATTCAGAGCCTGATGGCGGGCGATCTGATGCGCGGCGAATTCACGCGCCGTGGCGAGCGCCTGTTTTATCGGCTGATGGAGCCGGGCAGCAACTTGCCGAAGCTCGCGTGGCGCGACGGCGTGAATGGCGCGGAACACGTGATCGTCGATCCGGCCAAGCTCGCGCCCGGCAGCGCGCATCATTACGCACTCGACTGGTATTCGCCATCCTGGGACGGCCGCTATGTGGCGTATGGCGTATCCGAAGGCGGCTCGGAAAAGAGCGTGCTGCACGTGATCGATTTGAGCACGGGCGCGCAGCTTGCCGAATCGATCGATCGCACCAGCGGCTGCGTCGTGTCGTGGCGCAACGACAACCGTTCGTTCTTCTATCTGCGTTACCCGAAGGCCGGCCCCGACACGCCGCCCGCGCTCACCGAGTACAACGCGGTGACGTTCGTGCACACGCTCGGCGAGCATCCCGACGGCGACGGCGACGAGGCCGTGTTCGGCCGCGGCGTGTCGGCCAAGCTCGACGTGCCCGAAGGCCAGGGCACCTATGTGCTGGTGTCGCCCGATTCGCCGTATGCGGTGGCGGTAGCCAATCGCAACATGGATGACAATCCGAATACGTTCTACGTCGCGCCGCTCGAGCGCGTGAGCGGCGCCGATACGCCGTGGCAGAAATTCGCCGAGCCTCGGGACGGCGTGACCGACGTGAAGCTGCGCGGCGAGCGCTTGTATCTGCTGTCCGAAAAGGATGCGCCGCGCTTCCAGATCCTGTCGACGCCGGCAGCGCGGCCGGATATCGCGCATGCGGCTGTGCTCGTTCCGCAGGGGCCGAACGTGCTCGACGCGTTTACGATCGCGCAGGATGCGATCTATGCCGGCGAGCGCGCGGGCGCGAGCTTTCAGCTCAGGCGGGTGTCGTTCGACGGGCGCGACAACGCAACGCTCACGCTGCCGTTCGCAGGCGCCGTGCGCGATCTGAGCGCGGACCCGCGCGAGCCGGGCGTGATGTTCACCCTGCAAAACTGGGTCAAGGCGCCGCGCGTGATGGCGTTCGATCCGCGCAGCCGCGGCAATGCCGCGGTCGATACCGGCCTCGTCGCGCCGTCGAAGCTCGAATCCGACGCCTATGAAGCGCACGACGAGTTCGCGACGAGCTACGACGGCACGCGCATTCCGGTATCGATCATCGCGAAGAAGGGTGTGGCGCGCGACGGTTCGCATCCGACCATCGTGACCGGCTACGGCAGTTACGGCGTATCGATGGACCCGGCCTACCGGCCGTCGTGGCAGGCGTGGCTGGACCAGGGCGGCATCGTCGCGGTCGCGCACCTGCGCGGCGGCGGCGAGTATGGCGACGCGTGGCATCGCGCGGGCCAGAAGCAATGGAAGATCAACACGATGCTCGATTTCGTCGCGGCCGCGCAGCATCTGATCGACCGGCGCTATACGCAGCGGCCATATCTGGCCGCGAATAGCGCGAGCGCAGGCGGGATCGTGATGGGAGGCGCGATGAGCATCGATCCGGGGCTCTTCCGCGTCGTGCTGGACGATGTCGGCCTGTCCGACGCGCTACGTTTCGAGACTGAGCCGAACGGGCCGCCGAACGTGCCCGAGATGGGTTCGAGTTCCGACGAGGCGGGCTTTCACGGGCTGTATGCGATGAGCGCGTATGCGCATATTCACGACGGCACGCCGTATCCGGCGGTCATGTTCACCACCGGCGCGAACGATCCGCGCGTGTCGCCGTGGCACATGCTGAAGATGGCGGCGCGGGTGCAGGCGGCGACGGCGAGCGCACGTCCGGTGCTGCTGCGCATCGATTACGACGCCGGCCATGGTATCGGCTCGAGCGTATCGCAGCGGGCGAATCTGCTCGCCGACGAATGGGCGTTCGCGCTGTGGCAAATGGGCCAGCCCGCGTTCCAGCCGAAGTGACGGCGCACGGGCGATGCTTCAGCATCGTTCGGACCGGCGGCGCGGCGCCGGCGCGCCGGTTCGGGTGCCGGCCGGCGCGGCACGTCACGGCTTGCCGCTTGCCGGTCGGCTCATGCGCCGGACGCAGTCTGGTCGACGGTATAGTCGAACACCAGAACGCCTTGGCGCGCGAGCAACGGGCCGACGAAATCCTTGAAGGCCTGGTGATTCGCGTCATAGAAATTCGGATCGGCGACGATCGGTTGCCCGACATAGAAATTACGGTCGCCTTCCGAGCGGAACGTCACGAGGAACCCTTGCTGTAGCCCCTGATCGGCTTTTTCGCCGCTGCTTTGCAGCCCTTCGTCGATGGATACGATATAACGCGCGCCGTTGCGCTGGCTTTTCTGTAGCGACAGAAAGCGCTGGGTGATTTCCTGCCTTTGCGCGGCCGTCACCGTATCTTGATAGCGGAACAGCACGATGTGACGCACTACGCCGGGCTTGTAATCCGATGCGGTGAACCGTTCGACGCCGACGGCCCTGAGTTCGTCGTTCAAGCGTTGCGCAACCGAAATCGATGACACATCGGCACCCTTTGCGTTGGGGATCACGTTGTCGTCATCTCCGCATGCCGAGACAACGAAGCCGCAGACGACGATTAGCGCAATATTGAGCAGAATTTTCATGATCATACCTTGCGTGGTCGACTGAGCGCGGCAGCGTATTTTACCGTTCGGCGCCCGGCCGTATATCAATGATCGGTTTTCGGCAATTCATGTCGCGAATTGGAAAATCGCCGGAAACCATCGGAAAGACGTGCGCATTGATTGACGCGCCTCATCGCGTTTCATTGCGGCGAATAAAAAGGCGTGCCGACCCAGGGTAAAGCCGGCACGCTCAAAGTTCCGCTTTTCGCAGAACCACGCATGCTGCGCTTGACTCGCATTCGCGCAGCCGTTTCATCATCTCAAAGGCGGAAAAAACTATCAATGGCATTTTCCCGCATTTCGCACTTGTTGACAGTTAACGACATGCGATTATTTTTAAATTTTAATTCGATTAATTGGATTGCGGTTTTAATCCAGGAAGTTGAATTGTGAGAATATGATTAATATATTGGCGGAGTTAATCCGGCGCCGACGCCGGCGCACGGGAGAGCCGATATTCAGGTAAGCGCGCATTCGCGCCGCCCGGCGAGCGCCGATGCCGCGCGACTATAGAAACCGTCGCACGAGCGGTGTCAGCCATCGCCAGACGCTGCCGCACCCGGCCGCATCGCAACGCGCATCGGGCGAGGCAAGCAGCCCGCCTTTGCCATCGGTGACCGAGGCTGAATGCGCGAGAGCGAGCGCCACCGTTTGCGCGAGCGGGGGGATGTCTGTTTCGTCGGCGGGATCGATCCACAGGCCGTTTTCAGTATTTGAATAGGCTGAGAGCGGATCGAAATTGAAGCTGCCGACATAATAGCGACGGCCGTCGATCCGAACGAGCTTCGCGTGCAGCATCCGGTTTGCATCGTCGTGATATTCGCGTATTTCGAGGCCCGCGCGCGCGAGTGCCGGCAAGTCGTTCGCGTATGCGCGGCCGATCGCCGGCAACTCGGCGGCGAGCCGCCCGAGCGATGCGCCGACCAGCACGACGCGCACGCCCTCGCGCTGCTTGCGCTCGAGCAGCGCGCGCATCTCGGGCACGAGGATCAGATATGGATTCACGACGACGATTTCCGTATGCGCACGGGCAAGCGCGGCGAGCATGTCGCCGAGCGTGCCGGGCGCGCGTTTGTCCGGCGCGTCGTGCACGTAGCGCAGGCGGTCGCATGCGAGCGCAAGCCACGCGGTGGCGGGGCGCGCGTCGTCGATCGCCGACGCGCCAGCGCTGTCGGCATGCTCGTTGACGGGCGCGGCGGACAGCGCGCGGCGCCAGCGCTCGATGAGCGCCGGCTCGAGCGTCTTGAAACCGCGTGCGCCGTGGTACGGCGACGCGAGCGCGAATATATCCGCCGGTCGCTGCGCGACGGCCGCGTTGCTGCGCCAGAATGCGTCGAAGTGCGCGCGCATCGCATGCAGCGTCGAATCGCGGCGGCCTGGATCGCCGCGCACCAGCAAGTCGCGCTCGATGAGCCAGCCGTCGACGCTTGCATCCCACGTCGAGCTGCTGCCGATGATGCCGGTGTCGCCAACGAGGAACAGTTTGTCGTGCATGCGCCGCGCGAGTTTCGTGAAGTCTGCTTTCGGATGGAATACGCGTATTTCGAAGCGCGGCGCGATGTCGTGCAGCGCGGCGATCAACTCGTCTTCGATCGGCAGGGTGGCTCCGGGGCCGATGCCGTCGATTAGCAGGCGCACCGGCACGCCGCGTTGCGCGGCCTGCACGAGCCGGCGCAGCATGTCGAGGCCCGCGCGGTCGGTATCGAAAATGTATGCCAGGATGCGAATGCCGTCCGACGGCGTGGCCGCGCGAACGAGGTCGGCGCGCGTGCGCTGCAGCGCGCCGTCGTCGATGGGGGCGATCCAGTCGACGCATTGCGCGGCGGCGTTCGCGGACCAGGCGGCGATTGCGAATGCGGCGGCGAATGCGCGCGGTTTCATCGTTCGGCCGACATCGCGCGATTGGCCGGCGCAACGCGGGCGGTGAACGCGAGAATCCGATCCATCATCCAATCGAACGACGGGTTGTAGTCGCCAGGTTGGGAACGGTACGTATCCATGGACGATTTTGCGACGTTCGCGTGCCACACGGCGCTTTCCTCCGGATAGACGATCAGTTCGGATATTTGCGGCATCTGTGCGAGCAGGCTCAGCGTTTCGCGCGCGTCGACGGCGGGATCGCGCAGCGGCACGATCGCGAATACCGGCGCGCGCACTTGCGCGCCGAGCCTCACATAAGACAGCGGCAGATCGCGGCGCTTGCCGTTGTCGAGCGGAATCGCGTCGCCGTAAGTGCGGCCGAGATATTGAATCATCTCGTACAACTGAAATACCGGATTGCCGGACAGCCTCGCGCTTTCGTCCGCGTCCGCACGCTTGCGCGTAAACGTGTTGCCCGCGATGCCGGATGCCTTGCCGATCACGCCGCCGAGCGTGGGCAGCGCACGTAGTTCGGTTGCGGGCGCCCATAGAACGAGCGCGTCGACGTCGCGCGGGCGCGCGAGCGCCGTGTACAGCGCGAGCGTGCCGCCGAGCGAATGTCCGGCGACGATCACGTGCTGGCCAACGCAATGCGCAACGTCCAGACCGAAATCGGCCGTGGCGAGCCAGTCGCGATACGTGACGGTGTCGATCGAGCGCCAGCCCGCGTCCCAATGCCCCGGCAGCAGCAGCGACACGACATTGTAGCCGGCCGCCGCGAAGCGCGACGCCGCGCCGCGCAGGAAGTACGGCGATTCGTACAGCCCGTGGATCAACAAGACGGCCGTGTCCGTGCGACTGTCGGGCTGGAGGATCATGAACGGCAAGTGCTTGTCCGCGACGCCGGCTGCCGCGAGGCCGAGCCGATACGCGTCGAACGCCGCGGTGCAGTGCTGCTGCGTGGCGGCTTGCGTGGCACAGGGCAACGCGAGGCCGGTGAGCGCAACGGCGCATAGCCGGCGCAGAATCGCGAGCGGGCGCATCGACGTCGAATGAGTTAACCGGCCGGATGCGCGCTGGACGAGTGATCGGCCGAAAGCGCCGAGGCCGGGGGCCGGTGCCGCCGCGGGTAGGGCGTGCCGTCGGGCGGCGCGAAATTCCGACGTAGCGCGCGGGGCGGCAGAGAAAGCGTTATTTCTTTCATATTTTCGAGAAATAAAAATTCAACTTTCCATCGAGGCGAACTCGCATTAACTTCGTAACCGATTCGCGGTTGATTGCGTGGCTTGGGTTTTGCGGCGGATTTTTATGTGGATTTATAAAGTCGATTTATTGATTGTTATTCTTTGAGGTTGATGGTTGGCTGTAAATTTTGGGATCGATATTGGATTTAAATATCGATTGAATGAGGTGTGGTTTCTTTAAAAAAGAATCGCTTCAATCGCAATGGTGATTAGTCTGTGCCAAGTCGATTGGGTGGTATGGGTTGATTGCGAATTTGATATTCGCATGGCGCAATCGGCATCGAAAGGTGGTCTGATAAAGGTGCCGCCTGTTGTGAAGGCTGTATCGGCCGCGCGACTGTCGATTGCCGATCGGCGTCGGACCGATTCGATTAATAACTCAGGGCGAGAATGGCAATTTGAAAGCGGTGGATGAAATTTCTAAGGCCGGGCCGCGATGAAGGCGAGTTTTCGGCGATGCTCGGATGGGAAAAAGCCATGCGTGACGAAATGCAAACGCTTTGGTGTTGGGCGCATCGGCGTTGTGTCGAAGCGGGCCGAAACACGGACGCCGCTGCCAAGCTGAAATCGTCGCGCCGGTTGATCGGAATGGATTGGTTTGGTTTGCTGGCGCACGCGGTTTGCCAGGCGCTTTGACGAGGGGGCTCGAGCGGCCGCGCGAATAAGGTGAATGAGAAGGGGGCCGCACACATCGGCGCGATCGCGGTCCGCGTACTGAAGCAACGCATCGCAAGCGCCGGTGCCATAAGCCGGGCGTCGCGCTGCGAACGCACGATTTGATCTGGTTTGCGGTTGGCGGCGTGCCCGCGTATGCGAGCGCGCGGATTGGCCATGGTTTCAGCAGGAATGCGGGGAAGTGTCGAGTCGCGGGGCGCAAACAAAAAAGCCCCATACTGAGTCGGACCAGTTGGGGCGGCTTTGGGTGCGCGAAGGCCGGTTGGCGGCGCTGCAGATGACGAGGTCGTTTGGAGGACGACTTAACGTGATGTACTGAGAGTGTTGCGTTATGCTTGGTTGGTGCCCAGGGCCGGAATCGAACCGGCACGCCTTGCGGCGGGGGATTTTGAGTCCCCTGCGTCTACCAATTTCACCACCTGGGCAAACCGCACTGATCCGCTCGCCGCCAACATGGCTCACCAATTTGAACCGTTAGCGCTCAGCGAAACGAGGATTATCACTGAAATCCCTCAGCCGGGCAAGTGCCGCGATAATCGTTGCCCGTCACAGCTCGTAGCTCTCGGCCACGCCCTTGAGCGCGGTTTCGACGAGCTTGCGATTGAGCGTCGGCGACAGCAGCTCGACGAGCGTGTACACGTAGCCGCGCAGATACGCCCCCTGCTTGAGCGCGACGCGCGTGATGTTGCTGCCGAACAAATGCCCGACCGGAATCGCGCGTAGGTTGCGGTCGCGCTCGGCGTTGAACGCGATGTCGGCCATGATCCCGACGCCAAGCCCAAGCTCGACGTAGGTTTTGATCACGTCCGCGTCGATCGCCTCGAGCACGATGTCGGGCGACAGTCCGCGCAGCGCGAACGCCTGGTTGATCTTCTTGCGGCCGGCAAACGCATCGTCGTATGTGATGAGCGGGTATTGCGCCAGGTCGTCGAGCGACGGCTGCTTGCGTTCGAGCAGCGGATGATCGGCCGGGACGACGGCCGCGTGGTGCCACTGGAAGCACGGCAGCGACACGAGTTCCTTGTAGTCGGCGATGGCCTCGGTCGCGATGGCCAGATCGGCCTGATCGTGGATCACCATTTCGGCAACCTGAGTCGGGCTGCCTTGCAGGATCGACAGATGCACCTTCGGAAAGCGTTTCTTGAACTCGGCGATCGCGGCGGGCAGCGAGTAGCGGGCCTGCGTATGCGTGGCCGCGATCGTCAGGTTGCCCTGATCCTGCGCCGCGTAGTCTTTTCCGACCCTTTTCAGGCTTTCGACTTCCTGCAAAATCCGCTCGACCGACGCGAGAATGATGCGCCCCGGCTCGGTCAGCGAGCGCACGCGCTTGCCGTGGCGCGTGAAGATTTCGACGCCAAGTTCGTCCTCCAGCTCGATGATGGCTTTCGAGACCCCTGGCTGGGACGTGTACAGCGCCTTCGCCGCTTCCGTGAGATTGAAATTCTGACGCACGGCCTCGCGCACGAAGCGGAATTGGTGCAGGTTCATTTATAACCCCTGTGCATATCGACAGAATTTTTTAGTCGTTTGAAATATAAAGAGAGTTTATTACGATTTGCTCGTGTTTTTCAAATATCGATATCTGTAATCGTCATTAGCAAAGCAGCGGCCGGGCGGATGGCCGCATCCGGCGGGCGGTGCAGATTCGGCGCGCGGCGTGGCTAGGACGTCGCGCGATCACGTTGAGCAACCCTGGGGTCCCCGAATGTATCAGTACGACCAGTACGATCAGACGATCGTCGACGAGCGCGTCGCGCAGTACCGCGACCAGGTCCGCCGCCGCTTGTCCGGCGAATTGAGCGAAGACGAGTTCCGCCCGCTGCGGCTGCAGAACGGCCTGTACATGCAGCGCCACGCGTACATGCACCGGATCGCGATTCCGTATGGCAATCTGCGCAGCGACCAGTTGCGCATGCTTGCGCGCATCGCACGCGAGCACGACCGCCGCTACGGGCACTTTTCGACGCGCTCGAACATCCAGTACAACTGGATCAAGCTGGAAGAGACGCCCGAGATTCTCGCGAAGCTTGCGTCCGTGCAGATGCACGGCATCCAGACATCGGGCAACTGCATCCGCAACATCACCGCCGACCAGTTCGCGGGCGTCGCGCAGGACGAGGAAGTCGATCCGCGTCCGTGGGCCGAGATTCTGCGCCAATGGTCGACGTTCCATCCCGAATTCGCGTGGCTGCCGCGCAAGTTCAAGATCGCCGTGTCGGGCGCGAAGGTCGATCGTGCCGCCGTGCAGATCCATGATCTCGGCGTCTATCTGAAGAAGAACGGGCGCGGCGAAGTGGTCGCGAGCATTCTCGCGGGCGGCGGGCTCGGCCGCACGCCGATCGTCGGCGCGCTCATCCGCGAGAACCTGCCGTGGCAGCATCTGCTGACTTATTGCGAAGCGGTGCTGCGCGTCTACAACCGTTATGGCCGCCGCGACAATCTGTACAAGGCGCGGATCAAGATTCTCGTGAAGGCGCTGTCGCCGGCGAAGTTCGCGCAGCAGGTCGAAGAGGAATGGCAGCACCTGAAGGACGGCCCGTCGACGCTCACGCAGGCGGAAGTCGATCGCGTGTCGCAATACTTCCAGCCGCCCGTCTACGAGAAGCTGCCGGACACCGACGCGTCGTTCGAGCAGCATCTGCTGGAGAACAAGGCATTCGCGCGCTGGGTCGAGCGCAACGTGGCGCCGCACAAGGTGCCGGGCTACGCGGCCGTCACGCTGTCGCTGAAAAAGCATGGCGTCGCGCCGGGCGATGCGACCGACGCGCAGATGGAGCAGGTCGCCGACTGGGCCGACGCGTATTCGTTCGGCGAGCTGCGCGTGTCGCACGAGCAGAACCTGATTCTCGCGAACGTGAAGAAGCGCGATCTGTTCGAGCTGTGGGAAAAGGCGAAGGCGGTCGGCTTCGCGACGCCGAACATCGGCCTGCTGACCGACATCATCGCGTGCCCCGGCGGCGATTTTTGCTCGCTCGCAAACGCGAAGTCGATTCCGATCGCCACCGCGATCCAGGCGCGCTTCGACGATCTCGACTACGTGTACGACCTGGGCGATCTGTCGCTGAACATCTCGGGCTGCATGAATTCGTGCGGGCATCATCACGTCGGCAACATCGGCATCCTCGGCGTCGACAAGGACGGCGCCGAGTGGTACCAGGTGTCGCTCGGCGGCGAGCAGAGCACGGGCGCGAACGGCGCGCGGCTCGGCCGCGTGATCGGCCCGTCGTTCTCCGCGCACGAGGTGCCGGACGTGATCGCGAAGCTGATCGACACTTATGTCGATGCGCGCATCGAAGGCGAGCGCTTCATCGACACCTACGAGCGCATTGGCATCGCGCCGTTCAAGGAGCGCGTCTATGCGGCGCGCCAGACCGCGCACGCGTAATTCAAGCGGAGAAGGAATCAGCAGATGGCTTTGATTATCAAGAATCGCGCGGTGATCGACGACGCATGGCAGGTCGTGAGGGCGTCCGAGGACGGCGCGCTGCCCGAAGCCGGCGCACTGCCGGCCGGCAACGTGCTCGTGCCGCTCGCGCTGTGGCAGGCTTCGCGCGACGCGCTCGCCGCCGCGAAGCGCCGCGACGAACTCGGCGTATGGCTCGCGCCGGATAGCGAACCCGCGGATCTGATCGCCGATTTCGAACGGATTGCGTTGATCGGCGTCGACTTTCCGCGCTTTGCCGATGGCCGCGGTTACAGCATCGCGCGCCTGCTGCGCGAGCGATATGGTTGGAAGGGCGAGCTGCGCGCGATCGGCGACGTGCTGCGCGATCAACTGTATTACATGGAGCGTTGCGGCTTCGATGCGTTCGCCGTGCGCGCCGACAAGGACATCCACGACGCGCTGAACGCGTTCGGCGAATTCACGCAGCGTTATCAGGGCGCGGTCGACAATCCGTCGCCGTTGTTTCGCCGGCGCGCGGGCGCGGCCGACGCGAAGGTGAGCGCATGAGCGCCGCCGCTGCCAACGCGCTGTCGCCCGAGCTGGTCGCGAAGATCGCGCAGCTTGACGCGCTGCTCGCGCAGATCGCCGCGCGCCATGCGAAAGTGAAGTTCGCGAGCAGCCTCGCGGCGGAAGATATGCTCGTCACGCACGCGATTCTGTCCAAGGGCGTGCCGATCGGCATTTTTTCGTTGAACACCGGCCGCCTGCATGCGCAGACGCTCGACATGATCGAGCGCGTGCGCGAGCGTTACGGCTACGAGATCGAGCAGTTCCATCCGCGGCAGGATGCGGTGGACGCGTATGTCGCCGAGCACGGGCTCAATGCGTTTTACGACAGCGTCGAATTGCGCAAGCGCTGCTGTCATATCCGCAAGGTCGAGCCGCTCGATCGCGCGCTCGCGCACGTCGACGCATGGGTGACCGGGCAGCGTCGCGAGCAGTCGGTCACGCGCGCGGAGCTGCACGTCGAGGAGCGCGATGCCGCGCGCGGCATCGCGAAATACAATCCGCTGTCCGATTGGACGCAAGCCGACGTCTGGGCGTATTTGAGCGCATTCGACGTACCCGTCAATCCGCTGCACGCGCGCGGCTATCCGAGCATCGGCTGCGAGCCGTGCACGCGCGCGATCCGCCCCGGCGAGGACAGCCGCGCCGGGCGCTGGTGGTGGGAGTCGCGCGACTCCAAGGAATGCGGGCTGCACATTGCGATCACGCCGTTGCCGGCCGATGCGCCGTCCGCGTCGTGATCGCCGATAACAAGACTGTCTATGGTGCCGCCCGGGGGCCGGGCGGCACGAACCCAGAAGAAGGATCGAAACCATGAGCACGACGCTCGAACAATCCGCGTTTGCACCGTCCGCCGGCACGGCGTCCGGCCGGATGGGCCATCTCGACTGGCTCGAAGCCGAGTCGATCCACATCCTGCGCGAGCTGGTCGCCGAGTGCAGCAAGCCCGCGCTGTTGTTCTCGGGCGGCAAGGATTCGGTCGTCGTGCTGCATCTCGCGCTCAAGGCGTTCGGGCTCGGCGCGAATCGCAAGACGACGCTGCCGTTCCCGCTCGTGCATATCGACACCGGTCATAACTACGGCGAGGTGATCGATTTCCGCGACCGCCGCGTGAGCGAGATCGGCGCGGAGCTGATCGTCGGGCACGTCGAGGATTCGATCAAGCGCGGCACTGTTGTACTGCGCCGCGAGACCGATTCGCGCAACGCCGCGCAAGCGGTCACGCTGCTCGAGACGATCGAGCAGCACGGCTTCACCGCGATGATCGGCGGCGCGCGCCGCGACGAGGAAAAAGCGCGTGCGAAGGAGCGCATCTTCTCGTTTCGCGACGAGTTCGGCCAGTGGGACCCGAAATCGCAGCGCCCCGAACTGTGGAGCCTCTACAACGCGCGTTTGCATCGTGGTGAGCATCTGCGCGTGTTCCCGATCTCGAACTGGACCGAACTCGACGTGTGGCAATACATCGCGCGCGAGCAGCTCGAATTGCCTTCGATCTATTACGCGCACCGCCGCGAGATCGTGCGCCGCAACGGCCTGCTCGTGCCCGTGACGCCGCTCACGCCGATGCGCGATGGCGAAACCAGCGAGCACGCGCTGGTGCGCTTTCGCACGGTCGGCGATATCTCGTGCACGTGCCCGGTCGAGAGCGACGCGGACGATATCGAGAAGATCATCGCCGAGACGGCGGTGACCGAGATCACCGAGCGCGGCGCGACGCGGATGGACGACCAGACCTCCGAGGCCGCGATGGAGCAGCGCAAGAAACAAGGTTATTTCTGACGCACCGCAGAACGAGGACACGAGCAACATGAGCACCATCGACACCAACGAAGACCTCGGCGTGCTGCGCTTCATCACCGCGGGCAGCGTCGACGACGGCAAGAGCACGCTGATCGGCCGCCTGCTGTACGACAGCAAGGCCGTGCTGTCCGACCAACTGTCCGCGCTGTCGCGCGCGAAGAACAAGCGCACGGTCGGCGACGAGCTCGACCTCGCGCTGTTGACCGACGGGCTGGAAGCCGAGCGCGAGCAGGGCATCACGATCGACGTCGCATACCGCTACTTCGCGACCGCGAAGCGCAAGTTCATCATCGCCGACACGCCTGGCCACGAGCAGTACACGCGCAACATGGTGACGGGCGCGTCGACCGCGCACGCGGCGATCATCCTGATCGACGCGACGCGCGTGACGCTCGAGAACGGCGTGGCGCAACTGCTGCCGCAAACCAAGCGCCACAGCGCGATCGTCAAGCTGCTCGCGCTGCAGCACGTGATCGTCGCGATCAACAAGATGGATCTCGTCGACTACAGCGAGGCGCGCTTCAACGAGATCCGCGACGCATACGTGAAGCTCGCGCAGCAACTGGGGCTTGCCGACGTGCGCTTCGTGCCAGTGTCGGCGCTCAAGGGCGACAACATCGTCGCGCCGAGCGAGCGCATGCCGTGGTATGCGGGCGAGCCCCTGCTCGACGTGCTCGAGGCGCTGCCCGTCGAGACGCAGGCGGGCGACGCGCTGCGCTTTCCGGTGCAATGGGTCGCGCGCCAGGACGGCAGCTCGGCCGACGATTTCCGCGGCTACATGGGCCGCATCGAGGCGGGCGCAGTGAAGGTCGGCGACGAGATTGCCGTGCTGCCGTCGAACCGCGTCGCGACGGTCGCCGAGATCATCGCGCCGGTGCCGGGCGGCACCGCGGCCGTCGAGCGCGCGTTTGCAGGGCAAACCGTGACGATCCGGCTTGCCGAGGATGTCGACGTGTCGCGCGGCGATACGTTCGTGGCGAGCGCGCAGCCCGTCGAGCCGGCCAAGAAGCTCGAGGCGGACCTGTGCTGGTTCGACGAGACGCCGCTGTCGCCGCAGCGCAAGTATCTGCTCAAGCAGACCACGAACACGGTGTTCACGAAGATCGGCGCGGTTCAGCAGGTGCTCGACGTGCATACGCTGTCGCATGCGACCGACCGCCACGAGCTGAAGATGAACGACATCGGCCGCGTCGCGCTGACGCTGCAAAAGCCGATCGTCTGCGACACTTATGACGCGCATCCGGGCACGGGCGCGTTCGTGCTGATCGACGAGGCCACCCACCATACGGTTGCAGCGGGTATGATTCGGGCGTTTTCCGCGTGACGGATCGCGCCGCACCCGCGGCGCGAGTGCGCGACAAGAGGATCGACGCATATGGGCAAGGTGTATCTGATCGGCGCGGGGCCGGGCGCAGCGGACCTGATCACGGTGCGCGGCGCGCGCCTGCTCGCGAGCGCGGACGTGGTGCTGCACGACGCGCTCGTCGAGCCGGCGATGCTCGAGCACGCGCCGCGTGCGCGCAAGATCGCGGTCGGCAAGCGCTGCGGGCAGCGCTCGAGCGCGCAGCATTTCATCAACAAGCAGCTCGTCGACGCGGCGCGCGAGCATGCGCTCGTCGTGCGCCTGAAGGGCGGCGATCCGATGCTGTTCGGCCGTGCGGACGAAGAGATGCGCGCGCTCGAGGCGGCCGGGATCGACTACGAGATCGTCCCCGGTATTACCGCCGCGCTCGCGGGGGCCGCCGCGCTCAAGCGCTCGCTGACGCTGCGCGGCGTCGCGCGCAGCGTCGCGTTCGCCACGCACAGCCGCGCGCCGGGCAGCGGCGAGATTCGCGAGCAGGTCAGCGCTGATTCGCTCGTCTATTACATGGGCCGCGACAGTGCGCCCGGCATCGCGCAACGGTTGATCGACGCGGGCCGCGCCGGTTCGACCCCGGTGGCGATTGTCGAGGCTTGCAGCACGCCGCGCGAGCGCACGCTCACGCTGACACTCGCGGAGATGGCGGCGGGCGCGGCGTATGCATGGCTCGATCCGCTTCAGCCGAGCTTGTTAATGATCGGCGATGCGTTCGCCACCCGCGAGCGGGCGGACGGCGAAAAGCCGGCCGAAGGCAACGCGGGGATGCGGGATGCGGCTTGATCTGGTGTCGTTGGCGGCCGGTTTGGGCTGACGCGTAGGGACAGACGAAAACGCCGGCGACGAGCCGGCGTTTTTTATTTCGGACGATCCGACGGCGCGTTGCCATGCAACGGTCCGCCGACGAACGCGGCGCGGGCCTGTTGCGGCGCCGCGCGAGCACTCACCGCATCGGCTCGCCGCCTTGGCGCAGGCAATACTCGACGATCGCGTCGAGCACCGCATCGTCCTCGCCCACCGCCGTCGCGCAACGAATGTCGATCCCCGGGTGCGCGAGGCGGCATGCTTCGACGAGCTGCGGCAGGTCGCGGCGCACGTGGCCGCCTTGGCCGAAGAAAACCGGTATCACGGTGATCACGTCGCACTGCGCGGCGAGTGCGGCCGCAGCCGTCGCGAGCGACGGCTCCATCAGTTCGAGAAACGCGAGCGCGACGGGCGTATGCGCGCCGCGCGCCGCGCGCAGCTTCGCAGCCAGCCGCTCGAACGGCTCGGCCCAGCGCGCATCGCGCGCGCCGTGGCCGAACAGAATGATGCCGGATCGACGATTCATCGCCCGCTCCTTCGAGAACGGCACGCCTGGCGCGCTCAGTGCCGGTCGACCCACTTCAGCGCCAGCAGGCCGAGCGCCAGATAGAGGCAGCCGGGCAGCGCCGCGGTCAGTGGCGCGGGCCACGTGTTCAGCGTGCCGATATGCGAGAACAGCGTGTTGAAAAGCTGGAAGCTCATCCCGAGCATGATCCCGCCGAACACCTTCACGCCTACGACGCCCGCGCGCGTATGCAGATACGCGAACGGCAGCGACAGCACGAGCATCACGAACACCGCGAACGGATACAGCAGCTTGCGCCACAGCGCGATGTCATAGCGCTGCGTATCCTGCTGGTTCTCCTTCAAATGCTGGATGTAGCGGAACAGGTTGAACAGCGACATCCGCTCCGGCGATACGAGCAGCACCGACAGGATCTGCGGCGTCAGGTCCGAGCGCAGCGAGTATTGCGGCATCGTGACCTGCTGCGAGCGGTAGACCGGGTTCAGCGCGTCGGCCGGCTGGTTGGGCTGGCCGGAGAGGTTCGTCAACTGCGTGTCGGTGACGTCGGTCAGCAGCCAGTGGCCGGGCGGCTGATAGCGGCCGCGTTTGGCGATCCGCACGTTTTGCAGATTGAATTTCGAATCGAACTCGTAGATCCGCACGTCGCTGATCGTCGAATCCGGCGACAGCGTGCCGACGTTGACGAAGCGCGTCACGGGCTCGCCCGTCTCGCGCGCGGTCAGCGTGTCCTTGACCCACACGCCCGATGCGAAGTTCGACGACACCGACGAGCCGAGCGCCTCGAGCCGCACGCGCTCCGACAACTGATCGGTGTAGGGGCCGACGAATTCGCCGATCAGGTAGGTCGCGACGACGATCGGCACGCCGATCTTCAGCAGCGAACGCAGCGCCTGGTTGGTCGCGAGGCCGGAGACGCGGAAGATCGTGAACTCCGAGTTCGCGGCCATCTGCGCGAACACGTAGATCGAGCTGATCAGTATGGCCACCGGGATGATTTCGTAAAAGCGCGACGGCGTTTGCAGCGCGACGCGCAGCACCGCATAGCCGAACTTGTAGTTGCCGTGGCCGACCGAGTTCAACTCGCTGATCAGGTCGAAGAAGAAGAACAGGCCGGAAAACGCGAACAGCACGAAGGCAAACGTCACGTAGATCTGGCGCGCGAAGTATTTTTCGTAAAGCCGCATCGTTTACGCTCCTTGCGAGCGGCCGGGCGCGGCGCGCGAAAACAGCGGCCGGTTGCGCACGCGCAGCCAGAACAGGAATGCGACGATCGCGGCAATCAGCAAATGCAAGCCGATCAGGCCGACGCCGAACGGGATCTTGCCCCGTTCCATTTGCGACTGGACGACGTTCAGCAGGTTCGAGTAAGTCAGGTAGATCAGCACGGCCATCACGAGGTTCACGGTCCGGCCGCGGCGCGGGTTCTGATACGACAGAGGAATCGCGAGCACCATTAGGTTGATCGCGATCAGCGGCAGTCCCGCGCGCCACGCGAATTCGGCAAGGTTCTGGTTGGTCGGATTGCGCAGCAGGTCGATCGTCGGCGTGCCTGTCGTGGTCGGCTGGCTGACCACCTGCTTGCTCTGGATTTTTACGCCGTAGCGCTCGAATTCCATGATCTTGAAATTCGGCTGGCCCGGCACGCCGTCGTAGCGGCGGCCGTTATCGAGCACGATGAAGCGATCGCCGTTCTTCATCGTCTCGGTGTGGCCCGTCTGCGATACGACGACGTTCACCTTGCCCTGTTCGGTGGTCGTGACGAACACGTTTTGCACCTTGCTCTGGTCGGGCGACATTTTCTCGATGAAGAACACGCGGTTGTTCGCGGCGGATTCGCGGAACTGGCCGGGCGCGAGCAACGACACCTCGTCGCGCTGCTGAAAGCGCGCGCGGATCAGCTTGCTTTGCTGGTTCGACCACGGCCAGCCGACGAACGCGAAAAACGCGATCAGGATCACGATTGGCGTCGCGAACACGCCGATCGGCTTGATGAGGCGGGTGAGGCTCACGCCGGAGGCGAGCCAGACGACCATTTCGGAATCCTTGTACCAGCGCGTGAGCACGAACAGGATCGACACGAACAGCGTGCCGACGAGGATCATCGCCAGGTAGCCGATCACGGTGAGGCCGATCAGCACGAGCACGTCCTTCGGGTTGACCTCGCCGGACGCGGCGTAACCGACGATGCGGATCATCATCGACGTCAGCATGATCGTGAGCAGCACCATGAAAACGGCGCCGGCGGTATACGCAAGCTCGCGCTGGAGGGAGCGTTCGAAGATCATTATTGATGCGAAGCAGGCAAAACTGCGGGGTGAGACTGCGGGGCGGGAACGAGCGCACGAGCGGGGGCGCTCACGCCGCGCAGGAAAAATAGCGGATAATTGCGGCTTTCATCCTTAGCCCAGATTTTACCCGAGGACAAGCGCGATGGACTTTAGCATAAAAGGCTGTGATTGGAGCAAAGGCGCGGCGAAGGGTTTCCTGACCGGGAAATCCGACTGCATCGTGCTGGGCGTGTTCGAAGCGCAAACCTTGTCCGGCGCGGCGCTCGATATCGACGAGGCGACCAAGGGCCTCGTGTCGCGTGTGATCAAGGCGGGGGACATGGACGGCAAGCTCGGCAAAACCTTGTTTTTGCACGAGGTTTCGGGCATCGGCGCGTCGCGCGTGCTGCTCGTCGGGCTGGGCAAGCAGGATGCTTTCAGCCAGAAAGCCTATCACGACGCGCTCAAGGCCGCGTGGCGCGCGCTGCTCGGCACGAAAATAGTCCAGGTCACGTTCACGCTCGCGCAGGCGCCGGGGCCCGATCGCGGCTCCGATTGGGGCGTGCGCGCGGCGATTCTCGCGCTGCGCAACGAAACGTATCAATTCACGCAGATGAAGAGCAAGCCGGAGACGCCCGCGCGCGCATTGAAGCGCGTCGTGTTCAGCGTCGATCCGGCCGACGAGAAGGCGGCGAAGCTCGCGGTGAAACAGGCGGGCGCGCTCGCGAACGGAATGGATCTCACGCGCGATCTCGGCAATCTGCCGGGCAACGTCTGCACGCCGGCCTATCTCGCGAACGTCGCGAAGCAACTCGCGAAGGATTGGGGGTTGAAGGCCGATGTGCTCGGTCTGAAGCAGATCCAGGCGCTCAAGATGGGCTCGTTTCTCGCGGTCGCGAAGGGCTCCGTCGAGCCGCCGCAGTTCATCGTGCTGCATTATCAGGGCGCGGCCGCGAAGGCGGCGCCCGTCGTGCTGGTCGGCAAGGGCATCACGTTCGACACGGGCGGCATTTCGCTCAAGCCCGGCGAGGCGATGGACGAGATGAAGTACGACATGTGCGGCGCGGGCGCGGTGCTCGGTACGATGCGCGCGGTTGCCGAGATGGGGCTGAAGCTCAACGTCGTGGCGATCGTGCCGACCTGCGAGAATATGCCGGCCGGCAACGCAACGAAGCCGGGCGATATCGTCACGAGCATGAAGGGGCTGACGATCGAGGTGCTGAACACCGATGCGGAAGGGCGCCTGATCCTCTGTGATGCGCTCACGTATGCGGAACGCTTCAAGCCGGCGGCCGTGATCGACGTCGCGACGCTGACCGGCGCGTGCGTGATTGCGCTGGGCCATCACAACACCGGCCTCTTCTCGAAGGACGATGCGCTCGCGGGCGAGTTGCTCGACGCGTCGCGCGAGGCGGCCGACCCGGCCTGGCGCATGCCGCTCGACGACGAGTACCAGGAGCAGCTGAAATCGAATTTCGCGGATCTCGCGAACATCGGCGGGCGGCCCGGCGGCAGCATCACGGCGGCGTGCTTTCTGTCGCGTTTCACCGACAGCTATCCGTGGGCGCACCTCGACATCGCGGGCACCGCATGGAAGAGCGGCGCGGCGAAGGGCGCGACGGGGCGTCCCGTGCCGCTGCTCGCGCAGTTCCTGATCGATCGCGCCGGCGCGTGATGGCGCGGCGCTCGATGGCAAATCCGGCGGGGCGCGGCGCGCGATGACGCGGATCGATTTCCACACGAACGTCGGCGACCCGCTCGCCTACGCTTGCCGGCTGCTGCGCAAGGCGTATCAGGCGGGGCAGCCGGTCGTCGTGCGCGCTTCGCCCGCGCGGCTGCGCGCGCTCGACGAGCGGCTCTGGACGTTTTCTCCGCTCGACTTCATTCCGCACTGCGCAGTGGACAGCCCGCACGCGGCCGCCACGCCGATCGTGCTGACCGCGGATCTCGAGCGCGCGCCGCATCACGGCATCTTGCTGAATCTGGGCGACGATGTGCCCGCGCAGTTCGCGCGCTTCGAGCGTCTGCTCGAAGTGGTCGGCAATGCGCCCGACGAGCTGACGGCGGGGCGCGAGCGTTACCGTTTCTATCGGGATCGCGGCTATGCGCTCAACAATTACAAGCAGGGGGCGTGAGCCCGGACGGAGAACAGCGTGTCCGAAGCGAACGAAATCGATCCAGCCGGCGAAGCGCCGATTCCCGTTCTGAGCGACGTGCTCGTGCCGGGCAATCCGGCGCTCGCGCGGCCGCCCGCCGCTGGAGCGTCACGGCAGCCGCCTGCGGCGAGCGCCGATGCGCGGCGCATCGCCGAGCGGTTGCAGGACCGGTTGCACGCATATCTGGCGGGCGACGGGCGCGAACTCGTCGAAGCGCGTTGCCGCGACGCGCTGCAAGTCCATACTGCGCGGCTCGTCGGCCAGATCGCGGGCGAGGTTTCGCGTGTGCTCGAAACCGAGATCGCAGCGTGGGTGGCGCAAGAAATCGATGCGGCGCTGGCGCATCATCGGCAAGCGGATTCGGGCGGCGGCTCGCAAGGCTCGAAATAGCGCTGCGAACACGCTGCCGCGCATTCGGTGCGCTCACCGGCACGCGTAGCGGATGCTGGGCGCGGTTTCTTATCTGCGCGACAGAATCCAGTGCGCGAGCGTGCTCGCTTCGGCATTCGTCAATTGCGTGTTGGCAGGCATCGGCACGTTGCCCCAGACGCCGACGCTGCCTTTCACGATGGTTTGCGCGAGATAGCTGACGGCGTCGCCGCGCGCGGCGTACTTGTCGGCGATCGCGCGGAACGACGGGCCCATCAGCGTAGTGTCGGCCGCATGGCATGCCATGCAGTTCTTGCGTTGCGCGAGCGACAGTCCGTCGGCTGGCTGCGCATGCAAGCTTGTGCTCGCGGCCGTCAACGAAACGATCATCACGCGCAGGCACGCCGTGCGAATACGCACCGCGTACCAGGTCATTCGGTTCATGCTGGTCTCCGCCGGTGCGGTGCCCGGTTTGGCGTTGCGCGCATTATAAAAGCAAAGGGCGGCCGGACAGGTTGCGCCCGCCGGCGATCTTGTGGTTTTTTGTCGCTACGCGCACATACGCACACATACGCGCGCGGCGGCTGCGCCGGATCGCCACCCGTCGCGGCCGCCGCCGATGCCGGGCGTCAGCCGGTGACCGCGCCCTGGTTCGCGGGGCGGGCGAGCGCCGCGTACTTGGCGAGCACCCCGCGCGTGTAGCGCGGCGCAGGCTGCTTCCATGCGGCGCGGCGGCGCGCAAGCTCGGCGTCGTCGACGTTGAGCTGCAGCAGCAGCTTGTGCGCATCGATCGTGATCGAGTCGCCTTCCTGCACCAGCGCGATCGTGCCGCCGACGAACGCCTCCGGCGCGACGTGGCCCACCACCATTCCCCATGTGCCGCCCGAGAAGCGGCCATCGGTGATGAGGCCGACCGATTCCCCCAGCCCCTTGCCGATGATCGCGGACGTCGGCGCGAGCATCTCGGGCATGCCGGGGCCGCCTTGCGGGCCGAGATAACGCAGCACGACCACGTCGCCCGCGTGGATCTTGTCGTCGAGGATCGCTTGCAATGCGCTTTGCTCGTCGTCGAACACGCGCGCCGGGCCGGTGATGACGGGGTTCTTCAGGCCGGTGATTTTCGCGACCGCACCGTTTTCCGCGAGATTGCCCTTCAGGATCGCGAGATGGCCTTCCTTGTACAGCGCCTGATCGATCGGGTAGATCACCTTCTGGTCGGCGCGCGGCGTGCTCGGCACGTCCTTCAGCTCGTCGGCGAGCGTGCGGCCGGTGATCGTCATGCAATCGCCGTGCAGGAGGCCCGCGTCGAGCAGGATCTTCATCACCTGCGGGATGCCGCCCGCCGCGTGCAGATCGGTCGCGACATATTGGCCCGACGGCTTCAGGTCGCAAATCACCGGCACGCGCTTGCGAATCCGTTCGAAATCGTCGATCGACCAGTCGATCTCGGCCGCGTGCGCGATCGCAAGGTAATGCAGCACCGCGTTCGTCGAGCCGCCCGTGGCCATGATGACCGACACCGCATTCTCGATCGATTGTTTCGTGATGATGTCGCGCGGCTTCAGGTCGCGCTTCACGGCTTCGACGAGCACGCGTGCCGATTCGGCCGCCGAGTCGACCTTCTCCTGATCCGGGTTGGCCATCGTCGACGAATACAGCAGCGACATGCCGAGCGCCTCGAACGACGAACTCATCGTGTTCGCGGTGTACATGCCGCCGCACGAGCCCGTGGTCGGGCACGCGTTCTTTTCGACCCCTTCGAAATCCTCCTGCGCCATCCGCCCGGCCGTGAATTCGCCGACCGCCTCGAACGACGACACGATCGTCAGATCGCGACCCTTCCAGCGGCCGGGGCGGATCGTGCCGCCGTACACGTAGATGCCCGGCACGTTCAGGCGCGCGAGCGCGATCATTCCGCCCGGCATGTTCTTGTCGCAGCCGCCGACGACCACCACGCCGTCCATCCATTGGCCCTGCACGCAGGTTTCGATGCAGTCGGCGATCACTTCGCGCGATACGAGCGAATACTTCATCCCTTCGGTGCCCATCGACATGCCGTCCGAAATGGTCGGCGTGCCGAAAATCTGCGGATTCGCGCCGGCGTGCTTGACGGCCTCGACGGCCGCATCCGACAGGCGCTGCAGGCCCGCGTTGCACGGCGTGATCGTCGAGTGGCCGTTGGCGATGCCGATCATCGGTTTGTCGAAATCTTCCGGCTGGTAGCCGAGCGCGTAATACATCGAGCGATTCGGCGAGCGGGCCACGCCCTGCGTGATGTTCTTCGAGCGGCGGTTGTACGACATGGGGACTCCATCCATCGGCTGATTGATTGCGGGGCGGCGCGCTGCATGGGCGCAGGCCGGCTCAGGTGGGCAAGAATGCAGTTTCCGTTCAAGAATGTCCAATATATTATTCGTCGTCTATTAGGTCGAAAGACATATCAGTGACGAGTCGAACGAGGAGCCCGATGTGACCCCGGATCTGCGCCAGTGGCGCTATTTCTTGACCGTGGCCGACGAGCGGCATTTCGGGCGGGCCGCGGCGCGGCTGGCGATGACGCAGCCGCCGCTGTCGCAGGCGATTCGCGCGCTCGAGGACGCGCTCGGCGTCGCGCTGTTCGCGCGCACGAAGCGCTCGGTCGAGCTGACCGCGGTGGGCGCCGCGCTGCTGCCCGACGTGCGGCGGCTGCTTGCCGCCGCCGACGCACTGCCGCCGCTCGCGCAGCGCCTGGCGCGCGGCGAATCGGGCTCGCTTGCGCTCGCGTTCGTATCGACGGCCGATTACGGGCTGCTGCCGCGGCTGTTGCGCGAGTTCGGCGCGCGCCATCCGCACGTGCGCCTGCAGTTGACCGAGGCGACGAGCGACGTGCAACTCGACGAACTGGCGGCCGGCCGCATCGACGCGGGGCTCGTGATTGCGCCCGTGCCGCCGCGTCACGCGGCGTCGCTGTCGTATCTGCCGGTGCTGCGCGAGCCGCTCGTCGTCGCGATGTCGGCCGATGCGGCCGCTGCGCTTGCCGTGCGCGGCGTCGCCGACGCGCCGGTGCGGATCGCGGACATCGCGTCGTTGCCGCTCGTGATCTTTCCCCGCCGTCTGGCGCCCGGCTTTTATGACATCATTACGGGCTGCTACGGCGCGGCGGGCGTTGCACCCCGCATCGGCCAGGAAGCGATCCAGATGCAGACGATCGTGAGCCTCGTGTCCGCGGGTTTGGGCGTCGCGCTCGTGCCGCAATCGCTGCGCAACCTGCGGCGCACGGGCGTCGTCTACCGGCCGCTTGCCGATACGGCGGCGCCCGTCGTCGAGACGGGGCTCGTGTGGCGCACGGCCGACGTAAGCCCGGTGCTCTCGGGCTTCATCGACATCGTGCGCGCCCATGCGTGCGGCGCGCACGCCGCGCCGGGCCGGAGCGCGCGGCCGTGAACGTTCGCGCGGCGCATCCGTCGAAACGCGTTTCGCGGCGCGAGCGCCGCTTCGATTCAAACCTTCAACGCTAATCCATGATCATTCATCCGAATTTCGATCCCGTCGCGATCCACATCGGCCCGCTCGCCGTGCGCTGGTATGGGCTCATGTATCTCGTCGGCTTCATCGCGGCGATCGTCATCGGCCGTGTGCGGCTGAAGCTGCCGCACGTCGCCGCGCAAGGCTGGAGCGCGAAGGACATCGACGACATGATGTTCTACGGCGTGCTCGGCGTCGTGCTGGGCGGCCGGCTCGGCTACGTGCTGTTCTACAAGGCGGGCTTCTACCTGTCGCACCCGCTCGATATCTTCAAAGTGTGGGAAGGGGGCATGTCGTTTCACGGCGGCTTTCTCGGCGTGACGCTCGCGATGGCGCTGTTCGCGTGGCAGCGCAAGCGCCACTGGCTGCAGGTGACCGATTTCGTCGCGCCGATGGTGCCGACGGGCCTCGCGACCGGGCGGCTCGGCAACTTCATCAACGGCGAGCTGTGGGGGCGCGTGACCAGCCCCGACGCGCCATGGGCGATGCTGTTTCCGGGCGCGGCGCGCGACGATGCCGCGTGGCTTGCCGCGCATCAGGATATCGCCGCGAAGTGGGATCTCAACGAGGTATTTCTCGCGCATCAGATGCTGCCGCGCCATCCGTCGCAGCTTTATGAAATCGCGCTCGAAGGCATTGCGCTTTTTATCGTGCTGTGGTTTTTCTCGCGCAAGCCCCGGCCGATGGGCGCGGTGTCGGCGCTGTTCCTGATCGGCTACGGGCTCGCGCGTTTCACGGTCGAGTTCGCGCGCGAGCCGGACGACTTTCTTGGGCTGCTGACGTTTGGGCTGTCGATGGGGCAGTGGCTGTCGCTGCCGATGATCGTCGCCGGCGTGCTGATGATGGTTTGGGCATACCGGCGCGGCGGGGGGAAAGCGGCTTGAGCGGTTCGCGCATCGCGTTGCGTGGAGGCCGGACATCGATCGAATGAGAACGGCGTCGCGGGCAGGTCGGCTGGATGGATGCCGCGACTCGTGTGGCCGGCGCGGACGATGCGTGCCGGAGATTGGCATCGCGCGCAGCGCGACGCATGGCGCGATTGGGAGGCCTGCACGGTGGGTGCGCGCGGCACACGGGCTTGGCGTCGCGGCAGGGCGGTGCGCGCATTGCGCCATTCGGCGCGCGCCGCAACGACGTTGCGTGTGATGCAACAAGCGGGCGCCACTCCCATTCGAGGCCGTTTGCGTATCCCCCATGCATGGGCCGAAGCAAAACGAGTGCCATGCAACTCGGCGCGGCGCACATCAAAAACGCCGGCTCTCGCGGCCGGCGTTCTGTCTGGCGATTATCGGCGGCGGGCGGCGCTGCAACACGCCGCTGCCGGCGATGACTTCGTCACTTCATCTGCACCGAGCCGTTCACGTTGACGGTCACGGTCGCCTTGCCGCCTTCGACCGCGATCGGCGCGGCGTCTGCTGCGGAGGGCGCGGCGGCCATCGCCATCATCCTCGGCTGGAACGGCTGCACGTTGCGGCCGCTGCCGACGTTCACGTCACGGATCGAATAGCTGCTATAGCCGAACGCCTTTGTCGCTTCCTCGGCGCGTGCGCGGAATGCCTTGATCGCTTCGGTCGTGAGTTTCTGCTCGGTCGCGCGCTGCGCGTCCGGCGACAGCGAGAACGACACGTTGCCGATCTGCATGATCGAACTCAGTTGACCCGCGAGTTTCGACGCGGCGGAGAAATCGCGCGATTCGAGCACGACCTCGGTGCGCCCGCGCCATGCCGAGATCTTGCCATCGCGATCGAAGCTCGGTGAGACCGAGAACTGGCCCGTGTGCGCCGTCACGCCCGCGACGCTGCGCGCCTGCGCGAGCGCCGAATCCGCGCGCTTGTTGAGTTCGCTGGTCAGGTTGCCGGGATCTTTCGCTTGCTGTTCATAGAACAGCGTGATGTCGATGACGTCCTGCGGAACGTCGGCGCTTGCTTGCGCGGACAGCGACAGCACGCCCGACGGCGGCGGCATTACGCCGACGCTTTGCGCGCGTGCGGCGGACGGCGCAAGCGCGATGGCGATGGGCAGCGCCGCCGCGAGGGCGACAGCGGCGGTCAGAGCGGATTTTTTCGTCATTATTGACTCCTTGAGCGAGAACACGCATGCATCGTTGGCGTGCGGGGCGCGGATGTGAGCCGCGCTGAATGATCGAGCAACGGATACAAGCATAGTGGGCGTCGCATCCGTTGCGCGTCCGTTAGGCAGATGAAAGCGTCGCGAGGTTCCGGCTGCCGCGCGTGTATCTGACATTGTTTGACGGCCGATGCCGCATTACTTCATCAGCCGCTTCGTGATGAAGCGCCATTCGTCTGGCGTGACGGGCGTGATCGACAGCCGGTTGCCCTTCGCGAGCACGCGCATGCCGGCGAGCGCGTCATGTTCGCGCAATGTGCCGAGCGCAATGAGCGGCGTCTTCTTCACGAAGCGCACGTCGACGAGCACCCAGCGCGGCGCATCGGGCGTCGCCTTCGGATCGTGGTACGGACTTTGCGGGTCGAACTGCGTGGGATCGGGGTAGGGCGTCGAGCACACCTCGGCGAGCCCCGCGATGCCGGGCTCCGGGCAGCTCGAATGATAGAACAGCACGCCGTCGCCGATCTGCATCGCGTCGCGCATGAAGTTGCGCGCCTGATAGTTGCGCACGCCGGTCCACGGCAACGCTTGTCCGGGTGCGGCGGCGAGATCGTCGATGCTCGCCTCGTCCGGTTCGGATTTCATCAGCCAATAGCGCATGGATCGGATCGAATCGACGCAATGAAAAGGCTGCGGATAAGGAAACGGCACCGGGACGAACCCGATGCCGTGGAATAGGCCCCCGCCTTGGCCGCTAGGCCGGCATCCTGAACCTGAGGTTCAGAATTGGTCGCAGTTAGCAGCACTTCGGGTACATCAGACAGAGTGACGCGCGCGCCCGTGCTACAAATTTCCGCAACCGTGCACATGGCATTGGTTCAAGGAATATATGACCTTGGCGAACCAGGCAGGGAAGCTGACTAAACGGTTCGAATCACTTTTGGGTTCGGCTGCTTGAGCGGGATAGACCAAGCATGGCTCGAACCGGGTGAAACGAATGGACTGCTTTAACTTACTGCAACTCGTGCTGTGTGAGCACTGCACCGAGCTGTTCATTCATTTGGCGCATTGTACGCCGGATTTCTTCCGCGGGGAACGCTTCGCCGTGTCGCACGCTTTGTTGCAGCCGCAGCAGCTCCGATGCGAGCGACAGCGCGGCCATCACCGCGATGCGGTCGGTGCCGCGCACCGAGCTGTTCGTGCGGATGTTGGACATTTCGGTATCGACGCGCGCGACCGCTTCGAGCAGCGCCGCTTCCGTTTCCGGCGAGCAGGCGAGCCGATACGTCTGGCCGAGAATCGAGACTTCGATCTGCTTTGTGCTCATGCATGTTCTCCGTGGCTCGCCGTGCCGTCGTCGCCTTCACGCGGGCTTTCGTCGTTTGCCTGCGCAGCAAGCAGATCAAGCTGGTTTTCCGTATCCGGCACGCTTTTCGTGCGCGGCAATTTTTCGAGGATCGCGTTGAGCTTGACTTGCGCGTCGTCGATTTTCGCCGACAGCGAATCGCGCTCCGCCGCGAGCGCATTGCGCTCGTCGCGCAACTGCGCGAGATCGGTGCGCAGTGTGTTCATTTCCGTTCGCAATTGTGCGACTTGCTCCTCGAGCGCGAGCCGTTCCGTTTGATAGCGCTGATTGAGCGCGATCAAACGGCCAATGTTTTGAGATAGGGTTTCGAGTTCGTTGAGCATCTGCTGCGTCCTCTAAAGACCCAGCATTTTAGCGCGGAATACCCGTTATTCCGATATCTGTAACGTTTCCAGACGTAACACCCGCGCTTCTCGCCGCGAACTATCGCAGACGCATCGACGCCGGCGCATGCTTTCGCGTGCCGCCTCATGCGCGATGCGCGCGCGTCGCGCGCCGCCGTGTTTCTTGACGCACGGCCGGCCGCGCTCCTAAACTGGCGCCGCCTCGGTGCTCGCGCGTTTCACGCGCGGTTAAACGGGAAGCAGGGTGCGAAGTCCGCCAGGATCGAGCCAACCTGCGCTGCCCCCGCAACGGTAAGCGAAGCGCATCGCATTCGATGCAAGCCGTCCTCTTCGCGCACTGGCGGCTGGTCGTGATCGGCCGGCCGCCGGTGCGCAGCAAGCCACTGCGCATCGCGCGGGAAGGCGAGGCGGCGATTTCGCAGCCCGGATACCGGCCGAGGCGGGGAGGCGGCTTGCGGCCGTCTTCGTGACGCGGCGCCTGCGGGGAAGCAGGCGCCGTAGCGCCACTGGATTTTTGTCTCGATGTCAACCTCATTCGTCCGCGCGGCGCTCGTCGCCTTGTCTGGATTGCCTTGCGCGTCGTTCGCGCAAACCGGCGCGGCGCCGTCGGCGCCTGCCGCCGGCGACGCCGGCACGCAACTCGAGCCGATCGTCGTCACCGCGCAGCGCGGTCCGCAGAAGCTTGCCGATACCATTCCTCAAACCAGCCGCTTCGATGCGCAGGACATCGCCGACAGCGGCGCGACCGATCTGCCCGGCCTGCTCGCGCTCGCGCCGGGCGCGCAGATCGTGCGCAACGGCGGCCCGGGGGCGAGCGCGAGCCTCTTTCTGCGCGGTGCGCAGCCGACGCAGTCGCTCGTGCTGATCGACGGCGTGCGAGTCGATTCGGCGAGCCTCGGGCAGGCGCAAATCGGCCGGATTCCGCTCGATCAGATCGAGCGGGTCGAGGTCGTGAACGGCAACGTGTCGTCGCTGTATGGGTCGGGCGCGATCGGCGGCGTCGTGCAGGTGTTCACGAAGCGCGGCGGCGATCATCCGCCGCGCTTCGATTTCTCCGCGGGCTACGGCAGCTATCACACGCAGACGCAGAACGCGGGCGTGTCGGGGCGGCTCGATCAGGACGGCAGCACGACGTTCAGCGTGTCGCTTGCGCGCGCGAAGACCGATGGTTTCTCGGCGATCGATCCCGCGAGCAAGCCGCAGGCGAATCCGAATGCGAACGGCAACTTGAGCGAGAGCGTGTCGGCGTCGCTCAAGCATCGGTTCGGCGGCGGCTGGGATGCGGGCGTCACGTACTTCGACACCGCCGGCCGCAACAGCTACGACAACGCATACGGCAAGCCCACCGATCTGAACGACCTGTACAGCCGGGTTCAGCAGATCTCGGCATTCGCGAACGGCAAAATCACCGGCTGGTGGACGACGCACGTCAACGTGTCGAGCGGCAAGGATCGCAACCAGTCGGCGTTGAACGGCGCGTACACCGATCACTTCAACACCGACAACCGTCAGTACACCTGGCAGAACGATTTCACGCTCGCGCGCGGCCACACATTGCAGGCCGGCTACGAGCGGCTCGACCAGTCGTTCGATTCGAACAGCTACGCGGCGCCCACGCGCCACGTGAATTCCGGCTGGCTCGGCTATACCGGCCGCCTGGGCGCGAGCCAGTTCCAGGCGAATCTGCGGCGCGACCAGTATTCCGATTTCGGCGGCGCGAACAGCTACTATTTCGGTTATGGATTGGACGTCACCGAGCACTGGAAGGTGACGGCGAGCTACTCGGACGCGTTTCGCGCGCCCAGCTTCAACGATCTGTACTTTCCCAACTCGGGTAACCTGTCGATTCAGCCCGAGCGCAGCCACTCGGTCGACGCGGCCGTGCAGTACGCATCGGAGGCGATCGGCGTGGTGCGCGTCACCGCGTTTCAGACCCGCTATACGAACTTGATCGACTACCGGCCGGGCGCGAGCGGGTTTTTCTATGTCGCGCAGAACGTCGGCCGCGCCAAGGTGCAGGGCGTCGAAGGCTCGTGGCAGGGGCGGATCGGCAAGAACGACTTGCGGATTGCGGCGACGGTGCAGAATCCGGTCGACGAAATCGCGCATCAGGATCTGAACCGGCGCGCGCGGCGCTTCGCGTCGTTCGCCGCGCATCGCACGATGGGCGGCTGGCGGGTCGGCGGCGAGTGGCTGGTCAGCGGGCCGCGCACCGATTACGGCAGCCGGCTCGGCGGCTATGGAATCGTGAATGTGTCCGCGCGCTACGACATCACGAAATCGTGGTACGTGAGTGCGCGCATCGACAATCTGCTCGATAAGGACTATGAGCTTGCGTATGCGTACAACACGCCGCGCCGCGGCGCCTATGTCACGCTCGGCTGGCAGCAGCGCTGACGTGGGCGGCACGCGGGAGGCGGCTTGATGGCAGCGTTTGCCGGAAAGGGCGGCGTGCGCGGCGCCGGCATGCGCGCGGGACGCGCGGCGGCGATCTGGGCGGCGCTCGCGGCTGCCGCCGGCGCGGTGTTCGTCGCGTCGCTGACGCTCGGTAGCGTGCCGATGACGCCCGCCGATGCGCTCGCGGCCCTCGCGCATCGCACGGGCGAGGCACCGCTCGCGGCCGACATCGTCCGCACGCTGAGGCTGCCGCGCGCACTTGCGGGCTTCGGCTGCGGCGCGCTGCTTGCGCTCGCGGGCGCGCTGCTGCAAGTGCTGTTGCGCAATCCGCTTGCCGAACCGTATGTGCTCGGCGTGTCGGGCGGCGCGGCGGCGTTCGCGCTCGTCGCGATGATCGCGGGCGGCGCGTGGTGGCTCGTCGATGCGGCGTCGTTCGCGGGCGCGCTGGTGTCGATCGTGTTCGTGCTCGGGCTCGCGCGCCGGGAGCTGTGGCGCGGCGAGCCGCGCGATGCATCGCCGCGCCTGCTGCTCACGGGCGTCGTGATTTCCGCCGGATGGTTCGCGCTCATCACGCTGTTGCTGTCGATCGCGCCGCAGGAGCGGCTGCGCGGCATCCTGTTCTGGCTGTCGGGCGATCTGGGCGGCGCGGCGTCGCCGGGGTTCGCGCTCGCCGCGCTCGCGGTGGCCGCGCTTGCCGCGCTGCCGGCCGCGCCGCAACTGAACGTGCTGTTGCGCGGCGACGCGGCCGCCGCCGCGCTCGGCGTGCCGGTCGCGCGGCTGCGGCTGCGGGTTTATCTGATCGCTTCGCTCGCGGCCGCCGCGGCCGTCACGACGGCGGGCACGATCGGCTTTGTCGGCTTGGTCGTGCCGCATGCGTTGCGGCTTGCGTTCGGCAACGATCAACGGATGCTGTTGCCCGCGGCGATGCTCGCGGGCGGCGCGGGCGTGATGGCCGCCGATCTGCTCGCGCGCACGGCGATGGCGCCCGCGCAGTTGCCGGTCGGCGTGATGACCGCGCTGATCGGCGTGCCGCTGTTCCTGTGGATGCTGTTGCGCAGGGCGGGGCGATGACGAGCGCTCGGATCGACGCACGGCGGGCGCATGCTGCGCGCTATGGCGTGCAACGCCTCGTGCTGAAAGCGGGGGCGCGCACGCTGCTCGACGATTTCACGCATACGTTCCGTCCGGGCGAGCTTTGGTGTATCGCCGGGCCGAACGGCGCGGGCAAGACCACGCTGATGACGACGCTCGCGGGGCTCGCGGCGCCCGCGTCGGGCATTGTCGATGCCGACGGTGTGCCGCTTGCGCAATGGCGGCCGCAGGCGCTCGCGCAGCGGCGCGCGTGGATGGCGCAGACGCTGCACGACGCCTTTAGCGCCAGCGTGTTCGATACCGTGCTGCTTGGCCGCTTCCCGTATCTGACAGGATGGGGATGGGAGCGCGCGGACGATCGCGAGGCGGCATGGGTGGCGCTCGAGCGGCTCGGACTTGCCGCGTTCGCGGCGCGCGACGTGCTGTCGCTGTCGGGCGGCGAGCGGCAGCGCGTCGCGCTGGCCGCCGCGCTGTGCCAGGATGCGCCGCTGCTGTTGCTCGACGAGCCGCTCGCGCATCTGGACTTGCATCATCAGATCGATTGCCTCGCCGCGCTCGCCGATTGGCTGCGCGCCGGCGGGCGCACGGTCATCTTCTCGTGCCACGATCTGAATCTCGCGCGCCGCTTTGCCACTCACGCGCTGCTGCTCGACGGCTGCGGCCACGCGCACGCAGGCCCGGCGCGAGACGTGCTGACGCCTGCGCTCGCGAGCCGCGCATTCGGCTATCCGCTCGTGCTGATCGAGCGCGACGGCCACGAGGCGCTGGTGCCCGCATGGCCCGATGCGCGCCACGGCGGGAGCCGCTCGCGTTGATTTCGATCCTCGGCCGGCGTTGCGTTGCGCGCCGCATTCCACCATTGAGATTCGACAGAGTAAACCGATGAGTTCCTATTGCGTGCCGTATGTCGCCCCGCTCGACGATGCCGAACTGCGCGCGACGCTCGCGCGCGTCATCGACCAGAAAACCAAGCCGCCGGGCAGTCTTGGCCGGCTCGAGGCGCTCGCGTTGCAACTCGGCCTCGTTCAGCGCACTGTCGCGCCGCGCATCGTGCGCCCGGCGATGATCGTGTTCGCGGCCGATCACGGCATCGCCGCCGAAGGCGTGAGCCCGTATCCGCAGGCGGTGACCGCGCAGATGGTCGCGAATTTCGTCGCGGGCGGCGCGGCGATCAACGCGTTTTCGGGCGTCGCGGGGTGTGTGCTGGAGATCGTCGACGCAGGCGTCGCGTCGCCGTTGGACGACGCGCTGCCGCTCGTGCGCGCGGCGATCGCGCGCGGCACGCGCAACTTCGCGCGCGAGCGCGCGATGACGCGCGACGAGGTCCGCGCGGCGCTCGAGGCGGGCGCCGCGCGCGTCGCGCATCATGCGGCGCTCGGCACCAATATGATCGGCTTCGGCGAGATGGGGATCGCGAACACGTCGGCGGCCGCGTGCCTGATGAGCCGCATGCTGAACGTGCCGCTCGACGCGTGTGTCGGCCGCGGCACGGGGCTCGACGACGCCGGGCTCGCGCACAAGCGCGCGGTGCTCGAACGCGCGCTCGCGCGGCATCCGGACGCGCGAGCGCCGCTCGACGTGCTCGCGACGTTCGGCGGCTTCGAAATCGCGATGATGACCGGTGCATTCGTCGAGGCCGCGCGTGCGCGCATGACGATCCTCGTCGACGGTTTCATCGCCACGTCCGCGCTGCTGATCGCCGATGCGCTCGCGCCCGCGGTGCGCGAATACTGCGTGTTCTCGCATGTATCGAACGAAGCGGGGCATCGGCGGATGCTCGAGCATTTCGGCGCGCATGCGTTGCTGTCGCTCGATCTGCGCGTCGGCGAAGGCACGGGCGCCGCGCTCGCGCTGCCGCTGGTGCGCGCGGCGGCCGCGTTCGTCAGTGAGATGGCAAGTTTCGAAGCGGCCGGCGTCGCGAACCGCGATGCGTGACGCGCGATGAATCCGCTTGCCGAATTTCGCTACTTCGCCGTCGCGCTCGGGTATTTCACGCGCGTGCCGGTGCCGCGTTCGATCAGCGGTGCGAGCGTCGAGCTTGCGCACGCGGCGCGCTATTTTCCGCTCGTCGGCGTGTGCGTGGGCGCACTCGCGGCGCTCGTGCATCTGGCCGCGTCGCGCGTGTGGCCGCCGGGCATCGCGGCACTGCTGTCGATCGCGGCGACGCTTGCGGCAACGGGCGCGCTGCACGAGGACGGGCTGGCCGATAGTTGCGACGCGTTCGGCGGCGGCTACACGTGCGACGACGTATTGCGGATCATGCGCGATTCGCGGATCGGCACGTTCGGCGCGGCGGCGCTCGTCGTCGCACTCGCGTTGAAGTGGCAGGCGCTCGCCGCGATGCCGCCCGCGCGCGCGGCCTGGACGATGATCGCCGCGCACGCGGGCAGCCGCGCGCTCGCCGCGAGCCTGCTCGTGACGCTCGACTACGTGCGCGCCGAAGGCCGTGCGCGGCCCGTCGCGCAGCGCATGCGCGCGCGCGCGTTCGCATTCGCGGCGGCGTGCGGCCTGCCGTGGCTGTTTTGGCCGGATTGGCGCGCCGGCGCACTGGCGCTTGCCGTGACGTTCGTGCTGCGTGCCGGCATCGCGCGTTATTTGGTCAAGCGCATCGGCGGCTATACCGGCGATTGTCTCGGCTTCGCGCAGCAGGTGTTCGAGCTGGCGATCTATCTGACGGTGCTCGGATGGATCTCGTTCTGATCCGCCATCCGGCCGTGGCCGTCGAACCGCATGTTTGCTACGGCGGCAGCGACGTGCCGCTGGCGGCCGATGCGGCGTCGGGCGCGGCCGATATCCTGCGGCGGCTGCGCTTGCTCGGCGTGGGCGGTGCACGCATGGTCTGGACGAGCCCGCTCATGCGGTGCGCGGATGTCGCGCACGCGCTTGCGCGCGACGTGCGCGCGCCGGTCGAAGTCGACCTGCGCTTGCGCGAAATCGACTTCGGCGCATGGGAAATGCAGAGCTGGGACGCGATCGGACGCGACGCGATCGACCGCTGGAGCGCCGATCCGATGGGCGCGCGCGAGCATGGCGGCGAAAGCGCCGCGCAGTTCGCCGCGCGCGTGCGGCCGATGCTTGCGGCGCTGTCGGCAGTTTCGGCGTTTGCTTCGCAGAGGCCGACGAACTGGGCGGTGACGCACGCGGGGGTGATACGCGTGCTTGCGGCGCTGGCGCTGGATGTGCCGCTCGATACGCTGCTCGCGCGGCCGATCGCGATGGGCGGCATCGTGTGGCTGCGCCGCGATGAAGGCGGCGAGGGCGCACGCGGCTGGCGGCTCGCGCATTGGGACGTATGATGCGAAACCGAAGCGCCCGAGCGGCTAATTCCTGCTGTCGTCCCAATAATGCAGCGATGGCGGAATTTTCTTGTTGAATTGCTCGCAGACGTTGTTACTCATCAGAAACGCCATCCACGAGATCGCGAACACGGCGAAGAACAGCCAATAAAGCAGGCTGTGCGTGATGAGCGGCGCTGATCCGGCGATTGGGATGAATTGTCCGGCGACTCCGGCGACGCACGACAGGCCGCTGAGCCTGCGCATCAGGATCGCACGCGATCGCTGCTTGCCGATTCGCGTGGGGTCGGCGAGATCGATTGCCCACACCGGGCCCGCGTATTCCAAGCCGGCCGAGCCCAGCACCGGGCCGGAAATCCGCGCGGACGGATCGTGTCCGCTCGCGAATCCGAGCGTGGCGACAAAGCCGTGCCCAGGGTCGAGCCGGTCGAACGTGATGATTTTCTTGCTCTTGTCGCGGTTGAAAAGCCGCTCGTCAATCAGTTTCACGCCTATTGCGTGGGCACTCTCGAGGAGCGTGACGCGCGTGATCGCGGTCGGCGGAATCAATTGCAGCGTGAGCGGTTTTTTCTTGACGAGGTCGTCGCAGAGAATCGGTTCGCAGCCGCTGTTCCAGAAGAATATTTTGATCTGATCGAGCGGCGCGCCGTGCTCCGGCTTGCGCGCGACGCGCCGCCATGCCGAGCGCAGCCATGCGTGGCCGTTGGCTTTTTGCGGCGGAATGTTCGGTTTCCAGGCGCTGTATCTGACGCGCTTCAAGCTGCCGCCGTTTTTCCGGTTCGACAGGAAGTGTCTGGACTCCACCAAAATGAACGAGAACGCGGCCGATGCGATGTTCAGCAGAAGTTTGCTTTCGAAATCGGTCATTGTTTTGCTGGGTTGTCCGTTGGATGCCGATGCGTCATTGCCGGGTGCGCCGCAGCGGCAGGTATCCGGGGAAATTGACGGGCTCGGGGTTGCTTTTGCGTCGGCGCGATGCCGTGTGCGTCACGGCTTCGGCCGTCGCGAGCGCGCGATATCGAGATCCCGGCACAGCTGTTCGGCGCCTTGCGCGAGACGCGGAGTGGGCCGCGTCAGCAGATCGCCGTCGATCGCGAACAGATTGCCCCGCGCGAGCGCAGTGAGCGCGGGCCATGTGCGCCAGCGGGCGAAATCGGGCAGCGCGTCGCGCGTCGAGGTCGCGCCGGGCGCGGTCGTCAGGATCGCTTCGGGGTTGGCCGCGAGCACCGCTTCGTCGGTGACGGCGGGCGCGATCGGCTGTAGTTGCGCGAATACGTTGCGCCCGCCGCACAGCGCGATCACGTCGCTGGCGATGTGCGCGCCGCTCAACGTCATCAGCGGCCGATCCCAGATCTGGAAGAACACGGCAACGGGCGGCTTGTCCGCGTAGCGCGCACGTAGCTGGCCGATCTGCCGCCGATAGTCGGCGGCGGCGGCCGACGCCGTGTCGCGCGTATCGAGGAGCGTGCCGAGTTTTTCGAGCGACGTCGCGACATCGTCGAGATGATGCGGCTCGCTGAAGAAGAGCGGAATGCCGAGCGCGCGCAGCCGCTCGGTCTCGCGTTCGGCGTTGCCGTGCCGCCAAACGACGACCAGATCGGGCTTGAGCGCCGCGATGCGTTCGAGGTCGAGCGCTTGATTCGAGCCGACGCGCGGCAGCGCTTTCGCGGCGGGCGGATAGTCGCTGTACGACACCGCGCCGACGAGCGCCGCGCCGCCGCCGGCTGCGTAGATCAGCTCGGTCACGTGCGGCGCAAGGCTCACGACGCGCCGCGCAGGCGCGGCGAGCGTGACGGCGCGGCCGGCGTCGTCGGTGACGGTGACGCTCGCGTGCGCGGCGGCGATGGCGCCGGCGCACGCGCACGCAGCGGCGATACGCAGCGCGGCGGTGCGGCCGCGCATAGGCATGGTCATGTCGAAGTTCCTGCTGTCAACGTGGGCGCGCAGGCATCCAGTGCCGCTTCGAGCCGCTGCCATTCGGCTTCGTGCGCGGGCAGCCCGATTCTGATGCTGGGCGCGTGCGCGAAGAAGCGCGTCCAGATGCCGAGCGCGGCGAGCGCTTGGTGCAGCGCGCGTGCGCGCGGATCGTCGGTCCAACTGAACAGCGGCGTCGCGCGGACCATGAAGCCGTGCGTGCGCAGCAGCGACGCGAGCCGTGCGCCGTCGGCCGCGAGCCGCTCGCGCGCGGCATGCTGCCACGCGTGGTCGGAGAATGCCGCGAGCACGGCGTGACGGGCGGGGCCGCCGACTGTCCACGCGCCGAGCGCGTCGTGCAACCTGTGCAGCAGCGTGGGCGCGGCAAGCACGAAGCCCGCGCGCACTCCCGCGAGCCCGAAGAATTTGCCGACCGAGCGCAGCACGACGAGGCCGTGTGTATCGGTGTCGGCGGCAAGCGACGCGGGCGTGCCGGCATCGGCGTCCGCGAATGCTTCATCGACGATCAGCGCGCCGCCGCGCGCGGCGAGTTGCGCGTGCCAGCGCAGCAGCCGCACGCGTTCGATGCGCTCGGCGCTCGGATTGTTCGGATTCGCGACGATCGCATACGTGAGCGATTCGGGCAGCGTGTCACTGCGGCAATCGAGCGGTGCGAGCGCGTGGCCGTGGCGCTCGAATGCCGGCGCGTATTCGCTGTATGTGAGCGGCGCGACGCCCGCGACACCGCGCGCGAACAGCGCGGGCAGCGCGCGGATCGCGGCCTGACTGCCGGCGACGGGCAGCACGTGCGCGGCGCTCGGCGCGCCATAGTAGCGCGCGGCGTGCCCGGCAAGCACGCCGTCGTCCTCGGGCAGCCGGTGCCATGCGTCGGCGGGCACGGGCGGCACGGGATAGCCGAGCGGATTGATGCCGGTCGACAAGTCGAGCCACGCGTCGCGCGCGATGCCGTAGCGCTGCGCGGCCTCGTGCAGATTGCCGCCGTGAACGATCGCGGGCCGGGCGTCAGACATGGCTGAACGTGTTCGACAGCGCCGCGCCGATAATCAGCAACGCGAGCCAAAGCGCCATCGTGCGCGCGACGAGCGACAGCGCGGCGGCAACGTGCGCGGGCGCGGCGGGCGCGCCCGCGCCGAGCAGCGGGCGGGTTTCGAGCTGGCCGTGATAGACGGCGGGCCCGCCAATCACGACGTTCAGGCTGCCGGCGCCGGCTGCCATCACGGGGCCAGCGTTCGGGCTGTCCCAGAGCCGCGCTTGGCGGCGCCAGCAGCGCCACGCGTTCGCGGTGTCGCCGAGCAGCGCGTAGCTCGCTGCGGTCAGGCGCGCGGGCAGCCAGTTGAGCGCGTCGTCGATGCGCGCCGCGGCCCAGCCGAAACGGGCGAAGCGCGGCGTCCGGTAGCCCCACATCGCATCGAGCGTGTTCGCGAGCCGGAAGAGGAGCGCGCCGGGGCCGCCCGCGACGGCGAACCAGAACAGCGCGCCGAAGATCGCGTCGTTGCCGTTCTCCAGCGCCGATTCGACCGCCGCGCGCGACAGCGCCGCTTCGTCGGCGGCGCTGGTATCGCGCGATACGATGCGCGCGGTCAACGCTCGCGCGGCGGCGAGGTCGCGCCGCGCGAGCGCGGCGGCGATCGGCGCGACGTGCTCGGCAAGGCTGCGCGCGCCGAGCGCGAACCACAGCAGCGCGACATGCAGCGCGGCGGCAAGCGGCCACGGCAAGATCGCGATGAGCGCGGCGGCGAGCGCGACGGGCGGCGCGACGGCCGCGAGCCACGCGGCGGCGCCGGCGAGCCGGCCGCGCCGCCCGGTGTTCAGTGCGCGTTCGATGCGCACGGCGAGCCGGCCGAAGCCGACGAGCGGATGCGCGGCGCGCGGCTCGCCGACGAGCCGGTCGACGATGCAGCCGGCCAGCGCGAACAGCGCGACGGCTATGGGCGACAACATCAGCATTGCGCACCGCCCGCCGGTTTGACGCGAACCGGCAGCCCGGCGACGAGCAGCGTCACGCGCGTCGCGAGCGCGGCGATGCGCTGGTTGACGCGGCCGAGCGTATCGACGAAGCGCCGCGTTTGCGCGCCGAGCGGCACGACGCCCAGACCGATTTCGTTGCTGACGACGATCACCTGCGCACGCGTCGCGCGCAGCGCCGTTTCGAGTTCGGCGATGCTTGCGTCGGCGAGCGCGTCGTCGACGCCCGGGCCGTCGGCGGGGCACAGCAAATTCGTGAGCCAAAGCGTCAGGCAATCGACGAGCACGCACGCATCCGGCGCGTCGAGCCGCGCGATCGCCAGCGCGAGTTCGACAGGCGCTTCGACGAGCGCCCAGTCGGCCGGCCGGCGCGCGCGATGATGGGCGACGCGCGCGGCGAACTCGTCGTCGCCGATGCGGGCGGTCGCGATATAGGTGACGGGCCGGCCGCTTTCGGCGGCGAGCCGTTCGGCATGCGCCGCCGAGAACGAAGGTGAGGTCGAGCGGAGTCATCGCGTGATTGTAGCGGGCCGCGCGATAATGCGGCTTGCGTGATGTGGCGTGCACGAAGGCGGACGGGTTCGAGGGCGCTTTGCGCGGCGCACCGAAGGGGTGTTTCGCGTGCGGTTGCAGCGCGCGTTTTGATCGAGGCGGGGGCAGACGTCATCGTCGAGCGATGTTGTGACGCAGGCGTCGATCGTTTCGATTCGCGCTTGGTTGGCGCTTGGTTTATGTTCGAACCGTGCTCGAAGTCGTGCTTAACCTGGGCCCGATCCGCGCCTAACCGGTGGGCGGATCGCGCCTGGGGCACACTTGGGCCGCTTGGGGCCGCACGCGGGTTGCTCCCGGACCGCCACCGGATCACGCTCGGACCGCACGCAATCCGCGCCCGGGTACCGCGCATCGAACCGGCATGCCGCTCGGCGGTTCCACGCTCGCGGCCCGGTTCACCGCGCCGTTTTACCGACCCGTTTCTCAACCCGTTTCGCAACCCGTTTCACCAACCGATTTTGCCGATTCCCATTTCGTCCGCACCGATACGATGACCGCTCACGCTTTTGCTTCGCTTCCACGCCCGCGCGGCACGCTGATGATCCAAGGTACGACGTCCGACGCGGGCAAGAGCACGCTGGTCGCGGGCCTGTGCCGGCTCGCGCGCCGCGCGGGCGTGCGCGTCGCGCCGTTCAAGCCGCAAAATATGGCGCTCAACAGCGCGGTCACCGCCGACGGCGGCGAGATCGGCCGCGCGCAGGCATTGCAGGCGCTCGCGGCCGGCATCGACGCGCATACCGACCTGAACCCGGTGCTGCTCAAGCCCACCGGCGATCGCGGCGCGCAGGTCATCATCCACGGCAAGGCGCGCATGAATCTCGACGCGCGCGCGTATCACGGCTACAAGCCCGTCGCGATGCAAGCCGTGCTCGAATCGTACCGCCGGTTGCAACGCGGCTATGACGCGTTGATCGTCGAGGGCGCGGGCAGTCCCGCCGAAATCAATCTGCGCGAGGGCGACATCGCGAACATGGGGTTTGCCGAAGCCGTCGATTGTCCGGTCGTGCTGGTCGCGGACATCGATCGCGGCGGCGTGTTCGCGCATCTCGTCGGCACGCTCGCGTGCTTGTCGGCGAGCGAGCGTGCGCGCGTGCGCGGCTTCGTGATCAACCGGTTTCGCGGCGATCCCGCGCTGCTCGAACCGGGGCTGCGCTGGCTCGAGCAGCACACGGGCAAGCCCGTGTTCGGCGTGCTGCCGTATCTGCACGGGCTCATGCTCGACGCGGAGGACATGCTGCCGAAGGCCGCGCGCTCGGCCGCGGCGGGCGGCGACGCCGGCGTGCTGCGCGTCGTCGTGCCCGCGCTGCCGCGAATCAGCAACCATACCGATTTCGATCCGCTGCGCGCGCATCCGCGCATCGACTTCACGTATTGGAAGAGCGGCCCGGTGCCGGCCGCCGACCTGCTGATCCTGCCCGGCTCGAAGCACGTGCTCGCCGATCTCGCGTGGCTGCGCGAGGCGGGGTGGGAGGCCGTCGTCAAGCGCCATCTGCGCTACGGCGGCAAGCTGATCGGCATCTGCGGCGGCATGCAGATGCTCGGCGCGACGCTCGACGATCCGCACGGCGTCGAGGGCGCGGCGGGTGCGGCAAGCGCGGGCTTCGGCTTGCTCGATTACGCGACGACGCTCACGCGCGAGAAAACGCTCGTCAACGTGACGGGGCGGCTTGCGGGTCGGCTTGCGTTAGGCGGCGCGCCCGCGCGCGTCGCGGGCTACGAGATCCACATGGGGCAGACCCGCGGGCCGGCACTCGCGTCGCCCGCGCTCATGCTTGCCGGGCCCGACGGCGAGCGGCCGGACGGCGCGGTGTCGGCGGACGGACAGATTCTCGCGACCTACGTGCACGGCCTTTTCGACACGCCCGACGCGTGCGCGGCGCTGACCGAATGGGCGGGGCTGGATGGCGCGGCGCCGGTCGATTATCCGGCGCTGCGCGAGGCATCGCTGGAGCGGCTGGCGGATACGCTCGCCGAGCATTTGGATATCGAGCGGGTGTTCGGCGCGTTTGCGTGAGGGCGGAACTCGGCGAACCGATCGAGCCGGAGGCTGAATTCACTTGAGCACCCGGATGGGCGATCCGACGCGCTTCGGATTATCGATGATGCCGCTGAACCAACCGGCGGCGGCGAGCGTATTGACGAGCACTGCGCCGGCGAGCGTGAGCCCGCCTGGCCTCCCCCCGTCAACGCAATGGCCGGCCTAGTTGCGACCGGCGGCCCTAAATAGAGAAACTGCCGGCGGGCTCGATTCGCCAATTCGCCAACGAGCGGGCGGCCGCCGGGGTTGAGAGGTCAGGGGGCGCGATTTCAGCGTTCGAGCAAAATGCCCAGCATCCGCCGCAGCGGTTCGGCGGCGCCCCACAAAAGCTGATCTCCGACGGTAAACACGCTGTACAGATTGTCCGCGAGCCCGAGCTTGCGCAGACGCCCGACGCCGACCTTCAACGTGCCGCTCACGGCCGCGGGCGACAACCGCTGCAACGTATCCGTCCTGAGATTCGGCACGTACTCGACCCATTCGTGCGCGTTTTGGATGATCGACTCGAGCCGATGAACGGGCAGATCCTCCTTCAGCTTCAGCGTGACGGCCGCCGCATGGCTTTGCAGCACGGGCACGCGGATGCACAGGCCGTCGACGCCGATCGTGCCAGGCGGCAGGCCGAGGATCTTGTTGGTTTCGACTTCGCCCTTCCACTCCTCGCGGCTGATGCCGTTGCCGAGATCCGCGTCGATCCACGGAATCAGGCTGCCCGCCAGCGCGACGCCGCCGAACGCATCGCGCGGCAACGCGGGATCGGCAAGCGCGTCGCGCGCCTGCGCGACGAGGTCGATGACCGGCGTGCCCGGATCGTCGAGCGCGTTTCGCACCTTGTCCGACAGATGCGCCATCTGCGACAGCAATTCGCGCACGTTCGCGGCGCCCGCGCCGGACGCGGCCTGATAGGTCATCGTGCTGAGCCAGTCGACGAGGCCCTCTCGGAACAGACCGGCCAAGCCGAGCAGCGTCAGCGTGATCGAGCAATTGCCGCCGATGAAGTTCTTGATGCCGGAATCGAGCCCCGCGTGGATTTGCTCGTGATTGAGCGGGTCGAGCACGATGATCGAATCGGCGTCCATCCGCTTCGCCGATGCGGCGTCGATCCAGTAGCCGCTCCAGCCGCCGCCGCGCAGATCGTTGTAGACCGCCTTCGTATAATCGCCGCCCTGGCAACTGACGATGACGTCCATGTCGGCGAGTTGCGGAATCGACGTGGCATCGAGCAACGTGCGCCGGGCGCCGAGCGCGTCGACATGCTCGGCGCCGGCCGACGACGTGCTGAAGTAATAAGGCGAAATGCGCTTGAAATCCCCTTCGTCGAGCATCCGCTTGACGAGCACCGAGCCCACCATGCCGCGCCAGCCGATCAAGCCCACTTTTTTCATTTGTTGCTCCTACAGGTAAAGGTTATAGGGCCCGGGTGGGCAATTCGTTGGTTTCGCCGCTGCGCGCCTGGTTTCGGCGACGCCATCGCCGCGTTGACGCTCTTGTGTCGGCCCGGGGTTGAATCGGTGCGCTATCCGCGTTGATGCGTTTGCCCGGGAGCCGTGCTTCGCTTTGCGCGGGCCATGCATCGAAGTGGATTTTCAAGTGATGCGATTCGGCGAGAATACTTTGTCGCCAATTGATCGTCTATCGGTTGTTCCCGCGATGAAGGGAACCCTACGCGTCGCGTAATGCGGAGCGAGTAAATGATCGCAAGCGGTCAGCCGATCGGCAAGCTGGGGGTACGACGTGCGACATGACGATCAGATCTGGAAAATCCGCCGATTTTTAAGTGAATTCGTGCATTCATGACGATGATGAATAGAGTGGAATGTGGGCTGACTTTCGACATGATTTTTCCGAATTTAAATAATGAATAAAATTGCGGATTGCGCATCACGTTGCTCCGGTATATAAAGCAAAAAAATGGCGCGCCCGTTGTGGGCGCGCCCTGGGCATGGCGCACCTTCCCAAAAAACGGCGCTTCTCCTTGGGCCGCAAGGAGGTGGCGAGAGAGGCAGGGCCCGCCACAGTAGGCACCGCAAACCGACATCGTCATCGCCTTTCTAAGGTTTATAGATCGCCCGTGCCGGAGGCGTTTGACGCAGAGGGGCTGGAGCTGAGGCTCGGCATTCGAATTCTTCGCTTTAAGTCGGGTTTTCCACTCGCAGAAAATGGTTTGATGCATCTTGGCACGGAAGCGTTGCCGATTAACTTTGAATGCCGTATCGACAAACCGAGGCGCGAGGTCCATGCGGATGCCGGGAACGGCCCGATGCGTTGCGCATGAAAAGCCGTGCGCTTATTTTCGTGAGGGCGAGTCGTGCGCAGTGAGACTATTTGCATTAGAAGATCTGTTATTCCACGGCATCGTTGTGAATTCGAGCAATGTGCCGACGGTTTTTCCCAAGGCGTCGGAAACCCGTGACTCATGCTTTGATCCACTATTTTTGCGCAGCGGCCCACTGTTAAGCTAGCGCATAAATCGCTAGTGAGATATGAACGTGAAACACAGCTCGACTGCGCGGCCACCGCTTGCGAACCTTGAAACCGTCTGCCTGGTCGCCCGGGAAGGATCGCTCAGCGCTGCCGCGAGCGTGAGCGGCATCACGCATGGCGCGGTCAGCCGCCGCATCAGCGCCGTGGAAAACTGGCTCGGCATTCCGCTCTTCGAGCGTCATGGCCGTGGCGTTCGCTTGACTCCCGACGGCCAGCGTTTCGTGGGGCGCATCGAGGAGGCGTTCAGCATCATCGACAACGCAGCGGTCCAATGGCATGCGCATGGCCGCGCTCGTCAGGTGAAGATGAGCGTTCTGCCCGCGTTTGCCGAGCTTTGGCTTTTCGAACGCCTGGGTGCGCTCGAAGCTGGCCCTCCGCCGCTGAGAGTCCAGTTGGACATCAGCTCCCGCTTATCGGATGTATCGGGCGGGGAAGTCGATTTGGCGATCCGCTATGGCCGCGGAACCTGGCCGAATGTCCATGCGGAGTTATTTTTCGCGGAGACGTTGTATCCCGTCGCTCATCCCGATCTCGCGGCGAAACTGTCAGCCGACGACGGCGTCGAGTGGCTTAGTTTTGCGCTGCTGCATGATTCCGACCTGACCGGCTGGCGAACCTGGTTGGCCGGGCAAGGGCACGGCGTAAAGCCGAGAGTGCAAGACCGGCGCTTCGAGGATTACAGCCTGGTGCTCGCCGCCGCCCAGGCCGGCTTGGGCATCGCGTTGGCGCGCATGCCGCTGGCGCAATCGTGGCTGCGTAAAAACAGGCTGGTTCGATTGAGCCGCCGCGTTGTCGAGAGTCCGCTTGGATACTATTTGGTCACGGCCAAACATGAGCGGCGGCCGGAAATCCTCGCGTTGATGGAGCGGTTGCGCGCGGAAAGCGGGAAAAAGTCATCTGCGTGACGGGCCACGCCCGGCGGGTTGGGGCGGGCAATACGTTTTTCGTCCATGCGCCCGGTTCGCGTTTGCGTCATTCCGTGGGCCGGCGAGACGGACGGTGGATTTGAGTCGCCGGCGCCGCAGCCGTTTGTGCAACAAAGAAAGGGTGTGAGCATGCCTCATGCCGGTGGGATTCGGCGGCCGGTCGTTCCGGTCATTCAGCGCAGGTAGATAGACGCCGGCGCGACGTCACGCGTCGCGTCGCTTGGCAACGCATCGTGAATGCGATGCGCGCCGTCTGCGATGCCGGTCGAGCGGTATGGCACCGGCGCGCAGATCGAGTGCGAAGGGTGACACGCGATAGTGGTCAGGCCCCATATAGAATGACGCGGGTGCTCGACGCCGGAACGTTCCGGCGGCCGACCGTTCGTCCGATCAACGCGACGGTCGCTTCGGCGCAACGTCATTTGCCGATATCATCGCTCCCTGTATCCGCTTTTTTTCGCGGCGCGGCGGCGCACGCTCGCCGCCGCGCCGCGCGGCTTCCTCGGGGGAATTCATGACGGTGATCGTGGTGGCGAATCCGAAGGGCGGCGTTGGCAAGAGCACGCTGTCCACCAATCTGGCTGGGTATTTTGCGGCGCAGGGCGCGTGGACCGCGCTGGCCGATCTCGACCGGCAGCAGTCCGCGCATACGTGGCTCGACCTGCGCCCGGCGGCGCTGCCCGTGATCGAGACCTGGGCGCTCGATCCCGATACTCCGTCCAAGCCGCCGCGCGGCCTCGAATACGCGATCGTCGATACGCCGGCCGGCTTGCACGGCAACCGCCTGAACGTCGCGCTCGAGTTTGCCGATAAGGTGATCGTGCCGCTACAGCCGTCGATGTTCGATATTCTTGCGACGCAGCAATTCCTTCAGCGGCTCGCCAGCGAGAAGGCGGTAAAAAAGGGGACGATCGAGGTCGGCGTTGTCGGGATGCGGGTCGATGCGCGCACGCGCTCGGCCGAGCAGCTTCACCGTTTCGTCGAAGGGCTCGATTTGCCCGTGCTCGGCTACCTTCGCGACACGCAGAACTATGTCCAACTTGCCGCACATGGGCTGACGCTTTGGGATGTTGCGAAAAGCCGCGTCGACAAGGATCTCGAACAATGGCTGCCGATCGTCGAGTGGGCGGAGCGAAAAAAGGCGCGATAGCGGCGCATTCGGACGGCGGCATGCCGCCGGGGCAGGATGGGACGATAGATCTGCGACCTGCCTGCCGGGGCGTTTGATCAGCGCACATCACAGCGCGATCGCGAATGGCGCTCGCGCAGCGCGGGCGGGTATCGGGAAAAGCGTTTGTCTGCCCGGGAGGCCCGGCGGCGCGCCGCGCGTCGTGAGCCGCAAAAAGTGCGGCATCCCGAAGCGCGGGTATCGGCCGGCGCCGCGCCGAGCGCGGCAGCATGGTTACGTCCAGGTCTGCGTCGGCACGTGATCGCGGCTGCCCTTGATCTTGTTATGCTCGTCGACGAACACCAGGTCGGGTTTCCAGCCCGCTTTCAATTCCGCGTCGTCGATCATCGCAAACGCCGCGATGATGACGAGGTCGCCCAGCTGCGCGCGGCGCGCGGCCGAGCCGTTCAGCGAGATCATCCCGCTGCCGCGCTCGCCCTTGATCGCGTAGGTCGAGAAGCGCTCGCCGTTGTTGATGTTCCAGATGTCGATCCGCTCGTTTTCGACGATGTTCGCGGCTTCGAGCAGATCTTCGTCGATCGCGCATGAGCCTTCGTAATGCAGTTCGCAATGCGTGACTGCCGCGCGGTGGATCTTCGATTTCAGCATGTGGCGCTGCATGGTGGCTCCTGGGTGCAACTCGCTCAATATAACGTCGGGTTCGCGCAGACGCGCGTCAGATTTCGAGATTGTCGATGAGGCGCGTCGCGCCGAGCTTGGCCGCCGCAAGCACGACGAGCGGCTCGCCGGCATCGATTTCGGCGTCTGTCGGCGCGACGAGGTTCGCGCGCCGGCGGATCGACACGTAATCGGGCTGCCAGCCGCGCGCGGCAAGCGTATCGTGCGCGTCGCGCTCGAGCGCCGCGAGATCGCGCGTGCCGCCGAGCACCGCTTCGCGCACGCGCGCGAGTGTCTTTTGCAACTCGGGCGCTTGCGCGCGCTCGGCGGGGCTCAGATAGCGGTTGCGCGACGACAGGGCGAGCCCATCGGCATCGCGCACGGTTTCGGCCGCGATGATCTCGACGGGCAGCGCAAGCTGCTGGCACATGCGGCGCACGATCATGAGCTGCTGATAATCCTTTTTGCCGAATACCGCGACGCGCGGTTGCACGCACGCCATCAGCTTCGTGACGACCGTGCACACGCCGGTGAAGAAACCGGGGCGGAATTCGCCCTCGAGGATGTCGCCGAGATCATGCGGCGGCTGCACCCGGTACTCCTGCGGTTCGGGATACATGTCGCGCTCGGTTGGCGCGAACAGCACGTAGACGTTTTCCTTTTGCAGTTTGTCGATGTCGTCCTGCAGCGTGCGCGGATATTTGTCGAAATCCTCGTTCGGGCCGAATTGCAGGCGGTTCACGAAGATGCTCGCGACGACGGGGTCGCCGTGCTGGCGCGCGAGCCGCATCAACGACAGATGGCCTTCGTGCAGGTTGCCCATCGTCGGCACGAAGGCCGTGCGGTTCTGGCCGCGCAACTGGTCGCGCAATTCCTGGATCGAGCTGATGACTTTCATGAGTTCGCGGTTCCTCGCGCGGTCGGTGCGTGCGCCGCGTGGGAGCGGCAAGGCAGGGTAAACGTCGCGCGACGCCGGCGGGGCGTCGGGCGTGGGCGATTGTAGAGGATTTGCTGTTTTAACGCATCGATAAAAGCACGATCGTTCATTTTAATCGGACGGATGAGCGCGACAACGGCGGTCGGCGAATAGAAAATGGGGCTGAATCGAGACGGCGCCAACCATTTGTCTGGCTGGGCGCTTAGCCGGATGGTCCGCGGCGGTGGAGACGGCAGGCGCGGGCGGGCCGGCGGCGGAGGATGTGCGTCGAAGTCGAACCGCCAAGCGGACGGCGGCGGCCACGTCAGACGAAAGCGCCGAACGGCAGCGGCTACGGTTACGGCAAACCGCAGTAGCGAGCGAAAATCGGCAAAAGGGCGGCGGACCCACACACGGATGGCCGCGACGATACATTCGGCGGACAACCGCGTCATGCCAAATGATGGCGGCCGGCATTGCGCGGCGATCGTAGGCGGCACGCGGCGTGCCATGCGCCACGTGCCGCACGCACACGCCGCGCCTGAACCTCGAACTCCACTCAGGCGGGCAGATACGCGAGCCGCACGTAGATCGGCGCGAACGGCTCGGCTTGCGTGATTTCGACGAGCGATTCGCGCGCGAGTTCGAGCATCGCGATGAAGTTGACGACGACGACGGGCACGCCGCGCGACGTATCGAACAGATCGGCGAATTCCATGAAGCGCGCGTTCTGCAGCTTGCGCAGGATAAGGCTCATATGCTCGCGCACCGACAGCTCCTCGCGCGAAATTTTATGGTGCTGAACGAGCTTCGCGCGTTTGAGCACATCGGCCCATGCGGCGCGCAGGTCGTCGGCGTTCACGTCGGGAAAGCGCGGCGTGATGCTCTGCTCGATGTACACCTCGGCGCGCAGGAAATCGCGGCCGAGCTGCGGGAGCTGGTCGAGACGTTGCGCGGCGAGCTTCATCTGCTCGTATTCGAGCAGGCGCCGCACGAGTTCGGCGCGCGGGTCCTCCGCTTCCTCGCCGGTGTCCGCCTTCTTCACCGGCAGCAGCATGCGCGACTTGATCTCGATCAGCATCGCCGCCATCAGCAGATATTCGGCCGCGAGTTCGAGATTCGATTCGCGGATCTGGTCGACATAGCCGAGATATTGCGCGGTGACTTCCGCCATCGGGATGTCGAGCACGTTGAAATTCTGCTTGCGGATCAGGTACAGCAGCAGGTCGAGCGGGCCTTCGAACGTCTCGAGAAAGACTTCGAGCGCGTCGGGCGGGATGTACAGATCCTGCGGCAGCTTGAAGAGCGGCTCGCCGTACAGGCGCGCGAACGCCGCGACGCCGTCGACCGTGTCCGGCGTCGAATCGGCGCCCGCGTGCGCGGCGAGCGCGTCTTCGGGCGGCGCGCCCGCGCTGGCCTCGTCGGCGGCGCTCACGGCGTCAGAAGTTTTGATAGTAGACGTAAGGGGTCTGTTGCACGCGCGATTGCTGCTGCTCGGCGCGCTCGTCGAGATCGATCGGCTGCTTGTCCCACAGGAGCGCGCGCCCCTTGCGCTGCTCTTCTTCGAGCGTCGGCTTTTGCTGCTTCAACTGATTCAGGAATTGCGTGATGTCGGACTGGTACGGCATGGCTGGCTTTCCGTTCAAGGCAGGCGTTCAAGGCGGGCAGGTGCCGGCGAATACGTTCGGTCGAATTCTACCGCAACGTGGGGAACGGTCGGCGGCAAAACGGCGTCGAAAGCGCGGCCGCCGCATTTCGTGATGCGGTGCAACGCGGCCTGTCATACGGTTCGCGGGCGCTGCAGTGTGGTCAAATGGCGGTGGTCCGAAGAAACATTCTTGTCACGGAGGTCATGTTTGGCTGGGCGGGTATCACGGCAGCAAGCGCTCGCGCGCGCCGCACGCGGCGTGCCGGGGTGGGATTTCGCAGAGCCCGCCGGCGGCGGCCTCGCGCTTCGTTTCGCGCCGCGTCCGCTTGCGCGGCTCGGTTTGCGGGTGTTTTTCGCCGGCTGCGCGAGCGTGTCTTTCGCCATGCCGGCTTGCGCGAAATACACAGTCGAAATCGATGCGCCGCGCTCGGTCAAAAGTTTGCTCAAGCAGCATCTCGACCTTGCCCGTTTCGCGAAACGCGACGACCTGAGCGAGGATCAGTTCGAATTCCTCGTGACGGCCGCGCCGCAGCAAGTGCGCGATCTCACGGCGACGGCCGGCTATTTTTCGCCCGTGGTGCGTACCGACGTGCGCACCACGGACGGCAAGCGCAAGGTGACGGTGGCGGTCGATCCGGGGCCGCAGACGAGCGTGTCGGCGGTCGATCTGACATTTGCCGGGCCCGTCGAACAAGAAGACCCGAAGCAGGAGGCGGCGGCGCGCGGGGCGTTTTCGCTGAAACCGGGCGATGCGTTCACGCAATCCGGCTGGGACGACGCGAAGCAGGCAGCGCTCACGCAGTTGCAGTCGCGCCGTTATCTCGGCGCGAAGATCGCGTCGTCCGAAGCACGGATCGATCCGCGCACGCGCAGCGCGAAGCTCGCGGTGACATTCGACAGCGGCCCGACGTTTACGCTTGGCGAGCTGGACGTGTCCGGTGTGCGCCGCTATCCCGAGAAGATCGTGCGCAACGTGAATCCGCTCGCGGCCGGCGAGATTTACGATGCGAGGCGCATCGCCGAGCTGCAGCGGCAGGTGCAGAACACGCCGTATTACGCGAGCGTGGCGATCGACGTGTCGAGCGACGTGGAGCATCCGCAGCATTCGCCGGTCCACGTGAAGGTCAGCGAATATCCGTACAACAACGTGCGCGGCGGGATTGGCTACGCGACCGACACGGGCCCGCATGTTCAAGGCTCGTACACGTACCTGAACACGTTCGGCGCCGCGTGGCCGCTGTCGTTTTCGGGGCGGGTCGACCAGATCCAGCAGTACGGGCAGATCCAGCTGTCGATGCCGCCGGGCGCGCGCGGATGGACGAACAGCGCACTCGCGTCGTACACGAACACCAACGTGTCGGACACGCGGATCTACAGCGCGCGGGCGGGCCTGCAACGCACCCGCAACGGCCAGTTCATCGATTATTCGTATTCGCTGATGTTCTACCAGGACCGGCTCGACCGCAACGGCGCCAGCCCGACCACGAGCCGCGCGCTCGTGCCGCAGTGGGCATGGACGCGGCGCAACGTCGACGATCCGCTGTTTCCGCGCTCGGGCAACCTGTTGCACGCGGAGGCGGGCTTCGCGGTGAAGGGCGTGCTCACCGACCAGACGTTCATCCGCGGCTACGCGCGCGGCCAGCAATACGTGCCGATCGGCAAGCGCGACCTGTTCGTGTTCCGCGCGGAGCTGGGCGGCGTGTTTACGAGCGGCAGCTCGTCCGGCGTGCCGGCGTCGCTGCTGTTTCGCGCGGGCGGCTCGAACTCGGTGCGCGGCTATGGCTATCAGAGCATCGGCAACACCGTCAACGGCTCGACGCTGCCGACCAAATATCTGATGACGGGCACGGCCGAATATCAGCATTGGTTCAACCGCGACTGGGGCGCCGCGACGTTCTTCGACATCGGCACCGCCACCGACGCATGGGGCGAGAAGGTGTTCTATCCGGGCGCGGGCGTCGGCGTGCGCTGGCGCAGCCCGGTCGGCCCAGTCAATTTCGATCTCGCATATGGGCTGAAAAACAAGAGCGTGCGTCCGTATTTGACGCTTGGCATCGCATTCTGATTTTTTGATTTCGCATGACGAAGGACGTGTCCGAACCGACCCCCGACCACGCGCCGAGCGGCGCTCCAGCCGGCTCGACGCCCGACGCGCAAACGCCCGACGGCGGCGGCCCGCGCGCGCCGCGGCCGAAGCGCTCGCGCGCGCGCCGCGCGTGCGCCGCGCTCGGCTGGACGGCACTCGTCGCGCTTGCGCTCGTCGTCGCGGCGGGGGGGGCGCTCGTTGCCGCCGCGACGACGCAGCGCGGCACGCAGCTTGCGTGGCACGCGGCCGTGAAGCTGCTCGGCGGGCGCCTGTCGGGCACGCTCGACGGCGGCGCGCTTGCCACCGGCGTGAGGCTGTCGCATTTCGCGTGGACGAGTCCGGACGGCTCGGGCACCGAAGTGCGGATCGACCGGATCGCGGGCCGCTGGGCGCTCACGCGCGCACCGTTGCGGCTCGCGATCGCGTCGCTGCGCGCGGGCACGATCGACGTGCGGATCGCGCCGTCGCCGCCGTCGCCCGCCTCCACGCCGCGCGATCTGCGCCTGCCGCTGCAACTCGCGATCGACGATCTGCGCTTCGACAAGCTGTTGATCCACGATGCCGGCTCGACGACCGAACTGAATCGGCTGATCCTGCGCGGCAGGAGCGACGGCCGCATCCACGACGCGACGCTCGAGCGCCTCGATACGCCGTTCGGCGCGCTGAGCGCGCGGGCCCGGCTCGACGGCGTGCGGCCGTTTCCGATCGACGGCGATGCAACTTACGCCGGCAAGCTCGCGGGCGAACCGGTGGATGCGCGCGCACGCGTGTCGGGCTCGCTCGAGGCGCTCGTCGCCGAGCTTGACGCATCGGGCATGAAGCTCGCGGGGCGCGCGCATGTCGAAGCCGCGCCGTTCGCCGACGTGCCGCTCAAGCGCGCGAGCGCCGTGTTCGATCACGTGAACCCGCGCGCGCTGTCGCCGGGCGCGCCCGTTGCCGATCTCGCGGTGCGGGCCCAGCTCGAGCCCGCGACGCCCGATCCGAAGGCGCCGAACGCGTTTGTCGTCGCCGGGCCGGTGTCAATCGTCAATGCGAAGCCCGGCACGCTCGGCGACGGCCTGCTGCCGCTCGTCGATGCGCACGCGAAGGTGCGGCTCGACGCGAATGCGCAGCGCATCGACGCGCTTGCCGTGCGCACGATCCGCGACGGCAGCGTGACAGGCGGCGGCGCGCTCGCGCACGGCCGCGGGCGGTTCGATCTGAAGGTCGCGAATCTCGATCTGAACGCGTTCGTCGCCGCGCTCAGGCCGATGCGGCTCGCGGGGCCGGTCGGCGTCGCGCTCGAACCCGGCAAGCAGAACGTCGATTTCGATCTCGCCGACGCGAAGCTCGCGCTCGGCGCCAAGGCGAAGGTCGCGCTCGACGCACGGCAGACCACGATTTCCGATGCGCGCGTGACGGCCGGCAAGGGGCGCGTCGAACTTGCGGGCGTGCTCAAGCACGATGCGCGCTCCACGTACGATCTGAAGGCGAAGCTCGTCGATTTCGATCCGCTCGCGCTCGCCGCGGCTGGCTCGGCATCGGGAGCCAAGCGTGGCGGCAGCGGCGGCGCGCACGGGTCGAATCCGGCTGCGGGCGCGCCTGCGCGCGAGGCGGGGCGCGGCAGCCGGCCCGTACAGGCCGCGGCCGGCCCGCGCGCGGGCCACGCGCGCGTGAACGGCACGCTTGCCGCGACCGGCGCGCTTGCGCCCGGCTTCTCGACGAAAGCGCAGTTCAAGCTCGGCGATAGCGTCTACGACGGTTTGCCGATGACGGGCGAGGGCACGGTGCAGGTGGCGGGCGAGCGCATCCTGCCGAGCAACGCGAATCTGTCGATCGCGGGCAACCAGGTCGATCTGCGCGGCAGCTTCGGCGCGCCGGGCGACCGGCTGCGCTTCGACGTCGACGCGCCGCAGCTCGATCGTCTCGGCTTCGGCCTCGCCGGCCTCGTGCGGGCGCACGGCGATCTCACGGGTTCGTTCGCACACCCGAACGTGAGCGCGGAGTACACGGCAAGCGGCGTCGTGTTCGGTTCGAACCGGATCGGCGCGGCGCAGGGCCGCGTGGACATCCGCGACGGCGCGCAAGGCGCACTCGTGTTGAGCGCCGACGCAAGCGATCTCGCATTCGGCGGCATCGGCCTGAAGACACTGTCCGCGCGCCTCAATGGCACGCGCGCGAAGCACACGTTCGATGCGGCCGCGCTCGGCAATGCGGACGGCCGTGCGATCAACTTCACCGTCGCGGCCAACGGGGGCCTCGTCGATACGCGCGACGGCGTGCGCTGGGACGGCACCGTCACGCGCTTGTCGAACCGCGGCACGCCGTCGGTGTCGCTCGACGCGCCGGTCACGGTGTCGGCGGGCGCGCAGCGCGTGATGCTGTCCGCGGCGAAGCTGTCGATCGAGGGCGCGCTGCTCGATCTGAAGTCGTTCGCGCTCGAGCGCGGCCGGCTGCGCACGGCCGGCTCGATTACCAATCTGTCGGTTGCGCGCGCGCTCGAAATCCGCGCGGAGCTGACGGGCCAGCGCTCGCCGTTGCGTACCGATTTGATCCTTGACGGCGATTGGGATATCGCGCTCGCCGACGCCGCATCCGGGCATCTGCAGATCAAGCGCAGGAGCGGCGACGTGACGCTCGAAACCGGCCGGGGGATCGCGGCGCTCGGCATTGCCGATCTATCGGCGCGCGCGGCGTTCGCGCCGGGCAACCGGCTCAACGTGACGGCGCATGCGCAGGCCACCCGGATCGGCACGCTCGATGCGAACGCCGCGGTGCCTTTCGCGCTGCGCGACGGCGTGTTCGGCATCGCGCAGGACGCCCCGCTCGCAGGCCGCATCGATGCCGATATTCCCGCGCTCAAGGTCACGGGTGGACTGTTCGGGCCGAGCTATCTGCTCGACGGGCGCGCGTCGCTCAGGCTCACGCTTGCCGGCACGCCGGCCAAGCCGAATCTGTCGGGCATGCTTACCGGCGACAACCTGTCGGCCACGCTCGTCGATCAGGGCGTGCAGTTGAAGGACGGGATCGTGCGCGTGAAGCTGACCGAGAATCTCGTCGAGTTCCAGCAGGTGGAGTTTCATGGCGGCAACGGCACGCTGCGCGCGCTCGGCCGCGTGCGGCTCGACGGCAGCGAACCCGATCTGACGGCGAGCATCGTCGCCGACAAGCTCGAGCTGTTCGCGGCGCCGGACCGCAAGCTGTCGCTGTCGGGCAATGCGACCGTCGGAAACGACGCGCCGCGCGGCGGCATCGCGATCAACGGCAAGTTCGCCGTCGATCATGCGCTGTTCGACTTGCCGGAGGCCGCCGCGCCCCATCTGTCCGACGACGTGGTGATCGTGCGGCCGGGCAGCATCGAGCGCGGCGACGTGAAGTCCGGCACCGCGGCGGCGAAGTCCGTAGCGGCGTCCGACAAGCGCGCGCCGTCGCTCGCGCCGCGCGCGAACATCGACATTTCGCTCGGCGACGATTTCCGCTTCAAGGGGCACGGCGCGGACTTGAGGCTGCGCGGCACGGTCACGGTGATGAGCGCGCCCGGCGCGCCGCTGCGCGCGGTCGGCAACGTGCGCGTGACCGAGGGCTCGACCTATACGTCGTTCGGCCGCAAGCTCGCGATCGAGAACGGTTTTTTCACGTTCAACGGGCCGGTGTCGAACCCGGGCATCAACATTCTCGCGATGCGCCGCAATCAGGAGGTCGAGGCGGGCGTGCAGGTGACGGGCACGGTGCAGTCGCCGAGCGTGAAACTCGTGTCGGAGCCGAACGTGACGGACAACGAGAAGTTGTCATGGTTGTTGTTCGGCCACGGCACCGATCAGGGCAACAACCTCGGCCAGCAAAACGCGATGACGACGGCGCTCGCGCTGCTCGGCAGCGCGACTGGCAAGCGCGTCGCGCAGAGCGTCGGGCTCGACGAAATCTCGATCGGGCGCAGCGACGTCGGTCTGACCGATCCTCAAGTGGTGCAGATCTCGAAGGCGATCAACGAACGCTTCGTGCTCGGTTACGAGCAGGGGCTCCAGTCGGCGAGCAATGCGTTCAAGGTGACGATCAACCTGACGCGTTTCTGGGCGGTGTCCGCTTACGGCGGCACGTTCCAGGGTGTCGATCTGAACTACACGCGGCGTTTTGATCGATGGTGGTGATGGCGCGCTTAGGTAATCGAGCCGCGTCGATCCATGACGAAGACGCAACGTTGCGCGCCGACGCGTAAGAGAAAAGCGCGAAGGGCCGCGCAAACGCGGCCCTTCTTTTTCGTTTCCGACGCGGCGGCGCGGCCGCCGCCGACGCTCAACTCACGCGCATGCCAGGCTTCGCGCCGCTATGCGGCTCGAGGATATAGAGGCCCGGCTCGGCCTTCTCGTCGGCCGCCGACGCGGCGAGCACCATCCCTTCGGACACGCCGAACTTCATCTTGCGCGGCGCGAGATTCGCGACCATCACCGTCAGCTTGCCGACGAGATCCTCCGGCCGGTACGCGGACTTGATCCCGGAGAACACGTTGCGGGTTTTTTCCTCGCCGACGTCGAGCGTGAGGCGCAGCAGCTTGTCCGAGCCGTCGACCGCCTCGCACGCGACGATCTTCGCGATCCGCAGATCGATTTTCGCGAAATCGTCGATCGCGATGAACGGCGATGCGTCGCCGGCGGACGCGGTTTTGGCGTCCGTCGCGTCTTTTCCGCCCTTCGCGCCCTTCGCGCCTGCAGCGCTCGCTGCCGCGTTGGCGCCGTCCAGCGATCCGCGGTTCGCGGCGAGCAGCGCATCGATCTGCTTCGGATCGACGCGCGTCATCAGGTGCTGATACGCGCGGATCGGCTGCGCCGACGACAGCGGCTTGTCCGCGTCGGCCCACGCAAGCGGTGCGATGCCGAAGAACGCCTCGACATTTTCCGCGACGCGCGGCAGCACCGGCTTGAGCGCAAGCGACAACAGCCGGAACGCTTCGAGGCTCACGCTGCAAGTCTCGTGCAGTGCGACGGCGTTCGCCGGGTCCTTCGCGAGATCCCACGGTTTCGCGGTATCGACATAGCTGTTGACCGCGTCGGCAAGCTCCATCGTCTGGCGCAGCGCACGGCCGTACTCGCGTGCCTCGTAGTGCGCGGCGATGTGAGGAATCGCCGCGCGCAGCGTTGCGACGAGCGGATGATTCATCGCGCTGTCCTGCACGCGCCCATCGAAGCGCTTGATCAGGAAGCCCGCCGCGCGGCTCGCGATGTTCACGTATTTGCCGACGAGATCGCTGTTCACGCGCGCCTGGAAATCCTCGAGGTTCAGGTCGAGATCTTCCATCGTCGCGTTGAGTTTCGCCGCGAAGTAGTAGCGCAGCCATTCGGGGTTCAGGCCCGTGTCGATGTAGCTTTGCGCGGTGATGAACGTGCCGCGCGACTTCGACATCTTCGCGCCGTCGACCGTCAGGAAGCCGTGCGCGAACACGTTGGTCGGCGTGCGGTAGCCGGAGAATTCGAGCATCGCGGGCCAGAACAGCGTGTGGAAATACAGGATGTCCTTGCCGATGAAATGGTACTGCTCGGCCGTCGCGCCCTTGCTCACCCACGCGTCGAAATCGATGCCGCGCTGCGCGCACAGATGCTTGAAGCTCGCGTAGTAGCCGACGGGCGCGTCGAGCCACACGTAGAAGTACTTGCCGGGCGCGCCGGGAATCTCGAAGCCGAAGTACGGCGCGTCGCGCGAGATGTCCCAGTCGGCGAGCTTCGCGTCGCCCGCCTCGCCGAGCCATTCGCGCATCTTGTTGATCGCCTCGGGTTGCGCGAGCCCGCTTACCCATTTGCGCAGGAACGCCTCGCAGCGCGGATCGGACAGGCTGAAGAAGTGATGAGTGGAACGCTTGCGCACGGGCGTCGCGCCCGAGACGACCGAGTACGGATTCAGCAGTTCCGTCGGCTGATAGGTGCTGCCGCATACTTCGCAGCTATCGCCGTATTGATCCTTCGCGTGGCACTTCGGGCATTCGCCCTTGATGAAGCGATCCGGCAGGAACATTTCCTTGACGGGATCGTATGCCTGCTCGATTTCGCGCTCGGCGATCAGGCCCGCGTCTTTCAATGCAAGATAAATCTTCTCGCTGAGTTCGCGGTTTTCTTGCGAATCGGTCGTGTAGAAATTGTCGAACGAGATCGCGAAGCTGTCGAGATCGCGCTTGTGCTCTTGCCACGCGCGTTCGATCAGTTGCTTCGGCGTGACGCCCGCCTTCTCCGCGCTCAGCATGATGGGCGTGCCGTGCGTGTCGTCCGCGCCGATGTAGTACACCTCGTGGCCGTGCATTCGCAGCGCCCGCACCCAGATGTCGGTCTGGATGTACTCGACGAAATGGCCGAGGTGGAGTTGCCCGTTCGCATAGGGCAGCGCGGACGTGACGAGGATCTGGCGGCGGCGTTGCGGCGCGCCGGCCTGCACGGAAGTGAGATCGGATGCGGACATAGGGGGCTGTAAAAGGACTGCGAGGAAAACGTCGGGAAGCAGCGATTCTAGCAGGGTGGCGGCCGGTGTATCGCGGGCTGCGCGCGGCGTGGCGGCGGCGGAGGAGGGCGCGCGGGCCGACTTTGGCGCGCAGTCTCGGCTTGGTGGCCTGGCAGGGCGGTTGGCGGGAGCCGGGAGCGGATACCGGCGCGCCGCATCCGGCGGCCGGCGTGCGAGCCCGTTGCGGATACGGGCGATGCCATGTCCTGGCGTTCTGACGAGATCGAATGGCATATCGGCTGCGATCGGATTCTAATCGGAAGACGATCCGAAACACGCCCGTGTTCGGCGTTTGGTTCAGGTGCCGGCGTTCAATGCCCGGGCCGGTGCCGATTTCATTCAGAGGCGACGCATAAGCGACGGGGCGCGGTAGATCGCAATCGATCGATAGAAAGGGTTGAAAGAGACGCAATAGTCGGTTGGAACGAACCGCCCGGAGCGAACCGCCATTGAGCAGCGCAGGGCTGACCGCACACCGCCATGCGCTTACGAAACGTAATGAAGCGCGTAATAAAGCGGGGCGACGTCGGCGCCGGACAGCCGATGTGTGATGGAAGCGGAAAAGCGGGACGAATGCTGGAAGGCAGCGCCGGTTCGGCGGTACCCGCACGGCTGCGCCGGCTCTCCGGCACCGCGCGGGCCGAGCGGCGGACCGCCGTAGGCACGGCGAAAACGGCAGACAAAAAAAACCGGGGCGAATGCGGCCCCGGAGCAACAACGACAAGAGGAGAATGGTGACGCGCCGGCAGCACCAGCCGCGTACCGTAAAGACAGACTGCGCGGCGCCCGGGAAGTTCGAAAAATTTTTCGATTTGTTACCGGGCGCCGCGAGCGCCTTGGCCGGCGGGCCTCGAGCGCCGTTCTCCAGTGTCCGTGCTTACTGCTGGGCTTGCGGTGCGCGCAGATAGATCTCGACGCGACGGTTTTGCGCCCGGCCTGCTTCGGTCGAGTTATCTGCGATCGGGTTCGATGCGCCCATGCCTTGCGCCGACAGACGGCCCGACGCGACGCCGCGCTGCGCGAGCGCGTTCACGACGCTCTGCGCACGATTTTGCGACAGCGTCTGGTTATGCGCGGCCGAGCCGGTGCTGTCGGTGTAGCCGACGACCGACGCGGTGATCTGCGGGTTCTGGTTTAGCGTCGACGCGAGGTCGTTCAACAGCGGCGTGAACGCGGGCGTCACGGCGTACTGATTGGTCGCGAACGTGACCGAACTCGGCACGTTCAGCTTGAGCGAGCCGTCCGGCTGCTCGGTGACCTGCGTGCCCGTCTGCTGCGCGGACGGCGCGAGCTTGTTCTTGATCGCTTGCCAGTTGTAGCCGGTCACGCCGCCGACGAGCGCACCGACCCCGGCGCCGATCGCCGCGCCCTTGCCGCCGCCCGCCAGTGCGCCGATACCCGCGCCGAGCGCCGCGCCGGTGCCCGTGCCGACTGCCGTGTTGGTACCCTGCTGGGATGCGCAGCCCGCCAGCAATGCGCCGGCGAGGGCGAAGACGGACAAGCGCGTCGCGATTTTGGTATTCATGTTGATTTCCTCTCTGTATTGATTCGACAAGAACAAAAAAAGAACTGCTCTTTCGGCGGGGCGATTCCTGCCAACTGCGCAGCATGCGAGTCTCATGGTTGGCCAGGCATCCGGCGCGGCGGCCGGCCGCTTTCGCGGCATGCCCTGTTCGCCAGGATGGCTGTTCGAACCATGTCCGCCCCAGCCTCTACAATATAGGCGGTATAAAGCCGATGTGGCCCCGAAGTGTGCTGCCCGCGAAGATTGCGCCGCAAGCCGGCTTTACGCAATGGCAGGCAATAAATTTTTTCACTTTTTCCGCTTTCGTCCCCGTTATTTGAATATTCTTTACATTCAAGACACTTCAAGCGTTATTTTCACGGAGTTTTGATGAGTATCGACAGGGCGCTCGTCGACGCCGCACTCGCGGCAGTCGTCGACCCGAACACCGGTCGGCCGTATGCGGCCCACCGCGGTATCCGCAACGTCACGATCGACGGCGACGTGCTCGCCGCCGACGTCGTGCTCGGCTATCCGGCGAAAAGCCAGTTCGACGATGCGCGCGCGCGCATTGCCGCCGCGCTTGCCGCGGTGCCGGGCGTGCGCGACACGCGCATCGGCGTGTCGCAGGAAATTGTTGCGCATGCGGTGCAGCGCGGCGTGCAGCTTTTACCGAACGTGAAGAACATCGTGGCTGTGGCGTCCGGCAAGGGCGGCGTCGGCAAGAGCACGACCGCCGTGAATCTTGCGCTTGCGCTCGCGGCGGAGGGCGCATCGGTGGGCATTCTCGATGCCGACATCTATGGCCCGTCGCTGCCGACGATGCTGGGCGTGCACGAGCGCCCCGAATCGCCCGACGGCAAATCGATGAATCCGCTCGTCGGCCACGGCCTGCAGGCCAACTCGATCGGTTTTCTGGTCGACGAGGACAATCCGATGGTCTGGCGCGGCCCGATGGCGACGTCGGCGCTCGAGCAACTGCTGCGCCAGACTGCATGGCGTGATCTCGACTATCTCGTCGTCGACATGCCGCCCGGCACGGGCGACATCCAGTTGACGCTCGCGCAGCGCGTGCCGGTGACGGGCGCGGTGATCGTCACGACGCCGCAGGACATCGCGCTCGTCGATGCGAAAAAGGGCCTCAAGATGTTCGAGAAGGTGAACATTCCGATTCTCGGCATCGTCGAGAACATGAGCATTCACGTGTGTTCGAATTGCGGACACGAGGAACACGTGTTCGGCGCGGGCGGCGCCGAGCGGATGGCGGCGCAATACGGCGTGACCGTGCTCGGCAGCCTGCCGCTCGACATCCGGATTCGCGAGCACGCGGACCGCGGCGCGCCGACCGTCGCGGCGGACCCGCACGGCAAGCTCGCCGGGCGCTACCGCGCGATCGCGCGGGGCGTGGCGATCGCGATCGCCGACCGGGCGCGCGACATGACGTCGAAATTTCCGACGATCGTTGTTCAAAATACGTAAAATGCCGGGCTGGTTTGGGGCCGGGGATGTTGGTAGCGTGACGAGTCACGGTATCATGACGGCTTTCCCGATGGTCCCCTTTTCTGTCCGGCGTCTTGCCAGTCGATGCATGCCGCCCGGCATGAGGAGCGCATGAAACGACGATTCGACGGCGGGCCAGGCTGGTTTGCGCTGAACGCGCCGCTTGTCCTGGTCGCTTGCGGCCTGCTGGCCGGTTGCACCTCCTTTGGCTCGCCGCGCGACAAGCGCGCCGACGCGCTGCTTCTGCCGACGGTCGGCAGCCAGGCGCGCGGCACCGTCACGCTCGTCGAGCGGCCGGACGGCGTGCAGGTCACGTACAACTTCTCGGGCCTGCCGCCCAATAGCGATCATGCGCTGCAGATCCACGAGCGCGGCGACTGCAACGCCGCCGACGGCTCGAGCGCGGGCCCCGTGTTCGCGCCCGCGGCCGACCGGCTGCGCGCGGGCGCGCGCGTCGGCGGCGATCTCGGCAATATTCATGCTGATGCGAACGGCGTTGCCGCGGGCTTCATCGTCGCGCCCGACGTCGCGCTCGACGGCGTGCGCTCGGTGCTCGGCCGCTCGGTGCTCGTGCATCGCGATCCGGGCGATCCAGCGTTCCCGCAGCACGGCACGGGGCCGGGGCTCGCGTGTGGAGTGGTCAGGCAGTAGGCGCGCGGCCGGTCGCGATCGCGTAAAATGTGCGCCTTTCGTGGCGTCGTGCGGGTTCGACGGCGTTTGTTTCGCGCACTCCCCGTGCTTTTTCCACGCTTTTTCCTGTTACGCAGCGTTTCCGGCGCCTTTTTATGAGCATCAAGTCCGACAAGTGGATTCGGCGCATGGCCGAAGAGCACAAGATGATCGAGCCGTTCGTGCCCGATCAGGTTCGCGCGTCCGAGGACGGCCGCAGGATCGTCAGCTACGGGACGTCGAGCTACGGCTACGACATCCGTTGCGCCGACGAATTCAAGATCTTCACGAACATCAATTCGACGATCGTCGATCCGAAGAACTTCGACGAAGGCTCGTTCGTCGATTTCAAGGGCGACGTCTGCATCATTCCGCCGAATTCGTTCGCGCTCGCGCGCACCGTCGAGTATTTCCGCATTCCGCGCACCGTGCTGACCGTCTGCCTCGGCAAGTCCACCTATGCGCGCTGCGGAATCATCGTCAACGTAACGCCGTTCGAACCCGAATGGGAAGGCTACGTGACGCTCGAGTTCTCGAACACGACGCCGCTGCCCGCGAAGATCTATGCGAACGAGGGTGTCGCGCAAGTGCTGTTCTTCGAGAGCGACGAGGTCTGCGACGTGTCGTATGCCGATCGCGGCGGCAAGTATCAAGGGCAGCGCGGTGTCACGCTGCCGAAAACCTGATCTGTTTCGATACCGCCTACCTACTGTCAGTCAGTGACCGGGTGACCGCTGCGCAATCGCGCCGCGGTCGTTCTTTTTGGAGATTCGCCGATGAAGTTTCGTTTTCCCGTCGTCATCATTGACGAAGATTTCCGCTCCGAGAACATTTCGGGCTCCGGCATCCGGGCGCTGGCCGAGGCGATCGAGAAAGAAGGCGTCGAGGTGTTGGGCCTCACGAGCTATGGCGATCTGACGTCGTTTGCGCAGCAGTCGAGCCGCGCGTCGTGCTTCATCCTGTCGCTCGACGACGACGAGCTGATGCTCGGCGAACTCGGCCCGGACGGCGAACTGCCCGAGCTTGCGAGCGCGATCATCGCGCTGCGCGCGTTCGTGACCGAAGTGCGCCGCCGCAATGCGGACATCCCGATCTTCCTGTACGGCGAGACGCGCACGTCGCGCCATTTGCCGAACGACATCCTGCGCGAGTTGCACGGCTTCATCCACATGTTCGAGGACACGCCCGAGTTCGTCGCGCGCCACATCATCCGCGAGGCGAAGGTGTATCTCGATTCGCTCGCGCCGCCGTTCTTCAAGGAACTGGTCAAGTACGCGGACGAAGGCTCGTATTCGTGGCACTGCCCCGGCCACTCGGGCGGCGTCGCGTTTCTGAAGAACCCGCTCGGCCAGATGTTTCACCAGTTCTTCGGCGAGAACATGCTGCGCGCGGACGTGTGCAACGCGGTCGACGAGCTTGGCCAACTGCTCGATCACATCGGGCCCGTCGCGGCGTCCGAGCGCAACGCGGCGCGCATCTTCAGCGCCGATCATCTGTTCTTCGTGACGAACGGCACGTCGACGTCGAACAAGATCGTCTGGCACGCGACGGTAGCGCCGGGCGACATCGTGCTGGTCGATCGCAATTGCCATAAGTCGATCCTGCATGCGATCACGATGACGCACGCGATTCCCGTGTTCCTCACGCCGACGCGCAATCACTTCGGGATCATCGGCCCGATTCCGCGCGACGAGTTCAAGCCCGAGAACATCCGCAAGAAGATCGAGGCGAATCCGTTCGCGCGCGAGGCGCTCAAGCGTAACCCGAACGCCAAGCCGCGCATCCTGACGATCACGCAGAGCACGTATGACGGCGTGGTCTACAACGTCGAGATGATCAAGGATCTGCTCGGCGATCTCGTCGATACGCTGCATTTCGACGAAGCATGGCTGCCGCATGCCGAATTCCATCCGTTCTACCGCGATATGCACGCGATCGGCGCGGACCGGCCGCGCACCGGCGCGCTCGTGTTCGCGACGCATTCGACGCACAAGCTGCTCGCGGGCATCTCGCAGGCGTCGCAGATCGTCGTGCAGGATTCCGAACACCGCACGTTCGACAAGCATCGCTTCAACGAGGCGTACCTGATGCACACGTCGACGAGCCCGCAGTACGCGATCATCGCATCGTGCGACGTCGCCGCGGCGATGATGGAGCCGCCCGGCGGCACTGCGCTCGTCGAGGAATCGATCGCGGAGGCGATCGACTTTCGCCGCGCGATGCGCAAGGTCGACGCGGAATACGGCGACGACTGGTTCTTCCAGGTCTGGGGTCCGGACGATCTCGCCGAAGAGGGGATCGGCTCGCGCGAGGCGTGGCTGCTGCGCCCGGACGACCATTGGCACGGCTTCGGTCCGCTCGCCGAAGGCTTCAACATGCTCGACCCGATCAAGGCGACGATCATCACGCCGGGCCTGAACGTCGACGGCGAGTTCGGCGAGACGGGCATTCCGGCCGCGATCGTCACCAAGTATCTGGCCGAGCACGGGATCATCGTCGAGAAGACCGGGCTGTACTCGTTCTTCATCATGTTTACGATCGGCATCACGAAGGGCCGCTGGAACTCGATGGTCACCGAGCTGCAGCAGTTCAAGGACGATTACGACAACAACCAGCCGCTCTGGCGCGTGCTGCCGGAGTTCGTCGCGCAGTATCCGATCTACGAGCGCGTCGGCCTGCGCGATCTGTGCACGCAGATCCACGACGTCTATCGCGCCAACGACATCGCGCGCCTGACGACCGAGATGTACCTGTCGGACATGGAGCCGGCGATGAAGCCGTCCGACGCGTTCGCGAAGCTCGCGCACCGCGAGATCGACCGCGTGCCGCTCGACGAACTCGAAGGCCGCGTGACGAGCATTCTGCTCACGCCGTATCCGCCCGGCATCCCGCTGCTGATTCCGGGCGAGCGCTTCAACCGGACGATCGTCGACTACCTGCGCTTCGCACGCGATTTCAACGCGCGCTTCCCAGGGTTCCATACCGACATCCACGGGCTCGTTGCGGAAGAGGTCAACGCGCGCATCGAGTATTACGTCGACTGCGTGCGTCCCTGATGATGGCGCGGCTCGGCAGAACGTGGGCGCGCTGGGCCGCCGCCGTGCTGGCCGGATGGCTGCTCGCGGGGGCGGCGCGCGCGGAGGTCAGCGCGGCCGATCCGATCGACGTCGCGATGCGGCAGTGTCTCGCGCGCCGCGATCGCTCGTCGACCGCCGGTCAAATTCAATGCATGGACGACGCGCAGCAGAAGTGGCTCGTCGAAGTCGATAACGCCTACGCGCGCGTCGAGAAGATCGCGCCTGCCGACAAGCGGCGCGGCTGGCAGGAGAGCCAGCGCCGCTGGCTCGAATGGCGCAAGGACGAATCGCACCTGGTGCATGCCGTCTACGAGACGACGCAAGGCACGGCGTACCTGATGGCGAGCGCCGACATGCGGTTGCAGCCGGTGCGCGACCGCGCGCTCGCGCTGCGCGATGCGGCCGAGCGCTACGTGCAGCAGGCGGCCGGCCGGCATGCGCAAGCGGGCGGCGGCAAGCGTGGCGGGCGGCGCGTGCAGCCGTGTTCGCGCGATGCGGCGTGCGAGCACGCGCTGTTCGATATGAACCGCTATTACACGAAGCTGCGCACGCGGATGCCCGCCGCGTCGCTGCCGACGCTCGGGCGGCGCAGCGCGCGTGGGTCGCGTTTCGCGATGCGACGACGCCGCTCGTCGGCGCGGACGAGCGCGTCGATCTGATCGGCGCGCGCGTCGCGACGCTCAAGCGGCTGTCGGAGACGGTGAACAACCGGGCAGCGCCGGCCAGTGCGGGACCGGGCGGCGCGCCCGGCGCTTAAAGCCCCTTTTTGATGATCCCGCCGGCGCCGAACTCCATCAATCCGGCGCCGATGAATACGCCGGCGCCGTAGGCCACGCCGGTCGTGCCCTCCCACGCGGCAACCCAGGTGATGGCGCCCAGCAACGCGATGATCACGTAAAGCACGATCGAGAACAGCCGCAACCATAGATTGTCTTCGATCGCCGCGAGCCCGCCTTGCTTGACCTTGGAGTAGAGGCTTTGCAACGTCGCCCATGAGAACGCGCCGACGGTGCCGAGCAGGAATCCCGCGACGGCCCGGTAGACCCAGACCGGTGCGTGAATGCGGATCGTTTCGGCCAGTGGGAAGAGGATGAGAATCAGAAGCAGGCTGATGAACGCGCAGGCGAGTTCTTGCGGCGCGGGTTGTGGTTTGGCCATTGGCGCCCCCGTATGGTCTTTGATGTGGTTGGATGTCGGACGCTCGATGCGAACAGCGTCTCTGTGCTGGATGATGCGGCGTCAATTATGTCGGGGCGGCCGGGGGCGGGCAAGATGATCTTGGCGACGCACGCCGGAGGTTCCGCGGCGCGCGATGCGCGTTTGTCGCGCGGCGCGGTGGGCGCGGTATCGGCAGGCGGCAACCGAGACAAAATAAGCGCGCCAATAAACGACAAAGGCGGGCGTCTTGCGACGTCCGCCATTGTTTTGGTGGGGGCGATCCGCGACGGTGGCCGCGCGGGTTACTCGCCGACTGCGCTGGTTGCGCTGGCTACGCCGAGTGCCGCGCGCGCCGCCTTCGCCGCCGCACGCACCTGATCCGGCGCGGTGCCGCCCGGATGATTGCGGCTCGCGACCGAGCCTTCGAGCGTCAAATAGCCGAATACGTCGTCGCCGATCAGATGTGCGACGTTCGGCAACTCGCGCTTCATCTCGTCGATCGACAGATCGGCGAGATCGCAACCGCGCGCTTCGCACACCTTCACCGCGTGCGCGACCGCCTCGTGCGCATCGCGGAACGGCAGCCCGCGCTTGACGAGGTAGTCGGCCAGATCGGTTGCGGTCGCGAAGCCTTGCAGCGCGGCCGCACGCATCGCGTCCGGCTTCACTTTGATGCCGGGCACCATTTCCGCGAAAATCCGCAGCGTGTCCGCGATGGTGTCGACCGTGTCGAACAGCGGCTCCTTGTCTTCCTGATTGTCCTTGTTGTACGTGAGCGGCTGGCCCTTCATCAACGTGAGCAGCGCGACCAGATGGCCGTTCACGCGGCCGGTCTTGCCGCGCGCGAGTTCGGCGACGTCCGGATTCTTCTTCTGCGGCATGATCGAGCTGCCGGTGCAGAAGCGGTCGGCGAGATCGATGAAGCCCACGCGCGGGCTCATCCACAGCACGAGTTCTTCGGAAAAGCGCGACACGTGCGTCATCACGAGTGAGGCCGCGGCCGTGAATTCGATCGCGAAATCGCGGTCGGACACGGCGTCGAGCGAGTTCGCGCAAATGCCGTCGAAGCCGAGCGCTTTTGCGACTGCGTGGCGGTCGATCGGGTAGCTGGTGCCCGCGAGCGCGGCCGCGCCGAGCGGCAGGCGGTTCACGCGCGCGCGGCAGTCGCGCATGCGTTCGGCGTCGCGCGAGAACATCTCGACATACGCGAGCAGGTGATGGCCGAACGTGACGGGCTGCGCGACCTGCAAGTGCGTGAAGCCGGGCAGGGTCGTGTCCGCGTGCTGCTCGGCGAGATCGATCAGCGCGCGGCGCAGATCGGTCAGCAACGTGCCGATCCGGTCGATCTCGCCGCGCAGCCACAGGCGGATGTCGGTCGCGACCTGGTCGTTGCGCGAGCGGCCGGTGTGCAGCCGCTTGCCGGCATCGCCGATCAACGCGGTCAAGCGCGCCTCGATGTTCAGATGGACGTCCTCGAGATCGAGCTGCCATTCGAATTCGCCGCGCTCGATTTCACCGCGGATCTGCGCCATGCCGCGTTCGATCGCGGCGAGATCGTCGGCGCTGATGATCTTCTGCGCGGCGAGCATGCCGGCGTGTGCGAGCGAGCCGGCGATATCGACGAGCGCGAGGCGCTTGTCGAAAAATACCGACGACGTGTAGCGCTTGACAAGCTCGGACATCGGTTCCGAGAAGCGAGCCGACCAGGCCTCGCCCTTTTTATGCAGTTGGGACGTCATGGCGAATCGTGAGAGAGCGGAATGAGACGGCGCGTGCCGCGGGGATTGGATAGACAAAACGATAGACCATTCTAGCATTCGCGCGGCGGCGCAGCGGCCGCGGGCGGTGGCTTGGCGGCGCGGCGGCCGTTCGCGGTGGCGCGGTGCGGGGGGTGTGGTGTGCGAGGCGTGCATGGAGTGCGCAGCGTGCGCGTCGCCGCTGGCATGCGCGACGCGGCGCGACCGAGGTTTGAGCGCGCGGCCCGCGTGCAGCCGGTACGGATCGCGCGTTTGGTCGCGCGTGCGGCCGCGCCGCTACTTCAGATCGCAGGTGAGCGGCCCGATCGTCGGTGGCGCGCCGTCGGCGGGGCGCGTGTAATCGAACGAGACCGTGCAACGCTTGCCGCCCGCCTCGATGTCCAAATGATTGACGGGCGCAAGCGCGCTGACGAACGTGAGCCCGTCATAGCCGACGATCGTGTGCGTTGCGCTTTCCCGATGCGTGACCGTGAGCCCCGGCGGCAGCGGTGCGCCGGCCGCATCGCGCAGCGCGATCGACGCCGATTGCTCGCGCGCGATCGCGAAACGCGCGAGCACGCCGGAGCGCGATTGCGGCACGATGGTTTGCGTCGTGGCGGATACGCGCGCATCGAGCGGCAGCTTGAGCGCATCGATGCCGATCCGGTTGTTCTGGTACGCGTTCAGATCCGGGATCAGCAAATGGCCGTTGCGGTCGGTCGCGCCGATCACCCGATTCTCATGCAGCACCGGCACGCCCGCCGACGCGTCGGTCGAAACGAGCGCGAAGCCGTCGTCGATACGGCGCGACAGAAGTGCGTTGCCGTCCATCAGCACGATCGCGCCCGTGACGTCGAGCGCGGCATTGTGCTGGCCCGCGACGGTTTGCGCGAGCGCCGTCACTTCGCCGGCCCGGCCGAGGTACTGCGCCTGGGCTTGCGCGTAGCGCGTGCCGCCCGCGTCGCCGGCCTGCGCAGCCCAGCCGAAGCCGCCGCCATAGTCGGGCGCGCGCGTCGCGCTCACGCTGTAGGTGGCCTTGCCGTTCTGCCGGCCGGCGTTCGCATTGAGCGACGTGCGATTGCCGAGCGACACGTTCAGGCTGACGAACACGCCGTTCGAGTCGTGCTGACGGAAATCGCGAAATGCGCTGATGCTGATCGACGAGAGGCCGCCGATGCTCGCCGAATACGCCACGGAGCCGATGCGCGAGGCCCGTGTGCCGGGATACTTGAAGCCGACGTAGCTGAGCGCGAAAGTTTGCGCATGCGCGAGCGGCAGCGACAGCGTGACGCGATCGGTCGCGTTCGGCACCGGCGTGCCGTCGCGCGCGGCGAGGTCGCCGTAGCGCGCGAACGCGCGCAGCGTCGCGGCGTCGATGGACCAGTGCGGCTGGATGAGCTGATAGCCGAGGCCGACCTGTGTGCCGGCGAGCCGCCCGGTGCTTTGCGCGACCGATGCGCTTGCGACGCCCGCGCCGCCCACGCGCGTGAGCGCGCCTGCGCCTGCGCTGTAAAGTCCGGGCGTCGCCTGTGCGTAAGCTTCGAGCGTCAGACGGTCGTTCACGCCGTAGCGCAGCGTGGCGCTCGCGGCCGGGCGGCTCGCGTAGTCGAACGAGCGCAGCCCCCATGCGCGCCGCAGGAAGCCGGCCTCGACCGAGTAGCTGGAGAGGCCGGCGGCGAGCAGCCGCGTATCGACGTAAAGCGGCAGCGACGTCGCGATGGTGCGTCCGAGCGCGTCGTGCGTGATGACGGTCGCGTTGCCCGCGCCGGTGATGCCGGGCACGCTGTTGATGACGAACGGGCCGCTCGGCACGTCGCCGCTGAATTGGCGCACGCCGTTCACATACAGATCGACGCTCGACGGCACGACGGCCGTGCCTGCGAGCGCCGGCACCGGAAACGTCACGAGATCCGGGCGCAGCGCGAAATTGCTGCGCCATTGCCAGCCGCCGATACGCAGCGAGCGGGTCCATGCGAGCGACGACGAGACCGTGTCGCCGATTTGCACCGTGCTCAGCGAAGCCGGATTGGACCGGCTCCACGACGTGTCGTAGCGTGTATAGCGCTGCCCGGCGTGCTGGAACGCGGCGACGCCCGTGCTGCTGAACACGCCCGCGGGATCGAAGTAGCGCGCCTCATGCCAGAGCGCGGCGCTCGCGCCGCCCGCCGTCTGCGTGTAGAGATCGTAGTTCAGCACGACGCCCCGGCCGGCGCTCGCGGGCGGGCTTGGCGCGAGCGCGCGCGTGTCGAGCGTGTGCGGGATGCGCAGCGCATCGGGGACGACGAGCGCCATTGTCTGCCGGGTGGCGTCGTAACGGTAGCGCAGGCCGTCCAGCGCATCGAGTGCGACGAGTGCGTTCGCCGGCTGCCGCAAGCGCGACGTGGCGATGCCGAGGTCGTTCAGGTCGTCCTCGCTCGCGAAGGCGCGGCCGTCGACGATCGCGAAATGGACGATCAGATGCGTCGGTTCGCCGTTCAGCGATACGTCGAGATACAGGTCGTTCGCGGGCGCGGGACCGGCTGCGGGCGCGGGATCGTCGGCGCGGCGGGGGAGCGCCGAGGTGCTCGGCTGCGCCGGGGATCGCGTATCGGCCGCGGCTGGCGGCGCCCATTCGCCCGACGTGTACGCAGAGGCGGCGCGCGCGGCGGCTGCATCCGGTGCGCGCGCTTGCGGCGGCGCGTTGCGGCTCTGCGCGCGTGCCGCCTGGTCCGGCGCCATCGCGCAGAGCGCGATGGCCAATTCGACGAGCCGTCGATGCCGTGCGGATTGCGTCGAACGGTGCGTGGGGCGGTCAGTCGGCACGTTCGGGCGATAGGTGAGTGCGCGTGGCCCGGCCGGCGTCAATCAGCGCGGGTCCACGTCGGCCTGCGTCGGTTGCGTGTTGACCGTGGCCCGCACCTGGCGAATGCGCGGCGCGGCCTGCGCCGCGTCGACGCTCAACGGCCATTGCCGCATGCTGCCCGCGAGCGCGTAGCCGAGGAGGCCCGGCGCGACGTCGTGGGTCCGGCCCGCGTCGTCGACGAGCTGCACGGCGGCGATTTGCGCGTGGCGCCCGCCGTCGTTCGCCACGCGCAGCAGCCAGCCGGCCGGTTCGCGCACGAGGTGCCAGGTCAGCTTGGGCGGCGTGAGCGCGGCGTCGGGCTCGACGAATACCGGAATCGAATAGCGCAGCCGGATCGCGATGCCGTTGACCACCGGCGCATCGGGCGTGGGCAGTTCGTCGATCAACACGCGATAGCTCTCTTCGCGCTGCGGCTTGTCGCGGGCGAGCCGCACGAGCCGCACCAGTTGCTCGCCGTGCGTGCCGATCTGCACGAGCGGCGGGCTCGCGGCGAGCCCGGGGGCGGGCGTGAGCACGTCGTCGCCTTGGTCCTGGCTCCACTGGTAGGTGCGCACTTGGCCGTAGATCGGCCGTGCGCCGGGATTGCGCAGTGTGATGCCGGTGGCCGGGGTGTCGGCGCTCAGCTCGACGGTGACGGGCGAGATTTGCAGCGTCGCGGCGCGCGCGCACGCTGCAGCAGCCAGCGCGGCAATGGCGGCGAGCGCGACGAGAGGCGCGCCGACGCGTCGGCGGAGGAGCGTCGTCACGGCCGCTTAGAAGTAGACGGTCGCGGTAACGGTGGTTTGATAGAGATCGGGCTTGGGCGTCGCCTGGGACGGCACCTGGCCGTAGACGGTCAGCGTCTGCGCCGAGCCGGTGCCGGTGCCGCCTACCGTGTTGGTGCCTTGGGTGTTGCCCCAGACCGTCGTGTGGCCGGCGTCCTGATACAGCTGGAAGTCGACGAGCGTGCCGGTATTGCCGGTCGAGGTGCCGGCGAGCAGCCGGGTGGCGACGGTCGAGCCGCTCACGTTGCCTGCGTCGAGCCCGACGTTGTAAGGCGTCGTATTCGAACACGTGACGGACAGCGTCGTCGTTTGGTTGACGGCGGACGCGAGTATGCCGTTCGTGCCGAACGACAGCGGGTTCGCGGAAATCGTGCAGTTCGCCTGGATCGTCAGCGACACGGTAAACGTCGCCGTGGCGGTGCCGTTCGAATAGACGGCCGCTGCCGCGGGCCGGAACGACGGCGCGGCGGCGAGCAGCAGGGCGGCGGCAACAGACGTCGGAATGCGTGGGCGAAAGCGCATGGCGTTGTGACTCCCGTAGACAAGGGTTTTTTTATGCTGTCGCACGATCAGGATACCGAACAGCTTCCGATGAGCTTACGGCGGCTGGCTCCGTTAGCTTTTAATAATAAAGTTACTCGATAAATTAGCGCGAAACAAAGGGAAAATATCTGAATGCGCTTGGGAAATAAACCTAAGTATTAATCCTGATCGGAGTAACGGTTCTATCCTTTGTTGCTTGATCGTGCGTCATTCATGCGCCGGTGCACGCGACGATGCGTCGAGGCCGGATTGGTTTAGGCCGAATCGCGGCCACGGGTCGTCGAGTTGCGTTTATTGGGCGCATCGAATAAAAAGCAGCATGATGCATTTCAATAAGTCATTGGATTGACCTGCGCCGGCGCGCGAGCAAGCACGTGTGCGAAATCAATCAGGATTTCAAAACCGATATGACATTCGAAATCAAATGGCGGCGCATCGGGCGATGCGTGCTCGCGATATGCGCGGCGCTGCTGCTTGCCGGGCCTTGGGCCGCCGCGCGCGCCGAGACGTGTTCGGTGAGCGCCCCCGCGCCGGACTTCGGCTCGGTGAATCCGATTGCGTTGACGGCAGTGCCGACGAGCGCGACGATGACCATCACCTGCACGTGGTCGGCCGTCACGCTGACGCCGAGCGTGCTCGTCTGCCTGAATCTCGGCGGTACGACGCCGCGCTATTTGACGAACGGCACGAACCAGATGCTGTACGACTTGTATCAGGATGCCGGCCATACGCAGAGTTGGGGCGCGGTCTCCGCCGGCACGACGCCGATTTCCGCGACGCTGGTGAAGCCGTTGCTCGGCACGACGGCGAACGCGACCGTTACGGTCTATGGCCAGATCGCCGCGAACCAACCCACCGTGCCGACGGTAGGCAATGCGAACACAGTGTATGCGCAGAGCTTCGCCGGCAATCAGACGTCGCTCAGCTACAGCTTCTATACACTTGCGCCGACGCCGTGCGCATCGCAGACATCGGCCGGCACGTTTGCGTTTACGGCGACGGCCACGGTCGTCAATGATTGCTTCATCAATGCGACCAATGTTGCGTTCGGCACGGCTGGCGTGATCAGCGGCGCGTTGACGGCCACGGGCACGCTCACGGTGCAATGCACGAACGGCGACGCGTTCCGGATCGCACTGAACGGCGGCGCGAGCGGCAACGTGGCGGCGCGGGCGATGCAGCGCACAGGGGGAGGCGCGCAGATCGGCTATCAGCTTTATCTGGATGCCGGCCATGCGGCGGCGTGGGGCGACGGCACGGCCGGCACGTCGATGGCCACCGGAACAGGCAGCGGCGTTGCGCAGACGCTGACCATCTATGGGCAGGTGCCTGCGCAGACAACGCCCGCGCCAGGCAGCTACAGCGATACGATCACCGCGACGATCGCGTTCTGAGCCGCGGGGCCGTGGCCCGCCGGCGCATGCTTGGGGCGCCGCGGTGGCCGCGGCGTTGTGCGTGACGCAGATCGCGGGCGGCGGTGCGCCGGCCCGTGCCGGCCGCGCGTGCCATGCGTGTCATGCGTGCGTTGCGCGTCGCGTTACCCGCGCACCAGCACCACGAGCTTCAGATCGTCGCGCTGCACGGGCTTGAGCGTCATCTGCTGATAGACGACGCGGCCGTCGCGTGGATGATCGAACGCGCGCTCGCCGCCTTCGCGTTCGCCGACGTCTTGCGACGCCCAGTAATGCGCGAACGCGTCGCTTGCGGCGACGAGCGAGTCGATCAGCGCGCGGGTGGGCGCGTCGTTCAGGTGGCGGATCGTGTCGGCGCGGAACTCGGCGACGAGCCGGCGCGAGCGCGCCTGCCAGTCGACGATCAGCGCGCGCGCCGCAGGCGACGTGAACGTGAAGCGCAGCAGGTTGCGCTCGTCGCGTTCGCCGTCGAGCCAGCCGGCGAACAGTGCGCTCGCGGCGTCGTTCCACGTGAGCGCGTTCCACTGGCGATCGAGCACGTAGGCAGGCGTCGCGAGCAGCTTCACGGTGGCCACGAGCGTCGCGGGCACGTCGCTGGCCGCGAGTTCGGGTTCGGCCGGGTCGCGCTGCGCGGCCAGCTCGAACAGATACGCGCGCTCGGCGCGCGACAGTTGCAGCGCGACCGCGATGCGCGCGAGCGCATCGGCGGACGCCGACACCTCGCGCCCTTGCTCGATCCACGTGTACCAGGTGGCGCTCACGCCGCAGAGTTGCGCGACCTCCTCGCGACGCAGCCCCGGCGTTCTGCGCCGCGGGCCGGGCGGCAGGCCCGCGGCTTGCGGCGACAGCCGCTCGCGGTGGGCGCGGATGAAATCGCCGAGCGCGCGGGCCGGCGTGGTGTCGAGCAGGGGCGGGGAGGCGGGATGGCTCATGTTGCGTCGGGTGTGGCGGGTAAAGCGCGGGTTCGAATCAGCGGGCTGGCTGGTGGACCCGATACCAGGATAATTGATTGACTTGTACCGGTACAAATCGGGCTCTATTGTAGCGGTTCGCGGCAGCTGCTGCCGCTGTGCGATCGCCGTTGCGGCGGCGGTTTTTTCACGAATTCCTGACTTGGATGCGCCATCTGCTTCACGACAAGGAGCCCAGCCGATGAAACAGCACGACAAGGTCGCCGACGCGTTTGGCGCGACGGCCGCCGCCTATTTGACGAGCACTGTCCATGCGACGGGCGCCGATCTCGATACCCTCGCCGCCGAGATCGGCGCGACGCCCAATGCGCACGTGCTGGACCTCGGGTGCGGCGCGGGGCATGCGAGCTTCGCGGCGGCGCGCGGCGGCGCCGCGCAGGTGATCGCATACGATCTCGCGCCGCAGATGCTCGCCACGGTCGAGGCGGCCGCGCGCGAGCGCGGCTTGTCCAGCGTGCGCGTCGAGCAGGGTGCGGCGGAGCGTTTGCCGTTCGCCGACGCGTCGTTCGACTGGGTCGTGAGCCGGATGAGCGCGCATCACTGGCGCGACGTGCGGCGCGCGCTCGCGCAAGTGCGCCGCGTGCTGAAGCCGGGTGGCCAGGTGCTGTTCATCGACGTCGCGGGCGCCGACGATCCACTCATCGACACGCACTTGCAAGCGGCCGAAGTGCTGCGCGACGCGTCGCACGTGCGCAATTACCGCGCCGATGAATGGCTGCGCATGTTCGACGAAGCGGGCTTGGCGGCCGAGGTGCGCGAGCGTTGGCGCCTGCCGATCGAATTCGCGAGCTGGATTGCGCGCATGCGCACGCCGCAGGTGCGTGCGGATGCGATTCGCGCGCTGTGGGCCGGCGCGCCCGACGAAGTGCGCGCGTACTACGACGTGCAGCCGGACGGCTCATTCAAGCTCGATGCGCTGATGATCGGCGCGCATTGACGGCCGCGGCCGTCGGCGCGGCGCCGTGCGCGGGACGGCGGAGCAACTGTCGTTCGGTCAAGGCAAAAGGCCGCGGCGGTAAATGCCGCAGCGGCCTTTTTGTCTCGCGGCCGATTTCCGGCCCGGCCGGGCGCAGAGCCGGCCGGCGATGCGCGATTGAAACGGCGGCCACGGCAAGCGGCCGCCGCCCGCCGCCCGCCACGCGCCGCTGCGGCACGCGGTTTGACCGCGCGCACCGCGCCGTGCCGGATCAACCGGTATTGCGCAGCCCGGCCGCGATTCCGTTGATCGTCAGATGAATCCCGCGCCGCAGCCGCGCGTTCGTATCGCCCGCGCGGTGCCGCTTGATCAACTCGACTTGCAGGTGGTTGAGCGGATCGAGATACGGGAAGCGGTTTTTGATCGACCGCGCGAGAAGCGGGTTCGCCGCAAGCCGCTCGCCGTGGCCGGTGATCTCGGCAAGCGCGTCCGACGTGCGATGCCACTCGGCGACGATCCGCTCGAACACGTGCTTGCGCAGCTTCTTGTCGGCGACGAGCTGCGCGTAGCGCGACGCGACCGCGAGATCGGTTTTCGCGAGCACCATGTCCATGTTCGACAGCAGATGCGCGAAGAACGGCCAGGTCTTGTTCATCTTCTTGAGCTGCGCGACGCGCCGGGCGCGCTCGGTGGCGTCCGTCGCACCGTCGAGGTACGCGGCGACCGCGCTGCCGAAGCCGTACCAGCCCGTCAGCAGCAGCCGGCACTGGCCCCACGAGAAGCCCCACGGAATCGCGCGCAGATCCTCGATCTTGCGGTGCTTCGGGTCTTGCAGCTTGCGCGATGCGGGCCGGCTGCCGATGTTGAGTTCGGCGATCTCGGTGATCGGCGTCGACGAGAAGAAATAGTCGGTGAAGCCGGGCGTTTCGTAGACGAGCGCGCGATACGCGGCCATCGCGGCGTCGGACAGCGTCTGCATCACCGCCTCGAATGCCGCAAGCTGCTTCGGCGCATTGGTGTGCGGCAGCAGCGTCGCCTCGAGCGTCGCGGCGACCACCGTTTCGAGATTGCGCCGGCCGATCTCCGGGTTCGCGAACTTGCTCGCGATCACTTCGCCCTGCTCGGTGAGCCGGATCTGGCCGTTGACCGTGCCGGGCGGCTGCGACAGGATCGCCTGATAGGTCGGGCCGCCGCCGCGGCCGACCGTGCCGCCGCGGCCGTGGAACAGCCGCAGCCTGATCCCGCGCTCGCGGAACAGTTCGACGAGCGCGAGTTCGGCGCGGTAAAGCTCCCAGTTCGACGTGAGGAAGCCGCCGTCCTTGTTGCTGTCGGAATAGCCGAGCATCACTTCCTGCTCGTCGTCCTGATGCGCGAGCAGATCGCCGACGCCCGGCAACGCGAAGAATTCGCGCATGATGTCGGGCGCGTTGCGCAAGTCGGCAATCGTCTCGAAGAGCGGAATGACCATCAGGTCATTGCGCGCGTGGCTGCCCGGCGTGCCGAGCGTGCCGTCGAACAGACCGGTTTCCTTCTGCAGCAGCAGGACTTCGACGAGATCGCTCACCGTCTCGGTGTGCGAAATGATGTAGTTGCGCACCGCGCGCGGGCCGAACTGCGAGCGGATCGCGCGCGCGCGCTCGAGCACGCCGAGTTCGCTTTTCGCGAGATCCGAATAGTCGAGATACGGCGAGCGCAGCGGCCGCGGATCGGCGAGCGCGGCGAGCAGCACGCGCAGTTTGTCGCGCTCGGCGAGCGCCGCGTAATCGGGCTCGATGCCCGCGCGCGCGAACAGCTCGGCGATCACCGCCTCGTGGATGTCGGAGCTTTGCCGCAGATCGATGCTCGCGAGGTGAAAGCCGAATGCCTCGGCCGCGCGCACGAGGGGCGCGAGGCGCGGCGCCGCGAGCGATTCGCCGTGATGCTCGGCGAGCGAATCCATCAGCACGCGCAGATCGGCGGCGAACGCTTCGGCGTCCGCATAAGGCGTCGCGCGCACGGGCGCGGCGCCCCGGCCCGCGCTGCGCACCGGCACCGCGCCTTCGCCGAGCCGCACGCGCGCGCTTGCCGCCACGCGCGTGTAGACGCCGATCAGCGCGCGGCGGTACGGCTCGTCGACGCGGTGCGGCGACTGGTCGGGCGATGCGGCCGCGAGCGCCTTCAGCGCGTCGCTTGCGCCGACGAGCAGGTTCGATACCGACAACTCCGCGCCCAGCTTGTGCACCTGCTCGAGGTAATGCTCGAAGATCACCGCGGCCTGGCGGTTGATCGCTTCGTCGAGCGTCGCGGCGGTGACGTTCGGGTTGCCGTCGCGATCGCCGCCAATCCAGCTTCCCATCTGGAAAAACGCCGGCACGCGCGCGGGCAGGCCGTGCTCGGCGAGCGCCTCCTCGATGTCGGCGTAGAGCGCGGGCAGCTCGTCGAGGAACGTCGCGCGGTAGTACGACAGCGCGTTCTCGATTTCGTCGGCGACCGTCAGCCGCGCATCGCGCAGCATCCGGGTCTGCCAGAGCGTCATCACGCGCGCGCGCAGCAGCGCTTCGTTGTGTGCGCGCTCGCGCGCGGTGAGCGGCTGATCGCGCTCGGCCAGCAGGCGCGCGATGTCGTGCTGCGCGTCGAGGATGCTCTTTCGCTGCACTTCGGTCGGGTGCGCGGTCAGCACGGGCACGATCAGCGCGTCGTCGAAGAATTGCCTGATGGCTTTCGACGATGCGCCGCCCGCCTCCTTCAGTTTGGCAAGCGCATACGCGACGGTGCCCGCCTGTGGCGCGGAGCCCGCGAGCGCGTGGATGCGGCGGCGGCGATTGTGATGGCGGTCCTCGGCGATGTTCGCGAGATGCGAGAAATAGCTGAACGCGCGCACCACGCTCACGGTTTGCTCGGGCGTGAGCTTCCTCAGCATCTTCTCGAGCGTTTGCGCCGCCGCGTTGTCGTCTTCGCGGCGGAATTTGACGGCTGTCTGGCGGATCGTCTCGACTACTTCGAACACGGCGTCGCCTTCCTGCTCCCGAACCACGTCGCCGAGCAGGCGGCCGAGATAGCGGATGTCCTCGAAGAGCGGGCGGTCCTTGTCTTCGCGCGTGCGGCCGTTCGGTTTGGCGGCGGCGTTGGCATGGCCATTCGCGCGCGCCACGCCTTTCGGCTCGCGCGGGGGCGTCTGGCTGCGGGCGCGGACGGCGGCGGATGCCGGCGCGGGGGAGGGCGAGACTGCGTTGCGGCGCGTCGAGCGCACCGATCCGGAAGACTTCACGATCGATTTCCTTGGGAAAGCACGAGTGAACGGGAACAACGGTCCTGCAACAGCGCGATCGGCGCGCGGCTCGTCTCGTCATGCGCGATCCGGCCGAGCCGCGCGGACGCGCAGCGCGGACACGCGCTCCGGCGGGCGGCGCGCCTGGCCTGGCGGTGCGCGTCCGCGCAGCGGATCGGCGCTCCACCAGGCTCGGCCGAGCGAAGCGCGAGCGCGGTCGTGTGGCGGCCGCGCTCGCGCTTCGGCTGGCACGCCGATCCTCGCGGCGGTGGCGAGCCGCCGGGGCGACCGAGCAGACCGGCCCAGCAGACCGGCCAAACCGCGCCCGCTTGGCCAAGCGGGCCGGCCAGGCCCGCGTGCTACCATTGCCTGCTTCTGGTCCCACCGGTGATATGCCAGTCAGATGAATTCCGAGACTTTTTCGGCCGAGCTTCCCGCGACGCTGACGATCGCTTCGCGCGAGAGCCGCCTCGCCATGTGGCAAGCCGAGCACGTGCGTGATGCGCTGCGCAAATTATATCCAGCTTGTGACGTAAATATCCTCGGGATGACGACACGAGGCGATCAAATTCTCGATCGCGCGCTGTCGAAAGTAGGCGGCAAGGGGCTGTTCGTCAAAGAGCTCGAGCACGCGCTCGCCGACGGCCGCGCCGATCTCGCCGTGCATTCGCTGAAAGACGTGCCGATGGTGCTGCCCGACGGCTTCGCGCTCGCGGCCGTGCTGCATCGCGAAGATCCGCGCGACGCGTTCGTCTCGAATGCGTATGCGTCGCTCGCCGAATTGCCGGCCGGCGCGATCGTCGGCACGTCGAGCCTGCGCCGCGAGGCGATGCTGCGCGCACGCTATGCGCAGCTCGACGTGCGGCCGCTGCGCGGCAATCTCGATACGCGGCTTGCCAAGCTCGATCGCGGCGATTACGCGGCGATCATTCTCGCAGCAGCAGGATTGAAGCGCCTTGGCCTGCAAGCGCGCATCCGCGCGCACCTCGACGTCGGCGACAGCCTGCCCGCCGCCGGGCAGGGCGCGCTCGGCATCGAGATCGCCGCGCACCGGGCGGACGTCGCCCGCTGGCTCGCCCCGCTGCACGATGCGCGCACCGCGCTCGCGGTCGAGGCCGAGCGGATGGTGTCGCGCTCGCTCGGCGGCAGTTGCGAAGTGCCGCTCGCCGCGCATGCGGTATGGCACGGCGACGCGCTGCATCTGACGGGCAGCGTCTCGACGACGGACGGCCGCCGCGTGCTGCGCGCGAGCGCGAGCGCGCATGCCGCGACGCCCGCCGACGCGCTCGCGCTCGGGCGCACGGTCTCCGACGCGCTCGAGCAGCAGGGCGCGCGCGAAATCGTCGACGCGCTCGTCGCGGCGAGCGCGCAAAAGGGCGGCGCGCAATGACGCGCGCGCCGCGCGGGTTCACCGCGGTGCTCACGCGGCCCGACGGTCAGTCGTCGGGACTTGCCGCTCAGCTCGCGGCGGCGGGCATCGACGTGCTCGACTTCCCGCTGATCGACATCGCGCCGCTCGCCGACGACGCGCCGCTTGCCGGTGCGCTCGCGCGGCTCGATGCATACGCCCTCGTCGTGTTCGTGTCGCCGAACGCGATCGACCATGCGCTCGCGCGGCTCGACGCGATCTGGCCGCATCCGCTGCCGATCGGCGTCGTCGGGCCGGGCAGCGTCGCCGCGCTCGCGCGGCACGGGATCGTCGCGGGTACGCACCGGGTGATCGCGCCGCGCGAGTCCGGCAATGGCGGCACGCCGCGCTACGATTCGGAAAGCCTGTTCGTGGAGATCGAGCGCGCGTTCGGCGGCGCGCTCGCGCTTGCCGGCAAGCGCGTGCTGATCGTGCGCGGCGACGGCGGCCGCGAGTGGCTCGCCGAGCGGTTGCGCGAAGCGGGCGCCGAAGTCGAACTGGTCGCCGCGTACCGGCGCATCATGCCCGAGCCGTCGATCCGTGCGTGGGAGCGCGTGCATGGGCTATTGTCGGGCGAGCCGCACGCGTGGCTCGTGACGAGTTCGGAGGGCGTGCGCAATCTGCAGGAACTCGCGCACGCGCATTTGACCGAAGCGGAAATCGACGCGCTGACGCGCGCTCGGTTCGTTGCGCCGCATCCGCGGATCGCCGAGACCGCGAGGGCGCTCGGTTTTGATAGGATTACGCTGTCCGGCGCGGGCGATGAGCGCATCGTCCACGCGTTTCGTACGTTGGCCGAAGAGGCCGATCAACCGGCGACCGCCGCACCGATGCCTTCACGCATGACAGACACCAACGATACCAAAGACACTTCCTCCAGGCCGGCCACGGCGGCCACGCCGCCGAATCAGCCATTTACGCCGTTTGAAGCGAAGGCGCGGAGCGGCGGCTCGATCGCGGCGCTGTGGCTCGTGACGATCGCGATCGCGGCGGCGGCGGGCGCGGGAGGCTATGCGCTGAACCGTAAGGTCGACCGCGTCGACCAGCACGCGGCCGAGCGGCAAAAGACGCTTGATGCGCAGACGGCCGAGCTGCGCGCGAAGGCCGACCAGGCGCTCGCGAGCGTGCACGACACCGGCGCGCAGCTTTCCCAGCTCGACGGCAAGCTCGCCGACGCGCGGGCCGCGCAGCAGGCGCTGCAAGAGCAATATCAGGATCTGTCGCGCAACCGCGACGCATGGATGATCGAGGAAGTCGGCCAGATGCTGTCGAGCGCGAGCCAGCAGCTTCTGCTGACGGGCAATACGCAGCTCGCGCTGATCGCGCTGCAGAACGCCGATTCGCGGCTTGCGTCGTCGCAGAGCGCGCAGGCGGTCGTGGTGCGCAAGGCGGTTGCGCAGGATATCGAACGATTGAAGGCCGCGCCGTCCGTCGATCTGACGGGGCTCGCGATCAAGCTCGACGATGCGATCGCGAAAATCGACGGGTTGCCGCTGTCGGGCGAGGTGCTCGCGCCGCACGAATCCACCCGCCCCGAAGCCGCGCTCAGTGCGCTGCGCACGGCCGAGGCCGCCGGCGAGCCGCGCTGGAAGGCGTGGTGGCGTGGTTTTTCGGCGGGTATCGGCGAACAGGTGAAATCGCTCATCGAGGTGCGCCGTATCGATCATGCGGACGCGATGCTGGCGTCGCCGGAGCAGGGCTACTTCGTGCGCGAGAACGTGAAGCTGCGGCTGTTGAGCGCGCGGCTTTCGCTGCTCGCGCGCAACGACAGCGCGATGAAATCCGATCTGCATGCGGCACAGGCGGCGCTTTCCCGCTACTTCGACGGCAGCTCGAAGGACACCCAGACCGTTCAGGATCTCGTCAAGCAGGTGGATGCCGCGTCGCTGGCGGTCGCGACGCCGAACCTGAACGCGAGCCTGAACGCGGTTCAACAGTTCAAGAGCCGGGGTTGACGACATGACGCTGCGTGGAATCATCTGGCTTGCCGTGCTGTTCGCGATCGCAGCGGCGCTCGCGACGCTCGGCCGCTTCGACACCGGGCAGGTGCTGATCGTCTATCCGCCTTACCGGATCGACCTGTCGTTGAACTTCTTCGTGCTGGCGATCATCGTCGTCTTCATCGCGCTGTATGCGTTGACGCGAATCGTGCGCAATATCTGGCGCATGCCGCGGCGTGTTGCCGCGTATCGCGCGAAAATGCGCGCGGAGCGGGCGCAGGCGTCGCTGCGCGACGCGCTCGCGAATCTGTACGCGGGCCGCTTCTCGCGTGCCGAGAAGGCCGCGCGCGATGCGCTCGCTGTGGATGCGAACCAGAGCGCGGCGAGCCTCATCGCCGCCTCGGCCGCGCACCGGATGCACGAGTACGCGCGGCGCGACGAATGGCTCGCGAAGATCGACGGGCAGGACTGGCAGGATGCGCGGCTCCTCGCCACCGCCGATATGCGCGCGGACGGCCGCGACGCGCAAGGCGCGCTCGCCGCGCTTGCCGAAATGCAGGCGTCGGGCGGCAAGCGGATTCATGCGCAGCAGATCGCGCTGCGCGCGCAGCAGCAGTTGAAGAACTGGCCCGAGGTGCTCAAGCTGGCGAAGGCGCTCGAAAAGCGTGAAGCGCTGCATCCGGCCGCGGCCGTGCGCCTGCGTCAGCAGGCGGCCGAGCATCTGTTGCGCGAGCGCCGGCACGATGCCGATGCGTTGCTTGAAGTGTGGCAGTCGTTGTCGGCGGCCGAGCGGCAGTCGCCGCGGCTTGCCGATCTCGCCGCGGAGCTGCTGATCGCGCTCGAGCGCAGGCAGGAGGCGCGGCGGATCGTCGAAGAGGCGCTTGCGCACAATTGGAACGCGCGTCTGTTGCGCCGCTATCCCGATACCGCGGATGCCGACGCGCTGCCGCTGATCCAGAAAGCCGAAGCGTGGCGCAAGGATCGGCTGGAGGACGCGGACTTGCTGTTCGCACTCGGCCGCCTGTGTCAGCGCCAGCAGCTGTGGGGCAAGGCGCAGTCGTTCCTCGAGGCGGCGCTCAAGCTCGCCGACGAGGAATCGCTGAAGATTCGCGCGCACCGCGCGCTCGCGCGCCTGTTCGAACAGTTGGGTGAAACCGACAAGGCCGCGCAGCACTATCGGGAAAGCGCGCTCGCGATCACGGTGGTGTGAATCGCCGCGATGCGCGGCGCTCGATGCGCGTGTTTATGCGATGCGCTTGCTACTCAGGCGCGGCAAACGGCGGCCCTTGCGGCCGCCGTTTTACATTGAGCGGCCGCCGGTTCAGCGATCGACGAGCGCCTTCGGCACCGATAGCACCAGCAGGCCGCCCAGCACCATGAACGCGGCGAGCATGATCATCCCCGCATCGTTCGTTCCGGTTGCCTGCTTGAGCCAGCCGATCGCATAAGGGCTCAGGAAGCCGGCGAGGTTGCCGATCGAATTGATTATCGCAATGCCCGCTGCCGCCGCGCCGCCGCCGAGGAACGCGGTCGGCAGGCTCCAGAAGAGCGGCAGCGCGCTCAGGATGCCGATCGTCGCAAGCGTGAGGCCGAGCATGGCGAGCGGCGTATCGTGCGCCCAGACGACCGACAGCGCGAGCCCGATCGCGCCTGCGGCGGCCGGCAGCGCGATGTGCCAGCGCCGTTCGCGACGGCGGTCGGCGCTCGATGCGATCGCCAGCATCGCGACGACGGCCGCTGCGTAGGGAATCGCCGATAGAAGCCCGATCGTGAACGCGTCGGTCACGCCCGTCGACTTGATCAGCGTAGGCAGCCAGAAGCCGACGCCGTACAGCCCCGTCACGAACGAGAAATAGATCGCGCCCATCAGCCATACGCGCGGGCTGGCGAACACGGCGGCAAGCGGCGGGTCGTCCTTGCGCGCGGCTTCGAGCGCGACGTTGCGCGCAAGCAGCGCTTTTTCGTCGCCGTCGAGCCAGCTCGCGTCGTCGATGCGATCGTCGAGCACGACGAGCAGCAGCATGCCGACGGCGATCGACGGGATGCCTTCGAGCAGGAACAGCCATTGCCAGCCATGCCAGCCGTTCGCGCCGTCGAACGCTTTCAGGATGTAGCCGGAGATCGGCCCGCCGACAATACCCGACAGCGCGACGGCCGTCATGAACAGTGTCGTCATCCGGCCCCGTCGATGCGCGGGATACCAATAGGTCAGATAGAGGATTACGCCGGGGAAGAAACCCGCCTCGGCCGCGCCCAGCAGAAAACGCATCGCGTAGAACGCGCTCGGCGTGGTCACGAACATCGTGAGCGCCGAGAGGATGCCCCACGTGATCATGATCCGTGCGATCCAGAGCCGTGCGCCGACCCGGTGCAGGATCATGTTGCTCGGGACTTCGAACAGAAAATAGCCGATGAAGAAAATTCCGGCGCCGAGCCCGTAGACGGCGTCTGACAGATGCAGGTCGGCCGCCATTTGCAGTTTCGCGAACCCGACGTTGACGCGGTCGAGATACGCGACCACGTAGCAGAGCAGCAACATCGGCGCGAGCCGCCACGAGACCTTGCGGTAGGTGGCCGCTTCGAACGCGGACGGCGTGTTCGGCGTGATCGCCGGCATTGGACTGGCCATGATGTCTCCTCTGGTGTTTTATCTGGTGACGGTGCTTCGGTCTTCAGCGTGCAGTGCGCAAACGTGTTTGCCGCGGCTTGCGTTGCGCACGCGCCGCGTGCCGTGGGCTGCTGCGCTTGCAGCGTGCCACGCAGAGGTCCGCGTGGTGCCGCTGCACCCGCGCCGCTCAAACGCAGCGGCCGCCGTCGACTTCGATGCACGCGCCCGTGACGAACGCCGCTTCGTCGGATGCCAGGTAAAGCGCGGCATTCGCGACGTCCTGCGGCGTCGATAGCCGCCCGAGCGGGATCGTCGCAATGAAGCGTGCGCGGTTTTCCGGCGTATTGGCCGCTCCCATGAATTCGGCCGTGAGCCCGGTGTCGCCGAGCACTGGGTTCACGCAGTTCACGCGGATCCGGTCGCCGCCCAGCTCGGCGGCAAGCGCCTTGCTCGCGGTGATCATCGCGCCTTTCGTGCTGTTGTACCAGACGAGGCCGGGGCGCGGCCGCACGCCCGCCGTCGACGCGATGTTGACGAACGCGCCGCCGCCCATGCGGCGAAAGTGTGGCACGAAAGTTTGCACGCAGAAGAACAGGCTTTTCATATTGACGGCATACACCCGGTCGTATTCGGCCTCGGTCACGTCGAGCACCGGCTGGTTGCGGTGGGTGGTGCCTGCATTGTTGACGACGATCTGCACGCTGTCGAACGCGTCGAACGCGGCGTGTGCCAGCGTGCGCCAGTCGTCGCCGCGCGACACGTCGGCCGCGACGGCGATCGCGCGCCCGCCGGCAAGCGCGATCTGGCTCGCGACGCGCTCGGCGGCCACGCCATTCAGATCGTTGACGACGACGTTCGCGCCTTCGCGCGCGAACGTAGCCGCGATACCTGCGCCGAATCCCGAGCCTGCGCCCGTGACGATGGCGGTCTTGCCGCTCAGCCGCATCGGTAGTCTCCTGAGTGGGGTGTCATGATCTGCGTACAGGGCGAAACGTATCGCGCCCGCCCGTCAACCGTGTTTGAGCGCGATGGTCTTGAGCACGGTGAAGCCGTACAGCGCCTCGAAGCCTTTCTCGCGGCCGTGACCGGAGCGGCCCACGCCGCCGAACGGCAACTCCGCGCCGCCGCCCGCGCCGTAATCGTTGACGAAAACCTGCCCCGCGCGCAGCTTGCGCGCGAGGCGCAACTGGCGCGCGCCGTCGCGCGTCCAGATGCCCGCGACAAGCCCGTAGCGCGTGCCGTTCGCAAGCGCGAGCGCCTCATCCTCGTCTGCAAACCGCATCGCGGCGAGCACGGGCCCGAACACTTCCTCCTGCGCGAGACGGTGCGTATGCGGGACGTCGCGCAGCAGCACGGGCGCCTGATAGAAACCCGTTTCCGGCGCATCGGGCGCAACTTCGCCATGTGCGGCCATCGCGACGCCGTCGTGCTGCGCATCGGATAGAAAATCCCACACGCGTTGTTGCTGCTTCGCGCTGATGAGCGGGCCGCAATCGAGATCGGCGCCGGCCGGGCCGACCTTCAGCGCGCCGAACGCGGCTGCCAGGCGCTCGACGAGCGGCTCGTAGATCGCCCGCTCGATCAGCACGCGGCTGCCGGCCGAGCAGGTTTGCCCGCTGTTCTGGATGATCGCGGACACGAGCACGGGCAGCGCCGCGTCGAGATCGGCATCGGCGAATACGATTTGCGGCGATTTACCGCCCAGCTCCAGCGTGACCGGCGCGTGGTGCTCGGCCGCCATTTGCGCGACGGCGCGGCCGGTGTCCGGCGAGCCCGTGAACGACAGATGATCGACACCCGGATGACGCGCGAGCGCTGCGCCTGCTTCGAAGCCGTAACCTGTCACGACACTGAGCGCGCCTGCGGGCAGCCCGGCTTCGGCCGCGAGCGTCGCCACCCGGAGAATCGACAGGCACGCGTCCTCGGATGGTTTCACGACGCACGCATTACCGGCTGCGAGCGCCGCGCCCACGCTGCGCCCGAGGATCTGCATCGGATAGTTCCACGGCACGATGTGGCCGGTCACGCCGTGCGGCTCGCGCAGCGTCAGCACCGTGTAGCCCGCGCGGTACGGCAGCGAGCTGCCGTGCAGCTTGTCCGCCGCGCCTGCGTAGAACTCGAAATAGCGGGCGAGCGCGTCGGCGTCCGCGCGGGCCTGCGACAGCGGCTTGCCGGTGTCGCGCGATTCGATCAGCGCGAGTTCGTCGCGGCATGCGGCCACGAGCATCGACAGCCGATATAGCATGCGTCCCCGTTCGGCCGCGCTTGCCGCCCCCCACGGGCCGTCGAATGCCGCGCGCGCCGCGTGCACCGCCGCGTCGACGTCGGCTGCGGTGCCGCGCGCGATCCGCGCGAACGGCTCGCCATCGGACGGATCGATGACGGCGATCGTTTCCCCGCCGGCGGGCGCTGCCCAAGCTCCCGCGATGAAGTGCTTCGCTTCTTCCATGTTCGCTCCAGGCCTTTGGCCGCTCGTTGCGCGCATTGCCTGCGATCTCTCGATGCGCCATCGACGCCGGGCCGGCACGCGCCGCGCTGCATCGTTGCCGGATTATCGCGCCGATCACGATGCGAGCGCCATCGGGCGATTGGCTATAATGCTCGTTCCATCGGACAGGCGGCGGGCCGCCTTCCGTCCCGATTCCCATCCGCACTGCAAGAGAACGCTCATGAGCTTTAGCAATGTCCCGGCGGGCAAGGACCTGCCGCACGACTTCAACGTGATCATCGAAATCCCGGCGCAAAGCGAGCCGGTCAAGTACGAGGCGGACAAGGAGCTAGGCCTCCTCGTGGTCGACCGCTTCATCGGCACCGGCATGCGCTATCCGGTCAACTACGGCTTCATTCCGCAAACGCTGTCGGGCGATGGCGATCCGGTCGACGTGCTCGTCATCACGCCGTTCCCGCTGCTCGCAGGCTCGGTCGTGCGCGCGCGCGCGCTGGGTATGCTGAAGATGACCGACGAGTCGGGCGTCGACGCGAAGCTCATCGCCGTGCCGCACGACAAGATCAGCCCGATGACGGCCGGCATCCAGTCGCTCGACGACGTGCCCGGCTATCTGAAGGACCAGATCAGGCACTTCTTCGAACAGTACAAGGCGCTCGAGAAGGGCAAGTGGGTGAAGGTCGACGGCTGGGACGGCATCGAAGCCGCGCACAAGGAAATTTCCGAAGGCGTCGCGAACTTCAAGAAGTAAGCGCCGTCGCGGCGCTCGATGTGCCGCTCGCTGTACCGAAACCGCGCGTGCCTCGTCATGAGGCCGCGCGGTTTTGTTTGGCGCGCACGCGGCGCGGGGCGGCCGCGCGTGCGTTTTCGTCTCCGGTTTCGCTTGCGGCGGCGGCGGGGATGGGCTTTGCTCCGTTGGAGGCGGGTGAACGCTTCGACGGCTTCGACGGCTTCGACGGCTTCGACGGCTTCGACGGCTTCGACGGCTTCGACGGCTTCGACGGCTTCGAC
>NZ_FXAN01000073.1 GCF_900176645.1 Burkholderia singularis
TAACGAAGAGTTATCCACACCGGAATAGATGTACTACGCTGTCTCGGGGTGGGGCAGATTTAGATGAAATCGGTCGGTTAAGACTCGGTGGAAATCAACAACGAAGGTAGCTATCTCGCCCACTGGCAATACAGTCGTGGCCGGATTTGCTGCGTCTCTACCCCATCCATTCTCAAGGCTCTCGGCTTCGTAGCCGACGAAGATGACGGCGAATTCATCCTTCGTCACCCTCGCCTACAAATCGAATAACTCCGTTGTGCGCGCGCACACGTGTACGCGCGTAGCCCACATATGGGTCAATCAATTATCCCGCCACCGACAGCCGGTCTGGCTCATAGCGGCGAAGTGTTGTCATGGATTTATCGCATGCCGCAAATCCGTATTGAGCACGCTAAACAATGTGCGCAACTCTTCTTTCGTCTTGTCGCTCAACATTGCAAATGCTTCGCTCCCGTCACCGCGCATAAAATCGGTCAACGCCGCCACCTGACCCAAGATGCGAGTAATGCGAGACGGCGGTGCGGGTTGCCACACTCGGCTAAATTTTTCAGCCATGCCGCACCTCCGGGCAATTCTCCGCTCTGAGTTCATGAAGCGTGCTGCGAACTGCCGTGAGCGTAACGCCGTAAAGGTCGAAAATCGCTTTTTGCTCGTCTAAATCCAAGCCGGAAAATAATGCAACGCCGTCCTTGTCTGAGAGCAACCTCGATAAAGCAGACAGGTTATCGACACCGACGAGCGCGATATCGATTAGGGTGGGGTTCGAAGATTCGGGATGAGTGGGAGCGTGATGCATGGATGCGGCCTCCTATGAACAGTGAGACCCGCTCTCCCATCGCCAAATGGGCGGGCGGGCACATGGCAAGGTTGGCGAACCGGCATAGGAGGCAACCGGCAGACCCGAAGGTCTCCCCGCCAAGGCCCACCCATTGATCAATAGATGCGCAAAGGCATGCAGACGAAAAAGTCGCACATGCGGCGGCTCGTCCGCCTCCTAAGATCGGGTCGCCAAACCCGGTCACGGTGTTTCCGTGACGGCCTCAACAGTAGCCAAAATTTGGGGTATGGTCAAATCAGGCACAAGTCTGCTACACTGATTAGTTCCATCGGCTACATACGCGATTGTAACTCATTGATGTGATTGGCTGTTTAGGGTTCGAATCCTCTCACCCCGACCAGGTTTTGAAAAAACCGCGCATGAAATGCGCGGTTTTTTTTCGCCGTTCCGGATGTCGCCGGCCGGTTCGTCGCCGGCTGCCGCGCAAAACCGGCGCCGTGCGCCCCCGCCAGATCGCGTGCGCCCCTCTGCTATAGTCTTCCCCATTCCTGTTCATTCACCGACTTTCCACGCGTGGACCAAATTCCCTTATGGGCGCAAATCGGCGCCGTCTTCCTGCTTCTTCTCTGCTCCAGCTTCTTCTCCATTTCCGAAACCGCGATGATGGCGCTCAACCGTCATCGGCTCAAACACCTCGCGGCCCAAGGCGCGCTCGGCGCGAAGACAACGCAAGGGCTGCTTGCGCGAACCGATCAACTCCTCAGCGTGGTTCTGATCGGCAACAATCTGTTCAACACGATCATCCCGGTATTAACGACGTCGATCGCGCTACGCACGTTCGGCCATGACAACCTTGTGCTGTCGATCGCGACGGGGATCGTCGCGTTCCTCATCATCGTGTTCGCCGAGATCACGCCGAAAATCGTCGGCGCGACGTTCCCCGAGCGGATCGCATTGCCCGCCAGCATCGTCATCGCACCGCTGATGCGGGTGCTGATGCCGCTTGTGTGGTTCGTCAACGCGTTGTCCGGCACCATCCTCGCCACGCTGCGCATCAACACGAAGGCAGGCCGCGACCAGCGGCTGTCGGCGGAGGAACTGCGCACGCTCGTGCTCGAATCCGCGAGTTTCATGCCGACCAAGCACCGCAGCATCCTGCTCAACCTGTTCGATCTGGAAAACATCACCGTAGACGACGTGATGATTCCGCGCCGCCAGATCGAAGCGCTGAACATCCTCGCGCCGCTCGACGACGTGCTGCACCAGCTCGAGACCTGCTACCACAACCGGCTCGTGGTCTACGAAGGGGATATCGAGCGTGTGCTCGGCGTGCTGCACGTGCGCAAGACGCTCGCCGCGCTTCACAATCAGGATTTCGATCGCGCGACGCTGCGCGAGCTACTCACCGAGCCGTACTATGTGCCGTCCGGCACGCCCGTCTACCAGCAATTGCAGTACTTCCAGGAAAGCCGCCAGCGCACGGCGCTCGTCGTCAACGAGTACGGCGAACTCGAAGGGCTCGTCACGCCGGAGGACATCATCGAAGAGCTGATCGGCGAATTCACGACGACGATGCCGAAAAGCGAAGGCTCGAAGGGCGGCTGGGACGAAAACGGCGAATGCATCGTCGCGGGCAGCATGCCGTTGCGCGAGCTGAACCGCTGGCTCCACCTGGATCTGCCGACGACAGGCCCGAAAACGCTTAACGGGCTGATTCTCGAAGTGCTCGAGGAAATTCCGGAAGGCGACGTCTGCCTGAAGATCGGCGACGTGATGATTGAAGTGATGCGCAGCGACGATCAGGGCGTGCGCACGGTCAAACTGTTCCAGCCACGCATGTCGCGCGGCCCAGCGCGCACACGGGGCCTGTAACGCGCCCCGTCGTCCCGGCTTTGGCCGAACGGCCGACTGGTCACCTGATACGCGCCACGCGATGATTCTCTCATCGCGTCGAACAGGCGGCCTTTGGGGCCGGAGCCAATGTCTGTCACGTCTTCTCCTTTCTTTTCCGCATGGCCGGAGCGCGCGGCGCCGGCATCGCCACCGTATGCGGCGGCCTCCTCCGCCGCGCCCCCCGCCCCTTCCCAGCCGCGCGCCGCGAGATTCGACGATGACGCACCAGCCATTGGCGCCGTCGCCGATATGCTGCGCACGGCACACGAGCGCAACGCGTCGGACATCCATGTCGAGCCCTGTGAATCGGGCTGGCGTGTGCGGCTGCGCATCGACGGCGTGCTGCATGAGCTCGCTCGGCCGCCTGCCCATCTGCGCGATGCGTGCGTGACGCGGATCAAGGTGCTCGCGCGAATGGACATCGCCGAGCGCCGCGTGCCACAGGATGGCCGGCTGCGGCTCGCGCCGGCGCCGGGGCTCAGCTGCGACTACCGGGTCAGTTCATTGCCGACGCTGCATGGCGAAAAGCTCGTGCTGCGCCGTCTGGAAACACTGGCCGCCGCGCTGTCGCTCGCCGCGCTCGGCTTCGATACGGCCCAGGCGCGCACCGTCGAAGCAGCGATCCGTGCGCCGCATGGCCTCATTCTGGTGACCGGGCCCACCGGTAGCGGCAAAACGTTGTCGCTGTATTGCTTCCTTCAGCAATTGAACGACGCATCGCGCAATATCTGCACGGTCGAGGACCCGGCCGAGATCGAACTCGATGGCATCAATCAGGTGGGAGTGCGGGAAAAGGCGGGCCTGACGTTTGCGGTCGCGCTGCGCGCGTTCCTTCGCCAAGATCCCGACGTGATCATGGTCGGCGAGATTCGCGATGCGCAAACCGCCGATGTCGCGCTCAAAGCCGCGCAAACGGGCCATCTGGTGTTATCGACACTGCATACGAACGATGCGCCGGCAGCGGTCACGAGGCTGCTCGACATCGGTGTCGCACCATACAATCTCGCCGCTGCGTTGAGACTCGTGACCGCGCAACGGCTGGTGAGACGCCTCTGCGCCGCGTGCCGCGCGCCCTCCGATACGTCGCGCGACGCGCTTCGCGCAGCCGGCATTGCCGGGGCGTCGCTCGATGCCGGTTGGCGGCCGTATATCGCGAGAGGCTGCGCCGAGTGCCACGGCATCGGCTACAAGGGGCGCGTGGGCATCCATCAGGTGATGCCGCTGTCAGCCGAGCAACGCGATTTGATCGTCGCTCGCGCAAGCGGCGCCGAGCTTACGCGCCAAGCGCGTTCCGAAGGCATGGCGAGCTTGCGCGAAGCCGCGCTCATCCGCGTGCGCGACGGCTCCACAAGCTTGAGCGAAGCGCTTGATGCAACCGAGGCCTCCGGATGAATACGCGCCGTTCTGCGCCGAGCGAAGCCCGTTATCGCTGGGTAGGCGTAACGGCGGACGGCGCACGCCGACGCGGCGTGCTGATTGCCGTCGATTCGGCCGCCGCGCGCACGGTGCTCAAACGCACCGGCATTACCGTGCTGCACCTCGAAGCCCGCGGGACGGCACCGCCCCCGGCAGTGCGCGCGCACGAGATCACGCGCTTCACGCGCCAGCTCGCAGGACTCCTGCACGCCGGGCTGGCACTCGCACCGTCACTCGAATTGCTGGCGCGCACGAACGCGTCGCGGCAACGCAATGCGATACCTCGCATCGCAGCGGGGTTGGCGCGCGAGATCGTCGCAGGGCGGCAATTCTCGACCGCATTGGGCCGCTATCCGCGTCCGTTCGATCCGCTCTTGCGCCAGCTCGTCGCGGTCGGCGAGGCGGCGGGCGCGCTCGCCGCCGTACTCGCACGGATCGCCGACGACCGCGAACGCGCCGCCGCCCAATATGCGCGAGTCAGAGGGGCGCTCGCCTATCCGGTCGCCGTGCTGCTGTTCGCGCTCGCGCTGACTGCGGCGCTGCTGATCTGGGTCGTACCGACCTTTGAGCAGATTTTCTCCGGTTTCGGCGCCGCCCTGCCCGCACCGACCCGCTTCATCCTGGCGCTATCGGCCGGCGTGACACGCATGAGTGTGCCGGTCGGCATCGCCATAGTGCTCGTCTGCGTCGCAACGCGTCACGCCGCGCGCCGCTCCGAAACCGTGCGCGTCGCACTCGCACAAGCGCTACTGCGCATGCCGCTTGCCGGGCCGCTGCTGCGCACGCTCGCCGCCGCCCGCTGGAGCCGCGCACTCGGCACGCTGCTCGCCGCCGGCACGCCGCTTACCGATGCGCTCACCGCTTTGTCGCATGTAAGCGGCAATGTGCTCTTCGATCGCGCAACAACCGGAATCGCCGCGCGTCTGCAGCGCGGTGAACGGCTCGCTCAGGCGATGCGGGCCGAAGGCTATTTCCCCGACGACGTCGTGCAACCGATCTCTGTCGCCGAAGAATCCGGCACGCTCGACACGATGTTGCTCGATATCGCGACACTCTGCGACCGGCGGATCGACGACCAGATCGGCATGATCGCGCACCTGTGCGAACCTGTTGTGATCGTCGTGCTGGGCGCGCTCATCGGCTCACTGGTGATCGCGATGTATCTGCCGATCGTTCAGCTCGGTAACGTGGTGTAGCATCGCAGCCGAATCCGACTCCATTAACCATGACGACCACCTTGATCACGTCCAACCCGCTTCTTCCCGATCCGGCAACGCAAGCGCCCTTCGGGTTGCTCGCCACATTCGCGGCGCTCCCGTCGGGCGCGCAGTATGCGTTCGCGATCGTGTTCGGTCTTGTCGTCGGCAGTTTCGTCAACGTGGTCGCGCACCGGCTGCCGATCATGATGAAACGCGCGTGGCTCGCGGAAATCGCCGAAGCAACGGGCGAGCCGCCCGCCGCCGACGGCCTGCCGCCGCGCTACAACCTGTGCGTGCCGCGCAGCGCCTGCCCAAGCTGCGGCCACGTGCTGCGCGCGTGGGAAAACATCCCGCTGCTCAGCTATATCGTGCTGCGCGGCCGCTGCAGCCGCTGCCAGGCGGCCATCGGCCTGCGCTATCCACTGGTGGAACTTGCGGCCGCCGCGCTCGCGGCCGCCGCGCTCGCCCTTTTCGGGCCCAGCGGCGCGGCGCTCGCCGCATTCGGCCTGTGCACGGCGCTGCTCGCGATGAGCGCGATCGACATGCAAACCGGCTTCCTGCCCGATTCGTTGACGCTGCCGCTTCTTTGGGCCGGCCTGTGCGTCAATCTTTGGGGAACGTTCACCAGCCTGCGCGCCGCTGTCATTGGCGCGATCGCGGGCTATCTGTTCCTTTGGTGCGTTCTGTGGCTCTTCAAGCTGTTGCGCGGCATCGAAGGCATCGGCTACGGCGATCTGAAGCTCCTTGCCGCGCTCGGCGCGTGGCTCGGCTGGGAAGCGCTGCCGCAAGTCGTATTGATCGCCGCCGTGGCCGGCGCAACGGTCGGCGTCGTCGCGACTTGGCGCGGCCGCATGCGATTCGAGGAGCCACTGCCATTCGGCCCGTTTCTTGCGGTCGGCGGGGCCGCCACGCTTTTTTACGGAACGCCGTTCTACTTGCTGCTTGGAGGTTGACCTATGTTCTCGGTGGGATTGACGGGTGGAATCGGCAGCGGCAAGACAACGGTCGCAAATCTGCTCGGCGCGCTCGGCGCATCGATCGTCGACACTGACCTCATCGCGCACCGCATCACCGCTGCGCACGGCCCCGCGATGCCGCTCATCGCGCGCGAGTTCGGCGCGGCGTTCGTCGCCGCCGACGGCTCGCTCGACCGCGCGAAAATGCGCACGCTGGTCTTCAGCGACGAAGGGGCGCGCAAGCGCCTCGAAGCGATCACGCATCCGCTGATTCGCGACGAAACCGAACGCGAGGCAAACGCGGCGCAAGGCGCTTACGTCGTGCTCGTCGTACCGCTGCTCGTCGAATCCGGCACATGGAAAGCACGCGTGGACCGCGTGCTCGTGGTCGACTGCGCAGTGGACACGCAAATCGCACGCGTGATGCGCCGCAACGGCTTCACGCGCGAGCAGGTCGAGGCGATCATCGCTCGGCAGGCGTCGCGCAGCGCCAGGCTGGCTGCGGCCGACGACGTGATCGTCAACGACCACGCGTCGCATCGGCAACTCGAAGCCGAAGTCGCCGCGCTGCACCAACGCTATCTCGGCTGCGCCGCCGCCCGCTGACGCACAGCCAACATGCGCCGGCGGCGGGCGGCGCCCCGCGCCACGGGTGCCGCCACGAACGCCCCCATTGTCATGCGTCCCGCAATGGTCCGATTGCTAGGGTAGACCGCGAGCATTAGAATGTCCCTGCAATTTCGGTCATCCCCAACGCGAGAGGCGAGCGCGCTTGATTCTTTACGAGTATCCGTTCAACGAGCGAATCCGCACGCTACTGCGTCTCGAAGATCTGTTCGAGCGCTTTACGTTTTTTGTCGCCCAGGAAGACGCGAGAGAACATCATGTCGCGCTGACGACGCTGTTCGAGATCGCCGAAGTCGCGGGCCGCGCGGATCTGAAATCGGATCTGATGAAGGAGCTTGAGCGCCAGCGGCAAACGCTCGCGCCATTTCGCGGCAATCCCGGTATCGAACAGAATGCGCTCGAAGCGGTGCTCGGCGAGATCGAGCAGACGCTTGCGAACCTTGCGCAAATGCAAGGCAAGACCGGCCAGCATCTGATCGACAACGAATGGCTCGCGAGCATCCGCAGCCGCGCCGTGATCCCGGGCGGCACCTGCAAATTCGACCTGCCGTCTTACTACGCGTGGCAGCAGTGGCCGTCCGAGCAACGCCGCCAGGACATCGCGAAATGGGCGATGCCGCTGCTGCCGCTGCGGGACGCCGCGACGATCGTGCTGCGCCTCGCCCGTGAATCGGGACAGGCGGCGAAGGTCATGGCGATGCAGGGCAGCTATCAGCAGATGCTGTCCGGGCGCACCTATCAGCTCATGCAAGTGCGCGTCGCCCCCGAACTGCGCGTGATCCCCGAAGCGAGCGCGAACAAATACATGCTGTGGGTGCGCTTCACCACGCAGGACGGCGACGTCCGGCCGCGCGCGGTCGATATCAACGTGCCGTTTCAACTCACCCTTTGCAACCTGTAACGGCGCGTCGCGCCGCAATGTGATCTGCTGCTATGGTTACCGCCGTGAAATGCCCGTCCTGCGGCAAGGAAGTGCGCTGGACGCCCGAGAATCGCTTCCGTCCCTTCTGTTCATCCCGTTGCAAGCAATTGGACCTCGGCGCATGGGCGGCCGAGAAATACCGGATCGGCGGCGCCGATAACGAGGCGCTGTCGGACGACGACGCAGACGGCGAGGAGAAGGGAACCCGCGGGTAAATCCACCGACCCCAGAAAAACTGCGCATGAGCGAACCGGCATCGCTTGCGCCGGCGAATCGATCTGGCAGCCCGGCCTGTCGACGGCCCGAAACGGCCCGACGCTCACCGCCGTCCTCTATCGAGCCGACGGCCAAGCGCGCGACCCATTGCGCGTGATAAGCCGCCCTCCGGCGGACCGAAAACCGTGCGCGCTGCTTACTACCGCGCGCCCCCCTGCTCCTGCGCGAGCAGTTCGAGCACGGGCAGCGCGGCCGGCAGCAACGGCGCCACGTCGACGGGCAGGCGCTGCCAGACAAACGCTTGGCCTTCGCGACTATGCGGCTCGCCCGTCCAACCCGTCACCTTGCAGAAATACAGCCGCACGTAGGCGTGCGGGTAGTCGTGTTCGAGCGTATGCCAGCGATGACAATCGGTCACGACGATGCCGAGTTCCTCGTGCAACTCCCGGGCGAGCGCCTCCTCGACGCTCTCGCCCGCCTCGAGCTTGCCGCCCGGAAACTCCCAATAGCCCTCGTAAGGCTTGCCGGGCAGACGTTGCGCGAGCAGATAACGGCCGTCCGGCTGCACCAGCACGCCGACCGCCACCTCGGTCACCTTGCGCGAGGCGCCCGTGCGCGCCGCGTCGTTCGATACATCCAAACTCATACGTTCTCCTTGCGGCCCGCGCGATCGCGCGCAAATTGCCATGCGACGCGGCCGGAGCGCGACCCGCGCTCGAGCGCCCAGACGAGCGCATCGCCGCGCGCCGCGTCGATCTCGGCGTCATCGCAGCCGAAATGCTTGAGCCAGTGGCCGACGATCGCCAGGTAATCATCCTGCTTGAACGGGTAAAAACTGACCCAGAGGCCGAAACGCTCGGATAACGAAATTTTTTCCTCGACCACCTCGCCCGGATGAATCTCGCCGTCGGGCAGATGCTTGTACGTTTCGTTGTCGCTCATATACTCCGGCAGCAGGTGCCGGCGGTTCGACGTCGCATAGATCAGCACGTTGTCGGACTGTGCGGCAATCGAGCCGTCGAGCGCGACCTTGAGCGCCTTGTAGCCCGACTCGCCGTCCTCGAACGAAAGATCGTCGCAAAACACGATGAAGCGCTCCGGCCGCGCCGAAATCAGCTCGACGATATCGCCGAGATCGTGCAGATCGTCCTTGTCGACTTCGATGAGACGCAATCCGTCGGCCGCGAAAGCGTTCAGACAAGCCTTGATCAGCGACGACTTGCCGGTGCCGCGCGCGCCCGTCAGCAGCACGTTGTTCGCCGGCTTGCGCAGAACGAACTGGCGCGTGTTCTGCTCGATCAGCGCTTTCTGGCGATCGATGTTCTGCAAATCGCCGAGCGTGATCGTCGAGCGCGCGGCGACGGGCTGCAGATAGCCGCGCCCCTGGCGCTTGCGCCAACGGAATGCAGACGCGGACGCCCAGTCGATCGCCGCGGGCGGCGGCGGCAGCAGCGCTTCGAGGCGCCCGAGCAGCGCTTCGGCGCGATTCAGGAATTGTTCGAGCTGGTCCATGAGGCTCGCCCCGTGTGCGTGTCGTTTATGAACGATAGTCGGCGTTGATGCTCACGTATTCGTGCGACAAATCGCAGGTCCAGACCGTCGCCTGCGCGTCGCCGCGGCCGAGCAGCACGCGGATCGTAATCTCGCTTTGCTTCATCACGCGCTGGCCTTCCTCTTCCAGATACGCGGGATTGCGGCCTCCCGCATGCGCGACCAGCACGTCGTCGAGATACAGATCGATCTTGCCGACGTCGAGGTCCGCGACGCCGGCATAGCCGATCGCGGCGAGAATACGTCCGAGATTCGGGTCCGATGCGTAGAACGCGGTCTTCACGAGCGGCGAATGGCCGATCGCATACGCGATCCGGCGGCACTCGTCGGCGCTGCGGCCGCCCTCGACCTGCACCGTGATGAATTTCGTCGCGCCTTCGCCATCGCGAACGATCAATTGCGCAAGCGTCTGCGCAAGTTCGGTGACCGCGTCGCGCAGCGCCGCATACGCGGGCGAGTCGATCGACGTGATCTCGGGCAGGCTCGCCCGGCCGGATGCGATCAGGATGAACGAATCGTTGGTCGACGTATCGCCGTCGACCGTGATGCAGTTGAACGAGCGGTCCGCCACTTCCTTCACCAGCACGTCGAGCACCGGCTGCGCCACTTTCGCGTCGAACGCGAGAAAGCCGAGCATCGTCGCCATGTTCGGCTTGATCATGCCGGCCCCCTTGCTGATGCCCGTCAGCGTGACCGTATGGCCCTCGATCGTCACTTGGCGCGATGCGGCCTTCGGCTGCGTGTCGGTTGTCATGATCGACTGCGCGGCTTCGAGCCAGTGCGCGCCCGCACGATTCGCGAGCGCGGCGGGCAAGCCCGCCTTCAGCCGGTCGAGCGGCAGCGGCTCGAGAATCACGCCGGTCGAGAACGGCAACACCTGGTCCGCGTGGATTCCGATCAGATGCGCCAGCGCCGCGCAGGTTTCGCGCGCGTGCATCAGGCCCGGCTCGCCCGTGCCCGCGTTCGCCACGCCGGTATTGACGACGAGCGCGCGAATCCCGGCGCCGCCCGCCCGCGCCTTCGCGAGATGCTCGCGGCACACTGTGACGGGCGCGGCGCAGAAGCGGTTTTCGGTAAACACGCCCGAGACGCTCGCGCCTTCGTCGACGCAGACGACGAGCACGTCCTTGCGGTTCGGTTTGCGAATGTGCGCCTCCGCCCAACCGAGCGTGACGCCGGCGACGGGATGCAATTGCGCGGAATCAATCGACGGAAAATTGACAGCCATCTGAAGCACCTGCACCGAAGGAAAATGCCGGCACGCACGCCGGCATTGATGGATTGAAGAACGAGCGGCCGCTTACGCGCCGCCCACACCATGACCGCAAAAAACGCTATCGCACAGACGACGCGGCGCGCTCATCGCGCGCCGCCTTCGATCGGCACCTCGCCGCCGCGCGCACCGGCCACCCTTTCAGGCGGCGGCGCTCGACGCAACGCCGGGCCTGCCCATCACGTCAGTTTGCCGTGACAATGCTTGTACTTCTTGCCGCTACCGCACGGACACGGATCGTTGCGGCCGACTCTCGGCACTTCGCCTGCCTGCCCGCCGTGACTCGCCGCATGGCCGGCCATATCGGCCGTCGCTTCCGCCACCGCCGCGCCTGCTGCCGTGGCCGTGGCAGCCGCGGTGAAATCGGCATGCTGATATTCGACGTGATCGAGATGGCCTCCGCCCTGCTCCTCGATCTGCTCGGCCGCCTCCTCGAGCTGCTCGGGCGACTGGATTTGCACGTTCATCACGATCCGCGTGACTTCGAGCTTGATCGCATCGAGCATCGCGGCGAACAGCTCGAATGCCTCGCGCTTGTATTCCTGCTTCGGGTTCTTTTGCGCATAGCCGCGCAAATGGATCCCCTGGCGCAGATGATCGAGCGCGGCGAGATGCTCGCGCCATAGGCGATCGAGCGTTTGCAGCATGATCGAGCGCTCGAACGCGTTGAACGACTCGCGGCCGACGAGAGCGACCTTCGCCTCGTAATGTTCGTCGGCTGCCGTCGTGACAGCGTCGAGGATCTCGTCGGCGCTGATCGACGACGACTCGTTCACCATTTCCTGGATCGCGAGATCGAGTTGCCAGTCCTGGCGCAGCGCCTCTTCAAGCTCGGGAACGTCCCACTGCTCCTCGATGCTGCCCGCCGGCACGAACTGCCGGACCACATCGGCGATCACCCCATGACGCATCGCGCCGATCGTCTCGGCGATGTCGTGCGCCTCGAGCAGTTCGTTGCGCTGCTGGTAGATCACCTTGCGCTGATCGTTCGCGACGTCGTCGTATTCGAGCAGTTGCTTGCGAATATCGAAGTTGCGCGCTTCCACCTTGCGCTGCGCCGATTCGATCGAGCGCGTGACGATGCCCGCTTCGATCGCCTCGCCCTCCGGCATCTTCAGGCGGTCCATGATCGCGCGCACGCGGTCGCCCGCGAAGATGCGCAGCAGCGGGTCCTCGAGCGACAAGTAGAAGCGCGAGGAGCCCGGATCGCCCTGACGGCCTGCGCGGCCGCGCAACTGGTTGTCGATACGGCGCGACTCGTGCCGCTCGGTGCCGATGATGTGCAGGCCGCCCGCCGCCTTGACCTGCTCGTGCAGCGTCTCCCACTCGTCGTGGAGTTGCTGGATGCGGCGTGCCTTCTCGTCGGCCGGGATCGTGTCGTCGGCCTCGATGAACGCCGCCTGCTTCTCGGCGTTGCCGCCAAGCACGATGTCGGTGCCGCGGCCTGCCATGTTCGTCGCGATCGTGATGCGCTTCGGCCGCCCGGCCTCGGCGACGATCGCCGCCTCGCGCTCGTGCTGCTTCGCGTTGAGCACCTCGTGCGGCAGCCCCGCCTGCTTGAGCAGATGCGACAGCAGCTCCGAATTCTCGATCGACGTGGTGCCCACCAGCACCGGCTGGCCGCGCTCGTAGCATTCGCGGATGTCGCGGATCACCGCGTCGTAGCGCTCTTTCGCGGATTTGTAGATCTGATCCTGCTTGTCGATACGCTTCGGCGGCCGGTTGGTCGGGATCACGACCGTCTCGAGACCGTAGATCTCGTTGAATTCGTAGGCTTCGGTGTCCGCGGTACCGGTCATCCCCGACAGCTTCGCGTACATCCGGAAATAGTTCTGGAACGTGATCGACGCGAGCGTCTGGTTTTCGCTCTGAATCTTCACGTGCTCCTTCGCCTCGACCGCCTGGTGCAGTCCGTCGGACCAGCGGCGGCCCGGCATCAAACGGCCCGTGAATTCGTCGACGATGATCACCTCGCCGTTCTGCACGACGTAATGCTGATCGCGATGGAACAGCGTATGCGCGCGCAGCGCCGCGTACACGTGGTGCATCAGCGTGATGTTCTGCGGCGCATAGAGGCTTTCGCCATCGCCGATCAGACCCCACTCGGCGAGCATCCGCTCGGCCTTCTCGTGCCCCGATTCGGTCAGGAACACCTGGCGGCCCTTTTCGTCGAGCGTATAGTCGCCCGGCTTCTCGATGCCCGTACCGTCCGCCTTCTCCTCGCCGATCTGGCGCTCGAGCAGCGGCGGCAGCGCGTTCATCCGCACGTACAGCTCGGTGTGGTCCTCCGCCTGGCCCGAGATGATGAGCGGCGTGCGCGCCTCGTCGATCAGGATCGAGTCGACTTCGTCGACCACCGCGAAGTTGAGCGGCCGCTGCACGCGCGCGCCGGTCTCGTAGACCATGTTGTCGCGCAGGTAATCGAAGCCGAATTCGTTGTTCGTGCCGTACGTGATGTCGGCCGCGTATGCCGCCTGCTTCTGGTCGTGCTCCATCCCCGACAGATTGATGCCGACGGACAGCCCGAGGAAATTGTAGAGCCGGCCCATCCACTCGGCGTCACGCTGCGCGAGGTAATCGTTGACCGTCACGACGTGCACGCCGCGGCCGGCAAGCGCATTCAGATAGGCGGCAAGCGTCGCGACGAGCGTCTTACCCTCGCCCGTGCGCATTTCGGCGATCTTGCCGTAGTGCAGCACCATCCCGCCGATCAATTGCACGTCGAAGTGGCGCATTTTCAGCACGCGGCGGCTCGCCTCTCGGCACACGGCAAACGCTTCGGGCAACAGCTTATCGAGCGTCTCGCCGCCCGCGATGCGCTGACGGAACTCCTCTGTCTTGCCGCGCAACTGGTCGTCCGTCAGCTTCTCGATCTGCGTTTCGAGCGCATTGATCGCCGCGACGGTCTTTTGGTATTGCTTGACGAGCCGCTGGTTGCGGCTGCCAAAAATTTTCTGGAGAAAACCGGTTGTCATCGGATCGGGTTTGCGTCGGTGCAAGGCCCCGGAGCTGTGAACGACGTCGTCCCGGCACCTGAGCCTCGGCGGCTGAGCGTAGAGGTAAATTCAAACGACGAATTTTAGCACGCGCACTACTACGCACCGGAGACTTCGGCGGCAGGCGCAGCGGCCACGATTTGCGCTTGGCACCGAGCGCAGACGTGCCGGGCGGCGCGCGGGCGCGCCGAGGTACAATCGGCGCATTGCCGCACCGCCCGGCCGCGCGAGCCGCCGCGCGCGAGCTGCCTGCTCTCCACCATGAACCGACCTCCGAAGCATCAGCATTTCACCCACTGGGCGCGGCCGCAAGCGGCCGCCGACGTGCTCAAGCGCACCGATGCGTTCGCCGCGTTGCGCGCGGGCGTCGAGCAGGTCTCCGCGCTCGAGCGGGATCTCGCCGCATTGCTCCCCGATTACCTGGCCAACCATGTCGAACCGGGCTTCATCAAGGACGGCGCGCTCGCGCTCTTCGCCGCGCACAACGCGCTCGCCGCGCGGTTGCGGCAAGTCGAGCCGCGCCTGGTCGCAGACTTGCAGGCGCGCGGCTGGCCCGTGGCGTCGCTGAAAATCAAGGTCCGGCCGCGGCCCGCGCCCGAACCACCGCCGATCAAGCAGGCGCGGATGTCGCAGGCGGGCGCGGACGCGCTGCGCCGCCTCGCGGATACGCTCGAGCCGTCACCTTTGCAAGCGGCGCTCGAACGAATGGTCGCACGTCACGCAAAAGCACCGCGATGACCGGCGCGGGCGCGCCCGCCGGCCGGCGGTTCGCGCTGCCGCTGCGCCCAGCCCGTCAGCCGCCCGCGCACCCCGTTGCGGCTCGATGCATATCGCCGTCAGTGAACCTGCGTCCGGTTCCGCCGGGCAGGCCCGAGCGCCAAACCAAGGCGCGCCCCAAAAAGAAAAGCGGCCCGCAGGCCGCCTTTGCGATTTCCGCCGCGCTTTTCAGCGCGCTCAGCACATCACGCAAATGCCGTTTGCGCATCGAAGCCGAAGCCGTTCGGCGCGGCCTTCGGATCGTCGAACGTGACGATCTCGTAAGCGTCCTCGTGCGCAAGCAACTCGCGCAGCAGCGCGTTGTTCAGACCGTGGCCCGATTTATACGCGGTATACGACGCCAGCAGCGGATGGCCGACCACATAGAGATCGCCGATCGCGTCGAGCATCTTGTGCTTGACGAATTCGTCGTCGTAACGCAAGCCGTCGTTGTTCAGGATACGGTATTCGTCGAGCACGATTGCGTTGTCCATGCTGCCGCCGCGCGCAAGCCCAAGCTCACGCATCATCTCGACCTCGTGCGCGAAGCCGAACGTGCGCGCACGCGCGATCTCGCGCACATACGACGTATTCGCGAAATCGACCTCGAGCGCCTGGCCCGTCTTATCGACGGCCGGATGGCGGAAATCGATCGTGAACTTCAACTTGAAGCCGAAGTACGGTTCGAGCCGCGCGAACTTGTCGCCGTCGCGGACCTCGACGGGCCTCGTCACCTTGATGAACTGCTTCGGCGCATTCTGCTCTTCGATGCCAGCCGACTGGATCAGGAACACGAACGACGCCGCGCTGCCGTCCATGATCGGGATTTCCTCGGCGGTCACGTCGATATACAGATTGTCGATCCCCAGGCCCGCACACGCGGACATCAGATGCTCGACCGTCGATACGCGCACGCCGTCCTTTTGCAGCACGGATGCGAGCCGCGTGTCGCCGATCGACAGCGCCGATGCGGGAATGTCGACGGGCGTCGGCAGATCGACGCGCGAGAATACGATGCCCGTGCCGGGCGCGGCGGGACGCAGCGTCAGCTCGACCTTGCGCCCCGAATGCACGCCGATGCCGACGGTCTTGACAATCGATTTGATAGTGCGCTGCTTCAACATGGTGACAGTCTTCTTGATTGAGATTTTCAATCAGGAGTTTTATTTGATAGATGAGATTATAGCGTAATTCCCTATTTCTCGCCGTGCCGATCAACGTTTCAAACTGTTTCGACGCATTACCCTGACGAATGCGAGACGGGCCGGCGCCCGGAACGGAGGCGTTCCCGGTCGTCGGCCCGTGTTACAACTTCGCAGCCGGCGCGCCGCTGCGTTGCTCAAAGACAACGGCGGGCAACGGCACCGCGCATGTTCAGCGCGTCAAACTCGCCAGCACGCTTGCTGCATCGCTGACTTCGAACTTGCCCGGCATATCGACGAACAGCGTCTTGACCACGCCGTCATCGACCACCATCGCATAGCGTCGGGAACGCGTCCCCATGCCGCGCGCGGACAAATCCTGCGTAAGACCCAGCGCATGAGTGAAAGCCGTGCTGCCGTCCGCCATCATACGCACCTTGCCCGCGGTGTGCAGATCGCGTCCCCAAGCGCCCATCACGAATGCGTCGTTGACGGCAACGCATCAGATCTCGTCGATACCCGCCGCGCGCAACCGCTCGGCATGTTCGACGTAACCCGGCACATGCTGCGTCGAGCAAGTCGGCGTGAACGCGCCCGGCAATCCGAAGATCGCCACGCGCCTGCCCGCCGTCTGCTCGCGCACGCTGAAGGCGTTCGGCCCCAGCGTGCAGCCCACGCGCGCGTCGTCGAGATACTCGAAGAGTTCCGCGTCGGGCAGCGTGTCGCCCACTCGAATCATTGCTGGTTCTTCCTCTTGCGATACGGCCATTTGCAACAGACGACGCGGCCCGGCCAGCCTCGCACGAGCGAAGCGGGCAATGCGCCCGGCCCGGCGTCGCAAGCGACGCGGCCTGTGATGAGCCGTTTCATCCGTCACGTCGGCCCGTGCCGCGCGTGCATCACGCGGCGCGAAGCAGCTCGCGCGTCAGTCGGCCTGCTTGCGCAGGAAAGCCGGAATGTCGTAGGTGTCGACACCCTTCTCCTGCAGCGCCTGCACGTGCGATGCGGCCGTCTCGCGCGAATTGCGCCATACGGCCGGCGTATCGAACGCGCCGTAGTCGCCAGTGCTCACGTGATGCGAGTTTGCGTAGCCGTGCTGTGCCGCGGCGACCGGCTGGTTGTCCGTACCGGTGCGCAGCAGCGTCATCGGCGCCGATTGCTGCTTCTTCACCGCGCGGCCCAGGCCGGTGGCCACCACCGTCACGCGCAACGCGTCGCCCATCGCGTCGTCGTACACCGCGCCGAAAATCACCGTCGCATCTTCCGCCGCGTAGCTCTTGATCGTGTTCATCACTTCGCGCGTTTCCGACAGGCGCAGCGAACGGCTCGACGTGATGTTGACCAGCACGCCGCGCGCGCCCGACAGATCGACGCCTTCGAGCAGCGGGCTCGCCACCGCCTGTTCCGCCGCAAGGCGCGCGCGATCGACGCCTGCGACCGTCGCCGTGCCCATCATCGCCTTGCCCTGCTCGCCCATCACCGTCTTCACGTCTTCGAAGTCGACGTTCACGAGGCCATCGACATTGATGATCTCGGCAATGCCCGCGACCGCGTTATTGAGCACGTCGTCGGCGCACTGGAAGCACTTGTCCATCTCGGCGTCGTCGCCCATCACTTCGAACAGCTTGTCGTTCAGCACGACGATCAGCGAATCGACGTGATCTTCCAGCTGCTGCGAACCGGCTTCCGCGACGCGCATGCGCTTGCCGCCTTCGAACTCGAACGGCTTGCTGACCACGCCGACGGTCAGAATCCCCATCTCCTTGGCGATCTGCGCGACGACGGGCGCCGCGCCGGTGCCGGTGCCGCCGCCCATGCCGGCCGTAATGAACACCATGTGCGCGCCGCGCAGCGCGTCGGCGATGCGCTCGCGCGCCTCCTCGGCCGCCGCGCGGCCCATTTCCGGTTTCGCGCCGGCGCCGAGGCCGGTGTTGCCGAGCTGAATCACGGACGGCGCGCGCGAACGCGACAGCGCCTGCGCATCGGTATTCATCACGACAAAATCGACGCCCTGCACGCCTTTGTTGATCATGTGCTGCACGGCGTTACCGCCCGCGCCGCCAACGCCGATCACTTTGATGATCGTGCCGTTGGTCTCGGTTTCCAGCATTTCGAATTCCATCATTGCCTCCGTCAAGAAAATAACCGCTATTCGGCCGTTATTCGGCGAAAGATCGGGCAACCTTCCGTCGCGCGCCGGCCGCCGGCACCGGCGCGTATTGCGAAACCGCTTTGAAGAAAACACTGGGCCGCCCAGGTTTTCCCGCTTTTCGGATCTGGCGCACGCCGCCCGATCCGAACGTGTTTAAAAGTTGCTGAGGAACCAGTCCTTCATCCGCGAGAAGATCTGGCCCGCGGAGCCGGATTGCACCGCGACCTTGCGCCCGCGCATGCGTTGCGCGCTGCCTTCGACGAGCAGGCCCATCGCTGTCGAATAGCGCGGATTGCGCACGACGTCGGCCAAGCCTCCCGCGTATTCCGGCGCGCCGATGCGCACCGGCTTCAGGAAGATGTCCTCGCCCAATTCGACCATGCCCGGCATCATCGCAGCACCGCCTGTCAGCACGACACCAGAACTGAGTAACTCTTCGTAACCAGACTCGCGCACCACCTGCTGCACGAGCGAAAACAACTCCTCGACGCGCGGCTCGATCACGGCCGCGAGCGCCTGCCGCGACAGCGTGCGCGGCCCGCGCTCGCCCAGGCCCGGCACTTCGACCATCTCGTCCGGATCGGCGAGCGCCTGCTTCGCGATTCCATAGCCGACCTTGATGTCTTCCGCGTCCGGCGTCGGCGTGCGCAGCGCCATTGCGATATCGCTCGTGATCTGATCGCCCGCGATCGGGATCACCGCGGTATGACGGATCGCGCCTTCGGCGAAGATCGCAATGTCGGTCGTGCCGCCGCCGATATCGACGAGCACCACGCCGAGATCCTTCTCGTCCTCGGTCAGCACCGCAAGCGACGATGCAAGCGGCTGCAGGATCAAATCGTTCACTTCGAGCCCACAGCGGCGCACGCACTTGACGATGTTCTGCGCGGCGCTCACCGCGCCCGTCACGATATGGACCTTCACCTCGAGCCGGATGCCGCTCATGCCGATCGGCTCGCGCACGTCCTCCTGGCCGTCGATGATGAATTCCTGCGTGAGGATGTGCAGCACCTGCTGGTCGGTCGGGATGTTGATCGCCTTCGCGGTCTCGATTACGCGCGCAACGTCCGTCTGCGTGACCTCCTTCTCCTTGATCGCGACCATCCCGCTCGAATTGAAGCTGCGGATGTGGCTGCCGGCGATCCCGGTGAAAACGTTCGTGATCTTGCAGTCGGCCATCAACTCCGCTTCCTCGAGCGCGCGCTGAATCGATTGCACGGTGGCCTCGATGTTCACCACCACGCCTTTCTTCAGCCCCTTCGACTCGCTCTGGCCGAGGCCGATCACCTCATAGTGACCCTCGCCCTTCAGCTCGGCGACGACGGCCACCACCTTCGACGTACCGATGTCGAGGGCAACCAGCAGATCCTTGTAGTCTTTGCTCATAGAGTGCTCTTGCGTGTGATGTCGTGTTACTTCTTGCCTTTGTCGGCGTCGCTCAGAAACCGCATGCCGGCCGCCCGGATCGCAAACCCGTTCGGGTAGCGCAAATCCGCATACTCGATATCGCCGCCCCAGCGGCGCGTGACGGACGGCCACGCGGAGACGAGGCGGCGGACCCGGTCCGACAGCGTGTCGTTGTTGCGCTCGCGGCCAAGCTCCACCTGCATGCCATTGGACAGCTTCACCGTCCATGCGTAACGCGGCGACAGCGTCACTTCCTCCGGCGTCGCGTTGAGCGGCGCAAACCATTTGACGAAATCGCGATAATGCGCGACCACCTCCTTCGCGCTGCCCTCCGGCCCATCGAACGCGGGCAATTCGTCTTCGAGTTCGCCCTGATTCGCGGTAAAGAGTTCGCCGTCTACGCTCACGAGCTGATCGTGGCCCCAGGTGCCGAGCGGCTTGTATTCCTCGAGTGTCACGGCCAGCGCGTTTGGCCAAACCCGCCTCACGCTCGCATGGCGCACCCACGGCATCTGCTCGAACGCGGCGCGCGCGAGATCGAGATCGACGGTGAAGAAATTGCCCTTGAGCCGGCCGACGACACCCGCGCGCACGGTCGGCGTGTTGATGTGCTCGGTGTCGCCGTCGATCCGGATCTCGCGCAATGCGAACGCCGGGCGCTGGATCAGCCAGTAGCAGCCGGCCGCCGCCAACACGAGCAGCAGCAGCGCGTACAACGCGCTGGCGGCAAGGTTCAGTTGGCGAACGTTATTCCACATGGTTCAAATCCGGTCCCGCATCCAATCAATCGAGCGTCAATGACAGCACTTTCACGACCAGCTCCGAATAGCTGATGCCGACCGCGCGCGCCGCCTTCGGCGGCAACGAGTGATCGGTCATCCCCGGCGCGGTGTTGACTTCGAGGAAGTACGGATTGCCGTCGGCATCCAACATGAAATCCGCGCGGCCCCAATCGGTACAACCGAGCACGTCGAACGCGCGGCGCGCGAGGCGTTTGAATTCCGCTTCCTTCGCCGCGTCGATTCCGCACGGAATCAGGTACTGCGTATCGTCCGCGACATACTTCGCGTGATAGTCGTAGAACTCGCCGGCGGGCACGATCTTGATGAGCGGCAGATCGAGATCCGCGGCAATGCACGCGGTGTACTCGCCTCCGCCTTCGATGCTCTTCTCGACAATCACGATCTTGTCGTGTTTCGCCGCCTCCGCCAGCGCGGCAGGCAACGTATCGGCGCTTTTTACCTTCAGCACCGCGACGCTCGAGCCCTCGCTTGCCGGCTTCACAAAGAGCGGCAAGCCGAGCTTCGCGACGATGTCGTTCGCGCGCGCCGTGTAATCGTCGCCGCGCATGACGGTCTCGAACGGCGGCGTCGGAATCCCCGTTTGCTGCCAGACGAGCTTCGTGCGGAATTTGTCGAGCCCGAGCGCTGAGCCGAGCACGCCGCTGCCCGTATAGCGAATGCCGTAAAAATCGAGCGCGCCCTGGATTTGGCCGTTCTCGCCATAACCGCCGTGCAGCGCGTTGAATGCACGCGCGAAGCCCTCGTCCTTCAGCGCCGACAGCGGCCGCTCGGCCGGATCGAACGGATGCGCATCGATGCCCGCGTCGCGCAGGCCTTGCAGCACCAGCCGGCCGGAATTCAGTGACACCTCGCGCTCGGCGGATTGCCCGCCGAGCAGCACTGCCACCTTGCCGAAACGTTTCGGATCGATCCCGCTCATGTCATCCCTTCTGTTGTGTGTCTCGCGCGAGCTTGCCCGGCACCCCGCCGATCGAGCCCGCCCCCATCGTAATCACCACGTCGCCCGCCGTCGCGATGCGCGCGATCGCCTCGGGCAGTGCGTCGATCGTGTCGACGAACACCGGCTCGACCTTGCCCGCCGCGCGCAGCGCGCGAGACAGCGCGTCGCCGTTCGCGGTCGGAATCGGCGCTTCGCCCGCCGCGTACACTTCGGTCAGCACGAGCGCGTCGACCGTCGACAGCACGTTGACGAAATCGTCGAAGCAATCGCGCGTGCGCGTGTAGCGGTGCGGCTGGAACGCGAGCACGAGCCGGCGGCCGGCAAACGCGCCGCGCGCGGCGGCGATCGTCGCCGCCATCTCGACCGGATGGTGACCGTAATCGTCGATCAGCGTGTACGCCCCGCCGTGCGCGAGCGGCACTTCGCCGTAGCGCTGAAAACGCCGGCCGACGCCGGTGAATTCCGAAAGCGCCTGCTGGATCGCCGCGTCGTCGACGCCGAGATCGGTCGCGATCGCGATCGCCGCGAGCGCGTTCTGCACGTTGTGCAGCCCCGGCAGATTCAACACGACGGGCAGCGGCGCGCGCCCTTCGCGCCGCACCGTGAAATGCATCCGGCCGTCGCGGGCCTCGACCTGCTCCGCGCGCACCTGCGCGTCCGCCGCGAGCCCATAGCGCACCACGGGCCTCGAGATCAGCGGAATGATCTGACGCACGTTCGGATCGTCGACGCACACGACCGCGCTGCCATAGAACGGCAGCCGCTGCGTAAACTCGATGAACGCCTGCTTGAGCCGCGCGAAATCGTGGCCGTAGGTATCCATGTGATCGGCGTCAATGTTCGTGATCACCTCGATCACCGGATACAGGTTCAGGAACGACGCGTCGGACTCGTCCGCTTCGGCGACGATGAAATCGCCCGTGCCGAGCCGCGCGTTCGCGCCCGCGCTCGTCAGGCGCCCGCCGATCACGAACGTCGGATCGAGCCCGCCTGCGGCGAGCACGCTCGCCACCAGGCTCGTCGTGGTGGTCTTGCCGTGCGTGCCGGCGATCGCGATCCCCTGCTTCAGGCGCATCAGCTCCGCGAGCATCACCGCGCGCGGCACGATCGGCACGCGCAGACGGCGTGCGGCGAGCACCTCCGGATTGTCCGAGCGCACCGCGCTCGACACGACCACCGCATTCGCACCTTCGATGTTCGCCGCGTCATGGCCGATCGACACGCGCGCGCCGAGCGCCTCGAGGCGCTCGGTCACCGCGTTGCGCGCGAGATCGGAGCCGCTCACCTGGTAACCCAGGTTCACGAGCACTTCGGCAATGCCGCTCATGCCCGCGCCGCCGATTCCGACGAAATGAATATGTTTGACGATGTGTTTCATTGCTTTCCTTCCAGCCTCGCGCCCGCCGCCGCCGCGCACACCTGCGCGACTTCGTCGGTGGCGTCCGGCTTGGCGAGCGAGCGCGAACGCTCGGCCATCGCCGCAAGCGACTGCCGTGACTGGCCGCGCAACCAATCGGCGAGCAGTTGGGCCGACAGGTCGCGTTGCTGCACCAGCACTGCCGCGCCTTGTTCGGCCAGGAACGCGGCGTTGGTCGTCTGATGATCGTCGACCGCATACGGAAACGGCACGAACAGCGCCGCCACCCCCACCGCCGCGATTTCCGCGACCGTCATCGCGCCGGAGCGGCAAATCACCAGATCGGCGCTCGCATACGCGCTCGCCATGTCGTCGATGAACGGCACAAGCTCGACGTCGCGGCCGGCCGCGAGCCCGGCTGCCGCGTAATTCTCCCTGAGCGTATCGATGTGTTTCGCGCCCGCCTGATGGACCACTTGCGGCCGCTCGCCGGCAGCGAGCAGCGCCAGCGCGCGCGGCACGACCTCATTCAATGCCGCGGCCCCCAGACTGCCGCCGACGACGAGCAGCTTGAGCTTGCCGCTGCGCGCCGCATAGCGTGCTTGGGGTGATTCCGTGCGCGCAAGTTCCGCACGAATCGGATTACCCGTCCATTGCGCATGCGGCAACGCGCCGGGAAACGCTACGAGCACGCGCTTCGCAAGCTTCGCGAGCACCCGGTTCGTCAGTCCCGCGATCGAATTCTGCTCGTGCAGCACGAGCGGACGCCCCGTCAACGTCGCCATCAGACCGGCCGGAAACGTGATGTAGCCACCCATGCCGAGCACGACGTCGGGCTTCACGCGCGACAGCGCGCCCAAACTCTGCGCACACGCGCGCAGCAGATTGAACGGCAGCGCGAGCTTCGTTTTCAGCCCTTTGCCGCGCAGCCCGCCGAAGTTCACATATTCCATCGGGATGCCGTGCTTCGGCACGAGCGTCGCCTCCATGCCGGCCGGATTGCCGAGCCAAACGACCCGCCAGCCCTGCGCCTGCATCCGGTGCGCGACCGCAAGCCCCGGAAACACGTGGCCCCCGGTGCCGCCCGCCATCACCATCAGCGTGCGCTGCGCCGCGCTCATACCTTCCCTCCGCGCATCAGCACCCTGTTTTCATAATCGACGCGCAACAGCACCGCCAGCGCGACGCAGTTGAGCAGAATGCCCGAGCCGCCATAACTGACGAGCGGCAAAGTCAAGCCTTTGGTCGGCAGCAAGCCCAGATTCACGCCCATATTGATGAACGCTTGCGCGCCGAACCAAATGCCGACGCCCTTTGCCATCAGGCCCGCGAACGTGCGGTCGAGCGCAAGCGCCTGACGGCCGATCTCGAACGCGCGGCGCACGATCCAGTAAAAAAGCAGGATCACGACGAGCACGCCAATGAAGCCCAACTCCTCGCCAATCACCGCGAGAATGAAGTCGGTATGCGCTTCCGGCAGATAGTTGAGCTTCTCGACGCTGCCGCCGAGGCCGACGCCGAACCACTCGCCGCGCCCGAACGCGATCAGCGAATGCGTGAGCTGATACGCCTTGCCCTGCGCATAGCGCTCGTCCCACGGATCGAGATACGCGAAGATCCGCTCGCGCCGCCACGGCGAAAGCCAGACCAGCATCGTGAACGTGCCGACCGCGGTCGCGACGAGGCCGCCGAACAGCTTGCCGTTCACGCCGCCGAGGAACAGCACGCCCATCGCGATCGCCGCGATCACCATGAACGCGCCCATGTCAGGCTCCAGCAGCAGCAGCGCGCCGACGAGGCCCACCGCGCACGCCATCGGCAAGAAGCCTTTCGCGAAGCTTTGCATGTATTCCTGCTTGCGAACCGTGTAGTTCGCCGCATAGATCGTCACCGCGAGCTTCATGATCTCCGACGGCTGCATGTTCGTGATGCCCAGCGGAATCCAGCGGCGCGCGCCGTTCACGCCCTTGCCGACATGCGGAATCAGCACGATCACGAGGCCGACGAGCGCGATCAGGAACAGATGCGGCGCATATTTATCCCACGTCGAAACCGGCACGCGGAACGCGATCACCGCCGCGACGAACGCGACGACGAGCGACACGACGTGACGCAGCAGGAACGCATAATCGTGATACGACGCGTATTTCGGCGAATCCGGCATCGCGATCGAAGCCGAATACACCATCACGACCCCGAGTCCAAGCAGCGCAACGGCAACCCACAGCAGCGAATAGTCGAAATCGAGCATGCGCGAGCGAGTCGGGCGCGCGCCGTTGACGACGCTTGCGAGCCCCGTCGTGATGCGCGACGAACCGGACGCGCCCCGGGCCGCCGAGCGCGATGCGCCGCCGCCCGCGTCGCGCGCGTTGTTGAAACGGAAAACGAAGCGATCGGACCAGCTCATAACGTCGTTCCTTTTTCCAAGGCGATGTCTTCGACCGCGCTACGGAACACGTCGGCCCGATGCGCATAATTCCTGAACATATCGAGGCTCGCGCATGCGGGCGACAGCAATACCGCGTCGCCCGTCTGCGCGAGCGCGCTCGCCGCGCGCACCGCCGCCTCGAGCGTCGCATGCTCGGCAAGCGGCACGCCGGCATCGGCCAGCGCCGCGCGGATCGCGCCCGCGTCGCGGCCGATCAGCATCACCGCACGGCACCAGCGCGCGACGGGCGCCGCGAGCGGCGCGAAATCCTGACCCTTGCCATCCCCGCCCGCGATCAGCACCGCGCGCTGCGCCAGCCCGTCGAGCGCGGCGACGGTCGCACCGACGTTGGTGCCCTTGCTGTCGTCGACGTAATCGATGCCGTCGAGCGTCGCGATCACCTCGACCCGGTGCGGCTCGCCCCGGTATTCGCGCAAGCCGTGCAACAGCGGCGCGGCCGGCAGATCGATCGCGCGCGCGAGCGCATAGGCGGCGAGCGCGTTTGCCGCGTTATGCAACCCACGGATGCGCAACGCGTCGGCGGGCATCAGGCGCTTCATGCCGATATCCGGCATGCGCGCGGCGTCCTGTCTGCGGCGCCGCGACGTCGGGGCGCCCGCGTCGGCCGCGTCGCGGTCGACCGCCTCGACAAGCCACGCGATCCCGTTGTCGCGCGACAAACCGTAATCGCCGTCGGCGCCCGGCTCGTTCAAACCGAACGTGACGGCGCGCGGCGCATCGGCCGCCGCGGGCGCGGGCGCGAACTTCATCACCTCGGCGTCGTCGCGGTTCAGCACGCGCACCGTGCGCGGCCCGAAGATCCGGCCCTTCGCGGCCGCGTAGGCGACAAAGCCGCCGTGCCAGTCGAGATGGTCCTGCGTGATATTGAGAATCGCCGCGGCGTCGGGCGCGAACGTATGCGCGGTTTCAAGCTGAAAGCTCGACAGCTCGAGCACCCAGACGTCCGGCAGCGCGGCCGCGCCGATCGCTTCGGCGAGCTTGTCGAGCATCGCCGGGCTGATGTTGCCCGCCACCGCGACCTTCCTGCCCGCGCGTTCGCACAACAGTCCCGTGAGGCTCGTCGTGGTCGTCTTGCCGTTCGTGCCGGTAATCGCGATCACCTTCGGTACGTAGCCGCTCGCGCCCAGCGCCTTCAATGCCTGCGCGAAGAATTCGAGTTCGCCCCACACCGGCACGCCCCGTTCGCGCGCGGCAGCGACGAGCGGCGCGACGTCATCGGCAAGCGGCGACAAGCCGGGGCTCAGCGCAACGAGTTCGATCCCGCCGTCGAGCAGCGCCGGCGCAAACGCACCGCCGACGAATTCGGCGTCGATTCCCGCAGCGGCAAGCGCGTCAAGATTGGGCGGGGTCTCGCGCGTATCGGCAATGCGCAGCCGGCACCCGTGCGTCGCGCACCATCGCGCGATCGCGAGGCCCGATTCGCCGAGCCCCAACACGAGCACCATCGGCCGCTGCCGATCTCCGAACATCTCGCCAAACATCCTGAGCTTCCCTTTACCGCAGCTTGAGGGTGGACAAACCGAACAGGCAGAGCATCAACGTGATGATCCAGAAACGCACCACCACCTGCGTTTCCTTCCAGCCCGACAACTCGAAATGGTGATGCAGCGGCGCCATCTTGAAGATGCGCCGCCCTTCGCCGTAACGGCGCTTCGTGTACTTGAACCACGTGACCTGCAGCATCACCGACAGCGTCTCGGCAACGAAGATGCCGCCCATGATGAAAAGCACGATTTCCTGTCGCACGATCACGGCGACCGTGCCGAGCGCGCCGCCCAGCGCGAGCGCGCCGACGTCGCCCATGAACACCTGCGCGGGGTGCGTGTTGTACCAGAGGAACGCAAGCCCCGCGCCCCCCATCGCCGAGCAGAAGATCAGCAGCTCGCCCGCGCCCGGAATGTGCGGAAACAGCAGATATTTCGAATAGACGGCGCTGCCCATCACGTAGGCGAACACGCCGAGCGACGCGCCGACCAGCACGACCGGCATGATCACGAGGCCGTCGAGGCCGTCGGTCAGGTTCACCGCGTTGCTTGCGCCGACGATCACGAAATACGTGAGCGCGATGAAGCCCCAGACGCCGAGCGGATAGCTGATCGACTTGAGAAACGGCAGCAGCAGATCCGCGCGCGCGGGCAGCCCCATCGACAGCCCGCTTTGCACCCACGCGATGAACAGATCGAACACCCGCGCGTTATTCGCCTCGGACACGCTGAATGCCAGATAAACGGCCGCGAAGAGGCCGATCACCGATTGCCAGAAATACTTCTCGCGCGACGACATCCCGCGCGGGTCCTTGTAGACGACCTTCCGGTAATCGTCGACCCAGCCGATCACGCCGAAGCCGAACGTGACGAGCATCACGATCCAGATGAAACGGTTCGTCAGATCGCCCCACAGGAGCGTCGCGACCGCGATGCCGATCAGAATCAGCACGCCGCCCATCGTCGGCGTGCCCGATTTCACGAGATGCGTTTGCGGACCGTCCTTGCGCACCGCCTGGCCGACCTTCATCTCGGTGAGCTTGCGAATCACCCACGGACCACAGACGAGGCCGATCACGAGCGCCGTGATCGTGGCCATCACCGCCCGGAACGTCAGGTACGTGAACAAGCGCAAAAAGCTTGCGTCACTTTGCAGCCATTGCGCCAACGCCAGCAGCATGCTCTTACTTCCTTTCTTCAGTGTGCGCCGGGCGCAGTGCCCGGCGCGGTTGCGTTCGCGAGCGCGTCGACCACGCGCTCCATCTTCATATACCGCGAGCCTTTGACCAGCAGCGTCGCGCGCGCGCCGAAGCCCGCCGCGCCGAGCGCGGTAATCAGCGCCTGCGCGTCGTCGAAACGCTGCGCGCCGGCGCCATACGCATCGCATGCCGGCTGCGTGGCCGCGCCGAGCGCGAAGAGCGCATCGATTCCGCGCTCGCGCGCGTATGCGCCAATCTCGCGATGGAACGCCGGCCCTTCGTCGCCGACCTCGCCCATCTCGCCGATCACGAGCACCCGCGGGGCGGACTGCGCAGCGAGCACGTCGATCGCGGCGCGCATCGAATCCGGGTTCGCGTTGTAGGTGTCATCGATCAACGTCGCACCGGCGAGCAGGCCGGCGGTCGCGCGCTTGACCTGCAACCGCCCTTTCACCGGCTCGAATGCCTCGAGCCCGGCCTTGACCGCGGCAAGCGGCACGCCTGCCGCGAGTGCCGCCGCCGTCGCCGCGAGCGCGTTGCGCGCGTTGTGCTCGCCGAGCGCGCGCAATTGCACGTCGATGCTGCCGTCCGGCGTCTCGATTGCCAAACGGTTGCCGTCGAGCGTGCCCGTCACGGCGGCGGACGTCGCGGGCACGGCGCCGTGCAGCGCGAAATCGACGATCCGGTTGCCGGTCGCGGCGACGCGCCAAATGCCCGCATACGCGTCGTCAGCCGGAAATACGGCGACACCGTCCGGCCCGAGCGCGTGAATCACCGAGGCATGCTCGAGCGCGACCGCTTCGACCGTCGCCATGAATTCCTGATGCTCGCGCTGCGCGTTGTTGACGAGCGCGACCGTGGGCGCGGCGATCCGCGCGAGCGTTTCGGTCTCGCCCGGATGGTTCATCCCGAGTTCGACAACCGCGAGCCGGTGCGCGGCGCACAGACGCAGCAGCGTGAGTGGCAGGCCGATGTCGTTGTTCAAATTGCCCGACGTCGCAAGCCGCGCCTGCTCGCCGACCGCCGCCGAAAAGATCGCCGCGATCATCTCCTTGACGGTCGTCTTGCCGTTGCTGCCCGTCACCGCGACGACCGGCACCGCGAAGCGCGTGCGCCAGCCGTGCGCCAGCGCGCCGAGCGCCGCGCGCGTATCCGCAACCTTCAGCGCAGGCAAATGCCACTCGGCCGGGCTGCGCGAGACCAGCGCCGCGCTCACCCCGCGAGCGGCAACGTCGTTCAAGAAATCGTGCGCATCGAAACGCTCGCCCTTCAGCGCGACGAACAGATCGCCCGGCCCCGCCGTGCGGCTGTCCGTCGACACTCGCGCAAACGACGCGTGCTCGTCGCCCAGCACGGTTGCGCCTGGGATCATCGCGGCGGCCTCGCGCAAAGTCAGCATCGTCATTCGCCGCCTCCGCGCACCTGCGTCGTGCGTGCGGCCAGCGCGAGACGCGCATGGTCCTGATCGGAAAACACGCGCTTCCTGCCCATGATTTCCTGCGTCGCCTCGTGCCCCTTGCCGGCAAGCAGCACGACATCGTCGCGCGCGGCGCCGCGCACCACCTGCAGGATCGCACTGGCGCGATCCTCGAGCCGGCGCGCGCGCGCGGGCTCCCGCATCCCGGCGACGATCTGCTCGATGATCCTTTGCGGATCCTCGCTGCGCGGGTTGTCGCTCGTCACGACGACCTTGTCGGCGAGACGCTCGGCGATCGCGCCCATCAGCGGGCGCTTCGTCGGGTCGCGATCGCCGCCGCAGCCGAACATGCAGACAAGTTCGCCGCCGCGCGCCTGTGCGATCGGGCGCAGCGCATCGAGCGTTTTCTCGAGCGCGTCGGGCGTATGCGCATAATCGACGACGACGAGCGGCTCGTCATTCTGCAGCCGGCCGCCGAGCCGCTGCATCCGGCCGTTCACCGGTTCGAGCCCTTCGAGTTCGGCAATCGCCGTGTCGAACGGCACATCGGCCGCGAGCAACGCACCAAGCACCGCGAGCAGATTGCTTACGTTGAACGCGCCGAGCGTGCTGGCCTCGACGTCCGCGTCGCCCCACGGCGACGTCACGCGAAACGCGGTGCCTGTCGCCGTCGCGCGGATATCGGTCGCGACAAGTTCGCGATCCGCGCCTATGGCATCGGTACCTGCGCCGATGCCATAGGCGAGCGTGTTCACGCGGCCGGCGAGCGACGCCAGCAAACGCCGGCCAGCCGCATCGTCGCGATTGACGACCGCCGCCCGCAGCCCGGGCCACGCAAAGAGCCGGGCCTTCACCGCCTCATAGGCTTCGAATGTACGGTGATAGTCGAGATGGTCTTGCGTGAGATTCGTGAAGGCCGCGATGTCGAACGCGGTGCCGTTCACGCGCCCCTGATGCAGCGCATGCGACGATACTTCCATCGCCACCGCCTGGGCGCCGGCGTCGCGCAATTTCGCGAGGCTGCGCTGCAGTTGCGGCGCATCGGGCGTCGTGAAACCCGTATGCGCGAGTTGGCCCGGCATCCCGCTGCCGAGCGTGCCGATCACCGCGCACGGCCGCCGCAGCGCGGACAGCGCCGCGGCGATCCACTGCGTGCACGAGGTCTTGCCATTCGTCCCCGTCACGCCGATCGTGAGCAACGCATCGCTCGGATCGCCATACCAGCCGCTCGCTATCTCGCCCGCGAGCGCATCGAGCGCGGGAACGGCGAGAGACACCGCCGGATCGAGTTTCGCGGCATCGAAATTTTCCGGTTGATACAACACAGCGGCCGCGCCACGCGCGAGCGCGTCGGCAATGAACGGGCGATTGTCCGCACCGTCGACCGCATACGCGAAAAACACGTCGCCTGCCTGCACGCTGCGCGTGTCGGCGTGCAACTGCGCGCCCGCCGCCGCATGCGCGCACAGCCACGCAAGCGCGGCCGCGATTTGGGAATGCGCCGGATGAGAACTGCGCACGGCGCTCATCGAACAACTCCAGGATGGTTATGTGTCGTACTCGACACGGTGATGCGCTTGGCCGGCGCCACGGCAGACAGCTTGTGCGGCGCGGCGGCGTTCGCGCCGCTCGCGGCGTCGCCGGACACGACGAGCTGCTTGACCGGCATGTTGGGCGGCACATTCAGCGCGCGCAGCGTATCGCCTGCGATCGCCGAAAATACGGGGCCGGACACCTGGCCGCCGAAGTGGCTGCCCGTCGTCGGCTCGTCGACCGACACCGCGACGACGATGCGCGGATTCGGCATCGGCGCCATGCCAATGAACGACGCGCGATACTTTTTGTGATCATAGCCACGGCCGACCTGCTTGTATGCGGTGCCGCTCTTGCCGCCGACGCGATAGCCGGGCACCGCCGCATCGGGCGACGTGCCGCCGGGCGCGACGACGGTTTCGAGCATCGCGCGCACTTCGCGCGCGGTCGTCGGCGCGAAAACCTGCGGGCCGCTTGGCGGCTGCTCGTCACTGGTCTTGAAGATCGTGAGCGGCATCAGTTCGCCGTCGTGCGCGATTGCCGTGTACGCGCGCGCAAGCTGAAACAGCGACACCGACAACCCATAGCCATACGACATCGTCGCCTGCTCGATCCGGCGCCAGCTCTTCCACGGCCGCAAACGCCCGGCCGCCGCGCCCGGAAAACCGACCTTCGGCGCCTGCCCGAGCCCGATGCTCGTATACATATTCCACATTTCCTCGGGCCGCATCGTCATCGCAATCTTCGTCGCGCCGATATTGCTCGATTTCTGGATCACGCCGCCCACCGTCAGCGTGCCGAACCCCGCATCGTCGGTAATCGGCGCGCCGTCGAGCACGAAATGACCATTGCCCGTGTTGACGAGCGTCGAAGGCGTCACGCGATGCAAATCGAGCGCGAGCGACACCGTGAGCGGCTTCATGATCGAGCCCGGCTCGAACACGTCGGTCAACACGCGATTGCGCAACTGCTCGCCCGTCAGGTGCGAGCGGTCGTTCGGGTTGTAAGTCGGATAATTGACGAGCGACAACACCTCGCCCGAGCGCACGTCGACCACGACCGCCGCGCCCGCCTTCGCATGAAATTTTTCGACGGCCGCCTTCAGATTCGTATAGGTGATGTACTGAATCTTGCTGTCGATCGACAGCCCCACGTCCGTCCCGTCATGCGGAGGAAGCTGCTCGTCGACATCCTCGACGATATGTCCCATCCGGTCCTTGATCACGCGCCGGCTGCCGGATGCGCCGGCGAGCAGCTTCTGGTCCGCGAGTTCGACGCCCTCCTGTCCCTCATCCTCGACATTCGTGAAGCCGATCAGATGCGCGGTGATCTCGCCTTCCGGGTAGAAGCGCTTGTATTCGCCACGCTGATAGATGCCGGGAATGTCGAGCTTCGCGACCTGATCGGCAACATTGAGCGGCACCTGACGCTTCACGTAGACGAACGTCTTGTCCTCCGACAGCTTCGCCCTCAGTTCCTTCGTGGTCATCCCGAGTAGCTTGCCGAGCGCGACGAGCTTGTCGCCGCCGAAATCGTCCGGCACGTCGGCCGGAATCGCCCAGATCGCGCGCACCGGCAAACTCGTCGCGAGCACGAGGCCATTGCGGTCGAGAATCTTGCCGCGCGTCGCCGGCAACTCGAGCGTGCGCTGATAACGGTTCTCGCCCTGCTTCTGATAGAACGCGTTGCCGGGCCCCTGAATCCAGAACGCACGCGCGGCGAGCGCGACGAACGCCATGAACAGCAGGAACACGACGAACTTCGAGCGCCACATCGGCAGGTGCACCGACAACACGGGGCTCGATGCGAATTTCACACCTTGCGCACGTTTGGACGCCGGCTTCATCGCGCGCCTCCCTGAGCCGCGACGGCGCTGGACGGCGGCGGCGCATCGGCCGCCTTCGCGTCGCCGGACGGCGCCGTCAGATATTGCGTGCGTCCCGTCGAGATCGGCTGCATCTTCAGCGAACTCGTCGCGAGCTGCTCGATGCGCGATGTCTTCGACAATGCGCTTTGCTGATACTGAAGCTGCGCGTAGTCCTGCTGAAGCTGATGCTCCTGAGATTGCGCGCGTTGCAGCTGAATGAAGATCTGCCGCTGCTGGTTCGTCGAATTGACGACCGACAGCGCGCACCCCATCACGATGATCAGCAGAAAGATATTGAGGCGGCTCATGGCGCGACGCGCTCCGCGATGCGCATCACCGCCGAGCGGGCGCGCGGATTGGCGGAAACTTCCGCGTCGCCCGGGAATTTGCGGCCGAGCAGCTTGAGCGGCGGACTGGGCAGATCGACGGCGCGGATCGGCAGACGACGATCGACAGCAGGCGCACTCGCATGTGCCTGCATGAATCGCTTGACGATCCGGTCCTCCAGCGAATGAAAGCTGATGACCACGAGCCGCCCCCCTTGCTCCAACGCCGTCAATGCTGCCTCTAGAACGACTTGCAGGTCCGCAAGCTCTTGATTGACGTGAATCCGTATAGCTTGAAAGGTGCGGGTTGCCGGATCCTTGCCCTTCTCACGGGTCTTGACGACGTGACCCACGATTTGGGCAAGCTCGCGCGTGCTGTCGAGAGGCCCGAGACGGCCGGACTCTGCCCGGCGAGCAGCAATCGCCTTTGCAATCTGAAAAGCAAACCGTTCTTCCCCATAATCCCGTATCACCTCCGTCAATTCCTGCACCGACGCTCGCGCGAGCCACTCAGCCGCCGATTCACCACGCGTCGGGTCCATCCGCATATCGAGCGGGCCGTCCGCCCGAAAGCTGAAGCCGCGCTCCGGATCGTCGACCTGTGGCGACGACACGCCCAAATCCAGCAACACGCCCGACACCCGCCCTACTCCACGCTCGGCCAATGCGCCGGCGAGCGACGCGAAGCTGTCGTGAACAATCTCGAAGCGCGCGTCTCCGATGCCCGCAGCCGTTTCGATCGCACGCGGATCCTTGTCGAACGCGATCAGCCGGCCTGCCGGCGCGAGCCGCGCGAGCACCGCGCGGCTATGACCGCCGCGCCCGAACGTGCCGTCGACATAAATGCCGTCGGGCCGCGCCACGAGCGCATCGACCGCCTCATCCAACAGCACCGTGCGATGCTGCAATTCGTTTCCCATCGCGGGCGCCTTCCTCACCGCAATCAGAACGTGAAATTCTTCAGCGCCTCGGGCATGCCCTGCGCCATCGCTGCCTGCTCCTTCGCGATGTAGGTCTGCGCATCCCACAGCTCGAAGTGACTTCCCATTCCCAGCAACATGACTTCCTTTTCCAGCCCGGCCGCCATCCGCAGCTCGGGAGACACGAGAATCCGGCCCGCGCTGTCGAGATCGACATCCATCGCGTTGCCCAGAAAAATGCGGCGCCACCAGTGCGCGTCCATCGGCAGCGCGGCAATCTTCGCGCGGAACACTTCCCATTCAGGACGCGGAAACAGCAACAGGCAGCCGTCCGGGTGCTTGGTCACAGTCACCCGTCCTTCTGCCTGTCCTTGCAGCGCCTCGCGATAGCGGGACGGCACCGACATCCGTCCTTTCGCATCGAGCGTCAGCGCCGACGCCCCTTGAAACACGTTTCCGCTCTCCCGATCAGGGCGCCGAAGAACCCGCCCAACGCTGAAAATTTAGCCGGAAAACCCCGGCAAATCACACAAAAATACACTTTCTCACACTGTCTCCCACTTTAGAGGAAGGCCTATGGACGGTCAAGGGAGACGGCCGATTTTTTGACGAATTTTGTTATTCAGAACAAGGACTTACGCGCATCACATCAAGTCACCCGTCATGCCAAAAAACGTTATAAATGAATGGACTAGTGCAATTTGTGAAAGTGGTACATGAGAAGCACGCCCCAGGTCGGCGCGGCGGCAGGGATTTCAGAAGGGAAAACAGCGGAGGAAAAACGGCGGGGATCGTCAGCGTCCGGAGCGGCACGAATACGGCCGTTCCGGACCGACTATTTAAAGATAGTAGGCAGTGCTTGTCATCACTTTCGACGCGGCGCGCATCAGCATACGCGCCGGCCGCGGCAGCTCGATTCCACCCGCTTCGGTCGCCGTCTTGCCGTGCTTGATTTCGTCGATGCGCATTTGTTCGACGATCGCGCGCGACTCGACGTCCGCCGCCGGCAAAGCGGATAAGTGGCTGTCGAGATGGCTCTCGACCTGACGCTCCGTTTCAGCCATGAACCCAAGGCTCACCTTGTCGCCGAACCGCCCGGCAATGACGCCGATCGCGAGTGCGCCCGCATACCACAGCGGATTCAGCAAGCTCGGCCGGGAATCGAGCGTCTTCAGGCGGTGCGCGGTCCACGCGAGATGATCCTCCTCTTCGCACGCAGCCTCGTCGAACATTTCCTTGAGCGCACTCGATGACGTCGTGAGCTTCTGCGCCTGATAAAGCGCCTGCGCGCATACCTCGCCGACATGATTCACCCGCATCAATCCCGCCGCATGCTTGCGCTCGGCAGCGGTAAGTTCGGCGCTCGCCTCAACGGCAGGCGCGGGCACCGGCCGGCTCATTCGGCTCACGCCCGTCATCGAGCGCAAGCCCCGGTCAAATTCACTGATCAACTCGTCGAACACCATTGCGTTTCTCCATGCCGACGCGCCGCTTTTCGTAAGGAAAGCGTAACAAATCAATTGCTTATGCTTATTACGGTAGCGCCGGAAATAGCGGTTAACCCGTGATTTTACCCATTGTTGCATAAAGGAAACATGAGGAATCTCATGTCGCGCTTTCCCTTTGTCGCCTTTAGTCCATTTGCTAAATTACGAGCGCTTCTGTCGAAGTTCGAGCAGGCCCGAGACCTCAATACATACGATGGCCGCCACAAAAAATTTCATATTTGGAGATCTTTCAATGAAGAAATCGCTTTTCGCGCTCGTCGCGTTGAGCGCGTTTGCTGGCGCGGCGCACGCGCAAAGCAGCGTGACGCTCTACGGCATCATCGACGAAGGCTTCAACATCAATACGAATGCGGGCGGCAAGCATAAGTACGACCTGACGAGCGGCGTCATGCAGGGTAGCCGCTGGGGTCTGCGCGGCACCGAAGATCTCGGCGGCGGACTGAAAGCCGTCTTCGTGCTCGAAAACGGCTTCAACGCCAGCACCGGCCAAATCAATCAAGGCGGCCTTGAATTCGGTCGCCAGGCCTATGTCGGCCTATCGAGCGGCTTCGGCACGGTCACGCTCGGCCGCCAATATGACTCTGTCGTCGATTTCGTCGGCCCGCTCGCCGTCGGCGATCAGTGGGGCGGCTACATTGCCGCGCACCCCGGCGACCTCGACAACTTCAACAACGCCTATCGCGTGAACAACGCAATCAAGTTCACGAGCGCAAACTACGGCGGCTTCACGTTCGGCGGCCTGTACAGCCTCGGCGGCATCGCCGGCGATTTCAGCCGCAACCAGACTTGGTCGCTCGGCGCCGGCTACACGAACGGCCCGCTCTCGCTGGGTGTCGGCTATTTGAACGCGCGCACGCCGTCGACATCGGGCGGCCTGTTCGGCAACAACACGACGTCGAGCACCCCGGCTGCCGTGACGTCTCCCGTCTATGCCGGCTACGCTTCCGCGCATACGTACCAGGTGATCGGCGCGGCCGCGGCGTACACGATCGGCGCTGCCACGATCGGCGCGACGTACTCGAACATCAAGTTCATGAACTTCTCGAGCGCCGTGTTCCCGAACCAAACCGCGACGTTCAACAACGGCGAAGTCAGCTTCAAGTATCAATTGACCCCGGCCCTCGTCGCCGGCGCCGCGTATGACTACACGCAAGGCAGCAAGATCGCGGGCCAGTCGGCGGCAAAATATCACCAGGGCTCGGCGGGCGTCGATTATTTCCTGTCGAAACGCACCGACGTCTATGTCATCGGCGTGTACCAGCACGCATCGGGCAACGTGATCGAAGCCAACGGCAATACCATTGGGCCGGCAACCGCTGCGATCAACGGCATCACGCCGTCGTCGAACCGCAATCAGTTCACGGCGCGAGTCGGCATCCGCCACAAGTTCTGATATATGCGCATTGGCGGGTGATGAATATCCCGCAGTTGCTTAAAAGGCGCCCGAGGGCGCCTTTTTTATTGACGATGCCGCTACGCGAAAAAGATCGTGCCTGAAAACGAATGCGCCGCCCCACACGCGCGGCACACAATGAGCCGCTCAACGACGCGCGGCACGCGGCGCTTGTCACGCCTTGCCGTCACGTAACTCGCGGCGCAAAATCTTGCCGACGTTGGTCTTCGGCAGCTCAGTGCGGAATTCGACGTATTTGGGCCGCTTATAGCCGGTCAGGCGCTCCTTGCAGTAAGCGAGAATTTCCTTGTCCGTGAGCGCCGGGTCCTTTTTCACGACGAACAGCTTCACCGCTTCGCCCGAATGCTCGTCGGGCACGCCGACGGCCGCCACCTCGAACACGCCCGGATGCGACGCAACCACATCCTCCACCTCGTTCGGGTACACGTTGAAGCCCGATACGAGAATCATGTCCTTTTTCCGGTCGACGATCTTCACGTAGCCGCGCTCGTCCATCACACCGATGTCGCCCGTCTTGAAGAAGCCGTCCGGCATCATTACCTGCGCGGTTTCGTCCGGCCGATTCCAGTAACCCGCCATCACCTGCGGGCCGCGAATGCAGATCTCGCCGGGCTGGCCGAGCGCGACGTCGGCGCCGGCATCGTCGCGGATCGCGATTTCGGTCGACGGCAACGGCAAACCGATCGTGCCGCTGTATTCGGTTGCCGTGACCGGATTGCAGGTTGCGACGGGCGACGTTTCCGACAACCCGTAGCCTTCGACGATCGGCGTTTTCGTCTTTTCGTACCAGCGTTTCGCCACGCTTTCCTGAACCGCCATACCACCCGCATTGGCGACCGCGAGCTTCGAGAAATCGAGCTGGTCGAAGTCCGGGTGATTCAACAGGGCGTTATAAAGCGTATTGACGGCCGGAAACGTGATGATCTGGATACCTTTTAGTTCCTTGATCGTGCCAGCGATGTCGCGCGGATTCGGAATCAGGATGCCGGTGCCGCCCGTGCGCAAGGTCAGCAGCCCGCAAACGGTCAGCGCGAACACGTGATAGAGCGGCAACGCAACCACGGTATTGAACTGCGCCACTTCCGGACGCAGCGTGTAGGCCGGCTGATGCCAAGCCTGCGCCTGCAACACGTTCGCGACGATATTGCGGTGTAGCAGCGTCGCCCCCTTCGCCACGCCGGTCGTGCCGCCCGTGTACTGCAGGAACGCGACGTCGTCCGGCTTCAGCTTGGCCGGCTTGAAACTCTGCTTGGCGCCTTCGGCAAGCGCCGCATTGAAGCGCGTAAACGATGGCAGGTGCCACGCCGGCACCAACTTCTTCACGCGGCGCACGACATAATTGACGATCAAGCCCTTGAAACCGAGCAGATCGCCCATCGCCGCGACGACGACGTGCTTGACCGACGTGCCGGCAATCACCGCCTGCAGCGTCGTTGCGAAATTCTCGAGGATCACGATCGCTTGCGCGCCGCTGTCCTTGAGCTGATGTTCAAGCTCGCGCGGCGTGTAGAGCGGATTGACGTTGACGACCGTATAACCCGCGCGCAGCACTGCCGCGATCGTCACCGGGTATTGCAGCACGTTCGGCATCATGATCGCGATCCGCGCGCCCGGCGCAAGCCCGCGCGACTGAAACCACGCGCCGAGCTTTTGCGATAGCGCGTCGAGTTCGCCATAAGTGATCGCCTTGCCCATGCAAATAAAGGCTTGCCGTTCGCGATAGAGGCGAAAGCTTTCTTCTAGCAGATCAGGAACGGACGAATACGGGGACGCGTCAATTTCGGCTGGCACGCCGGGGGGATACGACTTCAGCCAAATCTTCTCCATGCAACGCGTCTCCAGGCTCATTTTTCGAATGGTCGTGCTAAAAATTGCATCGTAGCCGGTCGGTCCCTCGGAGACAATCCAGTTAGACACTCCTTTCCAACTTTGCCAACGCTGCCGGGCGGGCGCGGCGTGCGGCGTCGTTCGTTCATCCGTGCGCCTTTTCCGCGGTTTCCCCCCACCCTTTACACACGCTCCACGTCAACCAGGCAATCGTAGAACGTCGCGCCACGCCCGAGATCGGTCAACGCCTGGCTCGTCACCTGATTCGCGTTCCGTCCATCCGGCGCAAGCTTCTTCCACCAGATCGATAAGCCGACGACGAGCCCTTCGCGCGCGCGCTCGGTTACCCGCGCCTTCGCCTGCAGCGAGCCGCGGTCATTGAAGATCCGCACGATATCGCCTTCTTCGATACCGCGCCGTATAGCATCAGCTGGGTGAATGTCGAGATAAGGCTCGCCTTCAACCGAACGCAAGCTCGCGACGTTGACGAACGTACTATTTAGAAAATGACGGGCCGGCGGGGAAATCATCGCGAGCGGATAGCGGGCTGCCAGTTCCGGTGCGCCGTCTGCCGATTCATAAGGTGGCAGATAGTCGGGCACCGGATCGAGCCCCATCTGTGCGAGACGTGCGCTGTAAAATTCGCATTTCCCGGATGGCGTCCGGAAGCCGCCGTTCGCAAACGGCGCATCGGCGAGCTTCAGCTTGATCCAGCGCGCCTGCTTGAGCGTATCCCAATCACTTTGCAGCGACGGATCATTCCAGTGCAGCGATGCGCGTGCGAGTGTTTCATCGTCTTCATACAGTGCGGGCTCGTCGAGTCCCATTCGGCGCGCGATACCGCGAAAGATCTCGGTATTCGGCCGGGCCTCCCCAACCGGCTCAATCGATGGCAGATTCGCCATCACATACGTATGGCCATACGATTTATGGACATCGAGATGTTCGAGCTGCGACGTTGCCGGCAGCACAAGATCGGCGTAGTCAGCCGTATCTGTCTTGAAATGCTCGAGAACGATCGTGAACAAATCTTCTCGCGCAAAACCCGCGGCCACTTTGCCGGAATCGGGCGCCACCGCCACCGGGTTCGAATTGTAGACGATGATCGCCTCTATCTTCGGACCGAAATCCTCTCCGCCCGGATGCAACAACGCGTCGCCAATTGCATTCATATTGATCGAACGTGGTAGTTTGTTCGGCCAACCAGGCAGTAAATCCGGACGTCTGAGCGCCGCATGGTTAATCGGCGCCCATTCGGCCGAAGACAACAGCAGGCCGCCCGCGCGCTCCCGCCATGCACCGGTGAGCGCGGGCAGCGAAGCGATCGCGCGTACCGCGTTGCCACCACCCCGTGCACGTTGCATGCCGTAGTTCAGACGAATGGAGGCCTTGCGCGTACGGCCGTAAATACGAGCCAGTTCGATGATTTCCGACGCAGATATTCCGCAGATCTGCGCGACTCGCTCCGGGGAGTAACTCATCGCCCGCGCCTTCAATGCGTCGAAACCGAGCGTGTGATCGCGAATAAAATCATGATCGAGGAGCCCCTCGCTGATCAGCACGTGCATCATGCCAAGCGCAAGCGCGCCGTCCGTGCCCGGTTTCAGCGCGATGTGGCGATGGCATTTTTCGGCCGTCAGCGACCGGTACGGATCGATCGCGATCAATTGCGCCCCCCGACGTTTGGCTTCTTGAGCGCGCGTCCAAAAATGCAGATTCGACGCGATCGGGTTAGCCCCCCAAATCAAAATCAATTCGCTTTCTTCGTAAAACTCGACATGCATGCCGATACTGGCACCGTAGGTATACTGAAGTCCTGCGGCACCCGCAGCCGAGCAGATCGTCCGTTCGAGCAGTGACGCGCCCAAAACATTAAAAAAACGCTGAGCGATACTTTCGCCTTGAATCAGCCCCATCGTTCCGGCATAGCTATAAGGTACGATCGCTTCCGGAGCGCGGCGTGCGATTTCCGAGAGCCGTTCGGCCGCCAGCTCGTTCGCTGCCGCCCAGCTAATCGGCTCAAAGCGCCCTTCTCCTTTCCGTCCCACTCGCTTGAGCGGTACGGTCAGTCGCTCCGGATGATGAACGCGCTCCGCGTATCGGCTCACCTTCGTGCATAGGGCGCCTTGAGTGGGCGCATGATCCGGATCTCCCGTAACCTTGACCGCTCGACCGTTCTCGACGGTGACGCGCATTGCACAGGTATCTGGACAGTCATGCGGGCAAACAGCTTGAGCGATTTGGATTGGGGCGGACATGTTTTATCGACTCAGTTTCTGTGGGTCCGGCGATTTTACGCTTTGAACTTACTAAATTTCGGGTTCCAGGTAAGCGGCAGCGAAATCTTGACCTGCCCGCGAGCGCACCGTTCGAGTCAGAAGCGAATAGGTTCTGTTTCGGAGCAGAAGACGGGACCTTGGTAAGCGGCTCGGGTAGGCCAGTCCCCCATTCGCGCGCGCGTGAGGCATGATGGTGATGGCGTGGTGGAGTCCGTGACCTACACGGTTA
>NZ_FXAN01000095.1 GCF_900176645.1 Burkholderia singularis
AGCTGAGTTTGGGCTTCCCGCTGCAGAAGCATACCGGCGACCAGTATCAGAAATTCCAGTTCCAGATCGGAACAGCGTTCTGATCGGATTCCCAGCGGGGGCCGTGATAAAGCCGAGGTTCAGTGTCTCGACTGATTTCGCATCGGGCGGGGTGGTACCCAGGTTCGGCATGCGAGCGTCGCGCACTGACTGGGGAAGGGCTGTAGCGTGTCTTCTGTACCCGCAAACAATTGAATGCCAATCGCCGAAATAGGATTGGGACGCGGTGTACTGACCGGATGCGCTGAGCGTGCAAGCTTCGCTGGTGGCGATTTTTGGGCTCCTCGATGTGCAAAAAATTTCGGCAATCGAAGTATTGGGTTACTGCCTTGAATGTGCGGCTGTAAGAAGAGGATTGTGAAATACGAAAGAATGACTACTGAAAATTCGAATGATAGCGAAATAGCGTGATTGCTCTCGAAAAATTAAAACATGCGAGTTGTGCGGAAATGTCCAGGTGACCAACATTAGAAATTTCAGTGCTAGATTAGTGCGGCGTTCAAATCGATCAAACGCTGTGCGTCAATGATAAGTTGATATCTTCATCATCAAATTTCACTGACGCACTGGGTGAAGAAGACATTTGCAATACAGCGTTACGCGAAGCATAAAGCGGACAATCAAGCCGTTGTGAGTCGTTTACTCTTCCGTCATAGCTTCCGCGATTTCATCGATGTGTTGCAACACATGCTCTGCTGCCTTGGTGCGTGTATGCTTAATCGCCGATCTAATTGCCTCATCGTGAATGGGAATACTGAGTGGAATAACGCCGTCTGGCCGGGGACGTCCGACGACGTAATCTCCTAAATTCTGCCTATCTCGATACAGGCGTAATATGTTCAACGCATGGAATGCGCAATCACCATCGGGGGGGACGTCATAACGATCATCACCAATCTGAACGTTATAATGGTCATGCTGTAAAATCAATGTTCCGACATAGGGGGCATTGGGTTGGCCAATGCGATGAGAATAATCTGGAGTCTGCACATCGAATTGTATATTGTTGTCAAATGCGAATGTTTTAAGTGAGTTCGCAAAAAGAAGGTCAGCATGAGGAAAATTCCATTTTCCGAGTTTAATTAATTTAGAAGCCGATTTTTTGATGGCGGATATCTTGCGTTCCTTTGTGATTTCAGACTTACTTTTTATTTCCAAAAGTAAAGAAGTGTCTTCTCGGGGTAGTGGTTTATTTTTCTTTATGTAACGCTGACCTTGGGGCGTAAGGGTGCCATTGGCTCTTACGAGGCGATTTAAAACCAAAATTGAAATGTCGTGTATTTTGGCAAAATCACGTCGGCTTGTCATGATTCCGCCGGTGCCGATAGTTTGTGAGGCCAATCGAATCAGTTCAGGCGTAACAGGCTTGGATTCTTTTTCTTCCAGTAATTGTTCGCCTGCAAGGGTCAAGCCTTTGTTTGAAATGTAATGGAGGAGTGTTCTTTTATTAAGTCGATATTTTTTTAAAAATTCCGACAATTTCCCAGGTCGATCAATTATTGCTTGTTGGGCCAGTTTGAGAAGTTGCGGAGTAATGAGGCGTGCGTATTTCCTGAATTTTTGGTGTTTTTGAGTGGAAATGACTTCTTCTGAATTATCTCGAAGCACAGCTTCGGTATACTTGCTTTGAGTGAATTCTGCCTTTTGATGTTGAGAAATGGGGAAACCCTTTTTTTGATATTGTGTCTGTAAACCCGATGCCGATACAGAGGCAGAGTGCGGATAAATTGAAGATGTATTCGGATCTAATTCCGAAGGATGTGACCACTCATCTAACACTGACAAATAACTTATATAAGAAACGGATGCCTCTGACTCAGGTAAGCTCGTGGGCAGGGTTGCCTTTATGTCGGGCGACTGCGGGGGGCGAGAAAAGGGGGAAATACGTTCACCGGATTCCGAAGCCTGTTTGTCCGGAATTGCGAGGCTGATTTCATTTGCATTACGTATGACGTATGACGCAGCTATATAGCGTAATTTTCTGATTGTTGATTTAATCATAATATCGTCAGCCGGAAGGTTTAATGGAATAGTACCGTCGGCTCGTTGAGGACCGGCGATATAATCTCCAAATCCACCTTCCTTGTTGTATACACTCAATATGTTTAATGCATGAAAGGCGCAATCTCCATCGGGAGGGGGATCGTAGCGACTGCCGTCGATTCGAACGCTGTAGTGATTTTGTTTTAGTATTAATGATCCTGCGTATGGGGCGTTATCACTACCAATGCTATGAGTGTATTCAGGGGTTTCGATGTTAAATTTAATATTTAAAACTTGAGAGAGAATTTTAAAGGACTGTGCAAAAAGCAAATCGTCGTGACAGAAATTCCATTGCCCTAATTTCGCCAGATGCGATGCCGCCGTTTCTATTTCAATTATTTTTTGAGATTTTTCGTATTTTGAAAAAGGGGCTTTGGTCAAACGTTTTTTTCCTTTTTCGGTAAGAATTCCTTGTGCGGTGATATGTTTTCTCAATGAAATAAATGAAACATTATGAATTCTGGCGAACTCGGAAAATCTCATTTTTCCGTAAGTGGTGCCGATGTTTTGAACTGCAAGCTTAATTAAATTTTCCGTAATTGGTTGCAGCTCCGAAATTTTTCTTTGCTTCGAAATAAACTGCCTGCCGATCAATGATATGCTTCTATTTTTAATGTAGCGCCTAAGTTGGTGTGGGCGAGCACCGACTGCGTATGCAACTTCAGAAAATGTTTTTCTGACGTCTTTTAGCATGGCTTCTGCTTTTTCGAGTATTTCAACGGTAATGACTTGAGACTGAGGAGAGTGAGTTAAACGCCGCTGTCCGCGAGAGGTTAGAGTGCCGTCAATGTTTATATAACCCTGCAAGATTTTATTTGATAACCCATGTAGCAATTCGAAACGGTTGCGGGATATTTTACCGGGCCCGGTGCCTACGCTCTTGGCAGCGAGGCACAAAATCTCGGGGGTGACTGCCGATATTGGGTTTAATTTGATAGGTTCGTTTTTCTTTGATTTCTCTTTGAGAGGAGTTTTTTTAGATGCAACGCTGGATGAAGACAGGGGTTGGGTGATGTTTTCATATTTATTTTGAGTATTGATGAAATCGCTAGGACTAAACGAGGAAAACTCTAGGAGAGGATCAAGGTGCGTAGTTTTGGATTCCAGCCAAGCTTGAATTCTTTCAATTGATGTGGCGGAATATGGTGTGCCGGGGCGTTTTTCTTGGTCTGAATGGTTTCCAATCATGATGTCTCGGATAAAATTTTCTCCCTCTAATGGATTAAGATTGGAGAACGGGGCGGCAAGGTCGAGATCGATTTCGGTTAATGGAGAAATTGTTCGCTCTTCGGAACTAAGAGTACGTTGCCGGTGAGGTGAAGATGAAAGAGCGTCCAATTCAGGGGAAAAGGAGAGGCTGCGCGTCGCTACTCGGGATTGTCGATCAAGTGACTCAATAGAAATATTTGATTGACTATCTTTTGAACCCGAAGTGATCGATACAGTAGAGGGGCGAGCTGGAGGAGTATGTGGCATGGCTATAGTGCGATTTATTTCAAATATTGAATTTGCGGAATTTTAATTGTGACTATTTTCTAATTTAAATATTAAATTTCACAATGTCGAAATTGCCTCTTGTTCAGATGTGAGCAATGAGGCAATTTCACGTTAACGATATAGTATTGTTTCATACTCCGTCTATAGCTTCGGCAAGTTCGTCAATGTGACGCATTGCATGCTCTGCTGCCATATAACGTGTCCCTCCAATTTCCTGCTTGATCGTCGTATCGTCGGCTGGAATAGATAATGGAATAATGCCGTCCGGGCGTCGAGGGCCAACGATATAATCACCAAACCCCTGATTGCTGCTATGAAGGCGTAAAACATTCAAGGCATGAAAGGCACAGTCTCCATCTGCTGGAACATCATAACAATTTTCATTAATCTGGACATTATAATGGTTTTGTTTTAATATTAGCGTTCCGGTATAGGATGTATTCGGATTGCCAATATATTGAAAATAATCTGAGGTTTGAATGCCAAATCTTATATGATGATCGGATGCAAAATTACTGAAAAAGTATGAAAAAAGTTGGTCGGAATGGGGGAAATTCCATTCCCCTGGGTTTTTCAATTTCAATGCTGCTTCCCTTATCGCGCGCCGTCTATTGGCAATTGAGTTTGCTGCAGGTTGGTTATTTTGGAATAGTGGTAACCAACGACGATAACGAGATTTACCTTGATTGGAAAGTGTTCCATCGGCTTTTAAATAATATTTTAAAGTTGTGGTCGATATTTTATTGCGCCGTGCGAATTCATCTCGATTCATGTCACCGGGTTTTGTGCCGATGCTCTGCGAAGCGAGTTGAAGCATCTCGACAGTGAGAGGCTTTAATGCTTTTTCATCTTTGTCAGCCGCCAAGACTTGTTGGCCGGCGAGAGTCAGGCCATGGCTCGAGATATACAATCGAAGCGTGTCTATTTTGATTCCATGCTCTTTTAAGAAAGATGGAATTTCTTTGGGATTTCCAACTATAGTGCGCTGAGCCAGTTCGAGTAACTGTGGGGTGATAACACGTTTTTTGCCGTGACCTGGATTTTTACCGGTGGCAATGATGTCTGGAGGTTGATGAGAATCCATGCTGAGTGATTCCTCCATTGGAGTAGACGAACTGTATGAATGTGGCGATGCGGAGCTCGATTCCGGCAAGCAAACTGCCTGACCAGCATTGGCATTGATCCGAGAGGGGGCAAACTCGGCTGGTGAGGGCGCTCTGACGGCTTCCCGGGGTTGTTGGTTCAACACCGACTGAGCGATTTCATCTGTATTTCGCATGACGTAAGTGGCGGCTTTATAGCGTAAATCATTAATTTCCGATTTTATTGATGCATCATTACTCGGAAGGTTGAGGGATAGCGTGCCATTCTGGTCGGACGGGTTGATAATATAATCACCGAAATTACCTTGGTTGTTGTATATTCTCATTGCATTTAATGCGTGAAATATACTATCTCCATCCTGTGGAGGAATGTAGAATTGATTTTTAATTTGGAAGATGTGATTATTTTTATTAAAAAATAATTTTCCTATATGCGGTGAACTTGAATTTCCAATGCTATGTGATTTTTCTAGATCTACAATGTCAAGTTTTATGTTCAATGTGTTGGTGAGAAATTTTAGTGAATGCAGGAAAACCAAGTCGGCAAAAGGGAAATTCCAGCGGTTCGATTTTGCTATCTTAAGTGCGGCAGTTTTGATTGCGCTTTTTTGAGATTTAAATATTTCTTGATTTTTGTTTTGCTCTGTATCTAATTTATTTTTCCCCGCAGTAGTCAGGCTGCCATCTGCTTTTATGTACTTTCTCAATAAGGCTAATGAAAGAGAGTGATTCTTGCAAAACTCCGACAAACTAATTTTGTCGAATGCCTTCCCGATGCGCTGAGTCCCAAGTTGTATGAGATCTGTTGTAAGCGTTTGAAATACGTTTTCTCCACTACATCTTGCAAGTGCTTGTTTGCCAGCTAGTGATAAACCGGATTTTGTTAAATACGGATATAGTTGTTTCGGTTTGACTCCAATTTCAGTTGCAATATCTGAAATACATTTATTGCTGTCTTGGACCATTGAGGCTGCCTTTTGGAGTGCTTCAGCAGTGATGGTGCTGGTTCGAGTTGGGTTTGCTAGGAATCGCCGCGCTCGTTCAGTAAGAGTGCCGTCAACATTGATATGAAATTGCAGAGTACCGGACGGCAAATTATATTTTTTTTCAAAAAAATGACGGGCTATTTTGCCTGGACCTATTCCTATTTTTTCGTGAGCAAGACGTAAAATTTCGGCAGTGACTTTTGGTGGAGGATGTGCAGAGGCTATACTCCGGCGACCAAACTGTCTTCTTGCCGAAGTTTCTTGTGCGGTCGAAGCAGGTGCGGTTGATGTTTGTTCGATATTTGCTGTTTCTTCGACTTGAGAATTTAATTCAACTCTATCTTGTATTGGCGATGTCGTTGCTTGCTTGTGGTAAGGGAAATCGGATGTCAACCAATTCTGAATAGTGTTGACTGACATAGGTGTGACCGAGGCGAGAGGTCGGTTTTCTTGTTCTGAATAACCTTCATTTATGATTTCCCGGATAAAATCATTCTGTTCGTTTGGGTTGAGATTGGAAAATGGGAGCGCGATTTCGAAATTAATTTCGGATAACGGGGAAACAGTTCGGTGGTTGGATGTTGTGGCGTCTTGTTGTTGCGATGAACGCGAGTATGAGCTCAATCTTGACGAAGAGGTGAGGCTGGTGGTTGTTACCCTCGGAGACTGAAACGATAAAGCCGATGGAGAGCTTCGTTGGGTGTCGTCTGAACTTAAAGTTATTGTATTCGGAGACGGATTAATTGGAGGAGTGGTCGGCATGGTTGATTTTTATTAAATTAAATAGTGATAATGTTAATCTAAAAAACGTAAACTGATAAAAGTTATATATAATTGAAAATGAAAGTCGCTTGGATGCCGGTATAGATGGTCGTGACGTAAAGTCACGACTCCCATTATTCTGCTGCCGATGTAATTTCCCTCGATCGAATAGCCTACTATAATATCTTTATCAGAATTGAAGTCGATATCTGAAAATATGTCAGTTTTGTGTCGACGTATTTATTTTCTCATGCTTATTTAATTTTCCTGTTTGAGGCTCATTTAATGGGCATGTGTGATGAATGTGGAGTGTTAGAGTGTGTAACTATTATTAAACTACTGAGCTGAAGGAAATCGATCGATACCGAAAATACTCGCCCGTTTACGAAATACTGTATTGTCGTACTCGTTTACCGCAGAGGGCGGGGTCTGCTGAGCGATACGCTAAATCTCTGCTTGGACTAGGCGCCGCATTACGTCGGCTATTCAGGACTGGCTGGTGCGATAGTTCCGGTGCGCGATGTTCGCGATGCGCCGCGCGAGTGTTCGTTCGTCACAATCCGCGCCGGCGCGATCGCTTAGACGGGTCTTGTTAATGCGGATTCGATTGTTCCGTCAGATCGGACGAGAAGCGCAGCCCTTTCCCTAGCGTGCATTGATAGATGGCCGGCGTGGCGCTGCCGGGCAGCGGCTGATAGGTGGTGGGCGAAAGGGCCTGTACGCTGACGGCCGCACTGCCGTTGGACATCACTTGATATTGAATAAATTCGATGGTCGGCGTCCCGTCGGGTCTGATCGTAAAGTGGCGGCTGGAGTACGCAATGCGCTCGCCGTCATTCTGCGGGATCACCATGAATTCCTGAATCTTGAGTCCGCCGAGCAGATTCGGCCTTTCGACGGCCGTTTCTGGTTTGCTGCTCGGAGCGCACTGATGAGGGTGGAACAGAGAGGTGACGGCCGCGCCGGCAAGCAATTGATTACGCAACTGCTGATATTGAGGTATTTGCTGGGCGGCGGCCAGCGAAGAACCGAACAGGCAGGCGCCGTAGGCAGCGGCGATCATTCGCTTTTGTCTCATGATTTTTCACCTCGAATTTGTAGAGAATCTTCGGCAAACGGAAGATGCTGGGCCGTCGCCGTTCTTTGTGCCCGCCGCAATCGGGCGAAGCGCTGTGAAAGTATTGACAGCCACGGTACTGAAATTTGAACGGCCGAGAAATGGTTTGGATCCCTGTGCAACGCCACAGTGCGGGGTTGGCGTGGGGAACCAGATGCTTGGTGGGGGCCGGACAGGTGGCGCGTCAATATGTGAGCGGCGCGGGGAGATCGAAACCGGCAAGCCGCCGTGCATGTCGCGCGGCGGCTCCAGGAGACAATCAATGCTGGATACCTTCAGTATTTAACCATCCGAAGTTTCGGGTTCCGAATCGTTAGATACGTTATCGGCAAGTCGCCTTGAACGATCCGGGGCGGCTGGCAGTGAGCCTGTCTGCGCGCCTGCGGCGCCTACGTGGCGAGCTTCGCGCTCGCATAGAAGGGTGCGTGTCCGGCACAGAAGAGCGCTGGCGTGCTGGTGTCCCAGTCGGTTGCCGTGCCGGGACACATCGCGCGTTTCGCTGCTTGTATACGGATCGAGCAACCCGCGCTCCACGAAGCGAGGGCGGTGTGCGGCGCGGCCGGCACGACTACGATGCCGAATGGTGATGCAGCCGTGATCATTCATTGTGAGCCATAGCATTTGCGATTTCATTCGAGTGACGTATGGCGTATTCAGCCACCACGTAGCGCAAGCCGCCAATAGCCTGTTTGATCGTCGTATTGTCGGCGGGAACATTCAATGGAATAACGCCATCCGGACGTTGAGGCCCGAGAATGTAATCTCCAAAATTATTCCCTATTGGAGTTGCCCCTGTAACTCAGGACACGGGGACACCGTTAGGTTGATGACACCGTAGCGCGCCTGAACATTTGATTCCTCCGTCAAGTCGGATGCAGGGGAGGTTGGGCCGATGCATTCAGTTTTTCCAAAAAACGTATCTATATCACCTTGATTGAGTTAGGGCAACTTCTCGTTGAAGCCGAGATCGAAATCGTATGTATTGGCCATTCCTGCTACCATCGATGTACTCGATGAGATAGAGTATCCCGCTGGCGGGAAAAATCTTCGGCCATGATTTCTCGAATTAATTCTTCTTGTGCATCTGAGTCGATGTCTGAAAATGGTGTGTCGAGATTGAAACTTGGTTCGGATATTGGGGAAATATCTTGATCTTCCGTGTCGCGAGAATTTTGTTGATGAAGCTTAGTTAAGAGCGAAGTCAATCTCGGTGAGGATGTACTACTGGTGAGCTTGCAGTGTATTGCGAGGACGATTGCACGGGGGGTGAGTATTGCCCGAGTTCGAAGCAATTGATAGACGAGGCAGAGTGATGGGAAGCTTATTCGGCATGACAAAGGTGCGGCTGATTATACTAATATAAAATTTTTCAAGGTGATTGATAAAGGTTATCTATGATAATGATTGAATTCATGACATTTTGTTGATGCTGATCTTGATTCGAATGATCGGTCGAGCGGGTGGCTACGGTGCATAAAATGTTTTGTTTTTTAAAAAAAGTGAATTTTATAGTGATGCCATATTTAAATTTTTTTTGTATTGAGATGCGCATGGTCAATAATTTGATGTTACCTGAAATTTTATATCGCATGGTAGTTGGTGAGTAATAATTTTGCTTTTCGGGAGAGGCTGGATGTGGTCGTCTGATATTCCGGGTTGAAGTTCAAGGGATGATGTGCTGATATGTTGGTTGCGCGGTGGCGAGATCATAATCCTATTGCTGAAATAAGACGTCGAAATAAAATTACTGTTTTGCCGATAACGGTATATGAAGGCATCGTTTTTGAAATCGCCATTCACCGTGCCCTTTCGATGGAGCGCGATGAGTTGCGGCGTAATCCATGCTGGGTATCGCACAACCGACCGAATTTGTGCGGCGCGTGCGTTGGCTGGCCGCCGTGCTCGTCGCGAAGTGGCCTGCACTAGCGGCTAACGTTGAATTCCCCCGAATGCGGACTCGCCCGCGGTTTTGGTTTTCTAATCGCCAGATCCGCGGCGGCCTTTGTCCGCGTAGCTAGCGAATATCGTTGGAAATATTGACAGATCGCGGCATGCGGATTTGAACGGCCAAGAAAAGGGATGAACGTTTGCGAAACGTCGGGGTGCGCGGTTTGAGCGGATTTGAAAGGCGGTTTGTATCGAGCGCGTCATGAATCAACCGCGCCACAATTAATCGGCTGCGCTCGACATATCGAGCGCAGCCGGCCGCCCCGCGTATCGCGAAGCGGCCCCGGCCGGCGATCAGTGCCGGATGTCCCACCAATATTGGCCTGAGCGCAGTTTCGGGCTCTGAATCGCCAGATAGGTTGTGCTCCAGAGCTGCGCGGCGTTGGCCTCGGTTGCATCGGCGCTGCGGGTGCCGAACGCCTCGGTCCGGTATTGGCCGTTCGCATACGACCACGACCACATTTCGGTCGAGCGCATGTCGTTCGCGTTCGTGATGACCTGCCAGATCTGTTGCCGGGCTTGGCTGAGCAGCGTGCGTACATTACCGGGCAAGTCGGTGCGCGCAAGCTGGCGGTCGAGGCCGGCAATCCACATCGCCTGCTGCCACGACCAGACCACCGTGCCGTGGTATGCAGCGCTCGTGAAGCGTGGCCACAGCGATTGGTTCGCATAAGCAGGATTGGCGATCAGCAGGCCGGCGTCGGTGACGAGCCCGGCCGGGAACGGACGCATCACATCGGTGACGATATGCGTGAGCTGGTCCGCGGGCGGCGTGCCGAACAGCAGCGTGAAGCCGCCATCCGAGTTCATGATTGGAATCGGCGCGCCTTGTTCGTCGAGCGAAACCGCATCGAACGACAGCGGGGCGGTGGGCGGCGGGCCGGCCGGCACGCCCGCCTGCGGCGCATATGCGGCGAGTTTCGCGCTCGCGTCGGCGGGCGTGAGCGCGACGCGGAAGAACGCAGGCGCGCTGTTCTCCCAGGCGGCGGCTTCGGTTGCCGCACCGGCGAGCGTGGCGCGTTGATCGCCGCTCAAATACGGATCAAGCAGCCCGCGCTCCAGGAAGCGGTTCGCGGCGCGCAGCGCAGCCGGCACGAGCGCGACGTTCACGTCGTATGGGTACACGCCGCCGCCCAGACCATCGGTGCTGTCGCGCCAGTTGCCGACGATTTCGCCGGGTCGCAGCCGAATCAGATTCGTTGCGACGGGCTGCTGCGCGAACGGCTGCGCGGTGGACGCAACGCGCAGCAGATTGGCGACGAAGCGCTGACCGTTCGTGACGCCGTCGCTGCCCTTTTGCGCGAGATACGCGGCTGCGCGCGCCTGGCCGCGCGGATCGTCGATGAGCCAGTTCGCCATGATCGGCGCGAGCATGTAGTCGCCGTCGATCATCTTGTAGTCATAGGTTGGCGTCGGATCGTTCGGGCGGCCATGCTTGCGGTTGTCGATCAGCGCGAATTCGCCGATGCCTTCCTCGTGCGCGACCTTGCCGTCCGGCGACAGGCGGCTCAGCACCGAACTCAGTCCGGCTTCGATCACGTCGGGCTGCAACACGGGCATCAGCATGCGCACCGAGATCAGCGTGTCGCGGCCGAAGTAGGTATCGTACTGCCACGAACCTGCCAGCAGCTTGTCCTGGAAACTTAGGAATTCGAACACGTTCTGGTTCAGCGCATCGGGGTTGACCGATGATGTGAACAGATCCGGACGGGTGATCGGCCGCAATGGCGTCTCGCCGGTGAATGCCTCGATGCGCAGACGCATCGGCTGCATGCTGTTCAGCGTTCGCAGCGTCAGCTTGCCGGTGTTGTCGGACGTCATCGTGCCGCCGCTCAGCAGCGTGATCCGTAACGCGTACCCCGGCGCGCCGTCGACGCGGTTGCGCTGCCAGGTCACCGCGTTGCCCGACACGGACGGCGGCACGACGATATCGGACGGCACTGCCGCGCCGCCATTGTAGTCGCGCAGGAAGCGCACCGAACTCAGCAGTGCTTGCTTGATCGACAGGCTGCTCACGTCGGCGGAGACGTCCGCGCGGATGCCGTATAGCGGCCTGCCGGCCGAGTCCCGCATTTGCGCGGCGGCAATCGGCGCGTCCTGGCTCCAGTTGACGGGCTGCGGCGTGTCGTCGAACCAGAGGCCGGTGCCGCTGTTGCCCGCCGGAAAGACAACGAGCAGCCGAGGCTTGGTCGACGAGCGCATCAGCAAGTGCGCGGCGACCTTGTCTTGCCGGTAGAACGCATTGATTTGTCCGCCGCGATCGAGCCTGAATGCGAGGGCGGAACTGCTCGCATTGCCGCCGCCGGTTTGCGACGACGCATTGTCGTCGTCGCCGGAGCAGCTCGTCAGAAAGACGACGAAAATAGCGAGTACTAAATGGGTGAAGACGTTCGTGATTGCGATACGTGCCCTCATCTCTCCTCCATTTTTTATGCGCGCGTGATGCAGCGCGCAGCGGTTGCGCAGGCTGCACTGGACGCGTCGATGCGTCAGCGCCACCCGATGCTAAACCAATCCGCATGCGATTGTCTCGTGCGCGTATGTGGCGAGGCGCACATTGGGAGGGCGGAGATTTGCCGAGGATGCCACGCCGCCGGGCCGCCGCGCGCGGGCCGATGCGATATTTCTTCGACGTGCTGAATCGTTCGTTTTTACGGGATATAATCGCCCGCGTTGATATAGCAAGCCATGGTGGCTGAGCAGGCCGCGCGCCGCTTTATAGCGGCGTTCTCGCAGTTCGCGCTGCCGAATCCAGGGCTTCGATTAAATTTACGGGGTTGCTTCAATACAAGCTTCATTGCGCGTTTATCGGCCAATCTTTCGTATTGCATCATGCGAAAGCGCCGGGGCGCGTAACTGACGCTGCATGCGCGCGGGGGAATCGCCACACGGTAGGCCGTGCTCGATCGGGGCGCTCGAACGTCGTTTTGCCTGCTTGCCGCAATATGTCGGCGGCAAGGGCGGCGCTCGGCCGTGTCGCGAGAACGGGGCCGTGATCGTCGGCTCGCTTGTGCCATGCCGCCATCGCGCAGCGACGACCAGGCACATGCCCGCTCATATCACGCCTAATCAGGTTCTCCAGCTCATCGTGCCGGGCGTATCGCTGCTGTTCGCATGCGGCTTTGTCGGGACCTGGCTCTTCGAGCGCAAGCTGCGTTATCTCATCCTGTTGGCGTTGTCGTTTTTTTTGTTTGCGTGCGGCGTGACGCTGCAAATCCTGCATATGCCGCAAGCATGGCGGCCGAATGCGCTCGTTTCGGCTGCCTTTTACGTCGCGAGCATTCAGGCGCTCGCGGAAGGCGTCGTGTGCCGATGGGGCCTGCATTTCCGGCGCGCGACGCATGCGGGCGTGCTGGCCGGCGTGCTGGCCGGCATTGCGTACTTCAGCTACGGCGTGCCGAACCTGATCGCGCGAATCTATCTGTTGAACTACAGCGCGGGCCTGATGATACTCGCGTCGGTCGTCCGTATCTGGGCGCGCGGCAAAGGCCGCACGATCAATCGCGTATTGACCGGCAGCCTGCTGTTGTTCGGCCTGAGTTTTCTCGTCAGAACGCCGCTGACCGTCAGCCGCACGCTGCCTCACAGCCCCGAGCAATTCGGGCAGAGTACGTTCTGGATCGCGCTGCAGGTGTCGCTCGCGTTGCTGGGCGGAGTCATGGGAATGGTTCTGATCGGCGCGGGAGTGGCGGACATGATTCAGCATCTCGTCACCGAGCGCGATTTTGATCCGTTGACCGAAACGATGAGCCGGCGTGCGTTCGAGCGGCACGCGTCGCGGCATCTGGCGAGCCCGCGCAGCCGTCCGCTCGCGCTTATCCTGTTCGACGTCGATCATTTCAAATCCATCAACGACAGGTATGGGCACGCGGCTGGCGATGCCGTGCTGCGCGGGTTCGGCCGGCTGTTGCGCGATATGGTGCGGCCAGGCGACGTGGTCGGGCGCATCGGCGGCGAGGAGTTTGCGATCCTGTTGCCGCATACCGGCCGCGACGGCGGATGCGCGATAGCGGAGCGAGTGCGCGAGGCACTCGAATCGGCGCATTTCGACGGGCCCGCGCGAGGCTTGAACGTGACGGTGAGCGCGGGGGTCGTCGAGCATCGGCGCGCCGAGACGGTAGCGATGCTGCTCGCGCGCGGCGACGTGTTGCTATACGACGCGAAGCGGGGCGGACGCAATCGGGTCGTCGCCGAGCAAGCGGCCGTGCGTCCGGTCGACGCGGTGTGACGGCGGCGCGTGCTGTCGGGCGCCGCAGGTTGCTGTCGATGGGCCGAGGTTGTGCGAAAGTGTCAGTGTGAAAGCGTCAATCGCCCGGTTGTCGGCAGCCGACGTCTTGGCCGAACCGCCGTTGAGCGGGGGTGACGCGATCCGGGAAGCCGAACCGTTCGGACCGAGCATTGCGCCGGCGTTTGCATGTTTGGCATGCCGGCCGGATCGCCGCCGGTTACCCTCGCCAACCGCCGCTAATCCCCGTATCGGCGCGCGCCTGAACGTGGCCGGCGTGCATCGGCGGCCGCTGCGGCGCGGTGTTCGGCCAGCGCGCGCACCACGCCCGGCGGCACGTAATGCGGGCCGTCGAATAGATACGCCGGATAGCCGCGATACGCTTCAAGCTGCGGTTGCAATTCCGCCGCGGTGGCGGCGCGCAGCGTCCCGTTCGGCAAGGTCCTGAACGCCTCGGCGATGATCCGCACGCGCGGCGCGCCGAGCGTTGCCGCCAGCGCGTCGGCATACTCGCGCGCGATGCGCGGTTCGCGCACATAGCCGCCGCAACCGTCCTGAAAGAACACGCCGACGTCGCGCGGCAGCCAACTGTCGAGCCATGCGGCAAGCGCGGGGCCGCCGATGTTCGAGTTGTCGTAGACGCTGATCCACAGCGGTTTCGGCAGCGCTTCGAGCAATGGCTTCAACGTGTCTGCACGTTTCCAGGTCGGGTCGACCTCGACCGGAAAATACCAGCCCGAGACGTGCACGGCGGGCGGTGCAAGCGCAAGCGCGAGCGATTGCGCAACGAGCTGGGGCGTGCGCTCGCGGGCCTCGGTCTCGTCGAAGCGGCCCGCGAGTCCGACGATCACATTGCGCGCCCACGGCTCGCGGCCGATGCGCTTCCAGTCGGGCAACCGGGCGACGGTGGGCAGCCCCGCGCCGGCGACGAGCGCCGCGCCGTCAATGGCGCTCCACTGGACGAGCAGATCGGTGACGCCGAGCGCGTCCCAGTCGCCGCGCGGGTTGGCGTGCGCATCGTCGGGCTGCCAGACGATGCCTTGAACGAGCGGCGCGCCGTGCAGCGGCGGCGGTGAAGTTGGCGAGGGCGGCGGCGCGGGCGAGGCGGCTGGCACGCGCGCGCAGGCTGCATGGCCGATCGCGAGCAGCAGCGCGAGCGCGGCGGCGGCCCGATGCGCGCGGCGCGTTCGCGTAGATCGGCGGCTGGCGTTATCGGCTGGAGCGATCGAGTTGCGCATGTCGGTATTCATCGGCGAGCCGGGCCCGGTCGATCTTGAAGTTGACGGTGACGGGCAGCGTGCGGCACGCGATCAGTTCGGACGGAATCATATAGGGCGGCAGCCGCTCGGCGAGCCGCGTCTTCCAATCGGACGCGACGGACGCCGGCAGCGCGTCGTGCGAGCCGGTTTCGACGAATACAACGATCCGCGCGACCGCACCGTCCGGCCGCCGCAGCGCGACCGCAGCGGCGCGCGGCGCGTTCGGCAGCGTGCCGAACGCCGCGTCGATCTCGCCCAGCTCGATCCGGTATCCGCCGAGCTTGACCTGGTCGTCGATGCGGCCGTCGCAGAATAGCAGTCCATCGTCGCGCATGCTGCCGAGGTCGCCGGTGCGGAACGCGCGCATGCCGTGGTGCTCGAACATCCGCGTGGCGTTCAAATCGTCCCGGTTCAGGTAGCCGCGCATCACGTGCGGCCCCGCGATGCACAGCTCGCCGCCGTCGACGAACACTTCGCCGTTGGGGCGCGCGCGGCCGATCGGCAAGCGCTGGGGATGCGCGTCCAGCAGCGCGTCGTCGACGACGATCCAGGTGGTCGCGACGGTCGCTTCGGTCGGCCCATAAGTGTTGATGATGCGCGCGTGCGCGAACCGTTCGCGCAACCGCCGCGCGAGCGGCACGGGCAGCGCTTCGCCGCAGAACAGGAACGTGCGCAGCTTGGGCAGCGACGTGCCGTTGAAAGTGGATTCGATCAGCTGCTGCTGGGCGAACGACGGCGTCGACACCCAAGTATCGATCCGCTCGCGCGCGAGCCGCTCGACGAATGCCGCGCCGGGCGCGCTTGCGGCGCGCGACATCAATACGATCGTGCCGCCGAGCGACAACGTGCCGAATACTTCGTACATCGATAGATCGAAGCTGAACGGCGCCTGGTTCATGAAAACCGGGGCCGGGCCGAGCGCGAAATCCGCGGCCATCCAGTTCGCGAGCGCATCGACGCTTTCGAGGCCGATCTGCACGCCTTTGGGCTCTCCTGTCGTGCCGGACGTGAAAAGCACGTATGCCAGCCCTTTTTCAGGCAGCGTGCGCGGCGGCGGCGCATTGACGGCGGCGGCTTCGATCTGCTTGAACGTGCGGCTGCGCGCGTCGTAATAGACGTGTGCGCCGAGCGTGCGGGCGATGCTGCGCATGCGCTCGCCGGGATAGATGGTGTCGAGCGGCACGAACGGCGTGCCGAGCATCAGCGCGCCCGTGATCGCGACGAAGAACGACGCTTCCTTGTGTCCGCGCACGATCACGGGTGCATCGGGCGAGAAACCGGCGGCCTCGGCGGCCGCGCACCAGGCTTCGGCTTCGTCGGCCAGCGCGCGCCAGGTCAAAGTGCGGTCGTCGCCGACGACGGCGAGGCGTTTGCCGTCGTGCGTGCGTTCGACGAAGCAGCGAGTAAGCAGATCGAAACGCATGTGGGTCACCTAACGGTTATCGGCGATGAAGACGGCCAGTGTGTGTACGCTCGCGAGATGCTCGGCGATTTCGGTCGCGGGCACTTGCACGCCGAACTCGGCGTCCACGCGCAGCACGATCTCGACGGCCAGCACGGAATCGACCAGGCCGGATTCGATCAGCGGCGTATCGGGTTCGACATGGCGCAGCACGATCGATTCGACGAGCTGTTTCACGTCGGCGAGTGCAAGGGGAGGGGAAGTCATTGGGGCTCCTTCAAAATTGGAAATACAGGAAACGCACTTCGCCGTGCAGTTGCGCGGCGCAGACGAGCAGCAGCGCGAGCGCGGCCGCGCTCCAGCGCCATGACGGCCGCCATGCGAGCCAGCCGGGCGCGCCGGGCGCCGCGCGTTCGAGCGCGGGCGAGAAGGGGCCCATCAGCTCGTGCGAGTTCGGCGCGAACCAGACGATCGCGAGCAGCGCGACGATGTGCGGCGCGGCCGCCGCACGGCCGAGCGCGAGCCGCAGCCAGTCGAGCGGAGGGACGCCGGCGTCGAGCGGCGGCCATGCGAGCCCGCCGGCGCCGTGCAGGCACGCCATGCGCGCGAGCATCGCGAGTGCGTCGTCGAGGCTGTGCGCGCGGAAGAACACGAAGGCGGCGAGCGCGGCGACAAAGGTGGCGAGCACGCTCGCCGCGTGACAGATGCGCGTGCGGGCGCGGCGCACGATGCCGGCGGCGGCGCACGTGGCCGCCGGCGATTGGCCGACGCTTGCGGCTGACGCGGCGTCCGTTTCCGCCCGCGATGCCGCGGCCGGTTTCGGCGTGGCGGCTTGCGCCGTCACGGATGCCGTTCGCCAATTGCGCCACGCATGGTTGATGCTCAGGTAGCCGGCATGAAGCAGGCCGTACACGAGGTATTGCAGCCCCGCGCCGTGCCAGACGCCCGCGAGCCCCATCGTGTAGAACGTCGGCAGCGCGACGGTCCACGCGAAGCCGGACGGCGTGCGTTGCGCCGCGCGCGCGGTCGGCAGCCCGCGCGCGGCGCGCCAGCGGTTGATCCGCATCGCGAGCGGATAGTACAGATAGGCGCTCAGGTAGCGCGTGAGCGTCATATGCCAGCGCTGCCAGAAATCGATGATGCTCGCGGCCTTGAACGGCGAGTTGAAGTTCAGCGGGAAGCGCACGCCGAACAATTTCGCGAGGCCGACGGCCATGTCCGAATAACCGGAGAAGTCGAAGTAAAGCTGCAGCGCGTAAGCGATGCACGTGAGCCACGCATCGAGCGCGCTCAGCGATGCGGGTGCGGCGAAGCCGGCATCCGCGTAGACGGCGATCGGATCGGCCAGCAGCAGTTTCTTCGCGAGGCCGATCGCGAACACAGTCGCGCCGATCGACAGATTGTCCGCGCGCAGCCGATAGGTGGCAGGCTGCGCGAACTGGGCCATCATTTCCTTGTGATGGAGGATCGGCCCGGCAATCAGGTGCGGAAAGAACGTGACGAACTGGACGAAGCCCAGCAGATCGGGTTTCTTGACGATCCGCGCATGGCAATCGAGCAGATAGCCGATCTGCGTGAACGTGAAGAACGACACGCCGAGCGGCAGCGCGACGCTTTGCGCGGCCTGCGCGAGCACGCCGTGCGGCGCGACGCCGAACCATTCGGTCAGGCCGCCGACGAGCGCGGCCAGATACTTGTAGCGCACGAGCACGCCGAGATCGACCGCGATCGCGGCCGTGAGCCACGCACGCCGCCAGCGCGCCGACGCGCCGGATTTCAGGATCGCGCGGCTCATCGCGTAGTTGAATGCGATCGACATCGCGAGCAGGCCGACGAACGCGGGATTCCACGCGCCGTAGAAGACGGCCGACGCGGCGCATACCCAGATCGCCGCCGCGCGCGGCGAACGCACGCCGGCCGTGTAATAACCGGCGAGCGAGACCGGCAGGAACAGGGTGAGGAAGACGAAGGAATTGAATAGCATCGCCGGAGTTCAGTTCGACAGGAGTAGGCGGGGGCGCGGCGCATCGGCAGGCGCGGCCGAGGGGCGGGCGGCTGGGCCGGGCGTGACGCCCGGCGCTGGCGCGGCGGCGGTGGATCTCATGACAGTCGGCGCGTCGGGCGGCGCGGACAACGCATCCTCCGACATCTCCCAGATCACCGCGCGCAGGCTCGCCGGCCAGCGCGCGCGGCGCGTCCACATTGCCGCGAGCGCGCGGTCGAAGCGTCCGTCGTCGACGCTTTCGTTCCACACTTCACGCCCGAGCGCCTCGCCGAGCCGGTCGGCGAACGCGCTGCGCCGCGAGAACGAACTGCCGGCGAGCAGCACCTGCACGGGCGGGCCGTCGTCGAGCAAACCGCCCGCGCGCTCGGCATGCAGCGTTTCCTGCACGTCGTCATCGGGGGGCGGCCGCCATCCGTCCGGCACGTCGCCCAAGCCGGCAAGCGCGAGCAGATCGCCGACGCGCGGCTGCTCAGCCGCGCCGCGCTCGAGCGTGAAACGGGTGTCGCCGCGTCCGCCGACGAGCGGCAGCACCGCATCGCCGACGGCGCGCGCCGCGGCTTGCGCGCCGCGTGCGTTCCAATGCACGTCGGTTCGATAGAACGCCGGACGCACGGCTGAGAGCGCGCCGGTCAGCTCGACATGCGCGACGCCAGCCTGCGTCAGCGCGCTTTGCCACGCGCGTAAGCGTTGCCCGATGCGCGGGTCTTGCCGCAAGCCGCACAGCGCCTGCGTCTCGACGCGAGCCTTGTCGGGCACCGTGACGACGACGAGCGCGATGCCGTCGCGGCGCAGCGCGTGCGCATAGCGATGCATCGCCGCGATGCGCGCGTTCAGCACGGCGTCGACGGGCTGCGTCGCGGCGGATTCGGGCGGCGGGCGCAGCCCGTCCGCATAGAACAGCCAGCCTGGGCAGCCTTCGCGCACCTGCGGCCCGAGATCACCGAGCAGGCGGTAGCGCAGCGCGGCCTGCCAGCGGTGCAGCCAATGCGCATACGGGACGTCGATCGCGCGGTCGATGCGCTGCATCTGGCTGCCGTCGCGCCAGTCGCGCGCCGTGCCGATGCCGAACGACGGATCGCTGCCGCCGCGTGCTGCGAGCGTGACGATGGCGAGTGCGCAGCCGGCCGCGAGCAGCCCGAGCACGCATGCGGCCATTGGCCGGTGTGCGGACGCGGGCGTCGGCTTGGGGGGCAGTGGGGCGTGCCGCGGCAGTGACGATGGTGGTGCCGCTGCTGCTACCGTGGCAGACGGACGCGTTGTCACGGACGAAGCCGCCGCCTCGGCCTCGGGCGTTGTCGAAGACGCGGACGGTGCCGCCGCCAGCGCGCCCGCATCGCGCGGCTGCGTTGGCGAAGCTGCCGCCGCCACGGCTGCCGGTTGCGCCAACGCTTGCGGCCGCGCCGCCGACGGCATTCCGCTCCCGGCGCGCGTTGCCGTTTCCGCGGTCTCTGCCGCCGCCGCTCGCGGGCCGCGCGCGCGTTCGTCCGGGCGGCGTGAATCGACGTTCGTGTCCATCAGCCGAGCGCCTTCGCGATGCGCGCGAGCCAGGCGTCGTCGCGCATGATCGACGTGGCGTCCCATTGCCCCGACGCGCCGGGCCCATAGGCCATCTGTCCTTCGTTGAACTGCCAGACGATCGCGCGCGGCCGCGCGTTGCCGAATGCGGCCGATTCGAGATAGTCGACGAGGGTTTTCCACGGCCCGGTGTTGCCGAACGTCCACGTGAGCCCGACCGGGCGTTCGAGCTGATTCGACAGCCGCTGCGGGAAGCCCAAATAAGGCTGCACCATGCTGTTGCCGACGACCTGCACGGCGGGACGGTCGTCGCCGACGAGCGCGCCGTCGCCTGCTGCCTGCCGGACGATGAAACGGTCCTTGCCGATCGCGCGCTTGCGCTCGGGCGGCAGCAGCTCGGCGAGATCGCCGTAATGCACTTCCTCGGTCCACGGGCCGAGCGTCGGCGCTTCGCCGCCTGGGCCGAGCGGCACGCGCGCGAGGCGCTCGGCGGTGGCGAGCGCGAACGCTTCGGCCGTGTGCGCGGACCAGTGGTAATCCGCGCGGATGTAGAGGTCGTCTTCGTTCGTGCGGGCTTGCGCGAGCGCCGCGTCGCTATCGACGATGTCGACGCCGGCTTGCGCGGCGCGCGCGCGGATTGCCGCGTCGCGCTTTTGCACCGCCGCCGACACGGCTTGATCGGCGGCGAGCTTGTCCGCGCACGCACGGGCCTTGAGCGGTGCGATGACGACCATGCAATGAATCTGCCGCGCGGCCAGTTGCGCGGCGGCCTTGCCGATCAGATCGGCAACGCTCGCGCATGCGGCGGTGTCGTCGGCGACGTAGCTTTCCCACGCGGGGAATAGCCACCGGTCGCGGCCTTCGATTACGCCGCCTTGCGACGCGGCGCGTGCGGCACGCGGCAGCGCCGCGGCGGCGCCCGCCAACGGCATCGCGGCGAGCGCGGCGAGCAGGCGGCGGCGTTGGCCGCAGGGTTCGGGCCGGAGGTGGTTCGTCATGCTGGTCGGGATACGCATGGTTTTCTCGGTTGGGTGAAGGGGCAGGGCGGGCGTGCGGCTGACGGCGTACCGCTGGTCAGCGCGGTGCGGCCGGCCATGCAAGGTCGTCGCGCGCGCCGCTCAGCGCAGGCTTCGATGCGGAGCCGGACAGGAACAGGCTGTAGCTGTCGCCGGCGGCCAGCGCCGGCAACGCCAGCGCGGCGGCGGGAGCGGCCGGCGCGACGTTCGCGCATTGGCCGGTGAGCCGGGCGGCGACGGGGCGCACGCTGCGCGTTGCCGCTTGCGCTGCCGGCACGTGCTGGAATACCGCCGGGCCGTTGCCGGCGAGTGAGATCCGGCCGTCGCAGCCGGGCGCGAAATTGAATACGTTGAGCGTGGCGCGCATTGCATCGGCGCCGGTGCGCGGCACGGCGGCCAGCATCCCGTGCCAGCCGTTTGCGTCGCGCGTGATCGCGACGGTGATCGCGAAGCCGGCGCTCGCGTGGCCGGCGACGCGGGCGGAAGCGGCCTGTGCGGCGGCGACGTCGGTGGGAGATGCGGGGGCGGAGGCGAGGGGGGACGCGCCGCGCGCGGGCGTGGTTTGCGCGCCGGCCGACGGCGCGGCGGCGCGTGCGCGGGCAGCCGATGCGCCGGCCGATGGACTGTCCGGCGGGTTGGCCGATGGCTTGACCGACGCGCCGCCCGATGAATTGGCCAGTGAATTGGCACCGGCGGCATCGGCGGCATTCGCGCGGGTGGCGTCGCCCGCATCACCCGCTTCGCCCACGTGGGCCGCAGATGCCACGAGCGGCCGGCCGTCGACGGCGACGTCGAGCGGCGTACCTGGCGTGACGACGCTCAGCCGCGTCGCAGCGCCCGCTTCGAGCCGGCTCGCGCCTGCGCTGCCGGGCAGCGCGACGCGCACGGCGTGCGCCGACAGATTCACGACGCGCAGGTAAGTCGCGTTCGCCGGCGGTTGCGGGCCGTAGAGGCTTGCGACGTCGTCGGCCGCGGCCTGCGCGGCTGGGGTGGCGAGTGCGGCGAGCAGCGCCACGCTCGCGCGCGACATCGCCGCGCGGCGCGGCCCGGCCACGGCCGGCTGGGACGGCGCGATCCGTTGGACTATCGGCGGTATGGCGCGCGCATCGGCTTTGGAATGCAGTGTGGGGTTGACGGCGATTCGGCTCGGTTTCATGG
>NZ_FXAN01000089.1 GCF_900176645.1 Burkholderia singularis
GTCACGGCCGGCCCGCGACAGCCCGCCATTGGCCGCCGGCGGCCGCGCCTGCGCACCGCCGTCCTGCTCACGCATCGCGGCATCCCGCGCTTCGCCGTCGGCGGTGCGCGGCTGGACGAGTTCGGCCTCGAGATCGGCGCCCGCGATCGGACCATACGACGCGGCCAGCGTGGTTGCACTCATGCTCGACCTCCCGGTTGATACGCGGGGTGCCAGCGCAGCAACGCGCGCTCGAGCCACTTCGCGAACACGTCGGCGAACTTGCCGAGCGCCGCATACAGCAGGATGCCGACCAGCACCACATCGGTTTGCAAGAATTCGCGCGCGTTCATCGTCATGTAGCCGATGCCCGATTGCGCGGAGATCGTTTCGGCAACGATCAGCATCACCCACATCAGCCCGAGCGCGAAGCGCACGCCGACGAGAATCGACGGCAGCGCCCCCGGCAGGATCACGTCGCGATAGAGCGCGAAACCCTTCACGCCGTAGCTCTTCGCCATCTCGACGAGGCCCGGATCGACCGAGCGGATTCCGTGATACGTGTTGATATAAACCGGGAAGAACACGCCGAGCGCGACGAGAAAAAGTTTCGCCTTCTCGTCGATGCCGAACCACAGGATCACGAGCGGAATCGTCGCAAGCGCGGGAATATTGCGGATCATCTGGATCGTCGAATCGAGTGCGATCTCGGCCGGCTTCGACAATCCGGTCGCCAGCCCGAGCGCGAGCCCGACTCCGCCGCCCATCGCAAAGCCCGCGAGCGCGCGCCACGTGCTGACCTTCACGTTCGCCCACATGTCGCCCGATTCGACGAGCGCCCACGCGGCGCGCACAACGGCGAGCGGCTCGGGCAGCACGCGGTTCGACAGCGCGCCCGAGCGCGCGGCGAATTCCCACACCAGCACCAGCAGCAGCGGCACGAGCCACGGCGCGACCGCGCGTGCTGCTTGGCCGGCGCGGCGCGCCGCGAGGCTCGGCTGCGAACGGAACGAGGATGTCATCTCGATGCCCCCGCGTCAGCTCGCGCTCGCCTTCGGCAAATATTGATTGCCGACGACTTCGCCGAACGGCCCGGATAGCGGCCCCGCGCGACGCGCGGGGCCGTCGCCCTTGACGAGCGGGAACACGAGTTCGGCAAAGCGGTACGACTCCTCCAGGTGAGGATAGCCGGACAGGATGAACGTTTCGATGCCGAGCGACGCGTATTCGCGCATCCGCGCGGCGACCTGCTCGGGATTGCCGACGAGCGCCGTGCCGGCGCCGCCGCGCACGAGACCGACGCCCGCCCACACGTTCGGATACACCTCAAGTTCCTGCCGCGAACCGCGTTTGCCGCCGTGCAGCGCAGCCATCCGGCGCTGCCCCTCGGAATCCATTTTTGAGAATGCCTGCTGCGCGCGGGCGATCGTATCGTCGTCGAGCCGGCTGATCAGGCGCTCCGCATCGCGCCACGCTTCGTCCTCGGTCTCGCGCACGATCACGTGCAGCCGAATCCCGAATTTGATCTGACGGCCGCGCTCGGCTGCGCGCGCGCGAATATCGGCGATCTTCGCTGCGACCGCATCGGGCGGCTCGCCCCAGGTCAGGTACGTATCGACGTGATCGGCCGCGATCTGGTGCGCGGCCGGCGACGAACCGCCGAACCACAGCGGCGGATGCGGACGCTGAACGGGCGGATACAGCAGCTTGCCGCCCTTGGACTGCAAATGCTTGCCGTCGAAATCCACGCTGCCGTTCTCGTGCGATTCGGTAAGCAGCTTGCGCCAGATATGCAGGAAATCGTCGGTTATCGCGTAACGCGTGTCGTGATCGACGAACAGACCGTCGCCTTCGAGTTCGGCCGCGTCGCCGCCCGCCACGACGTTGATCAGAAGACGCCCGTCGGACAAACGGTCGAAAGTCGACGCCATCCGCGCGGAAAGCCCCGGCGACGACAGCCCCGGCCGGATCGCCACGAGGAACTTCAAGCGCTTGGTCTGCGCGATCAGACTCGAGGCGACCACCCACGCATCCTCGCACGAGCGGCCGGTCGGCAGCAGCACGCCGTCGTAGCCGAGCGTGTCGGCCGCAACCGCCACCTGCCGGAAGTAATCGTAGTCCGCCGCGCGCGCGCCTTCGGCCGTGCCGAGATAGCGGCTGTCGCCATGCGTGGGGATGAACCAAAACACATTCATGCAATGCTCCTGCCTGACTGATCGTGCAAAAAAGGTCGATGTCGATGCGGCTGCGCACCGCCGCGTGCCACGCGCGGCGCTGGCGAATGAACGGAGCACTCGCCTCGAGCGGCGCGCTGCATGCGGTACGCACGCAAGCCGGCCCGGCCGACTCCGGGAAATCAGTCTAGGGAGCGCGATATCGTTTAGGAACGATTTTTTTGAGCTTAGGTTTTCCGCTTTCGTGCTTAGCGTGCTGCTGCAACGAATGTCGGCGCATACGCGTCTATATAATGGCGGGCAATGAACAACCCGGCGCGCGCCCGACGGCGCCGCGCCCTTCCGTGGCACTCCTGATGCAGAAAATAATCCTGCCGTTTCTGTCCGGTTTTCTCGCCGCCTTCTTCTTTCGCGAAGCGACTCTCACGCTTCTGCACACTGCCGGCCTCATCGACGCGACCGGTTTCTCGACCGTGCCGTTCGCACCGCTCGGCATTCCTGAATTCGTCGCGAACGCGATCATGAGCGCATGCTGGGCGATCCTGATGGCTTGGCTGCTGCGCATATCGCCCGAACGCTCGGCGCCTTGGGTGCCGTCGCTCGTGTTTGGCGGCGTCGCGCTCACCGCCGCGCGCGTTTTCGCCATCGATCCGCTGCGCGGCATTTGGCCGGCCGGCAACATGCTGCCGCCGCTGGCCGTCGGCTTCGTGACAAACGCGATCTGGGGCTGGGGCGCGCTCGTATTCATGCGCGCCTTCATGTCGGACCGCGACGCCGCATGAGGCGGCCCGGCCGCGATGTGAGCGCGGCGTGAGACCGGCATCGAGCCATCGCGCCGGCGATATCGGCAATCCGGAATGCTCGCGCGTCAATCGCGCAGCGCCTTCAACGGATGCGCATCGGCTGCCCACGGGCTGTCGAACATGTGCGCGACTTCCTGCACCGGCACATCGGCGATCGTCGAATAGCGCCACTTCGGCGCATGGTCCTTGTCGACGATGACCGCGCGCACGCCTTCGATCACGTCGCCGCGCGCAAACGTCGAGCGCGTCAAATCCAGATCACGCCGCAGGCAATCGGCCATCGTCGCGCCGCGCGCGCGCTCGACGACCTCGAGCGACACGGCCATCGACAGCGGCGACAGCGGGCCGCGCATCGCGTCGCGAACGCGATCGACCCACGCGGCGCGCACCGCGCTGTCGCGTTCGCTGTCGAGCGACGCGGCAATCGCGGCGATGTCCGGTTCGGCGAAATGCCGGTCGATCGACGCGTGCGCGGCGCCAAGCGCTGATGTGCCGGGCGCCGGCGCAGGCGTGTGCCGCGCCGCTTCGGCCGCCACGCGCGCCGTCACCGCCGCGCCGTCGTCAAACCACTCGGTGCGCAGCATATCGAGCAACGCGGGCAACGCCGCGTCCGGCAGATACGCATCCGCAAGCCCCGCATACAACGCGCCCGCCGCGTCGAGCGTCGCGCCCGTGACTGCCAGATAACGGCCGAGCGCACCCGGCGTGCGCGCCAGAAACCAGCTCATGCCGACATCGGGAAAAAGCCCGATCCGTGTTTCCGGCATCGCCATCTTCGTCGAATCGGTCACGACGCGCAGCCCGCCCGTGCGCCGCGCGGCCTGCGAGATTCCCATGCCGCCGCCCATCACGACGCCGTGCATCAGCGCGATATACGGCTTCGGATACGTGAAGATCGCATGGTTCAGCGTGTACTCGTCGATGAAGAACGTATCGATCGCCTGCCGGTCGCCGCGCTGGTGCGCATCGTAGAAGAAGCGCACGTCGCCGCCCGCGCAGAACGCGCGCGGATGCGGGCTGTGGATCACGACCGCGAGCACGCCCGGATCGTCGCGCCACGCATCGAGCGCGCGATGCAACGCGCGGATCATTCCAGTCGACAGCGCATTGAGCGCCTGCGGCCGGCGCAGTTCGAGAAAGCCGATGCGGTTCGCCACCTGGGCGCGCACGTCGGCCCCGGACGAATCAAGACAAGAAGCGTTCATATCCGCGCCAGGAAGTACGGGCAAGCGCCGTCAATGCGCCTGCATATTGGAAAAAAGATTGAGCACCGCGACGCCCGAGATGATCAGCGCGAGCCCGATGATCGCGGGCCAGTCCGGCACCTGCCGATAGAGCACGAGCGCGACGAGCGTGATCAGCACGATGCCCGCGCCCGACCAGATCGCATAGACGATGCCGACCGGCATGCTCTTCAACGTCATCGACAAACAATAAAACGCGATGCCGTACCCCATCGCGACGATCAACGTCGGGCCGAGCTTCGTGAAGCCGTCCGCGGCGCGCAACGCCGACGTGCCGATCACCTCGGCGACGATCGCGATCACGAGCCATGCGTAACCGGGCACTCGCATCGCGTCAGGCTTTCGGCAACGCCAATGCGTCGTAGGCATGGCCGAGCTGCGCGCACAACGCCTCGACAACGAGTTCGTGATCGGCGCGCTGCGGCAGCCCCGACACGGTCACCGAGCCGATCACGCCTGCGCTCGCGACAGTCAGCGGAAACGCGCCGCCATGCGACGCATATTCGGTCGCGGGCAGACCATGCTTATCGGCGAGCGTCGTTCCCGCCTGCTGCATGCGCAGGCCGAGTGCGTATGAACTGCGCCGGAAGTGCGCAACGGTATTGCTCTTGCGACGCGTCCAATCGACGTTGTCGGGCGTCGCGCCGTCGAGCGACGCGAAGAACAGCGGCAGGCCGAACGTGCGCACGTCGATGGCGACCGCGTGGCCACGCGCGAGCGCAAGCTCGCGCAAGCGGGCACCGAGCGCCCATGCCTGCGCGGCATCAAATTGCGGGAACACGAGCGCCTTTTCCTGCGCGGCGATCGACTGTAGATCGAGAGCGATATCCATGAATGAAGCGTGCGTGCATCCGTCTGTGGAAACAAAAAATAGAGAGAGCCGACTGCGCGCGCCATCGGCATGCAACGGCAGTGAGAACCGCTCGATTCTAGCTCAGCGTCCGTCGGCAGCCGTCCCCGAACCCCGTGCGCGAAAGAAAATCGTCGAAAAGGAATTGCTTTGCCTCGAAAAGCTCTTTATAATTTTGTTTTTCGTCGGACGCGGGGTGGAGCAGTCTGGCAGCTCGTCGGGCTCATAACCCGAAGGTCGTAGGTTCAAATCCTACCCCCGCAACCATACCGAGTGTTCGTCAAATTCTCGGCCTTTCTTTCGGCCAGTCGAACTTGGTGTGGACATCGGTCGCATCGGCTTTTTCGACCTGATCTCATCATTTCCCTTCCCCTCGCCGCTTTTGCATCTGCGCCATGTGTTGCGGTATTGCTTTGCATGGGCTCGTCTAGCTGAATCCGCACGAAATGTCGCGCAGCAAGCCCGGCAGTTCGGCCACAATCCGCGGTTGATTTTGACTGACAAATCCCCCGAGGCAGCCACACTCGCATGCGCCGCATGCACATGCCGCTGTAATCAATCAAGCCATCGAACGATCTCAGCCACGGTGTCGAAGCCCCACCGATACGGAGCAGCAACGTAAAGGCCACCTCCACCGCCGATAAGCGCGGATTCGTCACCAAGCGCAATCCAGTTCCCAGGTGCCAGGTCAAACCTGGCCGTCTCCAGAATAATAAGTCAAGATCATATCCACAATTCATCAATTCCAAGCAAAATAAATAAAAATCAATCATCAAAAACCAACAAAAAAATCACAAAAAAGCAAAACAAAAATCGACCCATCAAATTTAAATTCAAGAAAATAAAATTTTTTCCACAACTCAATTTTTTTCCTGCCTCCCCACTCCTACAATATCGACAAGCCCAAATCAAATTGATCCAAAGGAAATATGCTGACCCCGCTTCCCGATATAACCAAATTACTAGATTAACAAAATGCCAGGAAAAAGAATTCTCACCATTCAATATTCGCAAAGCGGCCAATTAACCGAAGTTGCGAATAATTTCATGCAACCACTCGAATCAGCCAGCGAAATTACGATTCGCAACCTAATATTAAAGCCTATTCCCGCTTATTCGTTTCCGTGGTCACTCTGGCAATTTCTGAATATTCTTCCTGAAACAGTCAGGCTCGTTCCTCCAGCGCTCGAGCCATTCGAACTCGACCACGAAAAGCCGTTCGATTTGATCGTTCTGTTTTATCAGGTCTGGTATCTCAGTCCTTCGCCACCGGTCACGGCATTTCTGAAAAGCGACGAGGGTCGGCGCTTATTAAAGGGACGCCCTGTCGTCACCGTCGTTGTCTGCCGAAATATGTGGCTCACTGCGCAGCAGACGGTGAAGCGGCTTCTGCAAGAAGCCGGCGCGCACCTGCGCGACAACGTCGCACTGACCGATCGGGCGCCGACATGGAAAACTTTGATCACCACTCCACGTTGGATGATGACAGGCAAACGCGGCCCGTGGCTGGGGCTGCCGCGAGCGGGCGTATCGCTTGCCGACGCCACCGGTGCCACACGCTTCGGCGATGCCATCAAACTTGCGTTGAAAAACGGCGACCTCGAGCGTCATACGAAGCCAATGCTGAGCGGACTCGGCGCCGTTACCGTCAACCCCTCGATCATCCTGAGCGAGCGCATCGCCTATCGGGGATTTCGCGTCTGGTCGGCCGCTATCATGCGAGCCGGAACAATCGGCCCTTGGGCAAGACACGCCATGCTGTTCGCTTTCGCGATCTGGCTCGTCGTCGCCATTCTATTCATTCTTCCTGTCTCTTCTTTCGTGCGTCAGATAATCCGCCTGTTCATGCGAGGTCGCCTCGACAGCATGCAACGCTACTACGAGCAGCCCTCTGGATCGAGTCGTCACCTTAACCAATCGAGGTAAACAATGAGTCTCCGTCCCGCCTATATCACCCGCGTCTCCAGTTTTATGCCTGGCAACCCCATCGATAACGACCATATCGAAAAAGTACTCGGATACATCGGAGGTCAGCCGTCCCGTGCCCGCCCGATCATTCTGCGCAACAACGGCATCAAACAGCGCCATTATGTGTTGGATGCCGAAAGCGGCCTGCCGCAATACAGCAACGCCGATATCACCGTCAAAGCGATCAAAGGCTTATGTGACGATCGATTTTCCATCGATGAAATCGAATGCCTGTCGACCGGCACCACACTGCCCGACCAGCTCATGCCCAATCACGGAGTAATGGTTCATGGCCAGCTCGGCATGCCGGCATGCGAGGTAGTCGCGACTTCCGGCATTTGCGTCGCCGGCATGACGGCTTTGAAGTATGGCTATTTATCCGTCACGTCAGGCAACACGTGCAATGCTGTCACGGCCGCATCCGAAGTGCTATCCGTGCACTTGCACGCACGCAACTTCGAAAAGGAAAACGAAACGCTGCTCGACGAACTGCACCGGCGCCCCGAAATCGCATTCGAGAAAGAATTCCTGCGCTGGATGCTGTCCGATGGCGCGGGCGCGGTTCTGATCGAAAATCAGCCGCGCAAAAATTCGCTGTCGCTGAAAATCGATTGGATCGACATATTCTCGTACGCGCACGTATTGCCCACGTGCATGTATGCTGGCGCGGAGAAAAACGACGAAGGAAATATGGTCGGCTGGCGGAATTTCTCGCCTGAAGAGCAAGCATCGCGCTCCATTTTCGCAATCAAGCAGGATGTCCGATTGCTCAATGAAAACGTTGTTTCACACACGCTGAGCAAACCGCTGCGGACAGTCATCGCGAAGCGAGGCTTGTTCGCCAAAAACATCGATTGGTTCCTGCCCCACATGTCATCCGAATATTTCCGCAAGCCTATTTTCCAGGCACTCGATGAAATCGGCCTCCCTATTCCTGAAAAAAACTGGTTCACGAATCTCACGACCAAAGGAAATACTGGCGCCGCCTCTATTTACATCATGTTGGACGATTTACTCAAACGAGGAAATCTTGCCTCAGGCCAGCGAATCTTGTGCTTCGTACCGGAAAGCGGACGTTTCTCGAGTGCGTTTATGCATCTGACCGTGACTGAAGAATAGGATCATCTCCACACTCATCCAAACCGGCCTTTTAATTTTTCTTGCCAATAAAGGAAATGGAAAAATGGACGGCATTGCGCAAAAAGTCAAAAATGTCACTGCCAAGCAACTGGGCCTCGACGCAGCAGATATTAAACTCACCGACTCTTTCATTCACGACTTGGGTGCCGACTCCCTCGATCGGGTGGAACTGTTCATGACGCTTGAGGAGGAGCTTGGCATTTCGATTCCCAATAGTGAGGCGGATAAACTCGAAACGCCGCAACAGGTCGTTGATTACATACGAGCCGTGACAAGCCGTGAATAACCTAAGCAGATAAGCACCTAGGCAGATAAGCGAAGCGCAGCTCGACACCGATTCGTTCAGAAAATGACGCGGCGCCCAGTGGATTGACCGGCATCGGAGAACTCAAGTTGAGAACTGCAACGTGTTCGGGTTGAAATTTCGCTTCCCGGAATGCCTTGTATCAAATCGATTCAGAAAAGACACACGGTCCAGAAATAGACTCAGAGAAAGCAATTTCGGGCGGCGCGCAATCGAGCCGCTTGCCCGAAATCACGCGCATCGCCCCTTCGAAGCGCGCGGCAGAATCTATCGCATCGTTTGCGCGAGCGCGCCCAGCACCCCGTCGTTGTCCGCGCCCAGCGCCGGGCTCGGGCCATGTGTCGCGCACGCATTGTCGAAAAAGATCGGCAGGTTGAATGCCGGCTTGCCGCCGTCATCCAATACCATGCCGCGTGCGCGCAACTGCGCGTTGTCCAGCGCCTCGCCGAGCGTCAGAACCGGCGTCACGCACGCGTCGGCCGCCTCGAGCAGTTCGACCCACGCATCGCGCGGCCTCGTCAAGAACAGCAGCGTGAGCAGCCAGCGCAGCGGCGCGAGCATGCGGCGCGCATCGCGCGGATCGGTTGTTGTCTTGCCGAACGGCTGCAGCTTCGCGCGAGCGGCGGCCTGTGGATCGTCGGGCGCAGCGCCCGGCGCGCCGGCCGGCCGCGGCGCAAGCTTGCGCGCGACAACGCGGTTCACCCACCCCGGCAGCGCCGGCGCGATGCCCGTGAGCAACGCGCGGAAAAATTTCGGCTCCAGCGCGCCGATCGCGAGATGGCGCCCGTCGCGGCATCGGTAGATCGCATAGTTCGGCAGCGCGCCCGTGAAAACGTCGCAGCCACGCGGCAACGCCGCGCCGTGCTGACGCAATGCGGCCAGCGCCATCACTTGCAGCGCGGCGGAACCATCGGCCATCCCGACATCGACGAACGAACCCACACCCGACGCACGCGCACCGAACAGCGCCGCCAGGATGCCGATCGCGCACGTCAGCGAACCGCCGGCAAGATCGGCGATCTGCAGGTTCGACATCGCCGGCGGGCCGCCGTGCGCGCCGATCTGGTCGAGCACGCCGGCGATCGCCAGATAGTTCACGTCATGGCCCGCCCGATCGCGGTAAGGCCCTGTCTGGCCATATCCGGTCAGCGCCGCATAGACGAGGCGGGGGTTGATCCGCTTCAACGTGTCGTAGCCGCAGCCGAGCTTGTCCATCACCCCCGGGCGGAACGATTCGAGCACGACGTCCGCCTCGGCAACCAGCGCCTTGAAACGCGCGACGTCGTCGGACTGCCGCAGATCGAGCGTGATCGAGCGCTTGCCGCGATTCACCTGCTCGAAAAGCTCGGCCGACGCGCGCGCGTAGTCGCCGCCGGGCGCCTCGATCTTGATCACGTCCGCGCCGAGTTGCGCCAGATAAAGCGAACAGAACGGTCCGGGCAGCAAGCGCGACAAATCGAGCACGCGCACGCCGCGCAGCAGCGGATTGGCGGGGCAAGTCTCCATCGTCGGATGGGAATCGGCGTTCGGCGGCGTGCTCAAAGCAGCGATTTCGTATCGAACAAGGTTTCGATCTGCTGAGCCAGCATGACGTCTCCCGACAGTTTCAACTTGCCGCTCATCACGGCCATCGTGCTGTCGAGCTTGCCGCTCAGCAGATCGACCAGATCGTCGTCGGACAGCCGCAGCGTCAAATCTGCGTCGTCGGCCTGTCCTTCGACGGCCGAGCATTGGCCGTCGCGGATGCGCAGATACGTCGGCTGCGAAATGTCGAACTGGATCGTCTTATTGACGTGGTCGCCGCCGCGGTAGAGGGTCGGCAGTTGCTGAAGCGCGTCGACTGCATTCATGGTGTCTCCTGAAGGGTGATGACACGCCGATAGGCGGGCGCGCAAATGCGCAAGCGCGCCCGGGTCGCGATCAATCGGCGAAAACGGCTCCGCGCTCGGCCATATCGAGCAGCGACGCCGGCGGCGCGAAGCGCTCGCCATAACGCTGCGCGAGCGCCTGCGCCCGCGCGACGAACGCCTTCACGCCGTAAGCGTTGATGTATTGCAGCACGCCGCCGTGCTGCGGACAGAAGCCGAGCGCGAACACGCTGCCGATGTTCGCGTCGGCCACCTTCGTGACGATCTGCTCGTCGAACGCGCGCACGGCCTCGAGCGCCTGCGCGAACAGCACCCGCTCGGCGATTTCGTGCTCGTCGAGCGGCGCTTGCGGCGCGAAATGCCGGCCGAGTTCGGGCCATACGCGCTTGCCGCCGGCGCCGTAGTCGTAAATGCCGCGGCCGTCCTTCTTGCCGGTACGCCCAAGCTCAACCAGCGTGCGCAGCGTGTCTTCCGCGCCGCTTGGCTGGTACGCGTCGCCAAGATCCTTCTGGGTTTGGGTCATGATCGCGAGCGGCAGCGTCAGGCTCACTTCATCGAGCACGGTGAGCGGGCCGACCGGCATGCCGGCCTTGACCGCGGCCATGTCGACGCGCCGCGGGTTTTGGCCCTCGGCGACGAGACGCGCGCCCTCGGCGATATAGCGCGAGAACACGCGCGACGTATAAAAGCCGCGCCCGTCGTTGACGACGATCGGCGTCTTGCCGATCTGCAACACGAAGTCGAACGCGCGCGCGATCGTCTCCGGCGACGTCTTCGCGCCGCGGATGATCTCGACGAGCGGCATCTTGTCGACCGGCGAGAAGAAGTGGATGCCGACGAACCGCTCGGCGCGGCTCGACGCCTCGGCGAGCCCGGTGATCGGCAGCGTCGACGTGTTGGACGCGAACACGCCGTCCGGCGCCATCACCGCCTCGGCCTCCTGCGTCACGCGCGCCTTGAGGTCGCGGTCCTCGAACACGGCTTCGATGATCAAGTCGCAGCCCGCCAGATCGGCCGCATCGGCGCTCGGATGGATGCGCGCGAGCAGCGCCTCCTTCTTCTGCGGCGTGCTGCGCCGCCTCGCAATCGCCTTGTCGAGCAATTGCGCTGAATAGTCGCGGCCCTTTTCGGCGGCTTCCTTCGACACGTCCTTGAGCACCACGTCGATGCCTGCCTTCGCCGCGGCATACGCGATGCCGGCCCCCATCATGCCCGCGCCGAGCACGCCCAGCTTGCCGACGCGCGACGCCGGCACGCCGGCCGGCCGCGACGCGCCCTTCTTCAGCGCATTGAGCTGATACCAGAACGTCCCGATCATGTTCCGGCAAACCTGCGACGTTGCCGCATGCGCGAAATAGCGGCTTTCGACACGCAGCCCGCTGTCGATATCGAGCAGACAGCCTTCGAATACGCACGACAGGATATCGGTGGCGGCCGGATACAGGCGCTGGGTTTTCGCGCTCGCGATCGCCGGGGCGATCGAGAACACCTGCACGACGCCCGGATGCTTCGAATCCCCGCCCGGAATGCGGAAATCCTTGCGGTCCCAAGGCTGAACCGGCTTGGGATTCGCCCGCGCCCAGGCTTTCGCGCTCGCCAGAAGTTCGTCGCGGTTGGCCGCGAGCGCATCGATCAGCCCTTCGGCGAGCGCTTTTTCCGCACGCAGCGTCGTGCCTTCGAGCAGCAACGGCAGTGCGCGCTGAATGCCGATCATGCGCGGCAGACGCTGCGTGCCGCCGCCGCCCGGCAACAGGCCGAGCTTGACCTCAGGCAAGCCGACCTGCAGCTTCGCATCGTCGATTGCAATCCGGTGGTGGCACGCGAGCGCAAGCTCGTAGCCTCCGCCGAGCGCGGTGCCGTTGAGCGCGGCCACGACCGGCTTGCCGCTTTTCTCGATGCGGCGCAGCAGCGCCTTGTAATCGTCGGCCAGTTGCATCGCTTGTTGCGGCATGTCGATCGCGTACAGCCGGTCGATATCCGCGCCGGCAATGAAATCCGCCTTGCCCGAGGTGATGACCGCGCCGTTGACCGCCTGATCGGCTTCGATACGCGCGAGCACCGCTTCGAACGCCCCGGCGAACGCGTCGTCGAGCACGTTCATGCTGCGGCCCGGCAAGTCGATCGTGACGGTCAGGATGCCGTCGTGGTCCAGCTCGGTATGAATGGCATGCGTCGTCATGGCTCAAACCCGTTCGATGATGGTGGCGATACCCATGCCCGCGCCGACGCAAAGCGTGACGAGCGCGGTCGATTGATCGGTGCGCTCGAGCTCGTCGAGCGCGGTGCCAAGCAGCATGCAGCCGGTCGCGCCGAGCGGATGGCCCATCGCAATCGCGCCGCCGTTGACGTTGACGCGCTCGAGCCCGATGCCGAGTTCGTGGGCGGTGCGCATCGGCACCGCGGCGAATGCCTCGTTGACCTCGACGAGGTCGATATCGCCCGCGTTCATGCCGGCCTTGGCAAGCGCCTTGCGGCAAGCCGGCGTCGTGCCCGTCAGCATGATGGTCGGGTCGGAGCCGATCACGGCCGTCGCGCGGATTCGCGCGCGCGGCTTCAACCCCTGCTGTACGCCGGCGTCACGGCTGCCGATCAGCATCAGCGCGGCGCCGTCGACGATGCCCGACGAGTTGCCGGCGTGATGCACGTGATCGACGGCTTCCAGTTCGGTGTACTTGCGCAGCGCGGTCGCATCGAACCCCATCTGGCCGATCATCGCGAACGACGGCTCGAGCGCGCCCAGCTTCTCGAGCGACGTATCTGGGCGGATCGTCTCGTCGCGCTCGAGCACCGCCACGCCGTTGACGTCGCGCACCGGTACGAGCGAGCGCGCGAAGCGCCCTTCGCGGCGCGCGGCATCGGCGCGCTGGTGCGAGCGCAGCGCGAATGCGTCGACATCCTGCCGGCTGTAGCCCATCTGCGTCGCGATCACGTCCGCGCCGATGCCCTGCGGAACGAACTGCAGCGCATCGTTGACACGCGGGTCCATGTACCACGCGCCGCCGTCCGAGCCCATCGTCCAGCGCGACATGCTCTCGACACCGCCCGCGACGACGAGATCCTCCTGCCCCGACATGACCTTCATCGCGGCCAGATTCACGGATTCGAGCCCGGACGCGCAGAAGCGGTTCTGCGTGACGCCCGCGATGCGCTCGTCCCACCCCGCGTACAGCACCGATACGCGCGCGAGATTCGAGCCCTGCTCGCCGATCGGGGTGACCACGCCCAGCACGACGTCATCGACCCGGCTCGTGTCGAGCCGGTTGCGCTCGCGCAGCGCATCGTAGAGATTCTTCAGCAGATGGATCGGTGTGATCTGATGCAGGCTGCCGTCCTTCTTGCCCTTGCCGCGCGGCGTGCGCACGGCGTCATAGATGAATGCGTCTGTCATGGGTCCGTTCCGCAGGAGTGGACGAGGGGAATCGCTTCAGCGCTGGCATCCCGCATGTCCGGCATGCCAGGCGCCGGCCGCGCTACATGAACCGCGCGACCAGCTCGCGCATGATTTCGTTGGTGCCGCCGTAGATGCGTTGCGCGCGCGTATCCGCATAGATGCGCGCGATCGGGTATTCGAGCATGTAGCCGTAGCCGCCGTGCAATTGCAGGCACTGGTCGGTCACGCGGCTTTGCATCTCGGTGATCCAGAATTTCGCGGCAGCCGCCGCATCCGGCGCCAGCGCGTTCTTCAGCACAAGCTCCAGGCACCGGTCGACGAATACCCTGCCGATCGCGATCTCGGCACGCATCTCGGCGAGCTTGAAGCGGGTGTTTTGATAAGCGGCGACCGGCTTGCCGAACACATTGCGCTGATCCGTATAATCCTTCGCGAGCCGCCAACTCGTCTCGGCCGCGGCCTGCGACGTGATCGCAATGATCATCCGCTCCCACGCAAGCTCCTTCATCAGCATGATGAAGCCCTGCCCTTCGACGCTGCCGAGCAGATTCGAGCGCGGCACGCGCACGTCCGAGAAGAACAGCTCGGCCGTATCCTGCCCCTTCATGCCGATCTTCTCGAGCGGCCGGCCTTTGGTGAAGCCCGGGCGATCCGCCTCGACGAGAATCAATGAGATATCTTGCGAGCCCTTTCCGCTGCCGCCCGTCTTCGCGACGACGATCACGAGATCGCTCAGATAACCGTTCGTGATGAAGATCTTGCTGCCGTTGATCACGTAGTCGTCGCCGTCGGCGACGGCGGCGGTCTTGACCGCCTGCAGATCCGACCCCGTACCGGGCTCGGTCATCGCGATCGCGCTGATGACTTCGCCGCTGGCGAGCTTGGGCAGCCAGTGGCGTTTCTGCTCGTCGGTGCCGAAATTGAGGATATACGGCGCGCAAATGTCCGAATGCAGCGCGAAGCCGAGGCTGCTGTCGCACGCATACGCGGCCTCCTCGATCAGGATCGTCGAATACAGGCGGTCGCCGCCTGCGCCGCCGTATTCCTCGGGAATCGCCGTGCACAGAAAACCGAGTTCGCCCGCGCGCTTCCAGATATCGCGATCGACATGCTGCTGCGCTTCCCAGCGCTTGCGATTCGGCGTGACCTCCTGCTCGAGAAAGCGTCGGAACTGCCGGCGGAACTCTTCGTGCTCGGGGCCAAACAGGGTGCGAGGAATCATGAAAACGTCTCCGAGGGAAATCGACCGGCACTTGCCGCTACGCGTGGATCACACGCATCCGGCACTCACCCATATGTGTAATTTATTTACACTTAAATAAATTTCATTAAAATCAAATTGGCGAATGCATCGTATATTTCGGGGAAAATCCCCGTCAATATTCAAATACAAGGGTAAACGCGAATTGATATCTAAAATGTAATTTCATTACACATTAGACTCAACCAATCCTGAAAACGATGGGTGAAACACCGACGAAACGCAGGCCGACGGTCGAGGCTCGCATCGAAGAGGCCACCATGCGGCTCGCCACGCACAAATCGCCCGACGAGATTTCCTTCGTCGAAGTCGCGGCGCAAGCGCATTGCTCACTGCAAACGCTGTACCGGTATTACGGCAGCATGGAGGATCTGTGGCTCGCCTGTGCCGGGCGCGTGCTCAAGCATCTCGGCGACCGGATCATCGATCACCTGCAGGCGATTGAAAGCTACAAGGACCGGATGAGAAAGGTGTTCTGGCTCATGCTCGATTTCTTCGAGCGCCATGACAATTTCATCAAGCTGTTCATGGAAACCGTGCATTTCCAGCGCTGGATGAACGACATTTCATTCAAGCAGCCCGAGGTGAGCCGGGTCGTGCTCGACATGATCGCCGAAGGGCAGGCAAGCGGCATCCTGACGAACGAAGTCGACAAGGTCGCCATCCTCGATTTCATCTACGGCGTCGTGTTCCGTTTCGTTCAAATGCATCAAATCCGCCGCATCAAGCAATCGAATGCGCAACGATCGAATGCACTGTTTGAAATGCTGTGGCGGGCAATCGCGAATCCTCATCCGCACCCTCATCCCCCGCGCGAGGGAAAGAGCGAACGCGGCTAGCGCGGCTGGCGCGACAAACCCGGCGTTTCAAACGGCCCGGCACGCGCCGTCGCATCAAGGCCCGCTCTATTGTCGGACGCGCGGCGCTTCGTCCGGCAGCCGGCACGACTTACCGGTTTGCATCGGCAGCGGCCGCCGCGAACCGTCATGCACCGCCGCCAAGCAGCGAACATCCCGCGAACCGCGCGCAAACACCCGGCAAACCCGGCGAAAGTCCGGTGCCTGCCGCCATCACAGCCGCCGCGCGCCCGGCGGCGCCGGCGCGGCGCGCATACGCAGCCGCCACTCCCGGCCTGCGCGGCGTTCGAGAATGCCGCCTGCCGGTGATACACTCGCATCACTCTTTGCGAACCCGTTTCTATGAAATTCTGCTCCGTTTGCGGCCACGAAGTGATCGCGCGCATCCCGCCTGGAGACAATCGCGAGCGCTTCGTCTGCGACCATTGCGGCACGATCCATTATCAGAACCCGCGCAACGTCGTCGGCACGATCCCCGTCTGGGGCGATCAGGTGCTGCTGTGCCGCCGCGCGATCGAGCCGCGCTACGGATACTGGACGCTGCCCGCGGGCTTCATGGAAATGGGCGAGACGACGGCCGAAGCCGCCGCGCGCGAAACGCTGGAGGAAGCGGGTGCGCGCGTCGAGGTGCAAAACCTGTTTTCGCTGCTGAACGTGCCGCACGTTCATCAGGTGCATCTGTTCTACCTTGCGCGGCTTGTCGATCCGGCGTTCGAGGCGGGCGAGGAAAGCCTCGAGGTGCGTCTTTTCGACGAGGCCGACATTCCGTGGGACGACATCGCGTTTCCGACTGTCAGCCAAACGCTGCGCTTTTTCTTCGCCGATCGCGAAGCCGGCGATTACGGCATCCATACCGGCGATATCTTCCGTTCGCTGCGCAACGGCTAGGCGCGCGCATGGTCCCCTGGCTCGGCCCCGGCGATCCGTTTCCGAGCGTCGAGCACGCGCTCGGCGCGGCGAGCGGCGCGCCCGGCCTGCTCGCGGCGAGCGCCGATCTGCCGCCGGCGCGCCTCGTCGACGCGTACCGCCACGGCATCTTCCCGTGGTACTCGGACGGGCAGCCGGTGCTGTGGTGGAGCCCCGATCCGAGAATGATTCTCGCGCCGGCCGAGTTCCGGGTTTCGGCCACGTTCAGAAAAACGCTCAAGCGCGTGCTGCGCGATCCGCGCTGGGAAATCCGCGTCGATCACGATTTTGCCGGCGTGATGCGCGCCTGCGCGCAAGCGCCGCGCCGCGGACAGCAAGGCACATGGATCACGCCGGAGATCGTCGACGCGTATTCGTCGCTGCACCGTGCGGGCGATGCACACAGCATCGAAACCTGGCTCGACGGCGAACGGGTGGGCGGTCTCTATGGCGTATCGTTCGGCCGGATGTTCTTCGGCGAATCGATGTACGCGAATGTCGCCGACGCGTCGAAAATTGCGCTCGCCGCGCTCGTCGCGCATCTACTCGATCATAAAGTGGAAATGATAGACTGCCAGCAAAACACGTCGCATCTGGCATCGCTCGGCGGTCGCGAAATCACGCGCCGCGCGTTTGTCGCGCATGTGCGCCGTGCGGCGGCGCAACCCGCGATTCCGTGGCGATTCGACAAGACCGCCATCGCCAGCTTGCTCGGCCGCCGCATGGCGGCGACGGGTGCCGCCGGCCGTTAGCTTCGCATGACACGAGACATTGAGAGCCGCCCATGACTCATCCCACTGAGCTGCCGCTTTCACCCCTTTCGGCGCTGCAATTTTATGCAACCGCCCCCTACCCGTGCAGCTATCTGGACGGCCGGATCGCGCGCTCGCAAGTGGCCACGCCGAGCCACCTGATCAATTCGGACATCTACACCGAACTCGTGAAAGCAGGCTTCCGGCGCTCCGGCGTGTTCACGTACCGGCCCTATTGCGACGGTTGCCGCGCATGCGTGCCGGTGCGCGTGCCGACCGACGCGTTCACGCCGAACCGCACGCAGCGGCGCACGTGGAAACGCCATCGGACACTCGTCGCGACGGTTTCCCCGCTGCATTACGACGAGGAGCACTACGCGCTCTACATGCGCTACCAGTCGGCCCGCCACGCGGGCGGCGGAATGGATCGCGACAGCCGCGACCAATACGAACAGTTTCTGCTGCAAAGCCGGATCAATTCGCGGCTCGTCGAATTTCGCGATCACGAACCGCCGGCGAGCGACGTGGGCAGGCTGCGCATGGTCAGCATGATCGACATCCTCGGCGACGGGCTGTCGTCGGTCTATACGTTCTTCGATCCGGACGACGTCCACGCGAGCTACGGCACCTACAACATTCTCTGGCAAATCGAGCAGGCCAAGAGCCTGCGTCTGCCATACGTCTATCTGGGCTACTGGATCGGGGAAAGTCAGAAAATGGCGTACAAGGCCAACTTCCATCCGCTGGAGGGTCTCGTCGACGGCCGCTGGAAAGTGCTCGATCCGGCGCACGTCGATCTGCCCCCCGTCGACGCCGCGCTCGCGCGTGCGCCGCTGCCGGGCGGCCATTCCGGCACGCGCTGACGCCCGCCGCCTGAACCGCCCGGATGAGGCCGTCCCGCCGCGCGGCGGGCGCGGCAGCGCATCTCGGCTAAAATAACGGGTTGTCAATTTTTCGGCTGCTGCCTTCCGTCCCGTGTTCAGCTCCCTTTATCCACTCGCGCGCGCGTCCCTCTTCAAGATGGATGCGGAAGACGCTCACCATCTGACGCTGCGCATGCTCGGCGTCGCCGGCCGCTCCGGTCTCGCCTGCGCGCTCGCCGCGCGCGTGCCCGATGCGCCCCGCACGGTAATGGGGCTGACGTTCCGCAATCCGGTCGGCCTCGCGGCCGGCCTCGACAAGGACGGCGCGTGCATCGACGGGCTCGCCGCGCTCGGCTTCGGCTTCATCGAGGTGGGCACGGTCACGCCGCGGGCGCAGCCCGGCAATCCGCGCCCGCGCATGTTCCGGCTGCCCGACGCGGGGGCGCTGATCAACCGGATGGGTTTCAACAACGGCGGCGTCGAGCAGTTCGTCAGGAACGTGCAGGCGGCCCGCTACCGGGGTGTGCTGGGCCTGAACATCGGCAAGAACGCCGATACGCCGATCGAGCGCGCGGCGGACGATTACTTGTATTGCCTCGAGCGCGTCTATCCGTTCGCGAGCTACGTGACGATCAACATCTCGTCGCCAAACACCAAGAACCTGCGCCAGTTGCAAGGCGCGAACGAACTCGATTCGCTGCTCGCCGCCCTCAAGGACAAGCAGCAGCGCCTGGCCGACCTGCACGGCAAGCACGTGCCGCTCGCGCTGAAGATCGCGCCCGATCTCGACGACGAGCAGGTCAAGGAAATCGCTTCGATGCTGCTGCGCCACCGCATCGAAGCAGTCATCGCGACCAATACGACGCTGTCGCGCGAAGCGGTCAAGGGGCTGCCGTACGCGGACGAGGCAGGCGGGCTGTCCGGCAGGCCGGTGCTCGACGCGTCGAACGCGGTGATCCGCAAGCTGCGCGCGGAACTGGGCGACGCGATCCCGATCATCGGCGTCGGCGGCATCTTCTCGGGCGACGATGCGCGTGCGAAACTCGCCGCGGGCGCGTCGCTCGTGCAGCTCTACACGGGCTTCATCTACCGCGGTCCGGCGCTCGTCGCCGAATGCGCAAAGGCGCTCGCCCACCATCACGCCCGTTGATATAGAAATAAACAAACTATATTTAGCTATCGATTGCTATTTAGCTATCATCCCGGTCCCGATACCCGTGCCTTACCCGAGGCGGAGGAAACAACACGATGAAATTCGCATTGCTGAAGAAACTCATGGCTGCCGGCCTGATCGGCGCGTCGCTCATCGGCGCGACTGCACACGCGGCCGACTTGCTGGATGAGGTCAAACAACGCGGCACGCTGCGCATCGGCCTCGAAGGCACGTTCCCGCCGTTCAACTCGAAGAGCGCGCAAGGCGATCTCGTCGGCTTCGACGTCGATATCGCAAAGGCCATCGCGGCGAAGCTCGGCGTGAAGCCCGAGTTCGTGACCACCGAATGGAGCGGCATCATCGCCGGCCTGCAGGCCGGCAAGTTCGACGTGATCGTCAACCAGGTCGGCATCACCGACAAGCGCCGCGAAACGCTCGACTTCTCCCCGGCCTACACGTACTCGAACGCGCAACTCATCCAGCGCAAGGACGATACCCGCGAGTTCAAGTCGCTCGATGCGCTCAAGGGCAAGAAGCTCGGCGTCGCGCTCGGCACGAACTATATGGACATGGCCAAGTCGATACCGGGCATCGACGTGAAGACCTATCCGGGCGCGCCCGAGTATCTGCGCGATCTGGCCGCCGGGCGTCTCGACGCGGCGCTCAACGACCGCCTGATGCTCGCGTACCTGATGAAGAACTCGCAGTTGCCGCTGCGCCCGGGCGCGAACGTCGGCTCGGCCAACCCGTCGGGCATTCCTTTCAAGAAGGGCAATCCGAAGTTCGCCAAGGCGATCGCCGATGCGATGACGCAGCTCGAAGCCGATGGCACGTTCACGAAGATCTCGGACAAGTGGTTCGGCATCGACGTGACGAAACCCGCCAAGTAACCGGTCAACGCCTCGTCCGGCCAAGCGCGCGGCTTGCCGCGCGCAGCCTGCGGCAAACCAGGGCGGCACGTATGACGATGCCGCCCTTTGCATTGCGCGTCCGGTTTATGATTGCGCTTTCGCGCAAGCCTCGCCACGCTTCACATGTCGACCACTTCCCTCCTCGTCCAATCGCTTCCGGTCCTGCTGCAGGGCGCGCTGTTGACCGTCAAGTTCGCCGCGCTCTCGATGGTGGTCGGCCTCGCCGGCGGTGTCGTGCTCGCCCTGATGGGCATCGGCGGCAACGCGTTCGTTGCCGGCCTCGCGCGCGCCTACGTCAGCGTGATGCGCGGCACGCCCCTGCTCGTGCAGATTTTCGTCATTTATTACGGACTGCCAAGCCTGGGCTTGTCGCTCGATCCGACACCCGCCGGCGTGATCGCGCTGTCCGCGAACGTTGCCGCGTATCTGTCCGAAAGCATGCGCGGTGCGATCAACGGCATCGATAAGGGGCAATGGCTCGCCGCCTACAGCCTCGGGCTGTCGTGGCGGCAGACGCTGCGCCACGTGATCGGGCCGCAGGCGCTGCGCATTGCGGTGCCGAGCCTGTCGAACAGCCTCATCAGCCTGATCAAGGACACCTCGCTCGTCTCGGTGATCACGGTCACCGAACTGCTGCGCAGCGCGCAGGAGATCATCGCCTCGACCTATCAGCCGCTGCCGCTCTATCTCGCCGCGGCGGCCGTCTATTGGGTGCTGTGCCAGCTCCTCGAATGGGCGCAGCGCTGGTACGAGCGACGGCTCGCGCTGCCGGGCCGGCATTGAGCGCGCCCAGGCCGGCGCGATGCCGGCCCGCGCGCGGCGAGCGGCGTCAGTCCATCGGATAGCGCACGCCGAGCGCCGCGCGCGCCGCATCGGTCATCGCGATCATCCGGCGGGAATGATCGTGCGTCATCACCGGGCTTTCGAGCGCCCCCGCGCGCAGCAGCTCGCAGAAATGCGCGGCTTCGTAATTGAGGCCGCCGCCGTCGAACGGCTCGTCAAGCTCGACGACGCGGCCGTCCGCATAACGGATCGTCGCCCGCGCCGGATTCCACCAGTTCTCGTGAATGGTTACGGTGCCGCCGCTGGCGGCAAGCAAAGCGTCGCCGCGCCCCATCACGTCGAGTCCGCAAAAGAGCTGCGATATGCCGCGCTCGTGCCGTGCGTTGACGCTCGCGAACACGTCGACGCCGGTTGCGCCGACACGGCCGAACGTCTGCATATCGAGCATGGCGCCAAGCCAGTCGACCGCCAGGAACATTTCGTAGATGCCGATATCGAGCAGCGCGCCGCCCGCCTGCTCCGCGCGATAGACGGGATGCCCGGCGGGCACCGTCGACGATGCGCAGCCGGCGCGCACGAGCGCGATGCCGCCGATCGGGTCGCTGGCCAGATGCGCGCGCAATTTCCGGTATAGCGGATAAAACGCCGGCTTCATCGCCTCCATGAACAGACGCTGCGAGGAGCGCGCGGCGGCGAGCACCGTTTCGAGTTCCCGTGCATTGACGGTCGCGGGCTTCTCGCACAACACCGCCTTGCCGGCGTCGAGCGCCGCGCGCGCGTAGTACGCATGGCTGTCGTTGAGCGTCGCGATATAGACAGCGTCGATATCGGAAGCAAGCAGCGCGTCGAAGCTGCCGACGCATGCGCCTCCGTGTTCACGGCAAAATTCGGCGGCCGCGTCGGCGCGGCGCGCCCAGACGTGCGCAAGCGCGGCGGCGCGCACATGCGCAAGCCCTTGAGCAAACCTGCGCGCGATGCTGCCCGCGCCGACAATGCCGAAACGAATCGGCGCCGGAGGATGTTCGGTCATCGATGAGGATTCCGTGTCGCTGAACGAGCCGGCGTAAAGCAAAAAGCCGGGCCGGCCGCCATGATAAACGGCCGGCATGCGCCACGGCGATACACCGACGCGATCAGCCCCGTTCGGGCAGCTCCACCGCGAAGTCGCGCATCTCCTCCACCGTGTAGCCGATCAGATCGAGCGCGGCGGCTTCCGCCTCGCGTGCATCGCGCCGCTCGATCGCCTCGACCACCCGCGCGTGCGACTTGAACGCGAGCGCGCGAATGCCCTCGCGCTGGCTCATCCGGCGATTCACGAGCCGCAGCGCGCCGCGAATGATCGCTGCCATCTGCTGGAAAAACTGATTGCCGCTCGCATGCACGATCCGCGTATGCAGCAGCTCATCAGCCTCGTCATAGGCCGACGAACCCGGCTCGGCAAGCTTGAACAGCTCGAAAGCCTCGCGAATGCCTACGATCTCCGCCGTGCTCGCGCGCATCGCCGCCTGTGCGGTCGCACGCGGCTCGATCAGCGTGCGGAACTCGATGACGTCGCGCATGAACTGCGGGTCCGGTTTTGCGCGGAAACGCCAGTTCACCACGTCCTCGTCGATCATCCGCCAATCGTGCATCGGCCGCACGCGCGTACCGACCTTCGGCCGCACATCCAGCATGTCGCGCGCAAGCAACATCGACAGCGCCTCGCGCATCACCGTGCGGCTGACGTCGAAGTCCTTCGACAGCACATCCTGCGGCGGCAATATGCCGCCATACTTGTCCTCGACGATTCCCGCGACAAGCCCATCCATCACTTTGCTGACCAGTGACCGGTCTTTTCCCTGCTCCATGAGACCTCCCCGAACATTACCTGTATTGGCACAATGCCCTCGCAGTCTCGCCGGCCCTTGATCGAAACGACTCTCAACTTCTGCTCTTTTTTCTTATGATCGATACGTTGCTGAGTTCGCCGTATTTCCGCTATCTGGTAAACACCTGACAGGGTAATCCCTCTTACTATATCCAGAAATATTCGTTTTCTCAAAAACCCCGCCGGGCACGCTTTTCAAGCCCGCCCGGCTTGAGTCCGAATGGTTGGCGAAAGAATTGCGTTGCATTTTTTCAATTGAATGAAGCGCAATTCGATTAAGCTTACATTTCACATGAATTGCTGAATAACTGAATTAATGCCGCGCATAGGCGATCGTCTCGACGCCGTGCTCGGTGCCGAGCAGGCACAAATCCGCGCCGCGCGCCGCGAACAATCCCACCGTCACGACTCCCGGCCAAGCGTTGATCGTTGACTCGAGCCCGCGCGGATCGTCGATCGACAGCCCTTTGACATCCAGGATCTCGTTGCCGTTGTCGGTCACGTAGGGTGTGCCGTCCGGCTTCACGCGCAACACGGGCACGCCGCCGAGGGCCGCGAGGCGCCGGCCGACCGCGGTGCGGGCCATCGGCACGACCTCGACTGGCAGCGGGAACCGGCCGAGCACCGGCACCCGCTTGCTCGCATCGGCGATGCAGACGAACGTTTCGGCAACCGAAGCCACGATCTTCTCGCGCGTCAGCGCGCCGCCGCCGCCCTTGATCATCGCGCCTGACGCGTCGATTTCGTCGGCGCCGTCGACATACACCTGCAACGCATCGACTTCGTTCAGATCGAAGACCCGGATGCCGTGCGATTTCAAGCGCTCGGTCGTCGCAACCGAACTCGACACTGCACCGCGATAGCGGTCCTTGAAGGCGGCGAGCGCATCGATGAAACAGTTGGCGGTTGAGCCCGTGCCCACGCCGAGCACCGCGCCTTGCGGCACGTTGTCGATCACGTAACGGGCGGCGGCCTCGCCAACGAGGCGTTTGAGTTCGTCTTGGGTCATGGCAGCGTCAAATCGTCAAAGGTGCAAAAGGCGCAAGTTTACCGGCAGTCAGCGCCGCCGCCCGTTTTTTGCCATGTGCGCGCCGCCCAAGCAAGCGGCGCAACGTCTTTCGCATCCCGAACCATCCCGCTCGAACGGGCGCCGTCGGCACCCCGTGCACGCCGCGCTACTTTTTCAAACCTCGCTGCCGCACCGCCTCATACAGGCAAACGCCGCTCGCAACCGACACGTTCAAGCTCTCGACGCTGCCCGCCATCGGGATGAACATCACTTCGTCGCACGTGTCGCGCGTCAGGCGCCGCATCCCCTCGCCCTCCGCTCCCATCACGAGCGCGACGGGGCCGTCGAGCTTCGTATCGTATAAGCTCGCCGTCGCATCGTCCGACGTGCCGATCACCCATACGCCCGCATCCTTCAGCTCGCGCAACGCCCGCGCGAGATTCGTCACCGTGATGTATGGCACCGTATCGGCCGCGCCGCTCGCGACTTTCGCGGCCGTCGCATTGAGGCCGACCGCACGGTCGCGCGGCGCGATGATCGCATGCGCGCCCGCCGCATCGGCCACGCGCAGGCACGCACCCAGGTTGTGCGGATCGGTCACGCCGTCGAGCACGAGCAGCAACGCCGGCCCGCCGATGCCGTCCAGCAGCTCCGCGAGATTCTGCGCAAGCGGCAGATCCTCGACGCGCGCGACAACGCCCTGGTGCCGTTCGGTATGCGCGAGCCCCCAAAGACGCGTCTCATCCGCGGCAATGACGCGCACGCCCGCTTCCTTCGCGGCGTGCAGAAAATCCTGCATCCGGCGATCGCGGCGCGTCGCATCGTAGAACACCTCAGCAACCGTCGACGCGTCGTGCCGCATGCGCGCGGTCACCGCATGAAAACCGTAGAGAACCTTCAAACGTGACATGGCTCGAACAACCTTCCATCAAAAAAACGCATGGCCGCGCCCGGCGCGTGGCCATATGGGAAAAGAAAAGCGCCGCGCACCCGGCCGGGCGCGCGGCGTCTCGATCGGCAAGCGTCGCCGGCGATGGGCGACACGCGCATTCAGTACTTCTTGCGCGAACGCGCTTTTTTCGCGGCGGGCTTCGCCGCTGCCCCCTTCTTGCGCGCGGCGCGCGCCTCCTTCACTGCGGCGTTCGGCGCAGCCGCCGCCTTCTTGCGGCGCACGGGCGCTTCCGCGGGCGGCAACGCGCGCACACGCGGACCGCCCGGCTCGGCGCCGCCGGACACCGCCGCACGCGGGGCTTTGATCGGCGTATCGCGCACGAGCCGGAAATCGATCTTGCGCGCGTCGAGATCGACGCGGCTCACCTGCACCCGCACCCGATCGGACAGCCGATAGCGAATACCGGTGCGCTCGCCGCGCAACTCGTTCTTCACCTCGTCGTACTGGAAATAATCGGCGCCGAGCTCCGTCACATGCACCAAGCCTTCGATAAACAGCGTATCGAGCTGCACGAAAATGCCGAACGACGTCACGCCGTTCACCATCCCGCCATATTCCTCGCCGAGCTTGTCGCGCATGAAATAGCACTTGAGCCACGCCTCGACGTCGCGCGACGCCTCGTCCGCGCGGCGCTCGTTCGCCGAGCAGTGCAGCCCGAGCTCCTCCCAGATCGCCGCGTTCGAACGCGCGCGGCCGCGCGATTCGTCATCCTCGCGCTGCATCGCGCGGGCGCGCGGCGACAACGCGGTGTTCAACTCGACGCCATCCGGCGATTTCGGCACATACTTCTTTCCCGCGAGAATCGCATAGATCGCGCGGTGCGTGAGCAGATCGGGATAACGGCGAATCGGGCTCGTGAAATGCGCGTATGCATCGTATGCCAACCCGAAGTGGCCGATGTTGTCGGGGCTATAGACGGCCTGCTGCATCGAGCGCAGCAACATCGGCTGCAACATCTGCGCATCGGGGCGGTCGCGGATGTGCGCCATCAGCGCCGCATAATCGCTGGCATGCGGCGTGTCGCCGCCGCCGAGCGTGAGGCCCATGTCGCGCAGGAACGCGCGCAGGTTCTCGAGCTTTTCCGGCGTCGGCCCCGCATGCACGCGATACAGACCCGGATGCTTATTGCGCTTCAGAAAATCGGCCGCGCAGACATTCGCGGCAAGCATGCACTCCTCGATCAGACGGTGCGCGTCGTTGCGCTGGCGCGGCAGAATCTGCTCGATCTTGCCTTGCGCATTGCAGACGATATAGGTTTCCGTCGTGTCGAAATCGATCGCGCCTCGCTTTTGCCGCGCGACGAACAGCGCCTTGTAGACGCCATACAGATTCTGCAAATGCGGCAGCAGCTCCGCGCGGCGCGCCGCCTCGGGCCCCTTGGTGTTCGCGAGCACCGCGGCCACCTCGGTATACGTCAGGCGCGCGGCCGAGTGGATCACGGCCGGATAGAACTGATAGGCCTTGATATCGCCGCGCGCGTTGATGACGATGTCGCATGCGAGCACGCAGCGGTCGACCTGCGGATTCAGCGAGCAGAGCCCGTTCGACAGCTTCTCGGGCAACATCGGAATCACGCGTCGCGGGAAGTACACCGACGTGCTGCGCTCGAGCGCGTCGGCATCGAGCGCGCTGCCCGGCTGCACGTAATGCGACACGTCCGCGATCGCGACGATCAGGCGAAAGCCTCCGCCGCGCCCGAGCGCGATGGGCTCGCAATATACCGCGTCATCGAAATCGCGCGCATCCTCGCCGTCGATCGTGACGAGCGGCACGTCGCGCAGATCGACGCGATAGCGCAGATCGGCCGGTCTCACCTTGTCAGGCAGCGCGGCGGCCTCGTCGAGCGCGGCGCCGCCGAATTCGTAAGGCACGCCGTACTTGCGCACCGCGATCTCGATTTCCATGCCGGGATCGTCGATGTCGCCGAGCACTTCGACCACGCGGCCGAGCGGCTGCGAATGCCGGCTCGGAAAATCGGTCAGCTCGACGACGACCACTTGCCCGACCTTCGCCTTCTTCGCATTCTGCGCGACCAGGATATCGTGGCCGATGCGCTTGTCCTCCGGCGCGACGATGAGCGTGCCGTTCTCGTTCAGCATGCGCCCGATCACGCGCTTGTTCGCGCGCTCTGTCACCTCGACGACATGCCCTTCCGGGCGCCCCCGCCGGTCATAGCCGACGATCCGCGCAAGCACGCGATCGTTGTGCATGACCTTTTGCATCTCCGCGTTCGGCAGAAACAGATCGTCCTGGCCGTCGTCACGAATCACGAAACCGTAGCCGTCGCGATGGCCCTGCACGCGCCCCGCAACAAAGTTCGACGGATGCGTCAGCTGATAATGACCGCGCTTGTCGAGCCGGATCTGGCCGTCGCGCTCCATCGCGGCGACTCGCCGGAAGAATCCTTCGCGCTCCTGACGCTTGATCGACAGCGCTTCGGCAATGTCGTTCGCGGCGAGCGGCGCGTCGCTCGTGCGCAGCACGCCGAGAATCTCTTCGCGGCTCGGGATGGGATACGGATACTTGCTCAAGGGCTTGTCGATGATTGTTCTCGGTGCGTTTGGCTTGCGTGACGGGCGGCAGACAGACGTTGGACGGGCGTCCCGCTCGTTCATGCCGCCCCATTCTAACACCCGCTGCCGCACCAAACGGGCCGCGTGCCGCGTATTGAGCAGCATTCGGCCAGATCGATCCGAGTGCCGAAAAAGTGTTGACAGCCTCGCTCCGCACCTTATAATGGTGGTCTTTGCAGCACACACCTGCCCAGGTGGCGGAATTGGTAGACGCACTAGGTTCAGGTCCTAGCGGTGGCAACACCGTGGAGGTTCGAGTCCTCTCCTGGGCACCAACGGTTCTTCCAGCAAGATCCATAGAAAGCCGAGAAACCCCGTAAGATCAATGTCTTACGGGGTTTTTTGTTGCATGCTGGCCCACCATGTTCCGCTGGCATCCACTCTTTTTGCGTATACTCGAAAGCAGGGGAATGCCCGTGCCTAGACATGCTGAACCCAAGTGAGAAGTTGCCTACCGCAGTGCCAAAGCGCGTGCGCGACCCTATCTACTAGCAGACGGAAGCGGTCTTGCGCTTCGAGTTCAGCCGAACGGAAGCAAGACGTGGCTCTTTCGCTATCGGTGACCAAGCACTGGCAAAGAAAACTTTCTTAGCCTTGGTCCTTATCCCGACGTTTCTCTCATCGATGCGCGAAAAGCCGCGCTGACGGCACGCACTCTTGTGCGCGAAGGCACTGATCCTGTCGAACACCGTAGGGAGCAGGCGGCAGCACGAAAGCGTTTGACCGAAGGCGCATTCCATCTCGTCGCCAAACGCTGGCTCGAGTTCAAGCACAAAGAATGGGCCGACGAGACCTATCGCAAGGCCGAATTCGTGGTTCGGGAATACCTCTCTCCCCCGCTTCGCAACAAACCCGTCGCAACGCTCGCCACGCCTGACATCAAACCCGTATTGGAGAATATCGCCTCCCATGCGCCCAATCTTGCCGCCAAAGCTCGCCAGTACATCGGCGGCATCGTTACATTTGCGATTCAGCACGGCTTGCGAGACGACGGCCTCTCACTATCACTAAGCGGAGTCATTCCGCGGCATAAAAAGGGACACATTCCAGCAATAACGAAGCCCGGTGACATTGCGCCGCTCGTGCGTGCCATCAATGACTACCAATCGCCCGTTACCCGAGCCGCGCTTCAACTCACGATGCTGACCGCGCTTCGTTCCGGGGTTGTCGCTTCTGCACCTTGGACAGAGATCAATCTGACGGCAGCCGAATGGCACATCCCCGCCGAGCGCATGAAGACACGCCACGCCCACATCGTCCCATTACCCAAGCAAGCCGTTGCCGTTCTCCAAGAACTGCAAACGCTCACGGGCAAGAACCAGTATGTTTTTCCCTCCCCCGCTCGCCAAAAGACGCCGCATCTTCGTCGCGACGCGCTAAGTAAAGCACTTCGCGACATGGGCTTTCAGGGAAAGCACTCAACGCACGGTTTTCGAGGCATGCTGCGCACGGTTGGCAGAGAACGACTTGGCGTCGACATCGATGTCCTTGAAGCTCAACTCGCTCACGCAAAACGCGGTGATGTCCAAAAAGCCTATGACCGAACGACTTTCGACGATGAGCGCCGCCGCGTTATGCAAGAGTGGGCCGACTACATTGACCGCCAGTGTCAAGCGGACACCCACCATAAACGATGGCAATCACCCTTCGGCACGCCCATAGGCTGACGCTTGAAACTTGTTCGGCTTTGTCATCAGCCCGAAACCGCCTGGAGCACCACCCGCCGACGCCCATCATTTCATTGCCAGATGAGTTGTTCCCGGAAGGCAGGACAATTTGTGTCCCGCATCAATCGTCCAATCTCGAAGACCGCAGCCCTGCGCACGTCCGATACCGGGCAAATTCGAAAAACCTCGCCTCCAGGCGTCAGCGTCGGGCATGATGTGAGATACCCTCGGCTAAGGAGATAGGAGGGCCTCCGGCCGCCAACCTTCTATCTAGTAAGTCAGAAAACGCGTCGGTCCCTTGTCCTCGTCCCCCTTCTCTGGGGCGTATGGAGCCGGGCTACTGGAACGCGTTTTCGTCAAAATTGCGCCGTCACCTGGAAGCCGACCGTCACCCGCGCCGTCGGAAACCCGGGCGGCTTGTAGACCGGCGTG
>NZ_FXAN01000020.1 GCF_900176645.1 Burkholderia singularis
CCGACAAAGCGCAGGCGCCGCTGACGGAAGTGGACGTGGCTGGGGTGCTGTCGAAGACGGTGACGGATTGGCAGAGCTATTCGGGGCGTCTGGAGGCGGTGGAGAAGGTGGAGATCCGGCCACAGGTGTCGGGCACGATCGTGTCGGTGAATTTCAAGGACGGCGCGCTGGTGAAGAAGGGCGACGTGCTGTTCGTGATCGATCCGAGGCCGTATCAGGCGGAGGTTGACCGGGCGGCGGCGCAGCTGGCGGCGGCGCAGGCGCGCAACGGCTACGCGCAAAGCGATTGGCAGCGCGCGCAGAGGCTGATCACCGACAACGCGATCGCCAAGCGCGATTACGACGAGAAGCAGAATGGCGCGCGCGAGGCGATCGCGAACCTGAAGGCGGCGCAGGCGGCGCTGGAGGCGGCGCAGATCAATCTGGGCTACACGCGGATCGTTGCGCCGGTGTCGGGGCGGGTGTCGCGTGCGGAGATCACGGTGGGCAACGTGGTGTCGGCGGGGGCGTCGGCCGCGCCGCTGACGACGTTGGTGTCGGTGTCGCCGATCTACGCGTCGTTCGACGCGGACGAGCAGACGTATCTGCAATATATCGGCAGTGCGAAGGATGGGCGCAAGGTGCCGGTGGAGCTGGGGCTGGCGAACGAGAGCGGCTATTCGCGGCAGGGCGTGATCGACTCGGTGGACAACCGTCTGGATGCGTCGTCGGGGACGATCCGGGTGCGTGCGCGCTTCGACAATGCGGACGGGGTGCTGGTGCCGGGTTTGTACGCGCGGGTGAAGGTGGGCGGCAGCGCGCCGCATGCGGCGCTGCTGATCGATGATGCGGCGATCAACACGGACCAGGACAAGAAGTTCGTGTTCGTGGTGGATCAACAGGGGCGGGTGTCGTATCGAGAGGTGCAGTTGGGCGCGCAGCACGGCAATCAGCGGGTGATCGTTGGGGGATTGTCGGCGGGGGACCGGATCGTCGTGAACGGCACGCAGCGCGTGCGGCCCGGCGAGCGGGTGAAGGCGCATCTCGTGCCGATGACGGGCGGCGATGATGCGGC
>NZ_FXAN01000042.1 GCF_900176645.1 Burkholderia singularis
TGCTGGAGTCGCAGTTGCAGGCCAATCAGTTGACAGGCGCGCAGGCCGTCTCGACGGTCAATCTGATTCGCGCGTTGGGCGGCGGGTGGTACAGCTAACGATGCCGCTGGGATATCGATTCAAGTTAGCTTCATTTCCTGACGCGGCTTCGATCAGGACCAGAGGCGCGCGTTTACAAAAAGTTGCAAAAACGATATCGCATCAATTGGAATTTCACGAAATTCGGCTTGTAAAATAATCAGAATGAAAATTCATTGGAAATGTAATGTTTGAAATGTAATTTTTTATAAATTGATTTGCTTCAATTGGTAATGGAAATTTCCGTTCCGCTAGAGGCGGCCTTCATATTGCAGATACTGACATGGCCTAGAAATAAAAGTCTCAGTAGTCTTCTGCGTATTATGGAAGCGAAATTCCATAATAGGAAAAAATGAAAAAAATATTTGATTATTTATCTTTGAATAAATATAATTTGATCTTGTCCGACGGGTCCTGTTCATCATGATGTTCATTCGTTGAATCGACCATGTGATGGTGAGGGCTATCTGTGCCCGAGTCGTCATGTGCGAGCCGATCTCTCGTAATCGGGGCCGGTGGGGAGTCGCATGAATGCAGGAGACGATATGGCGACGGGTCATTCCATACTGAAGATGTTGTCCGATTTTCTTGATCGTTGGACAGGTCACGACATGGTGTTGCCCCACGCGTTAGCCGAGCAAATTCGCGCGGAACTCTTGATGAACAAACATTCGCATGCGGTCTCTTCGGGAGGGTTCGTATCCGTATGCGAGGCAATGCCCGATGCATCGGCGATTGCATCAAGCATGCCCTCGGCAATGCCAGTCGAAGGGCGGAACCGCACCCTGCCTTGGGTGCGGGCGAACACGCGGGGTGCGTACCCCGTATCGGATTGCGGGGAGCGGCCGATATAAATGCAGCCGCGACGCAGACGCCTGCGTTGACGGTACGGCCCATATGTCTAGAAGCGTGCGGCTCAGCACGCCGAAAAATCTCGATGACCCAGATGCAGTCGGGGTGCGATGTCGGAAGGAGTGACGCCGACGTCGCGCTGGCGTGCGCCAGGAAGACGAGACGCATTGAGAAGCAGGCCGATGTTCATCCACGAGGGAAACGATGTCGATCAAGCGTATTGGATTTACAACCGCATTCGCGCACGGCCGGGCGCATGACTTTCCTGCCGGCCGCGCATTCGGGCGTCCGCATGCAATGAGCGGGGCGCGTGGCCAGTTCGGTATGCCGTAGTCGTACTCAGCACGATCCATTGTGTCCCGATGAGTGATTGGCAGATGCGCCATCATGTGCCGATGGCGCTGTTCGAACCATAGATCGGCATCGCGCGATCTCGCCGGCATTCACGGCACCGAACTCAAAACTCACCGCTTTGCCGCATTGGCTATACGCCGATTCGATCGGCAGGGATGCGCATTGGTATTTCCCCACTCTACATATCGATATCTATAAGAATTGGAGGCAATATGTCTGACCCGGTTTTTTTTGAGTTTTCGACATCTCCTTATTCATCCTCAGATAAACTCGATGCATGGCGCGATCAGAACGTATTGGCCCAGGTGGTACCCGGAAATCGCGGCATTTCAAACGATTCCACGATTGACAGTCATTTTCACGGCATTCATGTCAATCAATTGATGATTGGTAATGTAACGTACACCACGAAGTATCAGGACGATCCGGTGAGTTATGACGCAATTCGCTGTGACAAGCGGATTCGCGAAGACGGGTTTGATCATTATTTTTTCAGAACGAGCAAGGAAAATGCATGGCGTGCGAGCAAGTTCGACAGTGTCGAACACGTGCTGCCTCATCAGATCGCCATCGCCGACTTGACGAAGCCTTACCAGGTGGAGGTACATGCGGGGAGCTTCGTTGTGCTTATGGTGCCGCGCAAACTGATTCCATTCGATTTGTCCGAGCGCCACGGCACGGTCGTCAGCGGCACGCTGGCCGCACTGACGAGTCAGTATCTCCACTCACTGGTGACGAAGCTACAGGACATTTCCGCAGCGGAAGTTCCGAATGTCGCCCAGGCAACCTTGGGTATGCTGACCGCGATGTTGATGCCGACGAAGGATAATCTGCACCAGGCCCAATCCGAGTTGAAGGTCGAAATGTTCGGCCGCATCAAGAAGTACATCGCCGCGAATCTGGCATCGCCCGCGCTGAGTGTCGAGTCGATTTGCAAAGAGGTCGGATTATCGAGAGCGAGTTTGTATCGGCTGTTTGCCGAGAATAATCTCGGCGTCAATGAATATATCAAGGTGGCCAGACTGCGGAAGATATATTTGATACTTTCGATGCAAGGCGAGCCGAAGCGGCGGCTCTCAGATATCGCTTACCAGTATGGTTTTTATAGCGTGTCCACCTTGACGAGAGACTTCAAAAAATACTTTGGATTTACACCCAAGGAAATCCAAAGCGCGGTATGGGGCGCCAATCTAAAGATGAGAGAGCGCTCCGACAGGACGGCGCGGGATTACAAGGGATGGCACTACGTTTGAACGAAATCCTGGTGTACGCGCGCAAGGGTGGATGGCGCATCGACGGACGACCCCGCTGGGCGCCTTCTAACAGGCGCTTCATCTTGAAGCGCGCGTGATATTTCGACGCCGGCCAAAGGTGAGAATTTTCGGGATTGGGAACGGGGTGGATCGCCGCCGGCTTTAATGCGGGCCCCTCACTACAGCCGCTGCTGTTTCGCAAGCGTGAGCACGCGCGCCCAACGCAGTGCATCGCGCTTGCTCCGCATCGGCAGCGTCCATTCGGCGTGCTCTGCGTCGCGCACGGCGACGATCAGATACCAACGCTCGTCGCGTATCTCAACGCGGCAAGCGCCGAGGTCGCTCAGCGTATAACGGCCGTTCACGCCATTTTGCGAGAGCCACAGTAATCCTTTCGTCGTCGATACGCGCAAGTAGCCCCAGGTGCGTTGCACCACATGCGTCCAGCCGTCGTTGTGCGCGTTCGGTGCGATTTCACGGTAACGCCTGACCCAAAAGGCGATCGCAGCCACAAGCAATACGGCGGCAGCGGCGGCCAAGCCTATCGCGGTCGTGCTGCCCAGCCAAGTGGCCATCGCATCGAAGGCGAGAACGGCGCCCCACATCAGTGCGGCGAGCACGAGTGGAATGAGCAGAAGTGGCATGGTTGTCGACGGAAAGAAAAAAAGCGCGGCCGATGTAAACCGGCCGCGGATTGGCAGCAACGTTGAAAGAGCGTTACCGGATTCGGTGGATATCGTGCGTAACGAAGCCCGCGTCGTTGTTGGGCAGGTCGAGGCCGTCGCTCACGGAGAGCGTCTTGCGAATATCAGTGAGCCCGGCATTCCAGTGATCGCGCATCGTCGACAAGCCGAATTGCACGTCTTTGTACTGGTGCTCGTAGGATTTCTGTTGGTAGATCAAGTGCTGCACGTTGTAGCTGCGGCTGCACGACAGCTCTTCGGCTTTTTGGCACCATGGATCCTGCTTGCGCACGTCTTCGGGCACTTGCTCGAGTACCCGGCGCAGCACGTTGCGGAACCGTTGCTCGCGTTGCAGCATGTCGGTCACGAAGCGCGTGCGGCTCGAGTACTGGACGTCTTTGGTGCGTTCGGCAACATCGTTCAGCGATTCCGGCAACGGTCCGTGCGCGCTCCACAGATCGACCTGGAAGACGAGCGTGTTGCGGCGCGGCGTTGCGCGCAGCACCTCCATGAGCGGCGTGTTCGACACCACGCCGCCGTCCCAATAGAACTCGCCGTCGATTTCGACGGGCGGAAAGCCGGGTGGCAGCGCGCCGGACGCCATGAAGTGCTCGGGCCGCAACGTCGTTTTCGTGTTGTCGAAATACGCGAAGTTGCCGGTGCCGACATTGACCGCACCGACCGATACCCGGATTTCGCCGGAATTGATCCGGTCGAAGTCGCACAGCTTGAGCAGCGTCGCACGCAGCGCAGACGTATCGTAATAGCTGACCTTCTCGGGCGGCTGCGTCATGTTCGGCAACAGCGGCGGAAAACGCGGCACGAAAAAGCCGCGCTGTCCTTGCAGGAACGCGCTGGCGGTTTGCGTTGCGGTCAGCATCGAGCGTAGATGCTCGTGGCTGTTGAACAGCGCGTGCTCGAACGCGGCCGGCAGCGACGGGAAGAAGGCGGGCTGGCAGATCGTCTCCCAAAACTCCCGCAGCCGCTCGACGCGCCGCTCGGGCGGATTGCCGGCGATCAACGCGGTATTGAGCGCACCGATCGAGATGCCGGCGATCCAGTTGAGCGGAATCCTCGCATCATGAAGCCCTTCGAACACGCCGGCTTGATACGAGCCGAGCGCGCCGCCGCCTTGCAGCACGAGTGCGATCGTTTCATACGGCAGATCGCGGGCCGGCACGTGTGGTGCACTTGCTTCGTTGTGCAGGATTTCCGGGTCGACCGCCTGCTTCTCGGTCCGGGCGCGCGGTTTCATTGCATGAACCAGCCGTGGCTGACGATGAACGATTGGCCGGTGAGTGCGGCGCTCGGGAATGCCGACAGGAACAGCACCGTCTTTGCGACATCCTCGACGGTGGTGAACACGCCGTCGACCGTTTGGCCGAGCATCACTTTCTTCACCACTTCGTCTTCGCTGATGCCAAGCTCTTTCGCTTGTTCGGGAATCTGCTTGTCGACGAGCGGCGTGCGCACGAAGCCGGGGCACACGACATGCGAGCGCACGTTGTGCTTCGCGCCTTCCTTCGCGAGCACGCGCGCAAGACCGAGCAGGCCGTGTTTGGCGGTTACGTAGGCCGACTTGAGGGGCGACGCCTCGTGCGAATGCACCGAGCCCATATAGATGACGACGCCGCCGCGATCGTCCTTGTACATATGCTTGAGCGCGGCCTTCGTGGTCAGGAACGCGCCGTCGACGTGGATCGCCTGCATCTTCTTCCAATCGGCAAACGGATAGTTCTCGATCGGATTGACGATCTGGATACCCGCATTCGACACGAGAATGTCGACCGAGCCGAACGTCTGGGCGACCTTGTCGATGCCGGTGTTGACCGCGTCCTCATTCGTCACGTCCATTGCGACGCCAATTGCCTTGCCGCCCGCTTGCTCGATTTCCGCGGCGACCGCATTGGCACCGTCCTGGTTCAGGTCAGCGATCGCAACGGCCGCGCCTGCGCGAGCGAGTTCCAGCGCGATTTCCTTGCCGATGCCGCTTGCGGCGCCCGTCACGACCGCGGTTTTGCCGTTCAGATTGCTCATGATCGAATTCCTATGGAGAATGGGGTGGAAGAAAAAATGACGCGCGTCACTGCGCGAGGTAATCGTAGACGACTTCGCCCAAGCCGAGTGTCAAATCGGCGATCAGATGGCGCGCCTCGACGACTTCGAGCACCGGCAGATCGGCAACGGGCGCAAGCGCGTGCTGCGAGAGCGACAGCGCAGCGGGGCCGGTCCATGCGCCTTTCATCGTGATGTCCTGCAGGTAATAGCGGACGAGTTCGCACACGCGCGGCGAGCCGTCGACGTGTGGAATGATCTTGAGCAGGAAATTCGCTCCACCGAGGCGCTTGGCTTGCTCGGCGATATCGAGTTCCTTGTGCTTGTAGCCCATCGTGCCCGTCGCGACGCGCACGGGGCCATAGTCGAGCGTGCCGAGCAGCGTATCGATGTGGGTCTCGAGCGTCGGCTGTGCGAGTTTTTTCGGGAAGCCCCACAATTCGCGGCCTCCCGCAATCGGCGGATGGTCGTTCAGGTACATGGCGAGCGTGTAGCTGCCCGGCTGACCATTGAATTCGACGGGAATCACCTGTCCGCTCTCGGTGTAATCGCCGAAACCCGTCGAATCGGGCATCCGGATGAATTCGTAATGGACGAGAGGCTCGGTGACTTTCAGCGGCTCCGGAACGATTTCGCGCAGGCGATCGATGTCGGTGCGATAGGTGATGATCAGAAATTCCCGATTGACGAAACGGTACGGACCCATTGGGAATGCCGGGCTTGTAAGAGGCATCGCAAAAGCTTTCGATCGAACGTCGCTGGATTTCATGGGTACTCCTTTCGTGGTCGTTTCGTTGGCAAGCAAGAGCACTCGCTATGCTAAGCGCGGCCGCGGTACTTGTGCGGTGCCGCACTTGGAAAAGATTATTGCGAAAATTAGTAAAACGAAATGACAAATTTTGACAATTGTGCAGTGGCGGTTTGGCGCGAATATCAGGCGGGAAGATTGGTTGTCAGGCGTTCGAAATATTTGGAATAAAAGAGAAAGGTGAGCTTTTTCGGGGAAGGAGTGGTGAGTGATTACGGGGAAAGGAAAGGTGGGCTGGCTTACCAAGAAAGGCCGCGCGATTGAACTTTCATCGAACTTGTGTTCTCGAACCCGCGCGTTGTTAGAATCTTCGACTTTCCTTTGGTTTTGTGGCGCTTCGGGTATTAAGTTGTTCTTAAGCATGTGCTTTTTAGCATTGGACGAACTTCACTACTCGATGCCGTGCGATTCCGCCACTGTTTTCGTCCCATGCAAAATCTTAATCTCGCCATTTTTTCCGCGCTCAACGCGGGTTTGACGCCCAATTCAGCCGTTGCCCATTTTGGGGTGTTTGCCGCTGACTGGCTCGTGTACGCGGTGCCGATTCTGCTGCTGCTGACCTGGATCATGGGCGCGCGCCCAACTCGACGGCAGGCAATCGAAGCCGGTCTTGGCGCGTGCGCGGCGCTCGCGTTCGCGCAGGTGATCGGCTATTTCTGGTACTCTGCGCGGCCGTTCGCACTCGGTATCGGCACGCAACTCGTGCCGCACGCGCCGGACAGCTCATTTCCAAGCGATCACATGACCTTCGTTGCGAGCATTGCGGCGGGCCTTATCGTCGCGGCGGGGACGCGCACGGCGGGCATCGTGCTCGCGCTCATCGCGGTGGTGGTCGGATGGGGGCGTGTTTATGTCGGCGTGCACTGGCCGTTCGACATCGCGGGCGGCGTGTTGGTCGGAACGGCCGGTGCGCTGGCCGTTCATTTGTACGGCCGTCCGTTGACGGCGCTGCTTGATCGGATCGGCGAGGCGGTGCATGCCGCCACATTCGCACGGCTGCACGGCAAGTCGATTCGCATCGACTGATTATTCAGGCTGATCGGCGCTCACGAAGTGACGAATCAACCGGGCGTTTTCGCTTCGGCGGCATCGTTTGCGGCGGCGTGTTCGGCGTTCGTGCCGCCATGCAATTCGACGCTTTCATTCTGCCGCCGATGCGCGGCTTCGCGATCGGGCACACCGTCTTTCAGGATCGCGCACATCGCGACGAATAGCCCGATCGCGATTGTGGCAAGACTGCAATAGCCGGCAATCCTGAGCTTCTTCCCAATACCGGCGGAGTTGGATGGATGGGGCATGGTGTATCGGGCAACGATGCACAACGCGCGAACGCTTGCTTCGGCGTTCATGACGAACCACGCCGGCGTGCGCCGTGACACCTTCGCCGGCGCAAACGCAGGCCGTCAAAATAGATATAGAACATTGCACGTGCGGATGCAACGGCGGCAACAGCCGCCGATCGCAATGCGCCTGCGGCTTGCCGGCGCGATGGGGGACGCCGGCTATCGCGGGCCACGGGCTTAGTCGTCGAGCGATTCGTGAACCGCGCTCGCGCCGCGCTTCCAATACGCGGCTGCTCGAATCCGTGATTTCGCGATGCCGCGCGCGCCGCACAGATGCTCGCGCACGGCGCGCATCTCGGACGCTTCGCCGGCAGCCCATACATAGCCGTCGCCTGCCGGCAGCGGCAAATCGCGCAGCGCGCTGACCAGTTGACTCGCACCGTTTGTGGTTTGCGCCGCATCGTTCCGATGGAGCCAAACCCGATACAGATTCGTGCGGGTGGCAAAGTCGATCTGCGCAGACGGATCAGCAACTTCCAGCACCACCGTGACGCGCGCGCCGGCCGGCAATTCTTCGAGCCGCCGGGCGATCGCGGGCAACGCGGTGTCGTCGCCGATCAGCAGATGCCAGTCGAAATCCTTCGGGATAACGAATGAGCCGCGCGGGCCGCCGATGCCGAGCATTTGCCCGACCTGTGCGTGCGCCGCCCATTGCGATGCCGGACCCGGATGATGCAGCACGAAATCGAGATCGAGTTCGCGCGCGTCGCGATCGTAGCGGCGCGGTGTGAAATCGCGTGCAACGGGGCGCGGCCGGTCTTCGGGGAACACGATGCCGTTCGGGCCGAGTTCGGGGCGCGCGGGCGCGTCTTCGCCGGGAGGCGGAAAAAATACCTTCACGTGATCGTCGAACGACGCGGATTCGAAGTCGTGCAATTCATCGCCCGTGAGCGTGACGCGCATCAGATGCGGCGTGACGGCACTGACGTGCTTGACTTGCAGCAAGCGAAATTTCAGTGGGTGGCGCACGCGTGCGACCATGCGCTCGGTCATCGGTTGGGTCATGAAGCGGTTCTCCTTGAAAAGCCGATGCGGGCGCTCAGTCCGTTGTCCGGCCTTCGATTTCAGCGGTGGCGCGCCGCAAGATCGCCGCGATGCGGCGTTGCTCGTCGGCGCTCGCGCCGCTCTTGCGCAGCAGCGCATGTTTTAGCGCCATCCGCGCGTCAACGAATTCCTGAAGCCAGCCGCGCGTATCGTCGTCGGCCGGTGCGTCGCCAGCGAATGCGCGGCGCATGAATTCCATCTTGCGGCCGAGGTGCTCGAGCTTCGCAAACAGCATCTCGACACGTTCGCGCTGCGCGTTCAAATGCGCACGGCCGGTATCGGCAAGCGCGTAGCGCTTGCGATTGCCTTCCGCTTGCACCGTTACGTAGCCGAGTTCCTCCAGATACGTAAGCGCGGGGTACACCATGCCGGGGCTGGGCACGTAAAAGCCGCCCGAGCGGGTGTCGAGCGCCTTGATCAGTTCATAACCGTGGCTGGGCTGATCGGCGAGCAGCGCGAGCAGCAGCAGTTGCAGGTCGTCCGCGCTGAACTGGCGGCCGCGTGGCAATGCGTCGTCGTTGCCGAAGCCGTTCGGGCCGCCGCCGAAGCCGCTGCCGAAACCTTCGCCGAACGGCCCGAAGCCGTGCCGGCCGCCGCCGCCGCGCCGGCGACCGCCGATCATGTGCCGCATGTGATGAAACATCGCGAACGGTCCGTGACCAAGCCATTCGTGGCTGAACGGGTCGCGGCCGAATCGTTCACGATGATGATGTTCATGGGCGTATCGCCCGTGGCCGGATACATCGTGCATGCCGTCCATACGGCGCGAGAACAGATGAGCATGGCGCATCTCAGGACTCCAATGTGTTTTTAGATGTATCTAAAGATATATATCGAAAGATATAAAGTCAACATGATTTTTGGGGGATGGGAGGAGGGAAGTCGCTTGTTAGGCAGATGCGGGTGCTCGACGAATGCGAGCTTTTCTCGAAGAGGGATTCGAGTAATTGATAGGTAAAAACTATGAAGCAGCCGGCACCGAGCTAGTCCCGATGCCGCCGGTCTGCGGCCACGGAAAGATTTATGGCCAAGGTTGAATCAATTTCGCGTGAGTGGCCTGTCCGGCTCAAACCGGAGAATTGTTCCGAGCCGGCTCCGCATGGCGCCGCGCTGGGATGGGGAGCGCCATCGTCGATCTCCTTGAGCGCGTTTGCGTCAAAGGCTCACATGCCGGTGGAATCCGGAAAGCGCAGGGTGAAAGTCGTACCGGCGTCGCCGCTTGTCGCGTCGATGCTTCCGTGGTGCAGCTCCATGATGGATTTCACGATGGCGAGCCCGAGGCCCGCGTTCCTGGACGACCCGTGCCGTGCGGTGTCGACTCGATAAAAGCGCTCGAAAATTCGGTCGATGTGCTCGGGCGAGATCGGCTGTCCGTGATTGGTTACCTCGATGACGGCATGTCCTCCCGAGCAACTCGAAGCCAGCACGACCGTCGATCCGGCCAGCGCGTGGTCGATGGCGTTTGACACGAGATTGCCGAGCGCCCGGCGAAACAACGTCGCATCGGCCGATACGCGGGCGCTGCCCTGGACCACGATATCGATGCGCTTCTCGTCAGCGACGCTCTGGAAGTAAGAGGCCAGCCGCATCAGTTCGTCACCGGATTCGAGAGCTGACAGCTTGAGGGGTTGCCGCGCGTTGTCGGCACGTGCGAGGAACAGCATGCTTTCGATCATCCGTTGCAGGCGCTCGCATTCCTCGATGTTCGAGCCGATCAACGTCTCGTATTCGTCACGCGTTCTCGGCCGCGACAATGTGATCTGCGACGAGCTGATCACGTTGGCGAGGGGGGTGCGCATATCGTGAGCGAGGTCGGAAGAGAATTGCGAGAGGCGCACGAACGCGCGCTCGAGCCGATCCAGCATGCGATTGACCGACGACGCGAGTTCGCGCAGCTCGAGCGGGCCACCGCGTATGTCGAGCCGCTCGCTCAAATTGTGCGCCTCAATCGTCGAGGTCTGGCGGCCCAGGCTTTCCACCGGGCGAAGGCCTCGGCGGGCGATCGCATAACCCAAGCCGCCGAGCAATGCCGCGCCGGCTGCGACCGCAAGCCAGATGTCGACGCAATAGTTTTCCATAAGCGACTGCCGGTCAGTCGCGGTTCGCACAAGTGAGACCTGTATGTCGTCGCCGGAGGGCAATCTGTCACGCGCGAAAATGCAGCGCGACAGCCCGATGCCCTCCGGCTCGCACGTATATGGAACACGAGGCGGATGGCCGCCGGTGGCGATCGATTTCAACGTCGCGCCTGGCGCGGCCGTGTGCTCGATTAGCGGATTGTTCTGCGCGTCGTAGATACCGAGGTAGACGCCGGGGTGCGAGAGAAGCGCCTCATGGAACATTGCGGGAGTTGCGCGAACGCGCTGTGTCGAACCGCTGGCGTGAGCCAACTGCAAAAACTGACTCAGCTTGCCGCTGATCTCGATATCGTCACGCCGCTGCAATTCAGTCGACAGGGACCGATAAAGATAAGCACCAGTCAGCGCAAACGCCATGCCGGCGACGGCGGCAAAGGCGAGCGTCAACCGTGTGAGCAGCGAGTAAGGCGCCGCCTTTTCCGTCATGAGCGGTCCTCGAGCACGTATCCCATGCCTCGGATGGTGTGGATCAGCTTTTTGTCATATGAATTATCGACTTTGGCACGCAAGCGCTTGATCGCGGCGTCGACGACGTTCGTATCGCTGTCGAAGTTCATGTCCCAAATCTGCGATGTGATGAAAGTACGCGTCAAAACCTCGCCTTCCCGTTCAGCTAGAAGCTGCAGCAACGCGAATTCCTGTGCGGTCAGCTCGATGCGATTGTCGCCGCGGCGCACCCGCCGCTTGAGCAGGTCGATCTCCATGTCCGCAATGAGCAGAATGTCCCGCACGCTCCTCGGTGCGCGCCGGAGCAACGACCGGATACGCGCGAGAAATTCCGCGTAGGCAAACGGTTTGAGCAGATAGTCGTCGGCGCCGAGTTCAAGCCCGGTTACTTTGTCCTCGATCGCGTCGCGGGCGGTAAGCAGCAGCACCGGCATCTGCTTTTCCGCTCGCAGGCGCTTGAGTACCTCGAACCCGTCCAGTTCCGGGAGCATGACGTCGAGCACGACGAGGTCAAAATTTTCATGTAGCGCGAGGAACAATCCGGTTTTGCCGTTCTCGGCGACATCGACGGTATAGCTCGCTTCCGTCAGCCCCTTTCGGAGGTATGACGCCATTTTGGGTTCATCTTCGACTATGAGTATCCGCATGGAAGTGCAATAGGCCTATCGACGGGCTCGGCAGGGCACGCGCTGCGCCCAGCATACGGGTGGGAAAGGGCGTGAAAAATGACGGCTGGATGACAATTTTTTCATGAATCCGCGATGGCTGCGGCCGGCGAGCACGGCCGTCATCGCTGGATGAAAAAATGATCATTTTTCGACCACGCCTTCGTCACATATCGGCCGATAAGCTAGATCCCGGCTATCCCGCTGGTGGCCACACCCGGATACGTTATCGAAGTTATCGTAGCGAACTGCCCGTGCTAAGCTCCGCCCCCATGTCATATTGGCGCAATTTCTTCATCGTCGTGCTGTTGGCGCTGAGCCTGCCGGTTCAGTCGTTCGCGGCTGCCTCGATGAAATGCGCCAGCGTGCTTGCCAAAGCCGGCGAAACGCCAATCGTTCATGCCGAACAACGCATGTCCGAGCATCATCACGACATGCCCGCAACGGCGCTCGCGGCCGACGACCATCACGCTCGTCACCACGGCGGCAGCCATCACGCACATTCATGTTCGACATGTGCGGCCTGCTGCTTCGGCACCGGGTTACCGGCGGTGCCGGCCGTCGTCATATCCTCGGACGCAACACGCGTCGTCGTATCCATTGCGCCTGGTGCCGGTGTCGTGTCTTTCCTGACCGACGGCATCGAGCGACCTCCTCGCTACGCCCTCGTCTGATGCTTCCCCGCAAGTAGCGCGCGGGATGTGCCATTCGTACTGACGCTCCTGTGTGGACCCGTCAGATGATTTACGACGAGAAAATCTATGCGACTGATTTCTGCGGCGCTGCTGGGCGCGGCGGCTTCATTGCCGACGCTCGTGCACGCCACAAAAACGATTCCCGATCCGACGGATGCAGCGGCATCCGTCCCGGCGATTTCGGCTGCGCCGGCCTTCGACGGCTATCGCCGATACAACGATGCCGACAACCTGACTTGGCCGCAACTCAATCAAGCGGTCCAGGGTAAGCCAGCCGGCGGCGGCATCATGCACGGCGGCGAGATGAACGAGTCAGCCGGCGATCGCAAGTCGAATCGTTCGCAACATGGAAAGCCCGCCAAATGATGAAACGATTCGTTTCAACGCGCATGAGCGCGGGTGTTGCCTTCATGGCGCTTCTGGCCGGCTGTACCACCTTCTCGAAGGACGGCGGGTTTGGTGCGGTGTCGTCGATCACCACGGAGCGCCTCGGCAAGGACGCGGTCATCGTCAAAACCGATACCGATCGGGACGCAGTGGCCAAGCGGACGCAGCAATTGCTTGCCAAGCCGCTCTCGATGGACGACGCCGTCCAGATCGCTCTGCTGAACAATCGAGGATTGCAGGCATCGTATGCGGAATTGGGGCTTTCGGAAGCCGATCTGGTGCAGGCGGGGCGGCTGCCGAACCCGGGCTTCACGTTCAGCCGCACGCGAGCGGGCAATGGCGATCTGAGCATCGGCCGTGCGTTTTCGGCGAACGTACTGAGCATCCTGACCTTGCCGTTTGCCGCACATATCGAGGGCCGACGCTTCGAGCAAACGAAACTCGAGACTGCCGACGCGATGCTGAAGCTCGCAGCCGAGGCGCGGCGCGCCTACATTAACGCAGTGGCTGCCGAGCAGGCCGCCCACTACGCGAACCAGGTGAGGGACTCCGCTGACGCAGGGGCCGAATTGGCTTCGCGCATGCGGCAGGCGGGGAACTTCAGCAAGCTCGATTATGCGCGGGAGCAGGCGTTCTACGCCGATTCGATCGCGCAGGCCGCCAAGGCCCGGCAGCTAGCGGTATCGGCTAGGGAGAAACTCACACGCACGATGGGCGTATGGGGTACCGGCACGCAGTACACGTTGCCTGATCGCTTGCCGGATCTGCCGAAGGAACGGCCGGAACTGAAGGATCTCGAGCAGTTCGCGATGCAGAACCGGCTCGACATCCAGGCGGCGAAGCTGCGCACGCAGGGGGTTGCCTCGTCTCTGGGCCTGAGCAACGCAACGCGGTTCATTAACGCACTCGATATCGGCTATCAGAACAACTACGAGACCGACAAGGGCCACGAGCACGGCTACGAAATCAGTATCGAAATCCCCATTTTCGATTTCGGCAGCGCCAAGGTCGCCCGCGCGCAGGCCATCTACATGCAGTCTGCGAACCGGCTTGCCCAAACGGCGATCGATGCGCGATCGGAGGTGCGCGAGTCGTATTCCGCTTACGCCAGCAGTTACGACGTCGCGAAGCACTATCGCGACGAGGTCGTGCCGATCCGCAAGACGATCTCTGACGAACTACTGCTTCGCTACAACGGCATGCTCGTCAGTGTTTTCGAACTACTCGCCGACTCGCGCGAGCAAGTCGGTGCGGTGAACAGCTATATCGACGCGTTGAAAGATTACTGGCTCGCGGAAACGGATCTCCAGCAAGCGCTGGGCGGACGCCTGCCGCAAGCCGGCGCTGCGCCGGCCGCGCCAACGCCGACGGACGCGCAATCGTCGGCGAAACCGTCCATGGCAACGATGGCGCAACCGGCGCCGGCATCCACGGCACAACCGGCGCACGAAATGCATTCGGAAGGTAAATAACATGGTGTCCCGTCGACAATTCCTCAGCGGCTCGGGGGCCGCAATCCTCGGCGCCGCGATGGTCAGCAAGGCCGGCGCGGCTTCGTTGCCGGAAGCGCCAACCATGGCGAAGGCGACGATGCAGCCGCCGCTCGTGCCGCCCAATGGCCGCCCATACACACCGGTCGCGACGTTGAACGGCTGGACGTTGCCGTGGCGGATGAAGAATGGCTGGAAGGAGTTTCATCTGACAGCCGAGCCCGTGGTGCGTGAAATGGCCCCCGGGATGAAAGCAAATCTGTGGGGCTACAACGGCCAGTCGCCGGGCCCGACGATCGAGGCTGTCGAAGGCGACAAGGTCCGCATCTTCGTTACCAACAAGTTGCCCGAGCACACGACGATCCATTGGCACGGGATGCTGCTGCCGAGCGGGATGGACGGTGTCGGTGGCTTGACGCAGCCGCATATCCCGCCCGGCAAGACGTTCGTGTACGAGTTCCAGCTCGAGAAGCACGGCACCTTCATGTATCACCCGCACGCCGACGAGATGGTGCAGATGGCGATGGGCATGATGGGCATGTTCATCGTGCACCCGAAAGACCGTAGCGTCATGCCGGTCGACCGCGATTTCGTGTTTCTGCTGTCTGCCTACGATATCGAGCCGGGCAGCTTCACGCCACGCGTCAACGAGATGACCGACTTCAACATGTGGACCTTCAACTCGCGCGTGTTCCCTGGTATCGATCCGTTGCCGGTTCGGGCCGGCGATCGCGTGCGAATCCGGTTTGGCAATCTGACGATGACGAACCACCCGATTCACTTGCATGGTTACCACTTCGAGGTGGCGGGTACGGATGGCGGCTGGATTCCGCCAGCGGCCCGTTGGCCGGAGGTGACGGTCGACGTTGCGGTCGGCCAGATGCGTGCGATCGAATTTACCGCGGACCGGCCGGGAGATTGGGCGTTTCATTGCCACAAATCGCATCACACGATGAATGCGATGGGGCACAGCGTGCCGACCATGATCGGCGTGCCGCAGAAAGACTTGGCCAAGCGCATCAACAAGCTGGTGCCCGACTACATGGCAATGGGCAGCACCGGTGGCGCAATGGGCGAGATGGAAATGCCGCTGCCCGACAACACGCTGCCGATGATGACGGGTACGGGTCCATTCGGGCCGCTGGAGATGGGCGGCATGTTCACGGTCGTCAAGGTTCGGCGCGGGCTCGGGCGGAACGACTATCGCGATCCCGGCTGGTTCAAGCATCCCAAAGGCACCGTTGCATACGAATACACCGGCGAATTGCCGGACAGCTGATTGACACAACAAGGCCGGGGCCACCCCCCAAGCGTTGGTTTCATCACCTCAACTCTGGAGATAGCACGATGAAGAAAGCACTGTTTTCAATAGCAATGGGCTGCGCGCTGGCGTTCTCTGCGTCGACGTATGCAGCAGGCGATATGAGCAACATGAACATGAGCGGCGACGCAAAGCAAAGCGCCGACGCACCGGGCAGCATGTCGCACGGCGAAATCAAGAAGATCGACACGGCTGCAGGCAAGCTGGCCATCAAGCATGGTCCGCTCGAAAACCTCGGTATGGGAGCGATGACGATGGTGTTCAAGGCCAAGGATCCGGCGATGCTGTCGCAGGTGAAGGTCGGCGACAAGATCGATTTCGTTGCCGAGGAAGTCAACGGCGCCTTGACCGTCGTCAAGCTGCAGAAACAGTGATGACAAATGACGGGGGTGCGCATGCCGCAGTCCCCGTTTCATTCTTCGAGATAAGCAACAATATGAAGACTTCGACTCTCAGACATTTCGCCGGCCTCGCTATCGCTGGTGCTGTTGCATCCGCGCCCCTCGCCGCGTTCGCACACGGCAAACTGGAAAGCGCAACGCCGGCGCCGGGCAGCACCGTCGACGCTACGCCAGACGCATTGCGCCTGACTTTCAATGAAGACCTCGAGTCGACCTTCAGTTCGGTGAAAATCGCCGATGCGACCGGTGCACCGGTGACGAAGGAAAAAGCGAAGATCGATGCGACCAATCCGCGCGTCATGACGCTTGCCGTACCGAAGCTCGCATCCGGCGCGTATACGGTTCAGTGGGCTGTCATGACTGCGGACGCGCACAAGACCAAGGGTGTCTACACGTTCAAGGTGAAGTAATGAACGACGGGTTCCTGGGCATCCTGCGTCTGATCGCGGTGGCGATTCAGAATGTTGGCTTCGCGGTGATCGTGGGCGGGTTACTCAGCAGCCGTTGGCTTGTGCGGGGAGACTCCACGTGGCGAGCCGGCGTTGGCCGCCGGCTCGCCATGACAATTCGGATGGCGTCCATTCTTTCTCTGCTGGCGAGCATGCTGTCGTTCTGGGCACATTGTGCGTTGATGAGTGATTCGACGCTGCTCGAGGCTGGGCCTGCCGTGTGGTCCATGCTCGTAGGAACCGGCTTTGGACATGCGTGGCTGGCCGGGGCGATTTTCATGCTTTGCGTTGTCGTATTGGTATTCCTGCGCCAGGGCAGCGAGAAGCGCTTCGCGTTGGGGATATGGGTTGCATTGGCCTGCGTTGCGTTGGCGCGCAGCAACAGCGGTCATCCGGTCGATACGGGGCCCTTCAGCCTGCCGGTGTGGGTGGACTGGTTGCATCTGCTGGCCATTAGTACGTGGGTGGGGCTCGTTCTGGTGACGACCTACGTCGTGATGCCGAGCCTGCTTGATGCGCCTGCAAGCGAGCGGCAGACCAGTGCGTCGTTCGTGCAATCGCTCTCAGACGCGTCGACTTATGCATTGATGATTTTGTTCAGCACCGGGGCATACAACGGATGGAGATGGATCGATACGCCGGTGAATCTAGGGGGATCGGCATACGGCCAGATTCTTTTGTTGAAACTTGTGCTCGTGCTGGTTGCGGCCGCGCTCGGCGGACATAACCGCTTCTTCGAGATGCCGACGCTGCTGTCGACGCTCAGGATACCGACGAAATCAGAATTTACTAAGCCGCTTCGGCGCTTCGGTGCTGTACTCCACGTCGAATCCCTGATTCTACTGGGCGTTCTGACGGTTGCTGCCGTGCTCGTTTCGAGTCCGTTGCCGGGAACGACGTGATTCGTCCGATGCATTCCGTTCGTGCACGTCGCCGAGTCACTCATGGGAGAGCGATTCGTAATGGATCTTGTCTTTGTCAGCCCGGCTGATTAGGCCGGGCTTTTTTAGGTAACCGCGCGTGGTGCCGCAGGGTACGACTGAAAATAAAAGCAGCATGATCAAAAAATCATCTTCATGTCACGGTCCGATCAGGGCTACCTCTTCAGAATAGATCTCAATGGAGCCGTAGGTGCGGCTGCGTACTTCACAATGGAGAGAAAACATGAAACTTGAAATCATTGCTGCCGTCGTTATTTCCGCTTTCGCCTCCACGTCTGCATTTGCCGATGGCGGTCACGCCTATCCCGTTGTCGCACTAGACAGCAGCGCCGTCGCTGGCGCCAGTGTGACTTCGCCCGCGGCGTTGCAGGCACAAAGCGCAAATACCGTATCGTCAGGCAAGACTCGGGAGCAGGTTCGGCAAGAGCTGATCCAGGCTTATCACGATGGTTTGTTGCCGACGAGCAAGCTCGACTATCCGCCTAGCGAAGCGACGATCGCACGCAACAAGGAACTCCACCGGCTGGTTGAGCCGAAGTGGGCCGCTCAACATTGATGCACGCGTCGCTGTTCAAAACCTGGCGCGGCGTGTTCCGAACGGCCGCGCATTCAACCTGGCTGGCTCGTGCTCGACACGAGCAGACAGACCGCTCGCGCAATCCAGGCCAAGTTTGATGCAGTCGCTGAATGGCGTAACTTGTCTCTTGGCCAGGCACGCAAGCGCTGTACTCAAATTCAGCATGAACTCGTCGTGGCGCTCGTATCGAGCGTATGTTTCGGGGCCTAAACATCATTGCAATTGCGCTGCAATCGGCGGTATCGCAGGACTATAATGCGGCCTATGAAATTGCTCCGGACTATCCTCCTGTTGTTGCTTTGCGCGATGCTGCCCATCAGTGGGTTGGCAGCGAGCGGGCTGACCGGCGAATGTCCGATGCAGCAATCCATGTCCATGGACTCGGATTCGAGTATGTCCGCCGATATGCGCGGCTGCGATTCGATGAACTCGTCGTCGCCGGGAAAAGCCGCTGCGAAGGGCGTGTTCTGCAAGGCCACCGCCGAGTGCCAGTTCGGCAGCCTCTATCATCCAACGGCATGTGCCGACGTCAGCCGTCCTGCGGCGTTGGTCTGCTCGGTCGTCTTCCACTACGTCGATTCACTTCCGGTTCGCGACCCCAATGGGCTGTGGCGACCTCCGCGTCTCATCTAATCCCACGCTGACAGGTTCACCGCGCATGCGGTGAGGTTCGTCCTATGCCAGGACGTGGAATCCCTATGGGATTTCGCCGTTGGGGTTAGACCATGCCATTTATTTTTGGCACGCCGCGCGGTCGGCGTGCTCTTCGGCGCGTGCCCATCCTTGTTGCCGCGCTGCTTGTCGCGGGCGTCGGGCATGCGCAGCAAGCTCCTTTCACGCTCGACGCGGCCCTGCAGTCGGCCAGCGACCATTCGGCATCGATGCAAGCCGCGCAAGCGTCCATCCGTGCCAGCTCGGAGGCGGCCGTCAAGGCCGGCCAACTTCCTGATCCGATGCTCAAAGCCGGTATCGATAACCTGCCGGTGAACGGGCCGCAGCGGTTCACGGTCGGTCAGGATTTCATGACGATGCGGCGCATTGGCATCGAGCAGGAGTGGGTGTCCGGCGACAAGCGGCGTCTTCGTTCGGCGCTGGCCAGCGAAATGGTCGGGCGCGAGCGGGCCGGTTATCTGATGCAGCTCGCAAATGTCCGCCAGCAAACCGCGGCTGCCTGGCTCAACGCCGTCTACGCAAAGCAAGCCGTCGCGCTCCAGCAAGCATTGCTGGCTCACATGACGCACGAACTGGCGGCTACCCAAGCCTCCTACCGCGGTGCGAAGGCCAGCGCGGCCGATGTAGTCCAGGCGCAAGCGATGCTGGCACAGACGCGAGACCAGGTACTCAAAGCGCAGCAGACCTACCAAACCGCACTCATTGCGCTATCGCGTTGGACGGCGGTACCCGTATCCGATGTGAGCGGTGAACCGCCGGCGCCGGAATCGTTCGTGTCGTCGTTGCCGCCCGACGAATTGCGCCTTTCGCAGCCGACACTCGTGGCGGCTGCCGACGATATCGCGGTGGCCGAAGCCGATACTGCAGTCGCGAACAGCGAACGCAGTCCGAACTGGACGTGGGAAGTCGCTTACCAGCAGCGCGGCGGTGCGTATTCGAACATGGTGTCGGTGGGCGTGACCATCCCGCTGCCGCTGAACCGAAAGAACCGTCAGAACCGAGACGTCGCCGAAAAAGCCGAACTGGCGACGAAGGCTCGGTTGATGTACGACGACACGCTTCGGCAGATCCAGACCGATATCCGCACGCAGTCCGCTACGCTGACGAGCGGCCGCGAGCGTATCGCCAACCTGAGCCGGTCGCTTCTGCCTGCCGCTGACCAGCGCGTGCAACTCGCCGACGCTGCCTACCGGGCCGGCACCGGCTCGCTTGCGGACACGTTTGCTGCCCGCCGCGCGCAATTGGAAGCGCAGCTTCAAGTGCTCGATCTGAAGCGCGAGGTGTCGCAAACCTGGGCCCGGCTCGAATATCAAGTGGTTCCGTCAACGATGGCCGTAGCCCAGTGAAGGAGCGCAACATGACGAAGAAACCACTGATGCGCGCAATTTTTGCGGCATTCGCCGGCGCAGCGTTGCTTGGCGCAGGCTATTTCGCCGGCACGCGCCATGCCTCGACGAACGAGACGGCGATGTCTGCCGCCAACGCCGCTTCGGGCGACAAAATCGACCCGAAGACCGGCCGGAAGGTGCTGTACTGGCACGACCCGATGGTGCCGAGCCAGCACTTCGACAAGCCTGGTAAGTCTCCCTTCATGAACATGCAACTCGAACCGGTTTACGCCGATGAAGGCGGCAGTGCGTCCGGCATCAAGATCGACTCGGGCCTGCAGCAGAATCTCGGGATTCGCTATGCGACCGTTCGCCGGCAAGAGACAGCGGCTGGATTCGACGCGGTCGGCACCACACAGTTCGACGAATCCCGCTCGGACGTCGTTCAATCGCGTGTGACCGGTTACATCGATCACCTGTACGCCAGTGCGCCGATGCAGCGCATCGCCAAGGGCGCGCCGATCGCATCTCTGTTCGTGCCTGACTGGCTGGCACCGCAAGAGGAATATCTTGCGCTCAAGCGCGGCGGGCTGGATAGCAGCCTGCTCGATGCGTCGCGTGCGCGGATGCGTGCACTGTCGATTCCGGACGGCGTGATCGCGAGCCTCGACAGGACCGGCAAAGCGCAAACCCATGTCGTTCTATCGTCACCGGAGACGGGCGTCGTTAGCGAACTCAATGTTCGGGACGGCGCGATGGTGGCACCCGGGCAGACGTTGGCAAAGATTGCCGGCCTGTCGAAGCTCTGGCTGATCGTCGAGATTCCGGAGGCGCTTGCGCTGACGGTGCAGCCGGGAATGGCGGTCGACGCGACGTTTGCCGGTGATCCGGCGCAACACTTCACCGGGCACATCCGCGAAATCCTGCCGGGCATCAGCACGAGCAGCCGCACGCTGCAGGCTCGCCTGGAAATCGACAATGCATCGCTGAAACTGACGCCCGGCATGCTGATGCGTGTGCGCGTCGCCGGCCGGAAGAACGTTTCTCGATTGCTCGTGCCGTCCGAAGCGGTCATTACCACCGGCAAGCGATCGGTCGTCATCGTTAAGAACAGCGACGGTCGCCTGCAGCCTGCCTCGGTAACCATCGGCAATGATGCCGGCGACGAAACCGAAGTGCTCAGTGGATTGAACGAAGGCGATACCGTCGTCGCGTCGGGACAGTTCCTCATCGATTCGGAGGCGAGCCTCAAGTCCGTTCTGCCACGGCTTGAAGGAAACGCCGGCTCGAATGTAGCGATGCCCGCATCGGGTCCGGCCACCGCCGTGCAATCTTATGAGACCACCGGCAAGGTCGAAAAGGTCACGGCCACGGACATCACGTTTTCTCACCAACCCGTGCCGGCGCTCGGCTGGGGGGCGATGACGATGGCGTTCAACAAGCCGGCTGCAAACGCCTTTCCTGACGTAAAGGCCGGGCAGACCGTGCATTTCGTCTTCGAGCAAACGGACGACGGCTACCAATTGACGAAGGTTGAACCGCTCGGAGGCGCCAAATGATTGCGCGTGTCATCCACTGGTCCATTCACAACAGGCTCCTGGTGCTGCTCGCGACCGTGCTCATCGCTGCGTGGGGCGTTTACTCGCTCAAGGAAACGCCGCTCGACGCATTGCCCGACCTCTCGGATACACAGGTCATCATCAAGGCTTCGTATCCCGGCAAGGCTCCGCAGGTCATCGAGGACCAGGTGACGTATCCGCTGACAACGACGCTGCTCGGCGTACCGGGCGCGAAGACCATTCGCGCGTACTCATCGTTCGGCGATGCATTCGTCTACGTGCTGTTCGACGACAAGACTGATCAGTATTGGGCACGCTCACGTGTGCTGGAGTACCTGAATCAGGTACAAAGCCGTCTGCCTCAGGGCGCGACCGTTTCGCTCGGACCCGACGCGACGGGTGTCGGCTGGGTATACGAGTACGCACTCGTTGACCGGAGCGGGAAGCACGACCTCGGGCAGTTGCGTGCACTCAATGACTGGTTCCTCAAGTTTGAGCTGAAGTCGGTGCCTGATGTCTCCGAAGTCGCCAGCATTGGCGGCATGGTGCGCCAATACCAGGTCGTATTGGACCCCGACAAGTTGCGCGCCTATGGCATCACGCAATCGACGGTTGCCGATGCGCTTGGCAAGGCGAACCAGGCGTCCGGCGGCTCGGTCGTCGAACTCGCCGAATCCGAGTATATGGTGCGCTCGTCCGGCTATCTGCGCTCGCTGGATGACTTCCGCCATATCGTGCTCCGCACGAACGACACTGGCACGCCCGTGCTGTTGGGCGACGTTGCGCGTATCCAGATCGGTCCGGAGATGCGCCGCGGCATCGCCGAGCTGAACGGCGAAGGGGAGGTCGCTGGTGGCGTCATCGTCATGCGTTCGGGCAAGAACGCTTTGAACACTATCGGCGCGGTAAAGGCAAAGCTCGAGGATCTGAAGCACTCGTTGCCAGCCGGCATCGAGGTTGTCACGACTTACGACCGCTCGCAGCTTATCGAGCGCGCGGTCGGCAACCTGAAAGACAAGCTCATCGAGGAATTCATCATCGTTGCGCTCGTCTGTGCAGTATTTCTGTTCCATCTGCGCAGCGCGTTCGTCGCCATTTTGTCGCTGCCGCTTGGCGTGCTGGCTGCATTCATCGTCATGCGTTACCAGGGCGTGAATGCGAACCTGATGTCGCTGGGCGGCATCGCGATTGCGATCGGCGCGATGATCGACGCGGCCATCGTGATGATCGAAAATGCACACAAGCATTTGGAAGCCTATGAGCATGAGCATCCGGAATTGCGGATATCAATGGCGCATCGTTGGAAGCTGATCGCGACGTCTGCAGCGGAAGTCGGGCCGGCGTTGTTCTTCTCGCTGCTCATCATCACGCTGTCGTTCGTTCCTGTCTTCTCGCTCGAAGGCCAGGAAGGCAAGCTGTTTTCGCCGCTCGCCTTTACGAAGACGTACACGATTGCCGCTGCCGCCGGATTGTCCGTGACGCTTGTGCCCGTGCTGATGGGCTATCTGATCCGTGGGCGCATTCCGCATGAAAACGCGAACCCCATCAACCGCGTGTTGATTCAACTGTACAAGCCACTACTTGACGGAACACTGCGGCGTCCATGGTTCGCGATCGGTCTGGCGGCCGCTGCATTGGCGCTGACGATTATCCCGATCTCGCGGCTCGGAGGCGAGTTCATGCCGCCGCTCGATGAGGGCGACTTGCTGTACATGCCGACTGCACTGCCCGGAATGTCGGCGGCAAAGGCATCGGAGCTGTTGCAGCAGACTGATCGGCTGATCAAGACGGTGCCCGAGGTGGCAACGGTATTCGGCAAGTCCGGACGCGCCGATACGGCGACCGACCCCGCGCCGCTGGAGATGTTCGAGACGACGATACAGTTCAAACCACGTGATCAGTGGCGGCCTGGCATGACGCCGGAGAAGCTCGTCGACGAGTTGGACCGGACCGTCAAGGTGCCGGGCCTGTCGAACGTCTGGGTACCGCCGATCCGGAACCGGCTCGACATGCTGTCCACGGGTATCAAGACGCCGGTCGGGGTCAAGATCTCAGGGCCCGACCTGACGCAAATCGACAGCATTGCGACGCAGGTCGAAGCGGCCGTGAAGAACGTGCCCGGCGTGACATCCGCGCTGGCGGAGCGACTGAACGGCGGCCGATACATCGATGTCGACATCGATCGGCTCGCGGCCGCACGATATGGTTTGTCGGTCGCGGACATCCAGTCGGTCGTGTCGTCGGCTGTCGGTGGCGAAAACGTCGGCGAGGTGATCGCCGGCCGCGAGCGCTTTCCGATCAATATCCGTTATCCACGCGAAGTCCGGGACTCGCTTGAAAAGTTGCGGCAGTTGCCCGTCGTCACGGACCGAGGTGCGCAAATTCAACTCGGCGACGTTGCGCACATCACGATCGCCGACGGTCCGCCGATGATTCGTAGCGAGAATGCGCGGCTGTCCGGCTATGTGTACGTGGATATCCGCAATACGGATCTTCAGTCCGCAGTGCAGGCCATGCAGAAGGCCGTTGCGCGGCAGGTCAAACTTCCGCCAGGCTATTCAATCGCCTGGTCGGGACAGTTCGAGTATCTGGAGCGGGCAGCGGCAAAGCTGCGTATGGTCATCCCCGTTACGCTCGCCGTCATCTTCGTGCTGCTGTTCCTGACGTTCAATTCCGCAGCGGATGCATTGTTGCTGATGTCGACCGTGCCGTTTGCACTCGTCGGCGGGTTCTGGCTCATCTGGATGCTGGGGCACGCGGTCTCCGTCGCAACGTCGGTCGGTTTCATTGCCCTGGCTGGCGTGGCCGCCGAATTCGGCGTCGTGATGCTACTTTACCTGAAGGGTGCATTGAACCGGCGGCTGGAAGCGGGCGAGCCGCTCACTGAAGCATTGCTGCTTGATGCGATTCGCGAAGGCGCTGTGTTGCGTGTGCGGCCGAAAGCAATGACGGTCGCGGTCGTGCTGGCCGGCCTCATTCCCATCATGATGGGGCAGGGTGCCGGCTCCGAAGTCATGCAGCGTATTGCCGCCCCGATGGTGGGTGGCATGATTACTGCGCCGTTGCTTTCCATGTTCGTGATCCCGGCTGCCTGGTTGTTGCTGCAGGGCCGTCGTGTGCGAGCGGCCAGTGATGCACCAACGTTCGATTCAATACCATCTGGCTCGAAAACGGGTTTTCCCCGGTCTGGAGAAAACCGATGAAGAGCCTGTTCGTTTCCGTCTGACGCAATGGCGCGTTTGGACGGAGGAGCCGTTCACGAATATTGGAGAAGCCGTGAAGTCATCTGGTGTGCCGGCCAAGATGATTCGTCACTGTGAGGAAGTTTCAGGGCGGGGCTCAAGGGCCAGGCCGCTCCGTGGGGGGAGTGGGGAAGCGCCTGAGCAGATTATCGAGGAGCGTCAAGATGAACGATCGAGATAGCGAAGGTAGGCCGTATCACCAACGAATTTCAGGGCATGCGCCGTCGAGCACCGATGATGTGGGCAGCGCGGGCAAGCGCGACACGCGTACCGGGCATGGCGGACACGCGCATCAGCATGGGGAGCACCGCGTGCCAGCCGATACCGCCCGCGCCTTGCGCGACCCGGTTTGCGGGATGAACGTTACAAATGCGTCACGTTTTCATACCGAGCACGACGGAAAACCATACTACTTCTGCAGCAACGCATGCGTGACGAAGTTCAAGTCGGCACCGGAGAAGTACGTTGAATCCCGACCCCCTGAGCCGGCGGCGCCGATACCGGAGGGCGCGCTCTATACGTGCCCGATGCACCCGGAGATTCGTCAGGACCATCCCGGTCAATGTCCGATATGCGGCATGGCCCTGGAGCCGATCCTGCCCAGCATCGACGAAGGTGAAAACCCCGAGCTGGTGGATTTTCGGCGCCGCTTCTGGTGGACATTGCCGCTGACCGCAGTCGTCTTTGTGCTGGCGATGTTCGGCCATCGCGTCGAACTGCTGCCGGCGTCAACCGAGAGTTGGATCGAGTTCGTGCTTTCCACGCCGGTGATCCTATGGGCGGGCTTCCCGTTTTTCGAGCGGTGTGTCCGTTCGTTCCTGAACCGCAGCCCGAACATGTGGACGCTCATCGGGCTCGGTACGGGGGCTGCCTACATTTACAGCGTCGTCGCCACCGTTTTCCCGGGCGCGTTTCCTTCGACATACAGTGCACACGGCCGTGTGAGCGTCTATTTCGAAGCCGCGGCCGTTATTATTTCGCTCACCCTGCTCGGGCAGCTGCTCGAACTGAAGGCCCGCTCGCAAACGTCAGCTGCCATTAAGGCGCTCCTCGGCCTCGCTCCCAAGACTGCGCGACGCATCAATGGCGATGGCTCGGAGGAGGATGTGCCATTGTCCCACGTGCATGTGGGAGATCTGCTTCGAGTCCGGCCGGGTGAGAAGGTCCCTGTGGATGGCGTGGTGACCGACGGCTCGAGTTCGCTCGATGAATCCATGATTACCGGGGAGCCCATTCCCGTAACGAAGCGTGTCGGTGACCATGTCATCGGTGCGACGATGAATGCGACTGGCAGTCTCGTCATCCGGTCCGAAAAGGTGGGCTCTCAGACGGTGCTGTCACAAATCGTACAGATGGTTGCCCAGGCCCAGCGCTCCAGAGCACCGATGCAGCGGATGGCTGACAAAGTGGCCGGCGTATTCGTTATGGTCGTCGTCGGCATAGCGCTGTTGACGTTCGTGGCATGGGGCCTCGTTGGGCCCGAGCCCAGTTGGGTATTTGGCCTCATCAATGCAGTCGCGGTGCTCATTATCGCGTGCCCCTGCGCGCTTGGCTTGGCTACGCCGATGTCCATCATGGTCGCCAGTGGCAAAGGCGCATCGAGCGGCGTTCTCTTCCGGGATGCCGCGGCGATCGAAAATCTGCGCAAGGTCGACGTACTAATTGTCGACAAGACGGGTACCTTGACCGAGGGCCGTCCTGCCTTCGAACGCGCTTTGGGCGCTGACGGCTATACACCGGACGAGGTGCTTCGACTGGCGGCCAGTCTAGACCAGGGTAGCGAACATCCACTTGCCGCGGCCATTGTGGCAGCTGCCCGTGAGAAGACATTGAAGCTCGACCGTGTCGAGAATTTCGAGTCCGTAACAGGCATCGGCGTGCGAGGCGTCATTGCCGGCCGCTCATTGGCATTGGGCAACACCGCGATGATGCAGACTGATTCCGTATCGGTCGAGCTGCTCGCAAAGGAAGCGGATGGCATGAGGGAGCAGGGTTCGAGCGTCATGTATATGGCGGTGGACCGACGTTTGGCCGGGCTCTTGGCGGTCTCGGACCCGATCAAGGCGACGACGCCGGAAGCGCTCGCGACGTTGACGGAAAATGGCATTCGAGTCGTGATGGCAACGGGCGACGGCGTGGCGACGGCCAAGGCCGTCGCCGGGAAACTCGGTGTCGATGAATTTCATGGCGAGGTCAAGCCGGCCGACAAACTCGATTTGGTGACGAAGTTTCAGCAAGCCGGGCACATCGTAGCGATGGCTGGCGACGGTATCAACGACGCACCGGCGCTGGCCAAGGCCGATGTGGGTGTTGCCATGGGAACGGGAACCGACGTGGCGATGAACAGCGCGCAGATCACCCTCGTGAAGGGCGATTTGCGAGGTATCGCGCGTGCTCGCGAGCTGTCGGAAGCGACTGTCGCGAATATGAAACAGAACCTAGGTTTCGCGTTCGTCTACAACGCGCTTGGCGTTCCGCTGGCGGCCGGCGTGCTTTATCCGGTCACCGGGCTATTGCTCTCGCCAATGATTGCCGCGCTTGCGATGAGTCTGAGTTCTGCGTCGGTCATCTCGAATGCGCTGAGGCTGCGCAATGCGAGGATTTAGGTCATTCGGTGACGTTGGCGTGGGATGTATTGTCTACCGCGGCAACGAGTGACGAGGAGTGGTTTATACTCCCCCCCACTATATGAGGGAGCCGCCATGAGCCACACTGTCAAGGAAAAGCAGAAGCTGCTGAATCGCGTCCGCCGCATCAAGGGACAGGTCGAAGCGATCGAACGTGCGCTGGAAGAAGAGCGCGGCTGTAACGAAATCCTCCAGCGCATCACGAGTAGCCGCGGCGCGATGAACGGGCTGCTCGCGGTCGTGCTCGAGGATCACATCCGCAGCCATTTCGTCGACGCCGAGGGGCACGAAGACGAGGGCAGCGCGACCGAGCAATTGATCGAAGTCGTTCACAGCTATTTCAAGTAATCGGGGGCTGTGATGAGCGAATTCAAGGACGCTGCATTCGGTGCGGGGCACGACCACATTTTTCTGGGAGCTGCGCACGAGGAGAACGAGCGCAAAACGTGGATGGTCATCGGGCTGTGCGCGGTCATGATGGTGGCCGAGATCGTCGGCGGGTCGATTTTCGGTTCGCTGGCGCTCATCGCCGACGGGCTGCACATGTCGACTCACGCCGGCGCGATGCTGATTGCCGCGCTTGCGTATACCTATGCACGCAAACACGCGAGCGATCCGCGTTTCGTATTCGGCACGGGCAAACTCGGCGACCTCGCAGGCTTCACGAGCGCGATCGTGCTCGCGATGATCGCGCTCGTGATCGGGTATGAGGCGGTCGCACGCTTGTTTGCTCCCGTTCCGATCCATTTCGGTGAAGCGATTCCGATTGCGGTTGCCGGCCTGCTCGTCAACATCGCGAGCGTCTGGTTGCTAAGCGGCGATCACCATGGCCATAGCCACGGCCATCATCACGGGCATGCGCATGGCGGTCACGATGATCACGGGCACGAAGAGGAAGTGCACAAAATCTTCGATCAGCAGGGGGTATTGCTCGTATCGGTGTTCGAAGATGGCGTGCCGCCCGTGTTCCGCGTGGCGCCTGCCACGAACGATACGGCGTTCGTCGATGCGAATGCCGTATCGGTGACGACGATCCGCCCGGACGGCACCCGGCAAGAATTTGCGATGCAAAGCCGTGGCGGCTACCTGGAGTCGCTCGAGGTTATCCCCGAGCCTCATCAGTTCAGGGCCATCGTGCGCCTGAACGGCCGAGAGCACGAACTTGCGTTCGATGAACATGATCACGGCGCGTCTGCTGCGGCGGCGCGGGATCACAATATCCGCTCAGCGTACATTCACGTGATTGCCGATGCGGCAGTATCGGTTCTGACGATCATTGGTCTGCTGCTCGCTCGTGCGTTTGGCTGGGTCTGGATGGATCCGCTCGCAGGTATCATCGGCGCGCTGGTGATCGCGAACTGGTCGTTCGGCCTGATGCGCGACACGGGCGGCATTCTGCTCGACATGAATTCGGATCGCCGGCTGGCAGACGGCGTGCGCGCCGCCATCGAAGGCAGCGGCGATCGGGTTAACGATCTGCACGTCTGGCGCCTCGGACCGGGGCATATGAGCGCGGTCGTTTCCGTTTCCACCGGCGACACGGCGCGGGATTCGCGTTTCTATCACGGCCTGCTGCAACGCTTCAAGGATCTGTCGCACGTGACCGTCGAGGTCGTTCCGGTTGCCGGGGGGAGCGTATCGTCGTCCGCCTGCGACGATCGTCGGTCGGACAGAGCTGCCGGCCACGCAGTTTGGATAACCCAACGTTCCGCCGCCATTGGTTCGCGCTTCTAAGTTGCCGCGCTACGCCATACTGCTTCATTGCACATGACGTGCAAGCATCACAGACTGCTTCCCGCTCAGGCGTCGACGACGTATGGCGGGTGCGACCTGTCTGCCCACGCGTTCACGTTGTAACGTTCGGATGCGTGATGGAACCAGTAAACGCTCGAGATCCAGTTGCGCATGTTGAACACGCAATGCCGGACAGCGTCTGCAATTTCGGACGGCAGATTCGCGCGATCCACTCGTTCCAGCGCCGCACGCTCGGCGAGCAGGAAATCCTCGACGCGTGTGATGACGCGCTCGCGAACTTCATCAATTGCATCGCCTACCGACAGTCCCCGATGCTTGATCATCGTGATCCCGAGATTGTGTAGCTCACCGGCGGCCAGTTCCTTGCGGATCGAGCACAGATCGTTATACCAGCCCGCAAACTCTTGACTGGCCAGGCCCGCGCGACGGTATTCGCCCCACTGACGAATATCGGCCGGCAATGTGCGTCCTGCCGCGAGTTCGAGGCAATCAAGCCAGACGCGGTAGCCGAAGGTGCCGGCACGCAGCTTCACATAGTCGTCAATCGGCGGCACGTAGTTGTTGATACGCTCGCGATATTCGATATCGTAGGCGTGGATCACAGCGCGCAAGTGTTCCGCGATGCTCGTATTCCAGTGCTCGCTCATCAGCGCGTGAAAACGCAGCAGGCAATCGGCAAGCCCGCTAAGGAGCGGTTCGGCATCGTGCGAGTAGGCCGCTGGCGCGTCAACGACACGATATAGGGCGTCGCGCAGGGCCGCCCATTGGCCGTGTTGGTGATGAAACGCGTATCGGCCGTGCTTATCGTCCCACACGAAGAACCAGATACTGAGATCCGAGATCGCGCACAATGCGTCAAAGGGCGCACCGACTGAATAACTTGCGACTAATTCGGTGTAACGCAGCCCATCGGCCTGTGTTCCCACGACATCGACCGGCACCAGCCGATGCTCGAGCATCCAGCGACGGGAATGCTCACGCAACCTTAGCCCGTCTTCGTGATGCCGGAGGACGAACGCGCTCTCAACCAGCGGAATGGCAAATTCAGCCGGCACGGCACCCCAATGGCTCGCAGACTGCTGAATCGAAACGTCCATGACAATCCCCGTGTTGTGATCAAGTCAAAATGTCAACGCTCGCTGATTGCCTCGTCGCCACAAATTTCAATCTCGAAAATCACCTGAGTCAAGCGAAGTTACGGTCGTAACGCGGTACGGTCCCCATTGAGAAAGTTTTCTCGGTATCGCACATCGCGCTGGCCCGGTTTCCTGACTCTTCCGTAAATAAATTGCGGGTTGCGTTAAGGCTGTGCCTGGACATTTTTTCCTTTGCTCGTGAGGGGAGGCTTTCAATCGCTTTGCCGGCCGGACTCACTGGCCCGTAATAGGCAGTTCGAACTGAGCGTTGTCGTCGCTCAGCTTCGTGGATTGGTATTACATGAACGCGGCCCGGATCGCGACTGCGTGTCGATCGCTTCCCGGCCGCCGACTGTGTTTCGATTCCCATTCTGCACATAGCGTGCGCCGTAGCTTTTCTTCGCTGCTCGCATGACGCGTCATGTGTGGTGCATCGGATCGCCGCTTCCGCCCCATTTCGCTTCGGAACCCGTTCTTCAGCGTGCATTCGAGATCGCTGCCACCTCATTTGGGATGGCGCGGAAATGACATTTTTGTCATTTGTCGCTCATCTCCGCGATGCGAATGCTTTCCAGAATCGGCAGCGCGTTCGGAGTTTTCCCGCCCCGTCAGGGACGGTAAAGCACGATACCGGAAGCCGTCCGACGCATAAGACAACCACTGTCAACACTGGGGAGCGCACCTTGAACAACTCACTTCGGTTCTTAATGCTGTCGGGCACTTTTTTCACCATCAGCCAAGCGGCCCGCGCATCGGAAGTCACGCTTTATGGTTTGTTCGATACATCCTTGTCGTTTGTTTGGAATGCGAATGCGGAAGGTAAGCATCTCGTCGGTCTGGGCAACGGCAATCTGCTCGGCAACCGCTTCGGGGTAAAAGGCGTGGAGGATCTCGGTGGCGGACTGAAAGCGATTTTCACGCTGGAAAACGGTTTCAACCCGAACACCGGCGCGCTTGGGCAAGGCAACCGGATGTTCGGCCGGTAGGCGTTCGTCGGTTTCGAAAGCGCACGTTGGGGTACGCTGACGCTTGGCCGTCAATACGATTCCCTTGCCGACGTGGTGTGGCCGGTAACCGGCGATTTCTACTTCGGCAGCGTCTATTCGACGCCCGGCGATGTCGACAATTACGACACGTCGTCGCGTACCGACAATGCAGTGAAATACACGTCGCCCGTGATCGGCGGATTCCAGTTCGTCGGCATGTATGCGCTCGGCGGCGTGGCCGGCAAGAGCGGCGCCGGGCAAACCTGGTCGGTGGGCCTTTCGTACAGCAACGGTCCGGTCGATGTCGCGGGCGGCTATTACCATGCCGCGAATCGTTCATCGCTCGCCAACGGTATCCGGACCGGCTGGAACGGCACATCGGACGGGACGTTCGACGGGTCGCTGGTCAACGGCGGCTATATCTCAGCGAAATCGATCGACATCGCGCGCGGCGCGTTGCGCTACAACTTCGCGCCATTCGCCGCCGGTATCGACTACAGCAATGCGCTGTACAAGGTCGATGCGATGTCTGCGTTCCGCAGCACGCAGAAGTACGATACCGTGCGCGGCTTTTTCAACTATCAGGCGACGGCCAGCTTGCTCGTCGGCGTCGGCTACAGCTACACGCGCGCCCGCGGCGATACGAGTGCAACCTACCATCAGGTGTCCGCCGGCGCCGATTACGTGCTGTCGAAGCGCACCGATCTTTATGCGGTCGGCGCGTGGCAGCGTGCGAACGGCGAACAGCGCACGCTCGACGGACAGACGCAGGTGGCGCAGGCTTCGATCGGTTCCTATGGTTACGGCGGGACGCGGACCCAAGGCATCATCAATCTCGGGCTACGCCACCGCTTCTGATGCGCGTGCAGACACTCGCGTTTCACACATGACACAACCGGCCGCTTTGGATGAGGTTGGCGACGCGGCCGGCCGTTACGATGTTTGATGGCGTGGCAGACGGGCTTCGGCAGCGGCCGTTCACGCTTGCCGGCCGCGAATCGGGACTTCGGCGGGAAGCGGCAATTGGGTTGCGCGGTTGCGGCTGGCGCTTGCGAGGGCGGGCGCCAGCGGGACGCCTTGCGCTTCGGCCACGAAGCGGGGCTTGGAACCGGCTCGTGCCTGATTGGAGAGACCAAGTCTCGGTTTTGAGCGGATTTCATTGCGCGAATTTCAGGCAATACTCAGGCAATGCCGGAGCGCAGCACGAGCAGCGTGCCGTTCCGCACTGCACGCTGGGCGGCAAACGCCCTGGGGACACTGCGGTCATGACCGACGGCGTTGCTCGTTACTCGGCATCGCGTTGAGCGTGACGGCGCCCGTCTCGGCCCGAATGCATGACGGGTGTGGCGGGGCCGGACGGAAAGCTCGAATGCAGGTAAGCTGACGCAGCGCAGGATGGCGCGCTAAACACGGCGCATGCGGCAGTCGACACGCCATGCATGGATCGTTGACGCACTTCACATCCGGCTCGTTGCCCATTGTCTGCGCTCAAGAAGCCCCGAACGGTATGATCCAGGCAGCCTGCTGCCGCGACAGATGACCCGCAGTCCGATCGGCGCGCGTTGTGCCGATTGCCTACACATACTCATCGATACGGAGCCTTTGGATGGACACGATCACGACGAAAGACGGTACGCGGATCTTCTACAAGGATTGGGGCTCGGGGCGCCCGGTTGTGTTCTCGCACGGCTGGCCGCTGAACGCCGATGCGTGGGACGCTCAAATGCTGTTTCTCGCACAGCATGGCTATCGGGTGATCGCGCACGACCGTCGCGGACACGGCCGCTCCGCGCAGCCGGCAGCGGGCAACGACATGGATACGTATGCCGACGATCTCGCCGCGCTAATTGATGCGCTGGATTTGCGCGACGTGACGCTCGTCGGTCATTCGACGGGCGGCGGTGAAGTTTCGCATTATGTCGGCCGTCATGGCTCGCACCGCATTGCGAAGGTTGTGCTGATCGGCGCAGTACCGCCGATCATGCTGAAGACCGAGGCGAACCCGGGCGGCCTGCCGATGGATGTGTTCGACGGCATTCGTAAGGGTGTCGCGGATAATCGCTCGCAGTTCTACCGGGATCTCGCGTTGCCGTTCTTCGGTTTCAATCGGCCGGGCGCCAAGGTGTCGCAAGGTACGATCGACGCATTCTGGGCGCAGGGGATGACGGGCGGGATACTGGGACAGTACGCGTGCGTGCGCGAGTTTTCCGAAGTCGACTATACCGAGGATTTGGCGAAGATCGACGTGCCGACGCTGATCCTGCACGGTGATGACGATCAGATTGTGCCGATCGACGCGTCCGCGCGCTTATCCGCGACGATCATCAAACAAGCAACGCTGAAAGTGTATCCGGGCGGCTCACACGGCATTTGTGTGACGCACGCGGACCAGGTCAATGCGGATTTGCTGGCGTTCCTCGAAGCGTGACGACAGTATCGGTCTGACAATCAGACGTGGTTCTATGCCGAGCGTATCGAGCCACGCCTGGAGTGTTTTGACCGCGCGTTGACGTGGCGCCCGGATTGCCCATTGTTCCAGATGAAATCAATTCGAGATAATTTGCCGATGCAGCCTGGCTTGCGTTGGGCTGGTAATAATGGCCGCTGGTGGCCTCTGTATCGTATTTCATCGCTAACCGCGAGGCTTGCCGCGGAATTCTGCCGGACTCGTCGCGGTCATTCATTGAAATTGGCGAGCAAATAATCGATAAACGAGCGAACCTTGATTGGCATGTGCTGACGATTGGGGTACGCGATATACATTTCTAGTTTGGGTAACTCGTAGTTCGATAATATTTCCTGCAAATTCCCCAGCTCGATATCTCGATTGACCGTGTATTCCGGCAATATCGCGATGCCGAATCCCAGCAGTGCAAGATGACGGATAATCTCGTCGTTGTTGGTTAAAATTCGACTCGAAAGCTTGGGTTGGTGAATTTCATTTTCAAACGTGAATTTATATTTGTTTCCATTGAGATATAGGTTGGATAGTACGAGGACCGAATGTTTTTCCAATTCGTTTGGATGATGTGGAGTTCCATGTGTATTTAAGTATTGTTGCGATGCGCAGGCAATCATGCGGATATTAATTATCGACCGGGTTACCGTGCTGGGATGGCGTATTTGCTGAGACGTTAATATTCCTACATCAAATCCTTCCTTGATGAAATCCACTTGTCTTTCCGTGGTCGTCAGGTCAGGGGAAATATTGGGGAATGTCGTCATGAATGATGGAAGAAGCGGAGTGAGGCAATGTTGAGCAAAGCCGGGAGACGATGCTATGCGCAAAGTGCCAATCGGCCCTCGACTGACTGAGGAAATTTCTTCCTCGATTTTTTCGAGATCTTCCAGTAGTTGCCGCGCGCTAATCAGATATTTCGAGCCAGCCTCCGTTAAAGAAAGGCTGCGGGTGGTTCGATAGATAAGACGGGTTTCGAGTCGATTTTCAAGTGCCACGATATGGCGTGTTGCCACGGCAGTTGAAATGCCGATGCATTTCGCGGCACGTACAAAGCTGCCTAATTCTGCCACATTGACAAAAACGCGCATTGCCGTTAAGAGATCCATCTTGGATTATGCTTTTAAAGTTTCAAATGTTGGTTTATGAATTTATTTTTGTGTGAAATGAAAATAAATATCAAGATAGGCTCGTGTGGGCGACTGATGAAAAATGGCGTGGTGAATGATTTGTGAGTTCGATCTATTCATGCGCTTTGAGAATCAGTGATTTTTACGGTAGGCGCTATTGTGGATGGATGATAAGGTGGTTTGGTAGGTCGAATGCCGATACTGATTCGCGCCGCTCTGCGAATCGACGATTTGCGATCGACAGCCAATGTCGCGCGCACAAGTCGAACATCGCGGCGGCGATGAGCATCAAGAGCCGTATACCGAAAATGAAAAGCCAGCCTCTCTGGCCTATCGAACGGCTTGTTTCATGCGTGCACTTATCTTCACCTCCTATGCTCGAATGGGCGAAGTGCCGCTATACGGAGTGTCTCAATCTATCGTAGTAGCGATAGTCAAGCGAGCACAAGCCCGAATCGAGTATGAAGCAATACAATTCCAAAGACTTGCAAATCGCTGGATGACTGTGCACTCCCTTGAATGCGGCGAATATTAATTCCCGCAGGTTAATGATCACTCTTCGCTAATGCTGATAAGACGATATTTTCGATATATTGATTGCAAAGAATTAAATTGATTCGGCGGGTTAAATATGGATCACCGCAGAGGTTGTAAAAATGATGGGAACGGTCAAAAAAATTGACCGTTCCCATCAATCGAAATTACTCCGGTTTAATTCTGGTTTCCGCGCTGTTAATCCATTTCTCTCGATTACGGCGGATATCATTCGGAGTCGTTCCCATCCAGCGCTTGAATGCATGCCGAAAGCTCACTGCGTCGCTGAATCCTAGTAAGAATGCGATGTCTTCGATGCTCAGCGTGGTTGTACTGAGATAATCAATGGCCAGCGCTCTTCGCACGCTTGTCAGTAGTTCGTTATATGACGTTCCCGCCGCGTCGAGTTTGCGGCGCAACGTGCGTGCGGTCATACATAAGTCACTGGCGACAGCATCAATATCCGGGAATTTACCCGGCGTGCGTGTAAGTATTTGATAGACACGCTGCGTGATATCCGATTGATTACGGATTTCGTCCAACAGGCGCGCGCATTGCCGCGAGACCTGTGCTGCCGTGACCGGATGAGCGAGCTGAGGAATGCGTGGCAGCCATGCCGACGGATAACTGATTCTGTTGCATGGCTGTTCGAACAGAAGTGGACATTCGAGCGTTTCCGATAGCAGCTTTGCATGAGGTGGTTGCTCACGCATAAATTCCGCACGCACCGGTACGCACCATGATCCCATGACATCCTTGACCACTGTCACATGTAATGCAAATTGCATATCGACGAGAAAATGATATAAATCTGCATCGATTTCAGGCAATTTCGTTTCGTTCCAACCGGAAAAATTCCAAAATACCAAATCCTCCTGCTGGTTCCAGCTCACGCCGAGCACGCCATTTGCAAGCTGGTGAAATTTGATTGCCGAGTCAAGCGCATCAGCCATGGATTCCGAGCACAGTACGGCATACCCAAACATTCCATAGCTTGAAGCGTGGAGCAGCCTGCCAACTTGTACACCCAGGTCCGAACGTGGGCATCGACGGATCGTATTGCGCGCGGCTGTCAAGAATTGCAACCTTGACGTAAGGACGAATGGGTTGGCGACATCTTCGGCGCTAAGGCCGGTGCCTGCTAGCACCTCCCGCATATCCAACCCAAAATCCAGCGCCACTTCGGTCAAGGCCGCCAGCTTGGACGGGGAAAACCGTTTTTCGGATAGCGTAGCGGGCTGAGTGGGATGGGATGACCGATCGGCGAGGAGACAGCGTTCTTTGGAGTTTGGGGGAGTGTTCTGATTCATGGCGGAAGGCTGAATTCAGGCGGCTGATTTTTATCCAGACGCACGATTGGGTACCAGGGCGTATCGATTTTTCCGAATATCCATTGTAGCCAGCGAAGTTACGACAATTTGCAACGCGATATCGTAATACCAATGGCCAATTTTCATGTCCGGCTGGATCATTTATCGGGAATTTGGCTTGCCAGTAAAGGGCGATCGATCTGAAACCAATTTTTAAAATTAATATCCTGTTGGTATTGGCAGGTGACGGGGACGTCGTTTTTATATAAGTTTGCCGAGAAGCGCAGGATGCTATATGAAGTGGCTGCGCCGAATGTAGGGCAGCAATCGTTATTGCCAATAAGAGGAAGATTGGGAATGAACAAGACTCGATGGTTTTCGGCTGACGTGGCACCTATTCGCAGTGGATGGTATGAATGTAATCGACTTGAAGGGGTGCGACGGGTTATTCGGTTGCTCGAGTGGAACGGCAATGTATGGAGATATGGGGAAGACTCCGGGCGAAATAGACCTGGGGAGCAAGCCAGAATGGTGGATTCGAATTTCGATAAATGGAGAGCTATCGAACCCGACCTGCTGTGGCAATCTAACTCATAATCGGCATGGGTGTTCCTGTGCATAGTCTGGCCTTCCTTGGATGCTTGGACTGGGCTTTTGGTGCTGCCGTACATTGCTTTTTCTGATTTGGGGCGCGGCTTCAAACCGGCATTGCGGACGATTTGGCAGCGATGCTGCGAACGGCAAATGTTTCGGATGGTTCGGGGCTACCATGCCGTCGCTGACTGAATGGCGGGCAGTTGGCCATATCAGCGTGCTTGTCCGATTCTCTTCGCACTGTCCGTTGGTGTCAACGTCACCTGGAAGTGAATTTTCGGAATGTTTTTCGATTCCGTGGCTGCCCTCACATAAATCAATCTTGACGCTTGCGATGCCGGCGGAGAACAAATCATGCCCGGTTCGTCATTTATTATCGAGATAGCCAAGATAAGTGAATTGGCGGAGCGGGGCGCTGAAGCCGGCTTGGCTTGACGGCTCCAAAAGAATCAAAATCCGCAATCTATTATCAACAGATTTTATCCATTAAATGTTTATCGATCAATATTAATTCCGGATGGTTTGTAATGTCGTACCTGATTAAATTTCGTGACGGGAATGTGCTGTAAATAAGTGAATTGTGATGGCGGATCGTTTAAGCATTGTCTGAATGAAGAGGGTCGTCAAAGCCAGGTTCCCAGGCTGGCTGTTTTGTATAGCTGGCGGCGCGTGGGTTGTTCGCACTGGCTTGGGGGCGGAAGAAAATCTTTTGACGAAATGAATCGCCCCGGGCCGGAATGCACCGGCCCGGGGCGTCAATGCCGCGCCCTGCCACGCGCGATGCGCGCTCGGCGGGGCAATACGATTACTGCACCTGGTTGCGCAGCGTCTTGGCCGCGGCTACCATGTTCGTCAGCGCCGGAATCACTTCCGTCCACTGGCGCGTCTTCAGCCCGCAGTCCGGGTTCACCCACAGTCGTTGCGCCGGAATTCGCTCGGCCGCTTTCTTCATAAGCTGGACTATATGCTCCTGGGTCGGGATATTCGGCGAGTGAATATCGTAGACGCCCGGTCCGATCTCGTTCGGATATTTGAAGTTGTCGAACGCGTCGAGCAATTCCATATCCGAGCGCGAAGTCTCGATCGTGATCACGTCGGCGTCCATGTCTGCGATCGACGCGATGATGTCGTTGAACTCCGAGTAGCACATATGCGTGTGAATCTGGGTTTCGTCGCCTACGCCGTTGGCGGCAATGCGGAACGATTCGATGGCCCAATCCAGATATTCCTTCCATTGCGAACGCCGCAGCGGCAGGCCCTCGCGCAGTGCCGCCTCGTCGATTTGGATCACGCGGATGCCGGCCTTCTCGAGGTCGAGCACTTCATTGCGGATCGCGAGCGCGAGCTGAAGGCACGACACCGAACGAGGTTGATCGTCGCGCACGAACGACCAGTTGAGGATCGTCACGGGGCCGGTCAGCATGCCTTTCATCGGTTTGCTGGTCAGCGACTGCGCATACTCGATCCACTCCACGGTCATCGCGCTTGGGCGGCTGATGTCGCCGAACAGGATAGGCGGTTTCACGCAGCGCGAGCCATACGACTGTACCCAGCCAAACTGGCTGAACGCGTAACCTTCGAGCTGCTCCCCGAAATACTCGACCATGTCGTTGCGTTCGGCTTCGCCGTGAACCAGTACGTCCAGGCCCAGTGCTTCCTGCTCGCGGATGCTGCGCGCGATCTCCGCGCGCATCGCGGCCTTGTAGCGGGCTTCGTCAAGCGCGCCGGCCTTGAACTGGCTGCGCGCGTGGCGGATTTCTCCGGTTTGCGGGAACGAGCCGATCGTGGTGGTGGGGAACGCGGGCAGCTTCAGCCGTTCGTTCTGCTTCTGTGCGCGGACGCCATATGGACTCTGCCGCCGGCCGAGCGCCGCGGTGATGCGCTCGACCGCGGCCTTGACCGCCGGATTGTGAACGCGCGGCGAGGTGCGGCGGCTTTCGATTGCGGCCGCATTCGCGGCGAGTTCGTTGGCGACCGATGCGCGGCCGTGATTCAGCGCCGACGCGAGCACCTTCAGTTCGTCGAGCTTTTGCAGCGCGAACGCGAGCCATGAACGGATCGCCGGATCGAGCTTCTGTTCGCTCGACAGATCCACCGGCACGTGCAGCAGCGAGCACGACGGCGCGATCCACAGCCGGGAGCCGAGCGCTTGCGCGAGCGGCTCGAGCCAGTCGAGCGTTGCGGCGAGATCGGTCTTCCAGATGTTCCGGCCGTTGATCGCGCCGACCGATAGCACGCGGTCCGCCGGCAGTTGGCGAGCGAGCGTGGCGACTTCGTCGCGTGCGTTGATCGCATCGATGTGCAGACCTTCGACCGGCAACGAGCACGCGAGCGCGAGATTCTCGCGCAATGAGCCGAAATAAGTCGCGAGCAGCAGCTTGACGCGCCGCGTTTCGAGCGCCTCGTATGCGGTGACGAATGCTCGTTGCCACGCGGGATCGAGTTCGGTGACGAGCGCCGGTTCGTCGATTTGCACCCACTCGACGCCCTGGGCGACAAAATGGTCGAGCAGCGCGGCGTAGACAGGCAGCAGCTTCGGCAGTAGCGCGAGGCGGTCCGAATCGTCCTTCGCCTTGCCGAGCCAAAGATACGTGACAGGGCCGATGATCACGGGTTTGGCGTTCACGTTGGCGGCGCGGGCCTCGGTCAATTGCGAGACGAGCCGCGACGCGTCCAGCGAAAAACGGGTCGTCGCGGTGAATTCCGGCACGATGTAGTGGTAGTTCGTATCGAACCATTTGGTCATCTCGCCGGCCGCGACGCCGCCGCAGCACGCGCCGTGTTCTTCCGCGGTTGGCGCGGAGCGGCCGCGCGCTACCCGGAAGTAGTTGTCGAGCGTGTCGCCGCGAAAGTCTTGCACGCGTTCCGGCAGGTTGCCGAGCGTGAAGCTCATGTCGAGCACGTGGTCGTAGAACGAGAAGTCGCCGACCGGAACCAGATCGAGACCCTGTTGATTGTCCCAATGGCGCTGGCGCAATTGCGTGCCCAGCGTCTTGAGCTGGTCGCGCGAAGACTGACCTTTCCAGTAGTTTTCGAGCGCGAATTTCAGCTCGCGCGTCGCCCCGATGCGAGGAAAGCCGAGATTATGTGTCGTGACCATGAGAGCCGCCGTTTGCAGTGGGATTGAAGGGATTCGGCGGCCATGATAGGGTTTTCGAGGCATGAAATAAAATGGCATTATTTCATTCATCCATTAAATTTTTTCATGCGAATTTTTCGTGAGTCCTAGCCATGCTGGAGCGGTTTCATCTGGTCATCATTCGTGAAGTGGAGCGCCAAGGGTCGTTGACGGCGGCGGCCAACGCGTTGTATCTCACGCAATCGGCACTCAGTCATACCGTCAAGAAAATCGAGCAGCAGCTCGGCACGCCGATCTGGGACCGGCAAGGGCGAAGCTTGCGGCTGACGCAGGCGGGGCAGTATCTGCTCGCGCTCGCGAACCGGCTGCTGCCGCAGTTCGAGCATGCGGAAGCGCGAATGAAGCAGTATGCGAACGGCGAACGCGGCACGCTGCGCATCGGTATGGAGTGCCATCCGTGCTATCAGTGGCTGTTGAAAGTGGTGTCGCCGTATTTGGCGCGCTGGCCCGATGTCGATGTGGACGTCAAGCAACGTTTCCAGTTCGGGGGTATCGGCGCGCTGTTCGGCTACGACATCGACGTGCTCGTGACGCCCGATCCGCTGAACAAGCCCGGGCTGCGCTTCGAGCCGGTGTTCGACTACGAGCAGGTGCTGGTGGTGGCGGATCAGCACCGCCTCGCGAGCATGGACTATGTCAAGGCGGCCCAGCTCGCGGACGAAACCTTGATTACCTATCCGGTCGAAACCGATCGGTTGGACATCTACACCCAGTTCCTCATGCCGGCGGGCATCGTTCCCAAGCGGCACAAGGCGATCGAGACGACCGACATCATGCTCCAGATGGTGGCGAGCGGGCGCGGCGTGGCGGCGCTGCCGCGCTGGCTCGCCGACGAATACTCGGACCGGATGCCGGTGGTGCCGGTCAAACTCGGCAAGGACGGCATTGCCAAGCAGATATTCCTGGGCACGCGGGACGCGGATGCGTCGATCGACTATTTGGCCGCGTTCGTCGATCTTGCCCGCGCATCGACGCTCGGCGCGCCGAGGGTTCGCCGTTAATTCTCCGAACCAGACGAATCGCGCTGCGATAACGTGGCATTTTTCGCGGATTCGCGTGAACGCGTTCGGGATGCGCCGGGTCAGGCGCGATCCGGCGGTTGGCCGCGCTCGGCTCTACGCGCCGGGCTGACAGTGCGTGGGATCGAGCAGCCGGGCGATCGTCGCTCGCATGGTCGCCGGCGTGCCGATGACGGCGAAGTGAAACTTGCGCCGCGCCATCGCCGCAAACGTCGCCGGGACTGCATGAAGCGAAGCTCGCGCGAGCCGCTCGGCGCACGATGCGCATCGCGCATTCGACGAACGCGCATGCAGCGGTGGCCGATGCGCGCCATTTTCGTGGCGCGGCGTCGAAAAGCCGCCGACGGTCATGGGCAGTTGCCGACGATGTAGTAGCCGGCCGCCGTTTGCGCGAGGGTAGTCGTGTAAAAGACGTTGTCCAAGCCCATGCTCTGGTTCGAGCCGTTGGCGTAGGCGATGCCGCCGGAATCGTGCGCCCGCCCGGCGAGCACGTGTGCGTAGTTGCTGCCCGTGGTGGCGGTGCAGGCAAAGCTCGATTGCGTCGTGGCCGATACGGCGGACGATTGGGCGCTTTCGCCCGCTTGCGGATCGATTTCGGTGACGGTGTACGAATAGGTCGTTGCGGCGTTCAGGCCGGTGTCGGTGTAGGACGTCGAGGCGGTCGAACCAACCTTCACGCCGTTGCGGTACACGTTGTAGCCGCTGGCGTTCGCGACTGCATTCCAGGCCAGCGAAACGGTGGTTTGGGTCGTCCCCGTGACAGCAAGGCCGGTCGGCGCGCCACCGGGCTGTGTCGTTACCGAGCCGGTGCGCAAATTGTTCTTGACCCAATAGTCCATCACGAACGCCGGATAGTTGATGTGCGTGGCGTCGACATAGTTGATATTGTTGCCCCCGGCGCCCGCCGGCCATGCATGCGCCATGCCCGATACCGTGATCTCATGGGTGCGCACGTGGCCGCTGCTGTCGGTATACGGTGTGTTGACTCCGCCGCCGGGAACCGATACTTGCGCCCCTTGCGTGAATGTGCCGCCGTAGACGAGCCGCAATGCCGCCGTGTCGATCGGGCCATATCCTTGCGCTACCGTATAGTCCGATGTGCCCCACACGGCGCCGGCAATCTGGGTCGAGAACCGGCCGGCGTTCGAGCCCGCCCACGCCTTACAGTTGTTGGCTGCGGTGGCCGCGGTATAGCCGGGCGGGACATAGCTGATTTGCGCGGTGGTCGTGCCTGGCGGCGGCCCGGCATTGATGCCGATGCCGGCAAAAATGTCCGGTGCGATGCAGCCGAGCACCATGGTCATGCCGCCGCCGGACGACAGCCCGGCCACGTACACTTGATTCGGATCGATCGCGTATTGCGAATTGGCGACGAAGCGCTGGACCAGGTCCAGCAGCACGCCGACGTGCCCGGATGCGCGGTTCGGCGACGTGTTCGCATAGTCCCAGCAATGGTTGTAATAAACATTGCCGGTTGCGTTGGGCGCCAAGATGATTGCGCCGTATTGATCGGCGATGGTTTTCCAATTGAAACCGGCCCCGTTGGCGCCGTCGATCACGTCGCCGGACGCTGTTTGCTGGCATCCGTGCAATACCAGCACAAGCGCCCGCTTGCCATTGGGCGTCGTCGGCTGGGTGGCCGGCCAGTAGAAATAGCCTGTCAGGTTGCCGCCGTTGACGGTATCGGCGGCCCAGGTTTGCTGGCTGCTCCACGCGCCGGGGCCGGCAGGAACAGCGGCGCGGGTGACGAAAGAGAGGCTCGCCAGCGTGCAGGCCGCAATGAGCCCGGCGATCCATCGCGACAGTCGCCGCGCGTTGCGGTAGGCCATGATGTCTCTCTCCATGATGGTCCAGTGATGCGATGCTCTTCGCGGCTTTTCGTCGCGTTGCGTATCCCGCTCTTCAGTGACGAGCGGTTCTCGCGACTTCCTTTTTTATCCGCCAAGCTTTTGATGGGCCGTGCGCGAATAGGTTGAGGATATGGAAATAAAGCATGCCGATATGCACGGGTCAATCTGAGATTTCCCCGAATCCTTTCGCGATCCGGCTTGCCGGCGCGGCGCATTGAGTAACGGTCATGTGCCGTCGATCGAAATCGCATGACGTTTGCTGCGATGCGAGCGCTTGCTTGGCCGCAAGCTGCCGCCGTGCGCGGCCAGCGCGCATTGGGCGTCGCGGCTAGCGCTTGCACTTGACGCCTGGCATGGCCGGTCATGCACCATATTCGTGAATGGATGTCGAATGGACAATGGCCAGGCGTAATGAAACCGGCGCAACGGGCCGAGCCGGGCGGATGGCTCAGTGCAACTGGGCGGCCGCGACGAATAACACCATGCCGCCGATCGTACCGTCGAGCACGCGCCACGCGAATGCGCGCTTGAACCATGGAGCAAGAAGCCGCGCGCCGTAGCCGAGCCCGACGAACCAGATCGCGCTGGCCGCCATCGCGCCGAGCGCGAATGCACTGCGTGCGTGCTCGGGTTCGCGTGCGCCGGCCGTGCCGATCAGCAGGAACGTGTCGAGATATACGTGCGGATTGAGCCAGGTGAGCGCGAGCGTCGTCAGCACGATCGTCCACGCGCGCTGCTCGGGTTGCGCGGCGGCCGGGGCTGCTGCGTCGAGGGCCGTGTGCGTCGGCTTGAGCGCGCGGCGCAATGCACCGAAACCAAACCACGCGAGATAAGCGAGACCCACATACAGCACGGCATGAACGAAGGCCGGATAACGCTCGACGAGCGCCGACGCGCCGCCTACCCCGGCGCTGATCAACAGCATGTCCGACAGCGCGCAGATCAGCACGATCTTGCCGACATGCGAGCGCATGATGCCTTGCTTGAGGACGAAGGCATTCTGCAGGCCGATCGTGATGATGAGGGATGCGGACAGCATCATGCCGTGGGAAAAAGCGGTCCAATTCATGGTGGTTGCGGCGGATTGGATGGACTGACGAAACGAAAGACGCTAGTCTCCGATAACCCTTTGCATAAGCAAAGCTAAATTGGCTAATGTCGATTAAGGAAAATTAATGCTCGACTACGCATTGCTCGATGCGCTTGCCGAAGTGATCCGCCAGGGCTCGTTCGAGCGGGCGGCGAAGGCGCTCAACATATCGCCGTCGGCGGTGTCTCAGCGCGTGAAGCTGCTGGAGGAGCGGGTCGGCAGCGTGCTCGTCAAGCGCGGGCAGCCGTGTGTCGCGACGACGTCGGGCGCGCTGCTTTGCCGTCACACCGAGCGCGTGCGAATGCTTGAGGCGGAGCTGTCATCGCATATGCCGGCGGCTCCCGATGCGCTACCCGGCACATGGCCGACGCTGCGGGTCGCCGTCAACGATGACAGCGTCGCCACGTGGTTTATCGATGCGGTCGGGCCGTTTTGCACGCAAAGCGACACGTTGCTCGACCTCGTGATCGACGATCAGGATCACACCGCCGAGCGGATTCGCGACGGCAGCGTACAAGGGGCGGTGACGGCCCTTGCCGAGCCGATCCAAGGCTGCCGCTCGACGCGCCTTGGCCGGATACGCTATCACCCGGTATGTTCGCCCGCGTTTTTCGAGCGCTATTTCAACGACGGCCTGAATCGTGATGCGCTGCGGCGCGCGCCGTGCGTGATGTTCAATTCGAAGGACAGCTTGCAGGCGCGTTTCATTCGGCGCGTGACGCGCGTGGATCTCGATCCGCCGCAGCATTGGATTCCGCACGTCGCCGGCTATCTGCGCGCATGCGAGGCCGGGCTGGGCTGGGGGATGTGCCCGAACCGGATGGTCGAGCGCCAGATTGCCGCGGGCGAACTGATCGATATGTCGCCGGGCAAGAGTGTCGATATCGAGCTTTACTGGCAGAGCTGGCGATTGTCGATCGGCTGGCTCGACGAGTTCGGCGCGGCGCTCAAGGCGCGCGCCGCGTTGTTCCTCGATTGATTGCGGTAAAAGAAACGCGACAGCGCGGCGCGATGGATCACAAACGCCGCAAGCCGTCGAAATCGACGATCCGGACGATCCGCCCATGCATTTCAATGAGCCCGCGCTTATGGAACTTCGATAACGTGCGGCTGACTGTTTCGAGCGTCATCCCGAGATAGCTGCCGATGTCCTCGCGCGTCATTCGCAAATTGAATTCGGTCGGCGAATAACCGCGCTTCATGTAGCGCGACGACACGTCGAGCAGGAACGCCGCGACGCGCTCTTCGGCGTTCAGCGAGCCGAGCACCATTGCCTGCGACGTTTCCCGAACGATCTGCTCGCTCATCAGTTTGTGCATCCGCAACTGCATCGTGCTGGCTTTCGAGCACAGTGCCTTCAACGCGCTGTAAGGGATCACGCAGACCGAACTGTCTTCGAGCGCGATCGCGGTGCGCGGATGCGCGTCGTCGCAGATGCCGTCGAGGCCGAGCGCTTCGCCTGCAAGATGCAGGCCGGTGACCTGTTCGCGCCCGTCGTATCGAGTCGCGACCGTCTTCAGCGATCCGGAGCGCACCGCGTACAGATTGTCGAAAGCGTCGCCTTCGCGGAATAGCGCTTCGTTGCGGCGCACGGCTCGCGCGCTGCATATCACGGACTCGAGATGCGCGAGCGCTTCGGCCGTGAGCCCTTGCGGCATGCAGAGGTGGCGCATCGCACACGTCGAGCACTGCGCGGACCGGCGCGGCGTTCGGATGCCGGATGCGTGAGCCGGCGCGGCGGCGGAGCGGGGGACGGGCGTGAGCATGACGAACGGGCCTTGAAGTTCAGTGGGTTGGATCAATGCCGCAGCGGGCGCGAGCTGGGTTCGGCCACATCGCGCAATTCCGGTTGCGGCGAATCTGCGCGTTTGCTGCGGCGCGCATTTTTACGGGTTGGCCGGCTGATGGGCGGCGGCCGGAATCAGCAGCACGGGCAGCACCGCCTGGCGGACGCACTGCTCGGCGACGCTGCCCAGCACGAGCCGCTTGACGCCTCGGCGGCCATGCGTGCCGAGCACGAGCAGATCCGCGCCGAATGCTTTCGCGCCTTCGATGATCAGCGACGGCACATCGGCCAGCGACGTCTCGGCTTCGCCGATCTTCATGGTTCCGGTAACGTTGGCTTGCCGCATTCTCTGCGCGAGCTCCTGCGCGAGCGCGTTGCCTTGCTCGATCAGTTGATTGCGCAGCGGTGCCGGATCGTAGCCCGGGACGTTGTAGTAGATCGTGGCGTTTTCGACGACGTAGTACGGTTGCAATTCCGCCGCGTTCTCCTTCGCGAGCGCGAGCGCCGCGTCGAATGCATGGCGGGATGTTTCGCTGCCGTCGACTGCGACGAGGATGCGTTTGTACATGATGTCTCCGTGGCGTGTTCAGGGAAAGATCGGCCGTTTGGCGGATGGCGTCCGCCGCCGTTCTTTTACAAAATAAACGATAGCTGACACCGGCCGGCGCGACCAATCGACGCGTAGGCGCCGATGCCGCATGCCATGCCGGGGTGTTGGCGAACGCGGCCCGCCCGCCTCCGGATGCAGCGGTGCAACCATGCAGCGGGCGGTTGCCCGCCCGGCCGTCGAGGTCAGCGCGGAGTCGGCACAAGTTCGACGATGCGCGCAGGCCGTTGCAGCGGACGGCGCAACGGCGGGCGTGCTTCGTCGGCAATCGCGTCGATCGGCGCGGCAGAGTCGAACCCTTTGTCGATGACCGTATAGCCGGTGCGCAATGCGAACTGCGGATGATTGCCGCCAGGCCGGCTATCGAAACCGGCGAAGCCGTCGGGCGTTTCCGGCACCGCGTTGACGAGCGACGCGTTGCTCGTCGTGATCTGGTCCGGCGAGATAGGCTCGCCGTTCGCGATGCGGGCTGCTTCGCGGTTCTTGCCGTCGGCGTCGACGGTGCTGTCGTGTGTCGCGTCGTTGAATTGCTCAATGCTGCGCGGATGCATGCGTGCATTGGAGTGCCCGGCGTTGGCGGGCGCCGGCATGGTGCGTTCGAACGAATTCATCGCAGTCACCTTCCGCGGCGCGGCGTCCGGCGGCGGGCAAAACCCGCTGCCGGATGCGACAGGAAAAGGCGCACGTGCGAGCGCCGCAGCCGCGCCATGCGCTATGTTTTCCTAATAAATATTTCAACTAGAAGACGCGTTATCTACAGAGTATGATTCTTTTCCTACAAAGCGGTGTGCGACATTCGGCGCACCGGCTTCCGCCCGGATTGGGCACCGCAGCATCCTTAACAGATGGGTAGCGAACAAGAAGGTAAGGGGACTGAAGGTGGGCGGACTTATGCACTCTACGACTACGGCATTCATGCATCGCGGTTATCTGTTGAATTGCACGCCGGCGCGTGCCGGTGATGGCTCGTTTCAGCCTTATGTCGTCATCTCCCGATCGAGCGACGGCGAATTGGTCGCGAATCGCTTCTTCCCGTCCGACCTCCATTTCAACGATGAGGACGCAGCGATCGCGCATGCGCGCGATTGGGCCGTCCGATGGATCGACGCAAGCAGCCCGACGAGGTAGGCGGCCGGCATACGTTGGCGTGCATTCCGCTGACGCGGCAAAAACGCGATAATCTTGCGGCACCCGCCACTTTTATCGGTGGCCGCGCGCCGGCGCGCGGCCATGCGCTTTTGCCTATGTCGAAATTTGCCCGAAACTGGGGCCTCGAACAGATCGTCGCCGAATTGCGCGAATCGCGCGAGAGCCTGCATCGCACACGTCATCCGCGCGGCATTCGCGAACTGCCGTCGTATGACGCGATAAGCAAGATTGTCGTCGGGCTGCGTGCGTCGCTTTTTCCGACGCATTATGGTGCGCCCGACTTGACCGACGAGAGCGTCGACTATTACGTCGGCCATACGCTCGAGAGCACGTTGCGCTTGCTGGCCGAACAGATCCGCCGGGCGTTGCCGTTCCTGCCGGAGCACGCGCAAACGCCGCCCGCCGTTCTGGTCGAGCGCGCGTTCGAGATCGCACGCGAGTTCGGCACGCAGTTGCCCGCCATCCGCGCGCTGCTCGTCAGCGATATTCACGCCGCGTATACGGGAGATCCCGCTGCGCAGCACATCACTGAAATCCTGCTCTGCTATCCGGGGGTGCGCGCGATGATGCATCACCGGTTCGCGCACGCGCTCTATCGGCTCGGCGTGCCGCTCCTGGCACGCTTCATCAACGAGATCGCGCATTCCGCGACCGGTATTGACATCCACCCTGGCGCACAGATCGGTTCGAGCTTCTTTATCGATCACGGCACGGGCGTCGTGATCGGTGAAACCGCGATCATCGGCGAGCGCGTGCGGCTTTATCAGGCGGTCACGCTCGGCGCGAAAAGCTTTCCCGCCGATGGCGACGGTACCCTGGTCAAGGGCAATGCGCGCCATCCGGTCGTCGAGGACGACGTGGTGATCTACGCGGGCGCGACGATTCTTGGCCGCGTGACGATCGGTCGCGGCTCGGTGATCGGCGGCAACGTATGGCTGACGCATAGCGTGCCGCCCGGCAGCAGCGTCGCGCAAGGGAAGATTCGCGAAGGGGAGCGGGCCGAGAAGGATTGACGCGAGCCTTTGCCGTTCGCGGCCCCTGTTTGCCCGCGAACGGCGAACGGCAGGCAGCTAGCGCTGGCCGGCGGGCGAGCGGTGCTTGTACAGCACGTCCTGATCGACGCGAATCAGATTCTGTCCAGCATCGACGACGAAATCGACGCCGTTGTACGCAACGCCCGTCAGCAACAGGATCGCATCGGCGACATCGTCGGGGCCTGCGATGCGCGCAAGCGGCGTCGATGCGCGGCTCGCATGCGCGAAGTCGGCCGGCGTTTGGTCGCCGCTTGGCAGCATCAGCCCCGGAAATACCGCATTCACACGCAGCACCGGGTTCGCCGACAGCGCAAGCATCTGCGTCAGATTGCCGAGCGCCGTCTTCGCGACCGTGTAGCTGAAGTGGTCGCGATGAAAATTTTCCTTGATTTTTTGATCGACGACGTTGATCACGACGCCTTGCGCGCCGGCGGCTTTCGCTCGCTCGTAATACGCGCGCGTGAGCAGAATCGGTGCGCGGCAATTGACCGCCCATGACTGATCGAACGCGGCGAGATCGAAGCTCGGCAAGTGGTCCTGCCAGAACACCGACGCATTGTTGACGAGCACGTCGAGACGATCGAAGCGCCTGTAGACGGCATCGACGAGCGCGACGATCGCGTCCGGTTGAGCGAGGTCCGCTTGCAGTGCGACAGCTTCGCCGTCCGCGGCGCCGATCTCGCGCACGGTTTCGTGCGCGCAATCGGCCGACCGGTCGTAATGCACCGCGACGCGATAGCCGCGCTGCGCGAAGCGCATCGCGAACGTGCGGCCCGCGCGACGCGCGGCACCCGTCACGAGCGCGACGGGTGCGGGGCGTGGATGGGGATTCGACTGCATCGACTGCATTCAGGTGTTCGTCAGATTGACAGCGGAAGGATTCGAGACGATCGACAGGAATTCGCGCCGCGTCGCCGGATCGGTGCGGAACGTGCCGAGCATCCGCGACGTGACCATCTCGACGCCCGGCTTATGGATGCCGCGCGTCGAGATGCACTGATGCGCGGCCTCGAGAATCACGCCCACGCCTTTCGGTTGCAGCACGTCGAACAGCGTGTCGGCGATCTGAACGGTCATCTTTTCCTGAATTTGCAGACGCTTCGCGAACGCGTCGACGAGCCGTGCGAGCTTCGAGATGCCGACGACGCGGTGATTCGGCAGATACGCGACATGCGCGCGCCCGATGATCGGCACCATATGATGTTCGCAATAGCTTTCGAAGCGAATGTCTTTCAGCACGATCATTTCGTCGTAGCCGTCGACTTCGCTGAAGGTGCGCGCGAGGATGTCGCGGGGTTCGAGCGCGTAGCCGGAGAAGAACTCCTCATACGCGCGCACGACGCGCGCGGGCGTGTCGATCAATCCTTCGCGCTCGGGATCGTCGCCGGCCCAGCGCAGCAGCACGCGCACGGCTGCTTCGGCTTCGTCCCGGCTGGGCCGGGACGCGTTCGAGCGCGCGTGGTCCGCGCCGAGGATTTTCTGTTTGCTTGCCGTTTTAACGGCTGTGTTGCCCGCTGCGTGGTGAGCAGTCGGCGTGGCGGCTTTGTCCGCGGTCTTTCCTTTAGCCATGTGTCGTGCCCTGTGTATGTATCGCCGATCTCTCGGCCAGATCGGCCATTGTTTCATGCTTTGGCCTTGCGCGTGCGCCGCCGCGCGGCCGCGCTCATTTGGGCCATTCATCCAGTGCATCGTTGAAGAGGCCGGCGACGACGCCGCGCAGCCACGCAATGCACGAATCGTTGTGGAATTTACGATGCCAATGCTGCTTCAGGTCGAAGCGAGGCAGCGGCAGCGGCGGTTCGACGAGCGCGATCGCCGCGTGTTCGGCCGCATAGGCGTAGCCGATCGCATGCGGCACGGTGGCGATCAGATCAGTGCGGCTCAGGATGAACGGCAGGCTCATGAAGTGAGGCGTTTCGAGCACCGCGCGCCGCACCAGCCGATGTTTCGCGAGGTGCCGCTCGAGCAGTTCCTGGCTGCGGCCCTCCGCACGCACGACCGCGTGGCCGCACGCGAGAAACCGTTCGAGCGTGAGCGGTTGCGTGGCGAGCGGGTGGCCACGCCGCAACAGACAGATGAAGCGATGCGTGAAGAGCCGCTGCTGAAACACGTTGCCGCCGCTCAGATCGGGAAAATAACCGACTGCAAGGTCGACGTCACCTTCTTCGAGTGCGCGCCCGACTTCGAGATGCGGCAGCGACACCGAGCGCAGGTTCGCGTGCGGTGCGTGCTGAGCAAACGCCTGCAATAAACGCGGCAGAAACACGATCTCGCCGACATCCGACAGCGCGATTGAAAACGTGCGCGTACTCGTGGCCGGATCGAACTGAACCGGCGCGCCGAGACCGCGCTCGATGTTCTCGAGCGCGGCGCGAGCGGCGGGAAGCAGGGCGAGTGCGCGGGGTGTCGGCTGCATGCCGCGCGCCGTGCGCACGAACAGCGGATCGCCAAAATGCGCGCGCAGCCGGCCGAGCGCGGCGCTGACGCGCGGTTGCCCGACGCCGAGCAGTTCGCCCGCGCGGCTTGCATTGCGCGTCTCGTCGAGTGCAACCAAGTATGGAATCAGGTTCAGGTCGAGGTCGGGCATCGAGAGGAATACTATCTGAATTTTGTATACAACTTATCTGTTGAATTGCCTTGCTGAATAGTGGGGGTAGTGCGGACAATGGCCCTGCTAACCCAATGCACGTTGGGCTGGGCGTGAGACGGAGTGCGAAATATGGCGGCGCGGACAGTGCCGAAGCGGCCACTCCTCTGATCGGCATAAGGCGCTGCAAGCGCAAATCCCAATCAATCAAGGCATGCGACCGGAGGAGGCGCTAAAAGCCCGCTCCGATCGGCAAGGAGACAAATATGCGTACCCAAGTCGCAATCGTCGGCGCCGGACCGGCGGGTTTGCTGCTTTCCCATCTGCTGCGTTTGCGCGGCGTCGAATCGGTCGTGGTCGAGACGCGTTCGCGCGATTACTGCGAGAACCGGATTCGTGCCGGCGTGCTTGAGCAGGGAACAGTCGATACGCTGAACGAAGCGGGGCTCGGTGCGCGGATGCAGCGCGAAGGGCTCGTTCATCGCGGTATCGAACTGTTGTTCGACGGCGTGCGTCACCGAATCGACTTCGGTGAGCTGACGCCCGGCCGGGCGATCACCGTCTACAGTCAACACGAAGTCGTGCGCGATTTGATCGCGGCCGCATGCGAGCACGGTCAGCGCCTGTATTTCGGCGTGCACGACGTCGCGTTGCACGATGTCGCAACCGGGCGCCCGTCGGTGACGTTCACGGACGCGGATGGCCGCGCGGGCCGGATCGATTGCGACTATATCGCCGGCTGCGACGGCTTTCATGGAATATCGCGGCAGACGATTCCCACCGAACGGCTGGCCACGTTCGACCGGGTCTATCCGTATGCGTGGCTCGGCATCCTGGCCGATGCGCCGCCGTCGCTCGACGAACTTGTTTATGCGCATAACGAGCGCGGCTTCGCGCTGTTCTCGATGCGCTCGCCGAGCGTGACGCGGCTGTATCTGCAATGCCGGCCCGATGAAAACGTCGAAGAATGGACGGATGCGCGTATTTGGGACGAACTGCGCCGGCGTTTCGCGAACGACAGCGGCTGGACGCCGACCGAAGGCCGGATTATCCAGAAGAGCGTGGCGCCGATGCGCAGCTTCGTCTCCGAGACGATGCAATACGGCCGGCTCTTTCTTGCCGGTGATGCCGCGCATATCGTGCCGCCGACGGGGGCGAAGGGAATGAATCTCGCGGTTGCCGACGTTCGCGTATTGGGACAAGCGCTCGCCGCGCATTACCGGGACGGCCGTGATGATCTGCTCGAAACGTATTCGTCGACGTGTCTGGAGCGGGTATGGCGCGCCGAGCATTTCTCGTACTGGATGACGAACATGCTGCATCCGTGCGCCGACGATTCGCCGTTCGTAGCCCGTTTGAAGTGCGCCGAGCTGAAGTACGTCACGCATTCACGCGCGGGCGCTCACGCATTGGCGGAAAACTACGTCGGCTTGCCGTTCGACGACAAGGCGCAGACGTATTCGATCGATGCGGCGGCGTAAGTGCCGCTGGGGACAACGCGCCTTGACAAGCTGGCGCACGCGTCCCTATGATTGGCCAATCGTTCGTTTATCGAATCTAAGTTCATAATTCGAACAAAAAGCGGCGGCGTATGTGGCCGTCCGTGAACGCATGCCGTGCCGCCGCCGCGCGGGGCCGCGCACGGATTCGCATCAGGAACAGACATGGTCAACAAGATCTTCGATTCTCTCGACGCGGCAGTGGCCGATATTCACGATGGCGCGACGGTCATGATCGGCGGCTTCGGCACGGCCGGCATGCCTGCCGAGCTGATCGACGCGCTGATCGCCCAGGGCGCGCGCGACCTGACGATCGTCAACAACAACGCCGGCAACGGCGAAACCGGCTTGGCCGCGCTGCTGAAGGCCAAGCGCGTGCGCAAGATCATCTGCTCGTTTCCGCGCCAAGCCGATTCGCAGGTATTCGACGCGCTGTATCGTGCGGGCGAGATCGAGCTGGAACTGGTGCCGCAAGGCAATCTCGCCGAGCGGATTCGGGCGGCGGGCGCGGGGATCGGCGGCTTTTTCACGCCGACCGGTTACGGCACGAAGCTCGCCGAAGGCAAGGAGACGCGCGTGATCGACGGCAAGCATTACGTGCTCGAAGCGCCGATTCATGCCGATTTCGCGCTCATCAAGGCGCTCCAAGGCGATCGCTGGGGCAACCTCGTCTATCGGAAGACGGCGCGCAACTTCGGCCCGGTGATGGCGATGGCCGCGAAGACGACAATCGTCCAGGTGTCTGCCGTCGTGCCGCTCGGCGCGCTCAATCCCGAGCATATCGTGACGCCTGGCATTTTCGTGCAACGGATCGTCGAGGCGCCGCAGGCCGCGCATGCCGGCCACGCCGCATGAATTCCCGAGGAGAACAAGATGAAACGATTGACTCGCGACGAAATGGCCAAGCGCGTCGCGCAAGACATTCCTGAAGGTGCTTACGTGAATCTCGGAATCGGCGTGCCGACGCTTGTCGCGAATCATCTCGATTCGGACAAGGAAATTTTCCTGCACAGCGAAAACGGGCTGCTTGGAATGGGCCCCGCTCCCGCGCCCGGCGACGAGGACGACGAACTCATCAATGCCGGCAAGCAGCACGTGACCTTGCTGACGGGCGGCGCGTACTTCCATCACGCGGATTCGTTCGCGATGATGCGCGGCGGGCATCTCGATTACTGCGTGCTCGGCGCGTTCCAGGTCTCCGCGCAAGGCGATCTGGCGAACTGGCATACGGGAGCGCCGGATGCGATTCCCGCCGTCGGCGGCGCGATGGATCTTGCTATCGGTGCGAAGCAGGTATTCGTGATGATGGAGCATCTGACGAAACAGGGCGACAGCAAGATCGTCGCGCAATGCTCGTATCCGGTGACGGGCGTGCGCTGCGTCGATCGCATCTATACCGATCTCGCCGTGCTCGATGTGACACGTGATGGGCTCGCGGTGCGGGAGATCTTCGCGGATATTTCGTTTGACGAATTGCAGCGGCTGACCGGCGTGCCGCTGATTGATGCGACGGGCGGCGCGAAAGCGGCGCAAACCGCTGCTGCGTGACGTGAAGGCGTGCGTCATCTGCCGCCGTTTGCAGCTATTTGCGGCAGAAGAGGCGGGCGCGGCGTTGCATGCAGGCCGACCCCGCGTCGGCCGGCGCGCACGAGCGCGCAACATCCGGCGCTTCGGTGGACAATAAGCGCATTTCGCTTTTCCGATTTTCCAATCGACCTCATGCTTGAAGACAGCGCCCGCCTGAGTTCCCTGATTTGCGGCATCGAATCGTTCAATGCGATCTGGTCGCCGCGTGCGACATTGCAGCGGATGCTTGATGTCGAGGCGGCGCTTGCTCGTGCGCTCGCCGCGCATCAGGTGATTCCGGTGAGCGCCGTGCAACCGATCGAGGCCGCGTGCGTTGCCGGCGCGCTCGACCAGCAGGCGCTCGCACGCGATGCGGCGCTCGGCGGCAATCTGGCGATTCCGCTCGTCAAGCAGCTGACTGCGCGCGTGAAGGCGCACGATGCCGAAGCGGCAAAGTACGTGCATTGGGGCGCGACTAGCCAGGACATCATCGATACCGCGACAGTGTTGCAATTACGCGATTCGTTCGATGCCCTCGAGCCGCTGTTGGACGACGCATGCGCGACGCTTGCATCGCTTGCCGCCGCGCATCGCGATACGCCGATGATCGGCCGCACATGGCTGCAACAAGCGCTGCCGATCACGCTCGGGCTGAAGTTCGCGCAATGGCTCGATACGCTGCTGCGTCACCGGGAGCGCCTCGACGGGCTGCGCCGAACGGCACTCGTATTGCAATTCGGCGGCGCGGCGGGCACGCTCGCGAGTTTGCGCGATGCGTCGCCTGCCGTCGCCCGCTCGCTCGCGGACGACTTGCGGCTCGTGCTGCCGGCGGTGCCGTGGCATACGCAACGCGACCGGATCGCCGAAGCCGCGGGATATTTCGGGATGCTGATCGGTACGCTCGGCAAGATTGCGCGTGATATCTCGCTGTCGATGCAGACCGAAATCGGAGAGCTTGCCGAGCCGGCCGCGGCCGGCAAAGGCGGCTCGTCGACAATGCCGCACAAGCGCAATCCGGTCGGCTGCGCGGCGGTGCTGACGGCGGCCGTGCGGGCGCCGGGGCTCGTTGCAACCGTATTTGCCGCGATGGTGCAAGAGCACGAACGCGCGCTTGGCGGCTGGCAGGCCGAGTGGGAGGCGCTGCCCGAACTCGCGCGGCTTGCGGGCGGCGCGCTTGCGCAAATCGCGCAGATCGCCGCCGGCTTGCAGATCGATGCCGCGCGGCTTGCCGCGAATCTCGATGCGACGCGCGGCCTCGTGCTCGGCGAAGCGGTGATGCTCGCGCTCGGCGACAAGATCGGCCGGCTCGAAGCGCATCATCTCGTCGAGCGTGCGTCGCGCGAAGCCGTGCAGAGCGGCCATACGCTATACGACGTGCTCGCCGCCGACGCGGAGGTTACCGCGCATCTGGCGCCCAGCGCGTTGCGGCGGTTGCTCGATTCCGCTCATTACGTCGGCGAAGCGCGTACTTACGTCGACGCCGTGCTCGCGCTTTACGCGGGCCGTCACTAAGGAGAGGTTGCGATGCCTTTCGCGTCAGTCAATGGAATACGGCTGCATTACCGGATCGACCGCGCCGCGCGCGCCGACGCGCCGTGGCTCGTGTTTTCGAATTCGCTCGGGGCGGATTTGTCGATGTGGGCGCCACAGATAGGCGCGCTCGCGCAGCATTTCAACCTGCTGCGTTACGATACGCGCGGCCACGGCCATTCGGAAGCGCCGGCCGGCTCATACACGCTCGAGCAGCTGACGGGTGACGTGCTCGGTTTGCTCGATCATATCGGCGTCGAACGCGCGCATTTTTGCGGGGTGTCGATGGGCGGGCTCACGGGCGCCGCGCTTGCCGCACGGCATTCAGCGCGAATCGGGCGCGTGGTGTTGGCCAATACCGCTGCAAAAATCGGTTCTCCTGAAGTATGGGCGCCGCGTGCGGCGAAGGCGCGTGGCGAAGGAATGGCTGCGCTTGCCGACGCCGTGCTGCAACGCTGGTTTACGCCCGCGTTCTTCGCGCGCGAGCCGCGTCTGATCGATGTGATCCGCGATGTGTTCGTTCACACGGATCAGAACGGCTACGCGGCGAATTGCGATGCATTGAACGCAGCCGATTTGCGTGATGAAGTGTCCCGCATCGCCGTGCCGACCCTCGTTGTAACGGGTGCGCACGATCAGTCGACACCGGCCGGCCAGGGGCGCGCGCTTGCTGCGGCGATTGCCGGCTCGAAGCATGTCGAGTTCGATTGCGCTCATATTTCCAATATCGAATGCGCGGACGATTTCAGCCGCGCGCTGATCGATTTTTTGACCGCCTGAAGCGAGCCTCGGCATGAATGACGATCAACGTTACGAAGCGGGCATGACCGTGCGCCGCGCCGTGCTCGGCGATGCGCACGTCGATCGCTCGCTTGCGAGCCGCACCGAACTGACCGACGAATTCCAGAATTTGATTACCCGTTACGCATGGGGCGAGATCTGGACGCGTGAAGGGCTGCCGCGTCACACGCGCAGCCTGCTGACGATCGCGATGATGGTCGCGCTGAATCGCGGCGAGGAACTTGCGCTGCACTTGCGTGCGGCGAAGAACAACGGCGTGACGCGCGACGAAATCAAAGAAGTGCTGTTGCAGACCGCGATCTATTGCGGCGTGCCGGCTGCGAATTCGGCGTTTCATCTCGCGCAGCGGATCTTCGGTGAAGAGGACGCGTCGGCCTAAGTCGGCCCCTCGGCTTGACGCCGCGCGCAACGCAACGGCCTCTTGGAGTCCGCTTGCGTGGGCGGCGTGCCGAACGAAGCCGCCGTCCGTGTGCGATGGTCAGCGCCGGCATCGAATCGGCGTGGTGAGAGAGCAGCGAGACAAGAGGGCGCGACGAGCGCCCACGGCAACTCAAGGAGACATTCATGACCGGTTTTACGCGCCAGCTCGATGTGCAGCAATTTATCGACGAGCAGCGCTTCTCGCCTTATCAGTGGCTGATTCTGGTTCTCTGCTTTCTGATCGTTGCGGCTGACGGCTTCGATACCGCCGCGATCGGCTTCGTCGCCCCCGCGCTCGGCCAGCAATGGCATGTGACGAAGGCAGCGCTTTCGCCGGTGATGAGCGCGGCGCTGGTGGGCCTGGCGTTCGGCGCGCTCACTGCGGGGCCGATGGCTGACCGGATCGGCCGCAAGCGCGTGCTGGTCGGGTCGGTCGTATGGTTCGGACTCTTCAGCATCGGCTGTGCGTTCGCGAATTCGGTTGCCGAGCTTGCGGTATTGCGTTTGCTGACCGGGCTCGGGTTGGGCGCCGCCATGCCGAACGCGACGACCTTGATGGCCGAATACGCACCACGCGCCAAGCGCTCGTTTCTCGTCAATACGATGTTCTGCGGTTTCACGCTCGGTTCGTCGGCGGGGGGCTTGGTTGCCGCCGCGCTGATCCCCGAGCACGGCTGGCGCAGCGTATTCGTCGTCGGCGGAAGCGCGCCGCTCGTGCTCGGTGTCGCGCTGCTGATTGCGTTGCCCGAATCGATCCGCTTCATGACGCTGCGCGGCGCACGTCCAGATCGGATCGCTGCGGTGTTGAGCAGGATCGCTCCGGGCGTGTCGTTCGATCGAGTGCGTTTCGTGTTGCCTGAAGAGCAGGGCGAAGCGCGCTCGGGAGCCGCCGTCGTCCTGTCGCCACGCTATCGCACCGGTACCGCGATGCTGTGGCTCACCTACTTCATGGGCCTGCTCGTTTATTACCTGCTGACGAGCTGGCTGCCGACGCTGATTCGCGACAGCGGTTTTTCCGTGCGCGATGCGGCGCTCGTCACCGCGCTGTTTCCGCTAGGCGGCGGGATCGGCGCGATCGTATGCGGTTGGCTGATGGACCGCTTCGAGCCGCATTGCGTGATCGCCGTCACCTATGCATTGACCGCGCTGTTCGTCTGGATGATCGGCTGGCAGGCCGGACATCTTGCGTTACTGGCGACCGTCGTGTTTATTGCGGGTGTTTGCATGAACGGCGCGCAATCGTCGCTGCCCACGCTCGCCGCTGCGTTTTATCCGACGAGCGGACGCGCGACCGGCGTCGCATGGATGCTCGGCGTCGGACGCTTCGGGGGAATTCTGGGGGCTTTTTCGGGGGGCTTGCTGCTGCAGGCGCAACTCGGATTCAGCACGATTTTCTCGATGCTCGCGGTGCCGGCGCTGATTGCCACCGGCGCGCTGCTCGTCAAGCGTTCGGCGGCGCGACGGCAGGCGGCTGCACCTGTATCGACCGGTATCGCCTGATGGCAGAGCGATCGGACGATTCCGGCTACGTGGTTCGTTTCGTCGCCGGATCGTCACCGAATCGTCTCCGGAACAATCGGGCATACGCGCGGATCGTTCCGGCGTAGGGCGCGCGGCGGGCCGGCAGGCTCATTCCTCGGCGTCGTGGACCTTCGCGAAGTGGCGCAGGTACGCGCGGAGCGCTGCTTCACGGCTGCGGCGATCGGCGGTTGTCGATGCGCCCATCGTTTCCTCGTTGCCGAACAGCGCGGACGGCGCGCCGTAAGTACCCACTTCGACACGTTCGCGTACTACCCGGATCAAATGCGCGCGGTGACGATATTCGGCGATCCAGTGTAGCCCTTCGATCCGATCGCCTGCTTTCAGCAATGGCTTCATCAGCGTTCTCCCGGTCGGGACGGGTTCGCGCCGTGGCGAACCGGCGTCAGGATTGCAGCGTACCCCTTGCCGGGACGGATCACAACGAGGGACGACACCAGGGCGAACGCATGGTGCGTCAGTCAGCCACCAGTATTTTTGAGATCAGTGGATAAAGCGATAGTACGAGCAGTACTGCCATCGTGCCGTTGAATATGCGCAGCCGGCGCGAATTCGACAGAAGGCCGCGCATTCCCTGGCCGAATGCGGCCCATACGCAAATGCTCGGCAAACCTACCGCGACGAACACGAGCGCCATCCATGCGGCGTTGAGGCCGTAGTCGGCCGAGAGCTGAATGGTGGTCGCGGCGGTTAGTACCATCATCCACGCTTTCGGATTGATCCATTGGAACGCCAGCGCTTCGACGAACGTCATCGGGCGCGATTTGCCATTTTGCGCGCGCACTTCTCCGGACGTGCCGATACGCCACGCGAGGTATAGCAGATACACGATGCTGGCGGTCTCGAGCAGGATGTAAAGCATCGGAATGCGCTTAAATGCTTCGCCGAGGCCGAAGCCGACCGCAAGCATCAGGATCGCTACGCCGGTGCTGATGCCGAATATGTGCGGCAATGTGCGACGAAAGCCGAAATTGACGCCGGACGCGAGCAACATGGTGTTATTCGGCCCCGGCGTAATTGACGTGACAAGTGCGAACAACAGGCCGGCTGGTAGCGCGCTGGCGGTGATGTGGTCCATGTGATGCTCTCTTTTTGCACTGAAATATCGTTGAGGATGAGAGCAAGTCTATTGGACAGTAGCTGTACAGTACCGGGCCAATTTTGCGAATGATTACCGGTACGGCGCTGGTGAATGGGCAGTTCAACAGCTTAAAGCCATGGCAATTGCTGTCGAGACTCCGGCTCGATATGCAGGAAGGCTGCGTTGCCCGGCACATGCAACGGCTGGCCGTGCGGCGCTTCGCGAAGCAGCGGGCGCGCGTCATCGTCAGCGCGTCGGCGTAACGGCGTGAAGCCGCCCGATAATCTCCAGCATGCGCAGCACGATATCGATGCCGCGTCGCGTGTCGGGATGGCGCGCGCTCGACCACAGCGCGCGCAAAGACGGAGCGTCGGTTTTTAGCTTGGCCTCGGCACTCGCGATCCGCAGGGCGCCGCCCGCCGCTGTCGATGCCGCGACGATTTCCTCAAACGTTTTGCTTAACTTATCGATCAGCGCGGGATCGGCAAAGTCGACAAGGTCCGACAGGATCGACAGTAGATCGACGATGTTGTCGAACCGGCTACCGTTGATATGCGATTGCAGCTTCGCTGCCAACAGCAACCATTCGGAGGTGAGCGCCTGATCGGCCGAAAGCGGTTCATCATCGGGCGATGCTGCGGCGGATGGCGACAGGGGGGTGGACATGCGTACCTCGATGGGCGACAGAGCAATTGAATAAATCACGCAAGGCCGCGGGCGACGGCCCAGTAGATGCCGCGATTGAAGCCGTGTCGCAGTAATCCGCCGAGCTTGGTCGGGGGCGTTGGCTGGACGTCGTGCTGGTAGTCGTACCAGAGCGGCATGCCTGCATCCAGTCCCATTTGGGCGACGGCCTGTACTTTGCCGTCGTAGGCCGCCACGGTCTTGTTGAGACGGATTCTCGCAGTCAGATTGCTCGCGATCACCGGCGCCTGGTTATGGCAAGCGCCGCCGGCTTTACTGACCGGTAAATCGACTGTGTCGCCGAGCACGTAAACGTTATCGATGCCGAGTACCTGCAGCGTTTCGTGATCGGTCGGCAACCAACCTTCGTCGTCCGCCGCTTCCGAGATTCCGGTCGCGCGCACCGCGTCGACCGCACGGATTGGCGGTGTCGCCATTAGGATATCGAACGGTTGCTCGGCACCTTCCTCCGAGTACGCAATCTTTCTGTCCGGATCGACACGCGCAAGCGTAAAGCTTCGCTGATATCGAATGTTCCGCTGCGCAAAAAGCGTGGGCAGGATGTCGCAAGTCGGTTTTTGCAGGAACAGACAATTGCGCAGAAGTTGCGCGATGCTCGGGTATGTATAGACGATCTCGACCTGTTCGCGCACACCGCGGCGGCGCAGGTAGTCGTCGAGCATCAGTGTCGTTTCGATCGGCGCGATTCCGCACTGGTGCGGCACGTTGTGCGTTTTCGGAAAGGTCACGGTGATGAATACGCGACCGCGTTCAATGGCCGCCAAGCGTTGGGCGAGCTGCCGGGCAGGATCGTACTGATAGAAATGATCGCCGGCTTCCGGCAGCCCTTCGATGCGCTCTGGTGCGGGTATGCAACCGGTCGCGATCACGAGGTAGTCGTAGCCGTATCTTTGGCCGCTGCGTGTGCGGACCTGCTGCGCGGGGAAATCGAAGCACTCGACGCCGTCGACGACGAAATCGATTTCGGGCCGCAGCAACGATCGTTCGGAACGCACAAGATCCTCGCGCAGTGCAGCCCCGAAAGCAACGTACATGAAAGCGGGTTTGTAGAAATGATCTGGCGAATCGGACAACAGGATCAGCGATACACGCTTGTCGATCAATTCATCAAACAGCTTCGCGGCGAGTTGATTCGCGAGCATCGTGCCGCCGAGGCCGCCGCCGACGATCAAGATCCGGATCGACGGCATCGCGTGCCTCTTCATCGGCTGGTCCCTTTGATGAACCGCGGTCGATCGATGTAACGGGAACGGCTGGCGGAGGACGTCTTGCATGATGGGCGGCATGTCTGCTCCTCGTGGTGGGCAGCGGAACCGGTTTGGGTGGGAATGCGCGTGAGAATGTGCTGCTTCTTGTGCTTTTCGAGTCGATATCAAAATGGAAATTACGAAAAAAAATAGGCGAAGTCAAATTTGTATTTGCAATGCAATTAGGTTTATTAATTTTTTAATTCACTTTGATTTTTTAAACGCTACATAAGGATTCGATGTTTGATTGTCGTGTGAGAGATGCATGGGCTACGGTGCCGGTTGGTTATGGTGGCGGCCTATGTCGTCGCACTTGGCGGAAATAAAGAATCGACCAATTTGAAATTGGTATACAAACCTATCTCGAACATTTGCCGTGGCGAAAAATTATTAGCGAGGAATTTACGATCAAGGAATTTTCCCGGCCGGATGGCACTGCCGCGCGGGACGATGCGTTTTCGTCCATGTGGGGCGGGCTGTAGTAGCGAGGGGCAGCGCGTGGCATGGATAATGCAAGCCGCCGTACTACATAGCCGAGCCGCGTCTATCGACAACGCATGAATCGGACCGCGAGCGCGTTTGCTGCGCGCGGGGGAGCCCTCCACGCGATTTCGTTCTATTGCGATTTCCTCGCCACCTCGGCAAGCATCGCTTCACCTATGACGGATGCTCCGCGCGCACTCAACGCTTCACCTGCGCCGCGAATATCCCGAGCCTCCTTATTTTGGCCGAGCTTGCTTTTGCCGACCAAACGCGTGATCTCTATCTGTATGCCTATGATCGCGTTGAGCATCGCGTCGATATAGTCGTTGGGTGCGTCCCCCATCTTCCAAGGCTTCGGCTGCGATGCTTCATGTGTGCGCGTCAGGCGAGCGACGATCCCACGTATGTCGCGCTCGTCGTCGAGAATGGTGATGCGCCCATGCGCGTGGACGACCATGTAGTTCCAGGTCGGCACCTGCTTGTGAAATTCGTGCTTGCTTGGATACCAGTTCGGCGAGATATAGGCATCGCCTGCGTAGAAAACCACAAGCACCTCGTCGCCATTCGCTACGTCTTGCCATACTGGGTTGGCCCGCGCGACATGTGCGCGCAACATGCCCAACTCGCCTTCGCCTGAAGAAAGTTCAAACGGAATGTGATTGGCGTCGAGCCCGCTTGTCCCGTGAGTGATCAGTGTACCGAACGGGTGTTGGGCAATGCGGTCGTGCAGCACATCCTTGCTGTTTTCTGCGAAATGGGCGGGTATGTACATGCGGCTGTCTCTGACTGTCGAGATGAATGGGATGAAGAACAGGCATTGCGCTGGTTGCAAGTTTGCCCCGCACGTAGTTTATTCTGTCACCACCGTTTTTCGAAACGGACGCAATGTTTCTGTGCCGGTTGCTGTACTCAGTCCGATAGCATAAGGGTTGGGCATCCATGATCACGGTACGCCTGCTGGATACCGAAGACGCTGAACGCTTCAAATCGTTGCGTCTGCTTGCCATTGAAAATTCACCCACATCGATATGGCCGACCTGGGACGAGGAAATGGCGAGGCCCATCGCCCAAGTGCAGGATCGCATTCGAGCAACATCCACCCAAGCCGTTTTGGGCGCATTCGACGCAGACGTACTTGTCGGTATTACGGGTGTGCGTCGCGAACCGCTGCTGCAGGTGGGTCACAAGGCCACGATCTGGGGGGGGCGTCATTCCGTCGCGCCGGGGGCGGGGAATCGCCCAAGCGCTTTTGTCTGCAGCCACGGTCCATGCATCTGAATGTTGGAATGTCGTTCAGCTTCTACTGTGTGTGAACGCTGAAAACGTTGCGGCAAAAAAACTCTATGTGTCTCAGGGTTTTCGAACGTTTGGCACAGAACCTCGTGCGATGCAGATCAACGGACGTTTTTTTGACGAGGAACACATGTGCAAACAACTGGCCTAGCGGTGCTGCCGATATATGTTCGATGGCACGTCGCCACTCCGCCGGTCACCTATATTCCACCGGCTCGAGCGTCTTGTGAAGGCGCTGCTCGCATACAGACGATGCTTGCCGAATCGGGTCCATATCGTTGATATTGCAGCATCGCGTTTTCGTCGATAACCGGTTCGCCATCGCACTCACTCGCCAAGCAAATGCAGCACGATATCGCGCCGATGGGCAGCGCGTCGGTGTTCGAAAAGATAAATGCCTTGCCAAGTGCCGAGTACCATGCGCCCATGTTCGACAGGAATCGACAACTGCACGTTTGTAAGCGCTGTGCGTAAATGCGCGGGCATATCGTCGAGGCCTTCCGCATCGTGCTCGTATCGGGTTTCATCCTCGGGCGCGAGAACTTCGAAATAACGCTCCAGGTCGCGACGTACAGATGGATCTGCGTTCTCCTGAATAAGCAGCGACGCCGACGTGTGTCGACAAAACAATGTAAGCAGTCCAGTGCGAATCGGCTGCTGCGCGACGAACGCGCGAACCTGCGGCGTGAACTCGACGAGGCCGCGTCCATTTGCCTCAACGGTAATGTGTTGAATAATCTGCTGCATGGCTATTGGGCGGCTGTGCGCTTACGCGAGCGCGGTGAAACCGTTGGTTTCGATCTGTTCGGCATTTGCGGGGCGAACGATACGCGCGACTTCGACTCCATCACGCAAGAACACCAGCGTCGGCCAAAGCTTGATGCGGAACGAGCGGCCAAGCGGCCGGCCGGGACCGTCCTCGATTTTCAGGTGACGAACGGTTGGATGCGCCGAAAATGAATCGCGAATCGCCGGTTGCGCAGCCGCGCAGATGCTGCACCAATTAGCGCCGAACTCGATGACGGTGGCGCCGGCGAGCGAGTCGATTTCCGCGCGGGTAGGTGCGTCGGCGGTATAAGCTTGCGGAGTAGTCATCCTGACCCCTACGGGTTTGACATAAAGATTGGCTTTGCGTGGGCCGCATTCGAGGCCAGCGGTTTTACTGTAACGGAAAAGCCGGGGGCGCGTGGAGAGCCGCCTAGTTTGCGCGGCTACGGCTTGCGATGTCGAACTTGCCGCCTGCCGGGATCGGCAACGCAATTTCGGTGAGTACGCTTGCTACGTGTTGCTATCTTTGTCCGATATGCGGCTTCTATAATCCGCATCGCAACAGGATTCCATTTCCCAATCCATTCACAAGGAATTGCATGCTGACGATTCGGCCGATGACCGGCGAGGATTTCACGCATTTCTGGCCCATCTACCGCGCAGTAGTGGGCGCACAGGAAACTTACGCGTTCGATCCCGCACCGACACAAGAAGCCGCCCGCGCCCAATGGATCGATACACCGCTTTGCACGTGGGTCGTGGAGGAAGATGGTGTGTTGCTAGGGTCATATTTTCTGAAGGCGAATGCGGCGGGACCGGGTGACCATGTTTGCAATTGCGGGTACATGGTCGGCGAGGCGTCGCGCGGGCGTGGCATCGCGCGGCTGATGTGCGAGCACTCGCAGCAGATCGCGCGCGAACGCGGTTTTTTGGCAATGCAATTCAATTCGGTCGTGGCGACCAACGAGATTGCGGTTGCCCTATGGCAAAAACTGGGCTTCGAAATCGTCGGGCGTCTGCCTCGGGCGTATCGCCATGCGCGGCTCGGGCTGGTCGATAGCCTCGTGATGTATAAATGGCTGGGCGAGCACGCGTAGGTTCATCCTGCGCGGCTTCGCGGTTCGGCGACACGGAAGGCGCCGGCATGTACCGGGCGGCCCGAATGAGATAACGTCAAATGGTGAATGTGCCGTTGTCGAACACCGTTCTGTCGTCCAACATCAGCGTGCCTTTGGCGAAGATGAGGTCTAGATGGTGACTGCCGTGTTCACCGCCTCCCAGACCCAGATGCATGCCCGGATGCCGCTCCTCGAAACCGGCGTTGCGGCCGTATAAGCCCTTGATGCCGAGATTCGTGCCGATGCCGAACTCCTCGATCTTGCGATGATTCGCATGCCGGTTCAGGTACGACGCGAAATCTTGCTGAAAGCCCGCGTGATCGCTGTCGAAATCGACGATCGTGCTGTTCTCGATATGCAAGGTCGCGAACCGCTCGACAACTTTGTATTTGACCGCAAACGGAATTGTGCTGAGGAAGGTGCCGCTGAAGACGATCGAGCCATGGAGATTGGTGATGTGCGTCGCGATTTCGCCCGGTACGACATCGAGGTTGCCCATGCCGTTCACGCTGGTCCACTTCTGGTCATGCGTTAATGAGCCCGACAGCTTATTACCTGATTCGTCGACGAATCGAATCCCCGACGCATGCGAGGCTAGGTCGATCAGCCGGTTGTTGCGCATCGCGATGTCATCGAGCGATTCCGAGAACGCTTCGTCGAGATGTGGGCCATAGTCTTTGAACAGTACTGATTTGCTCCAGTGCTCGACGATCGCTGGCCGAATGGCCGCAAGAAAAGGCGGCCCATTTGGCGACGGCGTCGGCAGGCACGACGAGTCGTATAGCAAAACGAACAAGTCGGTGTGACCGAGCGCCTCGATGATGTCGCCGGGCGGCGTGTTTTCCAAACAGACGAGGACTGTGTCGAAGGATGCGGGCGGCGCGGAAAACGCGCGCAACGCAATATCACGGTTACGTGCATCGTAGCCAATCAGCAGCTTGCTCTTGTCGCCGCGTGCGAGTTTGTCGCGCAGCGCCGGGTGAAAGCCGAGTGCACGGTGCAGGTTCAACATGCATGTCTCCGAAAGCGGCGGAAGAGACAGCGCCCTTCCGCCAAACATCATGGCTTGCTCAGACCGGCCAAAGCGCGGTGCCGAACGGTACCACGGCGTCTTCGACCATCATGTCGACAGCTTGCGGATGCGTATCTTCCTGCATCCATTCGAGCAAATCGATTTGTTGATTTTCTTGCATCTCAATTCTCCTGGTGTGGTGAATCGGGGTTATTCAACATGGCGGACTGGCCGCCGCAACCTGTTCGGTATCTTTAATACCTTACAAGTTCATTTGATGTTACTTGGGGATTTTATTGAAAGCAATCTTGAATTTATTTTTTTGCGCTGTGTGTACTAAACAAATAGGGATTTTGTTTTTTTATCGGTCATTGTGTTGGGGAGAATTTATGTTTCTAATTTTTACTACTTGATGGTTTCTGTTTTTGAAATTTTTGAGCATGCATTACGGTAATCTGGTGGGGCCGGCCAGGGCGTCCAGCTGGTAAGCGACGGATCGTTCGATAGTCAGCAGGAATGTGGGGAATACAGTTTGTTTCGCATAACACCATTCGCGATGAGTTCACGGTTCACGTCTATTTGAACGTAAGCGTAGTGCGGTATATGAAATTCCATAAGCGGGTACGGGAGATCATTGGATAATTAATTTATCCGCTTATTTAATTTTGCCGATTTGGCGTTCGGCCTATGTATAGGAACTATCCGGAAATGAAATGAGGGCAATCCGTAAACCGGAGATTCGTACCGGCTGGCTTGGCAGACGAGGGGATGGAGGCAAGCAGCGCGATCTGCCTGCCTGGCAATTGGATATAAGAGCGCTTCTTTGATTGGATTGGCGCGGCGCCCGGAGGCGCCGCGCATCACAGCGGTTTTACAGGTCGCGGTCGAAATCCTTCAACTGCTTTTCTGCTTCGTCCCGCGCGATCCCGTAGCGCTCCTGGATCTTACCTGCGAGATACTCGCGGTTGCCTTCGGCCACTGCGAGATCATCGTCGGTCAGCTTGCCCCATTTGGCCTTCAGCTTGCCGGTGAGTTGCTTCCATTGGCCTTTGATCTTGTCTTCGTTCATCGTGTACTCCTATTGACGAGTTGGAAATGCAAACGGCTGAAACTGGTGGACCGGTTACGCTTTCGACTTCAAGCCGGATGCGTCAACGTGCTTGACGCCCTTGACGGCGCGCGTGACGGCAATCGCTTTCTTCACCGCCATGTGCGTCGGCAGCACCCCGGTCAACGTAACCACGCCATCGACGGTTTTTACGCTGATGTCAAGGCTCTTTACGCCGTCGGTGGTCGCAAGCTCGCTTTTTACCTTGGTGGTGATCCACGTATCCGTTATCGGTTGATTCGATTCGGTTGACGAAACATCGCTTGCTGCGTCGGTCTGTGCATAGGCGCTCGTCAATACGGCCGAGCCGAAAAGGAACGCCGTGCTGACGGCCAGCAGCGAGGAGATGTGTTGTGTTTTGGTCATCGATATTTCCTTGTGCGTCGTTGGAAAGAGGTATCTGTTTGCGTCAGTTCATGCCGAACGCGCGGGCATCGAACTGGCGCAATGAAATGCCGAATAGAATTTCCCCGGTTGGGCAGGTTCGGGTCGATCGTTTTTCGGCGGTTGTGGCGGATCGCCTGCCGGCGGCTGTTTGACCGGCTGAGGATCGGGTGTTTGATGCAGTTCCATCCGTTATCTCCTTCGAAATGATTCTCGGGGGAATGTGTTGAATCGTCGACACGGGATCAGCTTACTGGCGTAGCAGGACAGCGTCATCGCGCAAATTCACCGGACGGATTAGTGCTTTTGCACCAAGTGTCGTTGCGTCCGCATCGGACTGTGAGAGAGGGCCCGTCGGCACGGGCGATGGCCGGTTCGCCCGGTTCAATACCGGTTTCGCGGTGTACCGAACTATTGGCTCACACGACGCGAATGTACTATCCGGATTAGTGTATGCGTGTCTGGTCCTTGCGCGTGCGGCCGGCACGATGGCATCCCGCAACGGATGCTTTGCTGGAATTGGCGGCAATCGGCAACTTATTCGGAATACAAACGATGAACGAGAAAGTCGACGAACAGGCGCTCAAGTCACATACCGACCGGCGCCAGTTACATCAAATCATCGCCGGACTGACCGAAGGTGTGATCCTCGTAGAACCGGATCAGCGGATTGTCTGGGCGAACGAAGCGGCGCTCGAGATGCACGGTGTCAGCGAACTGAGCGAGCTCGGCGCGGATATCACCGAGTATCGCGAGCGTTTTCGGCTGCGCTACAGGAACAATCATCCCGTGCAAGAGGGGCATTACCCGATGGATCGGGTGATCGCAGGCGAAGAGTTCAGCGACGTGACGGTCGAAGTGTTTCATGCCGAAGACGAGGACGTGTGCCGTGTGCATCGGATTCGCAGTTTGGTGCTGACGAATGCGGCGGGCGAGCCGGATTGCCTGGCGCTCGTATTGCACGACGCAACAGAGTGGGCAAGCGCGGAGCAGCGTTTCGAGCGCACGTTCAATGCGAATCCGGCGCCTGCCGTGATTTGCCGGTTGAGCGATATTCGTTATATCAAGGTGAACCAAGGATTTCTCGATATGACCGGGTACACGCGAGACAATGTGCTCGGCCGCACCGTTTATGAAGTCGACGTGCTCGAAAGTGCCGAGCGGCGCGAACTCGCGATCGAGCGTCTAGGCGAGGGTGCGACGATTCCGCAGATGGAAGCGGTATTGACCTTGCCCGGCGGCGGCACGAAGGCGGTCGTCGTGGCGGGGCAGCCGATCGACATTGGCGACGAGGCGTGCATGTTGTTCACGTTCATGGATCTCGAGCCGCGTAAGCAGGCAGAGCGAGCGCTGCGGCAAAGCGAGGAGCGGTTTGCGAAGGCGTTCAGGATGTCGCCCGTTGCAACTGCAATCATTACTTCGAACGGCTTCGAGTTACTTGACGTGAACGATGCGTTTGTCGCGATGACCGGCTATGCCCATGAGGATGTGCTCGGCAAGTCCGCCGACGAGATTGGATTGTGGATTGACGCCGATGTGCGCCGGCGTTTCGACGCGCTGTTTGGAGGCGACGGCGGCATGCGCAATGTCGATATGAGAATTCGGGGGCGCGACGGCGATGTGCGCAACTGCCTGGTATCCGCCGATCTGGTTGCGATCCACGGCCAAGACTGCATGTTGATTGCGTTGCTCGATATCACCGAACGCAAGCGCACGGAAATGGAGTTGGTCCACGCGATCGAGACCGCGATGCAGGACGCGACGTGGTTCAGTCGCACGCTGATCGAGAAATTGGCGAACGTGCGGCGGGCGAATGCGCCAGATGCCGGTGCGCAATTGTCCGATCTCACTGCGCGCGAGCGCGATGTGTTTGATTTGCTCTGCGACGGTCTTGCGGACAAGGAAATCGCGAATCGGCTGGGTCTTGCACCGAACACGGTACGCAATCACGTTTCGACCATCTACGCGAAGCTGGATGTTCACAGCCGCAGCGAAGCAATCGTTTGGGCGCGCGAGCGCGGCATTGTCGGAGCAGTGAGCGCCAACGGCAAGCAAGGAGCCAAAGCGAAGCGTTAAGCGCGGACGCTGCCGAGCCTGCATGGTTCCATGTCGGCTTTGGAGAGAGCGGGCGTGCATGAGGTTTCGCGTGGTCCGGGTGGCGCGCCCGATCTGTTTCGCATCCCGAATTTTTGTTTCCATGCTCTGCCACGTGAGCGAAATGCGGCTCGAAGGCGGAATCGACGTTTCCCGGAAGAGCACGCGAGCGAGTGCCGATGGAACTATGGACGGTGCGAATGCACTAGCCTGTTTGGGGTATTCGTCACTGTCGGCGGCGACGAGCGATTGGGATCATATTGACTCGATGGTGTCGCGATGGTGTCGATTACCCATCCGTACCGTCGATCATGCGGATTTTTGAAGGAGTGGATCATGGACAAAAATCGTATCGAAGGTAAGCTCAAGCAAGTCAAGGGTTCGGTAAAGGAAGCGCTGGGGAAGGTGACGGGCGATCGCCAGACTGAAGCCGAGGGGCTTGCCGAAAAGACTGCCGGCAAGCTCCAGGAGAAAGCCGGCGAGGCGGCGGATGCGGTGCGCAAACATACCGGTGGGTAAGCGCCGTCTGTTAGGACCCGACCATCTCGACGCGTGTGAGTCAGATGCACCGATTTGTCGCCACTAGGGCGGCTCACGGTTGACCAAGCTTATTTGGCCTTTTGACGGTCGGCGATGCCGGCCGTCTTGTCGTTCATCGTAGGTCAACGTCCATGCGTGCATCGAGGATTTGAACTGATTCGGTGGCCGATTTGCGCGCTTTGGGCACGCCATCCCGCTTATCTCAAAAATATCTGATACTCCATGCTGGATGAATTGAATATCTGGTGGGTGTAAAATTGTTAAAAATACAAAATTAAAAACCAATGAGAATTAATTTATTCGGTAGCCGTGCATTGATGCGGCCAAGCCGCTGACCTATTCTTACGCATGAGCGTTCGCGGTAGAAAACATACGGCGAGACTGTGTTATCGAGCATTGATGTACGACGAAAGCCGGAATTTCTAACGGAATTTGGAACGCGCCGTGCATCACCGTTATTTGAAGTCTTCAGGATATCGAAGATTTTTCCTGAAATGCTAATGAAAATCTGTTTTTCCGTTAGGGGATGGAGGCGAATATGGCTGCGTAGCGTGTTCCATGGACATTGGATTTCGATCGGCAAAATATGTAACTATTGTGATTTCATTTTATCGGCGATACCGGGTATGACTGGGTCGTGGCTCTGTAGTGCAGGCAGGCGATCCAGTCTTGCCAAGTACAGAAACGGCCGAGTGCCGCACATGTCATTCATCGTTCCCGGAGGCGATGAATTCAATACTCCAAAGGAGGTCGTATGTTTACTCGTTCACTGATCAAGGCGGCATTTTCCATCTCGGCCATGCTGAGCGCGGTTTGCGCAAGTGCGGCGGCTCCGCTTGCCGTCGATGTTTATAACCCCGGCGCGAAGGGTATTTTCCCGGTGTCGTCGGAAATCGTTACGGGTAAGACCGAAGCGATCCTGGTCGATGCGCAGTTCCAACGCAGCGATGCAACCGCGTTGGTCGACAAGATCAAGGCGAGCGGCAAGACACTGAAAGCCGTGTACATTAGCCATAGCGATCCGGACTATTACTTCGGCCTTGATACCATTCATACCGCATTTCCAAATGCAAAGATTGTTGCGACGCCGCAGACGGTCGCGGCAATCCAGGCGAGCAAGGACGGCAAGCTCGCATATTGGGGGCCGATTCTTAAGGACAATGCGCCGAAATCGCTGATCGTGCCTCAGCCGCTGGACGGCAACACGCTTACGATCGACGGCGAAAAACTGCAAATTGTTGGCCTCGATGGCCCCACCCCCGATCGTACGTTCGTCTGGATTCCGTCGGCGCGGACGGTAGCCGGTGGTATTCCGGTTGCCGCCAACATTCACGTATGGATTGCCGATACGCAGACGCCGCTGTCGCGTGCGAACTGGCTGGCGACGCTTGAGCGGATCGATTCGCTCAAGCCGGCCCGCGTCATACCGGGGCATTTTCTGCCGAACGCGGATGGTAGTTTGCCTTTCACGACCGCGTCAGTCGCCTTCACACGTGATTACTTGAAAGCGTTTGATCAGGAAGCAGCGCGCGCGAAAGATTCCGCTACGCTGATTACTGCCATGGAAACCCGCTATCCGGCGCTTGGCGCAAAGCCCTCGCTCGAAATGAGCGCCAAGGTTATCAAGGGTGAAATGCCGTGGCCCGCACCCGCGCCGTTCCCGGCGCTCGGCAAGCAGATGCGCGTGCAGTTTGGTGATGTGGTATTCGATCTGCACTTCAAGGATGAGCACACCATGTCGTTCATTGGCATCGCTGGACAATTCAAGGGCGTGACAGATACCGTCCAATATACTGCGCGCGAGATTCGGCCGAACGTTTACATGGTGTATTGGCACGAGCCGAGCACCGGTTCAAACGTCGTGCATATCGAGGACTTCGAGCACGGAACGGTTTACACAAACATCGCGCAGAAGAACGGCGAATTCCTGCATCTATCCGGTGTACTGAAGATCGTCGAACCTTCTTGAGCGGGGTAGTCGTGCGCGCCCGGCGTTGCTGCGCGACGCCGGGCCGGCAGCGTTTGGGCCGGACGATGTATCGCAGGCATCGGCGGGTGCGCGTGGGTTCGTGCGGCCGCCGCTTTTACCGACCGTCTGATGGATCGGTGGACGACCGGCGCTGCGGCAGATTGCGCGAACCCGAATGGATTTTTGTCGAAAGCCGCGGCCGGCGTGTGCCGGCTAACGCAGATCTTTCCTGTATTGAATGAACCCGGCGTTGGCTGCGAGTTGGTCATACAGCACGCGAGCGGCCGTATTGGTTTCGTGGGTGAGCCAGTACACGCGACTTGCCCCGGCGGCGCGCGCCCGCTCGTAAACCGCTTCGATCAGCGCTCGCCCGACGCCGCGACCTCGCGAACCGGGCTCGGTAAACAGATCCTGCAAATAGCAGTACGGCCCGATCGTCCAACACGAGCGATGGTAGATCGCGTGGACGATGCCGAGCAGCTTGCCGGTCTCGTCGAACGCGCCGAGCGCGAACATCGGCTCCTGCGGATCGTGCAGGCGGGCCCAGGTCGTCGCGAATACGGCCTCGCTCAGTGCGGTCTCGTAGAATGCTTGATAGCCGCGCCACAGCTCGCGCCATGTGGCTTCGTCGCGCATATCGAGCGGCCGGATCGCGATGCCCGCGCCGGCGTGCTGGTGGCCGGCGGGGGGGCGCGCGGCGGATCGCGCGCTGCGGATCGCGGTGAGCGACTGGCGTTGCTGGCCATGCACATCGAAGTTGGCGGGGGATAGCCACGCGTCGAATGCCGTCGCGAGAGTGGGCCACTCGCTGTCGAGAATCGCGAACCAGGCAGTATCGCGATTGCGACCCTTGTACACCACCGCCTGACGGAATGTGCCTTCATAATGGAAGCCAAGCCGCACGGCGGCCTTGCGTGACGGTGCGTTGAGGCTGTCACATTTCCATTCGTAGCGCCGGTAGCCGAGTTCGTCGAATACGTATTTCATCAGCAGGAATTGCGCTTCGGTCGACGCCGGCGTGCGCTTCAAATCGGGCGAGAAGGCTACCGAGCCGACCTCGATGACACCGTTGGCCGGATCGATGCGCATCAGCGCGAGCGTGCCGATCGCGCGGCCGCTTGCGAGATCGATCACGGCGAAGTGCAGCGGATCGGTGCTCGCCGCCGCACTTTCAGCGTAGCGCCGGTAACTGGCTTCATCGTCGAACGGTCCGACCGCCATGTAGGTCCAGTCGTGGCCGTCAGCTGCCGTTGCGTAGGCTGCGTGGAGATCCGCCGCATGGCGGTCGGCGTCGAGCGGCTCGATGCGGCAGTAATGCCCCTGGCGCGTGACGGCAGCGGGGCGCGGACGAGCTGACCAGTCTGGAACGGCTTGCCCGATAGATTGCTGGAATTCGTTCGTGGTGGTAACCAAGGTCGTTCTCGCTTCGGCGGCGGAGCGGCATGCCCGCCCATGCCGACAATCGTAAACGGCTCGAGGTTCCATGAGAAGAACCACTGGCGCGCGTTATTCTGGGGCCACGAAAGTTACTGGTTCGATGACGGCGGGTGGCTCGGATGTCGTGCCGCGCTCCGGCCGAGCGGCCTGGATCATCCGCGCACGGCTATTTCAGCGAGCGTTGCCCGTGGTAGCGCTCCACCGATTCGACCGAGTCACGCCATTACCTGATCGACGATCACCGAAGCAATATTCGCGAAGCCGGCAGAGCGATAAAGAGGCTCGCCGGCATCGGTCGAAACGAGCCATGCACGCTGCGCTCCACGGTGCCGCGCATGCGAGACGATCGCCTTGAGCAACTGAGATGCTAGGCCGCGGCGCCGGAACGTATCGGCGGTGCCTACCCGGTCGATGACGATGGCGTTATCGGATGCGAAGCCGTAGCGGGCAGTCGCGGCGATCTGGCCATCGATTCGATGTGCGAAAAGAAATGCGCGCGGGTTCGGGCGAAACGGGGGAAATTTGCCGCAAGCGTTGAAATGCTCGATGTCGGTATCCAGCGCGCACGCCAACGACGCAGCCAATTCATCGGAGCCCGCGAGCCGGGCGATATCGGCGACCATGAAATGCTCAGCGGCGAGCCTGCATGTTTTATCGCGTATCGCTTGTGGCAGCGCGATCGTTCCGAATTGCGTAATCCATGCACCGGCTGCGAATGCGCGCTCGTTTTGCATCGCGGCGCCTTCGATCATGAAATGCTCATATTCCCGGCCCATCTCGGGGTTGAATTGGACAGCAAAGCCGTCTGCGTGATCAGTGACAATCGCTGTTATCTGATTACGTGCGGCGCAATAGCCGTCAATGAATGTCCGAACGGCATGCTTTCGCGCGGCAATGGTCGACCATAGCGGGTGAGCCGGCATTGTCTTCTCCCAGGGAGCGGGGATGCGTGTTCTTGTGGAGCAAACCCGCTGCGATCATCGGGCGCCACGCAGATTGGATCGATGCTGGTGCGGCGGGAATGCATCGACGTCGCATTTTATGCCAAAAAATCTTGACGCTGTGCGATGAGACGCGTGTGGCGTGCGGCGTTATTTTGGCATGACGAGAAGGTACGTATGGACGTCGGGAGCAGATGAACCGGAATTCCGTCCCAATCGATCTGTTCTGCGAAACATCAGCGAGATGATCGCCTATTACTATCGGTTCTTCATGGTTCGTTGCGCCTGATTTTTCTACTTCGATATCGTGTCGTATTTGCTTCGTGCTATTCGGCATTGCGCTACATACGCAAGCATGTGCCGCATGAAGTCATCAGTTCGTATCGTCTTTTGACCTGGATACCGGCGCGAGCCGGCCAAAAAAGCACGATGGCTTGTTTTTCGGTAAGGTGCTCGTGCTGCGTCGTGCGTTGATCGAAACCGGACGTCCCTGCTGTGGATCGGCAAGTCAGCCGCGGATCAAGGAAATGTCATGAAAACATCGAATCATCGTAGCGATGGCTGCGATCAGCGTTTACGTTAGCTTTTTTGTTGCGTCGCTATTGAGGAAACCTATTTCCGCTCATAGACGAGAACCCGTACTATTCTCGAGCAGTGCCCAGGCTCCAGGCTGAGCCGCGGCGTTGCACGCCCCACGAACAAAGGAGAGAAGCATGTCGACAGAAACGAAGTGTCCGTTCAAGCATACCGCTGGCGGCGGCACGTCGAACCAAGACTGGTGGCCCAATCAACTGAAGCTGAACCTCCTGCGCCAACATTCGTCCTTGTCCGATCCGATGGACAAGGATTTCAACTACGCCGATGCATTCAAGAGCCTGGATCTGGCTGCAGTGAAAAAGGATCTGCTGGCGCTGATGACCGATTCTCAGGATTGGTGGCCGGCCGATTTCGGGCACTATGGTCCGCTGTTCATCCGGATGGCCTGGCATAGCGCCGGCACGTATCGCACGGCCGACGGACGAGGCGGTGCCGGCAGCGGCCAGCAGCGTTTCGCACCCCTCAATAGCTGGCCCGACAATGCCAACCTCGACAAGGCGCGCCGGCTGATCTGGCCGATCAAGCAGAAATATGGCCGCAAAATTTCATGGGCGGACTTGATCATACTGACCGGCAACGTCGCATTGGAATCGATGGGACTCAAAACCTTCGGTTTCGCAGGGGGGCGCGTGGATGCTTGGGAGCCGGACGAGGATATCTATTGGGGCTCCGAAAAGACTTGGCTGGGCGACCAGCGTTATACCGGCGAGCGCGATCTCGAAAATCCGCTCGCGGCCGTGCAGATGGGGCTGATTTACGTTAATCCGGAAGGTCCGAACGGCAATCCGGATCCGGTCGCCGCCGCCCGGGATATTCGCGAAACTTTCGCGCGGATGGCGATGAACGATGAAGAGACGGTGGCGTTGATTGCCGGAGGCCACACGTTCGGCAAGGCGCATGGCGCCGCGCCTGCGTCTCATGTGGGGCCCGAGCCGGAGGCAGCCGGCCTTGAGCAGCAAGGCCTTGGCTGGAAGAACGATTTTGGTACGGGCAAGGGCGACGATGCGATCACGAGCGGCCTGGAAGTCATCTGGACCACCACGCCGACGAAGTGGAGTAACGATTTCTTCGACAATCTGTTCGGCTACGAATGGGAACTGACGAAGAGCCCCGCTGGCGCGCATCAATGGAAACCGAAAGGCGACGCAGGCGCCGGCACCGTGCCGGATCCGCACGACCCGTCCAAGCGCCGCTCGCCGTCGATGCTGACAACCGATCTTGCGCTTCGATTCGATCCGGCATACGAGGCAATCTCCCGGCGTTTCCATCAGAATCCCGATCAATTCGCCGATGCGTTCGCCCGCGCGTGGTTCAAGCTGACGCACCGTGACATGGGGCCGCGCCCCCGCTATCTTGGCCCGGAAGTGCCGGCCGAGGAACTGCTCTGGCAAGACCCGATTCCCGAGGTCGGTCATCCGTTGATCGACGAACAGGATATCGCCGCGCTCAAGCGCGAAATTCTGGCGTCGGGGCTGTCCGTTGCGGAATTGGTGTCGACCGCTTGGGCCTCGGCATCCACCTTCCGCGGCTCCGACAAACGGGGAGGCGCGAACGGCGCGCGGATTCGTCTTGCGCCGCAGAAGGACTGGCCGGTCAATCAGCCTGATCGTCTGGCGAAGGTGCTTGCGAAACTGGAAGGTATCCAGAGCGCGTTTAATGGCGTGCAATCCGGTGGCAAGAAAGTCTCGTTGGCCGACTTGATCGTGCTGGCTGGTTGCGCGGGCGTCGAGCACGCGGCGAGTCAGGCGGGCCACGCGGTCACGGTGCCCTTTGCGCCCGGGCGTGCGGACGCATCGCAGGAGCAGACCGACATCGAATCCTTCGCGGTGCTCGAGCCGATCGCGGACGGTTTTCGTAATTACTTGAAAGGCAAGTGTTCCGTGTCGGCTGAGGCGCTGTTGATCGACAAGGCGCAATTGTTGACGCTGACTGCGCCGGAGCTGACGGTGCTGATCGGCGGCTTGCGCGTGCTGAACGTCAATTTCGAGCAGACTCAGCACGGCGTTTTCACTAAACGGCCGGAAGTGCTGACGAACGATTTCTTTACGAACCTGCTCGATATGCGCACCGAGTGGAAACCGGCATCGGACGCGAATGACGTGTTCGAAGGACGCGATCGTGCGACGGGTGAATTGAAGTGGACAGGCACGCGTGTCGACCTTGTTTTTGGTTCGAATTCCGAACTTCGTGCACTGGCCGAGGTGTATGGCAGCGCGGATGCGCACGAGAAATTCGTTCGCGATTTCGTCGCTGCGTGGAGCAAGGTGATGAACCTTGATCGCTTCGATCTTGTGTGACAGCGAAAGCGGGCTGCATCGATTTCGATGCTGACATAGGGACGGCCGGTCGAGAGACCGGCCGTTTTGTTTGCGTGCCGATTTGACTCGTTGATTGCGGCGATTTGAGTGAAAAGACGAACGGATCCCGTCGCATTGGTTGGTTATACTTTCGACGCCGGATCGCCTCTGCGAGCCCGGTTTATCGATATCGACAACGAATAGGGATATACCGGTCATGAGACTCGACGACGAAACCGAAAGCCAGAATGTTGAGGATCGGCGCGGCGCTTTCGGCACAGGGCGGCGTGCAACCGTAGGCATCGGTACGATCGTCGTAGCGCTTGCCGCCTCGTACTTTTTTGGGATCGATCCGCGTGTCGTCCTGCAAGGTGCGTCGGCGTTGCAGGGCGCGGGGCAGCAACAGGCTCAGCCGAGCCAAGCGCAAAACGCGGGCGTGCCCGCTACCGATGCGGGGGCGGTTTTTACCCGTAAGGTGCTTGGCAATATCGAGCGGACCTGGACGACTATTTTTTCGACTCAATTGCAAGCGCAGTACGTGCCGCCCAAGCTCGTCATGTTTTCGAACACGACGCCGACGGCATGCGGCACCGGTCAGTCGGCGATGGGGCCGTTCTATTGTCCCGCCGATCGCAAGGTTTATATCGATCTCGCGTTCTACGACGAACTGCGCCGCCGTTTCGGCGCGGGGGGCGACTTTGCACAGGCATATGTGATTGCACACGAGGTCGGGCATCATGTGCAGAACCTCCTCGGTATCTCCGACAAGGTTGATGCTGCACGGCGGCGCGCGAGCGAGGCGCAGTCGAACCAACTATCGGTGCGGCTGGAGTTGCAGGCCGATTGTTTTGCCGGTGTATGGGCGAACAATGCGCAGCGCGCGAATCAGCAGCTCATCGAAGCGGGCGACTTCGAGCAGGGCTTGCAGGCCGCCGCCGCTATTGGCGATGACCGCCTCCAGCGGCAAAGCCAGGGTTATGTCGTGCCGGAGACGTTCACGCATGGCAGCAGCGAGCAGCGCGTCTATTGGTTACGGCGCGGGCTTCAGTCGGGGGATGTGCGATCGTGCGACACGTTCGCGGCCAACTCGCGGTAAGCGGCGGAGCTATCTCGTCGGGCTGGCACTGAGCCCGCGTGCGGTGCGCCGAGTGCGATCGAGCCACTCCCTGCCGCACGATGCGGCAAGAAGCGTGAGCCCGTGCTGCGTCAACGCACTGCGGCCGCTGCGCTGGCCTTGGC
>NZ_FXAN01000075.1 GCF_900176645.1 Burkholderia singularis
CGTTCGCACGAGCCGCAACGGTGGATTCGCAATCAAAACATCAACGCCAGGCCATCACGAAACCACCGCATCTCGTCGATGAGACGGATTAATAGTGATTGGCAGGAATGCCAAGCACGTTCAGCAGACCGTTGCCCAGATTCACGAACGACGTGGTCACCACTTCGCCGATGCTGTATGCGAGCTTGCCGATCGGTGCGCCCAGACCGAGCGTCAGGACGTTACCGAGGGTTTCGCCGACTTGACCAACGGTCGCGCTCAAATTGCCAATCGCGTCGAAAATGCTGTTGCCGTTGTAATAGCCGCCGGAAACGTATGCGATTTCTTGCTGGTTGAGCTCTTGCATTACTCATCTCCAAAAAATACCAGATATCCCATCTGGCAGGGTTGTCGATCTGCAACCAATTTGCAGTTCGAATCATTTTTGTATGCATATGCCGCGGGTATCGCGGCATATGCACCGCGTTTTGATGACGGTGGTGTGTAAATGACAGAAATAAAGCGTGGCACGCGTCGAATTTCCGTGTCGAGCCGGTTTGAACTCGATTACGAAAAATAACAAAAAATTTTGCGCATGAAAGTTCGTTGACGCACAAACCGAAAGGATCGCGGGAGCGATGCTCGGCATCAGAAAAGCGATGGAGCGGACACTTTAATTTTTATCGAAAAGTAGCGCGCATTCGCCGAATAGAGAGGGGAATCTCATTTATTCCAGCGATGTTGCGTTTGGAATGCACTATATATCCCGGCTATTTGACTGAGTTGCGATACCGGCGCGATATATCAGCCATGCCATTCGGATTTTCAATTGTGCAATATAGATTAATACTTGATCCGAAACTCGGTCGATTGAGTGATTGGGGTTGCGTAAATTGGTTTATCCGGCCGCATATTCGGATCAATCCTATGCGGTGCCTATTGATACGGGAACCGTCATCGAATGGAAGGCGGCGGGAGTACCAGAAAATGACCCGGATGCGCGAACGGGCATGCGCGCCGTTCGCGCAATGCGGCTTTACGCACGCGCGGGGATATTCAGTCCGCGTGCGACGGCGGGGCGTGCAACAAACGCATCGAGCGCGCGTGCGACATGTGCATAGCGATCGAACTCGACCAACTCGCGCGCTTCATAAAAGCCAATCAGATTGCGCACCCACGGGAACGTCGCGATATCGGCGATCGTGTAGGCATCGCCCATGATCCACGCGCGCTCCGCGAGGCGGCCGTCGAGCACGTGCAGCAAACGCTTCGCCTCGTCGACATAGCGATTGAGCGGGCGCTTGTCCTCGTATTCGCGGCCGGCGAATTTGTGAAAGAACCCGATCTGTCCGAACATTGGACCAATGCCCGCCATCTGGAACATCAGCCACTGGATCGTCTCGTAGCGGCGCGCCGGATCGGCCGGAATGAATTGCCCCGTCTTGTCGGCGAGATAGAGCAGGATCGCGCCCGATTCGAACAATGCAAGCGGTTTGCCGCCCGGGCCGTGGGGATCGATGATCGCCGGAATCTTATTGTTCGGGTTCAGCGACAGAAAGGCGGGGGACATCTGGTCGTTCGTATCGAAGCGCACCAGATGAGGCTCGTAAGGCAGGCCGGTCTCTTCTAGCAAGATCGATACCTTGACACCGTTCGGCGTCGGCAGCGAGTAGAGCTGAATGCGATCCGGGTGTTGGGCGGGCCATTTCTGTGTAATCGGGAATGCGGAAAGATCGGACATGGGTGGATTTCACTCGTTCGAAGAAACCAGATGGGGCGCCGCCGGCCTGCCGGAAAAACAGGCCGATGCGCGTCCGTCAATGTAGCTGATCCGGCGCATTGTTGCTCGGTCTTCAAGAGTCGGGGCGCTCGAGGCTTGGTTGAAGCCGCCCGATGGCGGAGCGGGGCCGCGCGTGCCGTTGCCGTTCCAACGAATCGCACGGCGTTTTGTCGTGCTGCGGGCGTGTGCGGCGAGCGTCGCCTAGCCCATGCGGGCGGCGCGAAGGCGACGGTGCGCGGGCGCGCGGAAGGCCAGTCGAATGGCCGGTCGGATTCGAGCGGCAGACCGCAGCGATCGCACCGTTGCGACAACCCGCTTCAGCGCCTTCGCGGCATGCATGCCGCGGCCGTTCGCAGACAGCCGGTCTCTCACGGCAACCTGTCTGGCACGGATGCGTTACGCCGCTGTCAACGCGGTTGGGGTGCGGCCGCATGCTCGCGCAGCACCGTGATGAACGCGCGCAGCTTCGGCGGAACATGCTTGCGGTTCGCGTAGTAAAGCCACATCGGCGGCAGCGTGCGGCACGCACCGGGCAGCACTTCGCGCAGCGTGCCGCGGCGCAGGTCATCCTCGATGCGCTCGCGCATGAACACAAGCGCGATGCCCGCGCCCGCGCGCGCGGCCTCGATCACCGCGTCGGTATCGGTGCTGACGAAACGTCCCGCGATATCGATCTCCACGTCGCGGCGCCCGTCGCGCAACGGCCATTTGTGCAACCGGCCGCTCTTGGGAAAACGAAAGACCACGCACATGTGCCGTGCGAGATCGCCGACCTTCGTCGGCATGCCGTGCCGCGCGAGATAGTCGGGCGACGCGACGAGCGCGCATGTCAGCGCGGGCGCGATCTTCACGCCGACCATCCCCGGTTGCAACCGGTCCGCCAGGCGGATGCCCGCATCGAGCCGCTCCTTGACGATATCGACCAGATGATCCTCGTAGCGGATCTCGATGCTCACTTTCGGGTAGCGCTCGAAGAAATCGGCAAGCACCTCGGCCGTGACGACCCATTTCGCCAGATGCAGCGCGCTGATGCGCAAATGGCCCTCGGGATCGTCACGTGCATCGTTCAGCGCGTTGCGCGCGTCGACGACCTGCTGGTAAGGCTGCGCGACCGCGTCGCGGTAGCGCTGGCCGGCTTCGGTCAGGCTCACGCCGCGCGTGCTGCGGCTAAACAGCTTGACCTTCAATTCGTCCTCGAGCAGTCCGATCGCCAGGCTGACGGCGGCCGGCGTCAAGCCGAGCGCTGCTGCCGCACGCGTGAAATTACCGAACGTGACGACGCTCATGAAAACGTGCAGGCCACCAAGTGGATCGCGTCGTAGAGTCATTAGAAAAACTTGATACTGTTGTGAGCACAATACCGATTCTCTCAGATACCGGCGTTTCCTACACTGGGCACCAGTCGAATCGCAAGGAGCTGCCGGTGTCCACTGAACTTACCCTGGAGCGCGCGTTGCGCGTCGTCGACATCGGCATCAGCCATGCGGCACGGCTGAACGTGCCCGGCGTCGCGATCGCCGTGGTCGACGCCGGCGCGCATCTGGTTGCGTTCGCGAGGATGGACGGCGCGTTTCTCGGCGCGATCGATTTAGCGATGCGCAAGGCCGGCACGGCCGTGCGGTTTCGCACGTCGAGCGCGGCGCTTGGCCCGCTGTCGGCGGCCGATGGGCCGATTCGCACGATCGAACTCAGCAATGGCGGACTCGCGCTGTTCGGCGGCGGCCTGCCGCTGTTCGACACGCGCGGGCGCTGCGCCGGCGCCGTCGGCATATCGGGCGGCTCGGTCGACGACGACGAAGCGATCGCGCTGACCTGCGCCGAGGCGTTCGCGATCCTAATCAATACGTCACATCATTCGGAATAGGGAGTAATGACATGGCTCAGAAACGCATTCTGATCACGGGCGCGGGCTCCGGTTTCGGGCGTGAAGCCGCGCTGCGGCTCGCCGCGAAAGGCCATCAGGTGATAGCCAGCGTGCAGATCGTGCCGCAGATCACCGCGCTGCGTGCCGAAGCCGCGCGGCGCGGCGTGACGCTCGATGTCGTGAAGCTCGACGTCACGTCCGCGCGCGACCGCGCGCAGGCCGCCCATTGGGACATCGACGTGCTGCTGAACAATGCCGGCGCAGGCGAGGCGGGCGCGCTCGTCGATTTGCCTGTCGACATCGTGCGCGAATTGTTCGAAACCAACGTATTCGGCCCGCTCGAATTGACCCAGCAAATCGCGCGCGCAATGATCGCCCGGCAGCGCGGCAAGATCGTGTTCGTCTCGTCGATCGCGGGCTTGATTACCGGCGCGTACACGGGGGCGTATTGCGCATCGAAGCATGCGCTCGAATCGGTGGCCGAGGCGATGCACCAGGAGCTTGCATCACATGGAATCCAGATCGCAATCGTCAATCCCGGGCCGTACAACACCGGCTTCAACGATCGGATGGTCGAGACGCCGAGCCGCTGGCTCGATCCGGCGCGCGATGTGGCAACGCCTGCCCAATTGAAGTTTCCGCTCGATCAGTTCGATCCGGAAGAGATGATCGAGAAGATCGTCGAGGTGACGGAAAGCGACGGCGGGCTGTTGCGCAATCTGCTGCCCGCCGCGATCGAACAGTTCGTGCGCGACGAGCAGGCGCATGCTTGGACGCGTCGCCAGAACGGCGAGGCATGAAGGAGCACGAGCCCCGTCAGCAACGGCAACGGGCAGAGGCGGGCGCCCGCTGCCGTGCGTGGTTATCGTTTATCCGATCAAACGGATTCCGACCAAACGGGCCGCGCCAACGGTACGGCTGATCGCGATAGCGCGCGCGGCAATGGGCGCCGCGCGCGCTATCGCGGCGCACGGCAACGCATCCCGTGCACACGGCTGCTGACACGGGTGCCTGCGCGGCCGTCCACAATCGCGACGATATCCGGCAATGCGCCGATTACCGCGTCACGGCCAGTCTGTGCCGCAAACTCGATGGCTGCCTCAACCTTGGGCCCCATCGAGCCGGCGGCGAAGCCGAGCGTCTCGAGCACATCCGGGTGCGCGGCTTCGATGCGCGCTTGCGTCGGTTTGCCCCAGTCGACATAGGCGCCGTCGACGTCCGTTGCGATCACGAGCAGATCCGCTTGCAGTTCACGCGCGAGCAGCGACGCGCACAGATCCTTGTCGATCACGGCCTCGACGCCGCAGAGCTTGCGGTTTGCGTCGTAGCGCGTCGGAATGCCGCCGCCGCCCGCGCAGATCACGATCGCGCCGTGCTCAAGCAGCCACTTGATCGGGCGGATCTCGAAGATGCGCCGCGGCTTCGGGCTCGGCACGACGCGGCGGAACTGGCCGCCGTCGGGCGCGATCTGCCAGCCGTGCTCGCGTGCGAGGCGCTCGGCCTCGTCGCGCGAATAAACGGGGCCGATCGGCTTGGTCGGATGCGCGAACGCCGGATCGTCCGGATCGACCTCGACCTGCGTGAGAAGCGTCGCGAACGGCACATCGGGCGGCAGCAGATTGCCCATTTCCTGCTCGATCAGATAGCCGATCATGCCTTCCGTCTGCGCGCCGAGCACGTCGAGCGAATATGGCTCGACGTCCGCATACGCGGCGCTTTGCAGCGCAAGCAGCCCCACCTGCGGCCCATTGCCGTGCGCGATCACCAGTTCGTTGCCGGGGGCGATTTGTGCGATCTGTTCGGCCGCCGTCCTCACGTTTTGCCGCTGGTGGGCTTCGGTCATCGGCTGATTGCGCTGCAATAGCGCATTGCCGCCCAGTGCGATGACGATACGCATCGTGTTTCTCCTCGATTCTTAAAAGACCAACGGCAAAGCGCCGCCGCGTGACCGGCTCAAATGTCCCCGAGCGTCGCGACGAGTACCGCCTTGATCGTGTGCATCCGGTTTTCAGCCTGTTCGAATGCGATGCAACGGGGCGATTCGAATACGTCGTCCGTCACCTCGATGCCGTTTTTCAGTTGCGCATAACGCTCGACGATCTGCTTGCCGACCTTCGTGTCACAGTTGTGAAACGCGGGCAGGCAATGCATGAAGCACGTGCGCGGATTGCCGGTCGATTCGATCAACTGACGATTCACCTGATAGGGCAGCAGCGCGGCGATCCGCTCGTCCCACGCGTCGACCGGTTCGCCCATCGATACCCACACGTCGGTATGAATGAAGTCGACGCCCTTGACCGCGTCGTAAGGGTTGTCGGTCAGCGTGATCCGCGCGCCGCTCTCGGCGGCGAACGCGTTGCATTGCTCGACGAATTCGGCGGCCGGCCACAGCGATTTCGGCGCGCCGATGCGCACGTCCATCCCGAGCTTCGCGCCGATCAGCAACAGCGAGTTGCCCATGTTGTTGCGCGCGTCGCCGAGATACGCGTAGCGGATATCGTGCAGCGGCTTGTCGCTGTGCTCGCGCATTGTCAGCACGTCCGCGAGCATTTGCGTCGGGTGATATTCGTCGGTCAGCCCGTTGAAGACCGGCACGCCCGCGTATTTCGCCAGTTCCTCGACCGTCTCTTGCGCGAAGCCGCGATACTCGATCGCGTCGTACATCCGGCCGAGCACGCGCGCGGTGTCCTTCATGCTTTCCTTGTGGCCGATCTGCGACGACACCGGATCGATGTAGGTGACGTTCGCGCCTTGATCGTGCGCGGCCACCTCGAATGCGCAGCGCGTGCGGGTTGAGGTTTTTTCGAAAATCAGCGCGATGTTCTTGCGGGCAAGATGCGGCTGTTCGGTGCCGCTATATTTCGCGCGCTTCAAGTCGCGGGCGAGATCCAGCAGATAGCGCAGCTCGCGCGGGCTGTGATGAACCAGACTCAGCAGATGGCGGTTGTGCAGGTTGAAGCCCATCGAATTTCTCCGTGAATGATTGGAAATGCGTGCGGCGAAACCGCACGCATCAGGCGCTCAGTAGTCGACCGCATCGCGCAGGACAGGGCAGGTCATGCAATGGCCGCCGCCGCGTCCGCGGCCGAGTTCGCTCGAGCCGATCGTGATCACCTCGACGCCCGCCTTGCGCAGCAGCGTGTTCGTGTAGGTGTTGCGGTCGTACCCGACCACGACGCCGGGCTCGATGCAGACCATGTTGTTGCCGTCGTCCCATTGTTCGCGCTCGGCGGCGAACTCGTTGCCGCCCGTCTCGACGGTGCGCAGCGCCTTCAGGCCGAGCGCTTGCGCGACGACCTCGACGAACGGCCGCTCCTCGCGCACGATGTCGATGCCGCCGCATGCGCGATCGTCCGGGCGCAGCGTGAACGGCACGATACGTTCGACGACGTCGGGAAACACCGTGACGAGATCGCGGTCGCAGAAGCTGAATACCGTGTCGAGATGCATCGACGCGCGCGAGCTGGGCAGCCCGGCGACGATCACGCGCTCGGCCGCGCCCTTGTCGAACAGCGCTCGGGCGAGCTGTCCGATCGCCTGCTGCGACGTGCGCTCGCCCATGCCGACGAGCACGATGCCGCGGCCAAGCGGCATCACGTCGCCCCCTTCGAGCGTTGCCATTCCGTGATCGCGGTCGGGATCGCCATACCAGATGTCGAACTGTGAATCGGCGAAGTGCGGGTGGAACTTGTAGACCGCCGCGACGAGCAGCGTTTCCTGGCGGCGTGCGGGCCAGTGCATCGGATTGAGCGTGACGCCGCGATAGATCCAGCACGACGTGTCGCGCGTAAACATCATGTTCGGTAGCGGCGGCAACACGAACGACGCCCGGCCGAGATAGCCGCGAAACAGCGCCAGTGCCTTCGAATCGTCGCGGCCGGTGATGTCGCTCGCGGCGACGCCGCCGATCAGGAATTCGGCCAGCGCACGCGGCTCGAGGCTTTCCAGCCACGCGCGCACGTCGTCGACGAGACCGATGCCGACGCTGTCGGCGGTGATCTTGCGATCGAGAATCCACTTGAGCGCGACGGGATTGGAAACCGTCTCGGTCAGCAGATTGTGCATTTCGAGCACTTCGACGCCGCGCTCGCGCATCTTCGACACGAAATCGAAATGGTCGCGCTTTGCCTGATTGACCCACATCACGTCGTCGAACAGCAGTTCGTCGCAATTGCTCGGCGTCAGGCGCTGATGCGCGAGACCGGGCGAGCTGACGAGCACCGTGCGCAGTTTGCCGACCTCGGAATGGACGCCGACTTCAGGGGCATGAGTGGCTTGGGTCATATCGGATACCTCCTGGTTCAAAGGTGACTCAAAGGGTGAGCAGACCGCGTTCGAGCGCGTAGGCCGCCAGCACGGCGGCGGCAACGACCGCGGCGAAAATGAGCTTCTCGAGCGGCGTGAAGACCGGCTGGCCGACCTCGCGCTTGGCTTTCGCGAAGAAGAACGCACCCGGCGCATACAAAAGCGCCGACAGCAGCAGATATTTGATGCCGCCCGCATACAACAACCACGCCGCGTACACCACGGCGAGCGCGGCGACGAACGCGTCCTTGCGCCGCTCGCGCGTGCGTTGCGCATAGGTTTCGCCGCGAACGGTCAGAAGCAGCGCATAGGCGGCCGACCAGAAATACGGGACGAGAATCATCGACGTCGACAGATAGATCAGCGACAAATAGGTGCTCTGGGAAAAGAGCGTGATGAACAGGAACACCTGCACCATGCCGTTGGTGATCCAGAGCGCGTTCGCCGGCACGTGGTTCGCGTTCTCGCGGCGCAAAAACGCGGGCATCGTATGATCCTGCGCGGCCGAGAACAGGATCTCCGCGCACAGCAGCACCCATGACAGCAGCGCGCCCGCCAGCGAAATCACCAAGCCGATGCTGATCAGAACCGCTCCCCAGTGGCCCACCACGTGCTCGAGCACGGCGGCCATCGACGGGTTCTGCAGCTTGGCCAGCTCGGGCTGGGTCATGATGCCGAGCGACAGCACGTTGACGAGCACCAGCACGAGCAGCACGCCGACGAAGCCGATCACGGTCGCGCGGCCGACGTCGCCCCGCCGTTGCGCGCGCGCCGAGAAGATGCTCGCGCCTTCGATGCCGATGAATACCCAAACCGTCACGAGCATCGTGCCGCGCACCTGGTTGGTCACCGAGCCGAGCGACGCATTGGCGTGGCCCCAGAGATCGGCGCTGAACACATCGAGCTTGAACGCGAACAAGCAGATCAGCACGAACACCGCGAGCGGCACGACTTTCGCGATGGTCGTCACGAGATTGACGAACGCCGCTTCCTTGATCCCGCGCAGCACGAGCGCATGCACGGCCCACAGCAGCACGGATGCGCACGCGATCGCCACCGGCGTATTGCCTTGACCGAAGACCGGGAAGAAATAGCCGAGCGTCGAGAACAGCAGCACAAAGTAGCCGACGTTGCCGAGCCACGCGCTGATCCAGTAACCCCAGGCGGACGAGAAGCCCATGTAGTCGCCGAAACCCGCTTTCGCATACGCATAAACGCCGCCGTCGAGCTGCGGCTTGCGGTTCGCGAGCGTCTGGAACACGAACGCGAGCGCGAGCATGCCGGCGGCGGTAATCGCCCAGCCGATCAGCACCGCGCCCGCGCCGGCCGCGGCGGCCATGTTTTGCGGCAACGAGAAGATGCCGCCGCCGATCATCGAGCCGACGACGAGCGCGGTCAGCGCGCCGAGCCGCAACTTGCGCGCGGCGGGTTGCTCGACGATGTGGGGTACCGCTTCGGTATGGGTTGTTTCGGTCATGATTTTTCCTCGAGGATCGGCGCTCGCAGCCGGTCGCGGCGCGCACGCGGCCCCCGCGGCTTCGCATGTGGCGCGAAGCGCGTAATCGGCGGTTTGCGGCGTTGATCGGGCGGAGCGCGCTGCGGTGAAGAGCGTGCCGTGCCGGGCATGCCCGGGCGCATTCGGGCGTTGTCAGCGCAATGTCGTCATCGGTGTGCTCCTGGCGACGGCCTGTCGCTTCGATGCCGTAAATCGGCGGCGTAGCTGAAATCCCAGAACGCGAAAGTGCAGCGGGTGATTCGGCATCCTGTCCAATACATGTCGTGCCAACGGCCGCGCATTTGCGCAAGTTCGAAACTGCCGACGCCGTCGATCTCGGTTAACGCATTGGATGACGACGCCGACGGAGCGACAAACCGAATGCCGCCGCTGTGCTTTTTCGTATATTTGAAAATGAAATCCCGCAATGCATCGCGCGTGAGCGTCGGCAGGATGTTTTCGATGTAAAGCCGCATCGATTGCTCTTCAACCTCGCTTTCATTGTTTTGATTTTTCCCGATTCCGGGCCGGCGGGAAACGAGTCGAGCGGGGATCTATGTTATCGATCAAGAAATCGATAAAGGTCGATGCGGGAGGCGGGATTCGTGCTATGACGGAAAAATCGCGGGGCGGGTTTCGGTGACCGTCGCGGAACCGGCGCGCCGGCCGTTCGGCTTGCACCGCCGCGATGCCGATGTCTGACGAGTGCCGTGATGGCGATTGCCGGTGTGGGCGCGTGGGCGGGGATATCGGCGGCCACGGCAGCGGTCGTGTCGACGCTAGTTGCCGCCGCCGTTGCGCTGCCCCATGGCGGCGGGCGCGATCCGGCGGCCTGCCGTGCCGAGCGCGTCGTAAATCAGCACCGCGAGCAGCGCGACGACCAGGCCGCCTTGCAAGACAAACGCGGTATTCGACGTTTGCAGCCCGGCGATGATCACGTCGCCGAGCCCCTTGGCCGCGACGCTCGAACCGATCGTCGCGGTACCCAGATTGATCACGATCGCAAGCCGGATGCCGTTCAGGATCACAGGAAATGCAAGCGGCAGCTCGATCCACATGAGCCGCTGCAGCGCGTTCATGCCCATGCCGCGCGCGGCGTCGATCGCGTCCGCGGGCACTTCCGACAAGCCTGCGATCGTGCTTTCGAAAACCGGCAACAAACCGTATAGCACCAGCGCGATCAGCACCGGCGTCATGCCGAAGCCGACGGCGGGTACCGCGAGCGCGAGCACGGCCACCGGGGGAAACGTCTGGCCGATATGCACGACGCTGCGCGCGACCGGCAGAAATTCCGCGCCGGCGCGCCGCGTGACGAAGATCCCCGCCGCGAGCGCGAGCGCCGCGCCTGCGGCACTCGCCGCCGCGACGGTCGCCAGATGCGCAAGCGTCAGATCGAGCAGGCTCGCGCGCCGGTAGATCACGGGCGCGCCGTTGTCGGCGAACGGTGCGAACAGCGGCTCGAGCCAGTCCGGCCGCAGGAGCAGCACGGCGAGCAGCGCGAGCGCGGCGATGCGCACGGCGATATGAAACGCAGCCGCGCCGATCCGGCGTCGCGCGGCAACGGTGGGAGGCGAGCGCATCATTCCGGCCGCTTCGCTTGGGCCGCGATCGCGGCGAGCGTGATCCGCGTGGCGGGTGCGCCGTGGGCGCTGCGCACCGGCAGCGCGCTCGCGCCGCGCCACAGCAGCTCGGAAATCGCATCGCGCAAGCTGAGCGTGGGCGCGATCGGCTCCCCGGGCGCGTCGCCCGGCTCGGCAAGCTCGTCCACGCGGACGAGCGACAGCAGCCGCAGCGGCCGGTCGACTCCGGCAACCAGCCGTTCGACGACGCCCGGCCGCGGCCGCCCGAGAATCTCGGCGGGCGAGCCGGCTTGCAGGAGACGCCCGGCATCCATCACGGCGATTTGATCGCCGAGGCGCAGCGCTTCGTCGATGTCGTGCGTGACGATGACGATCGTAATCCCGAGCCGCCGTTGCAGTGCAATCAGATCGTCCTGCGCCTTGTTGCGGATGATCGGATCGAGCGCGCCGAACGGTTCGTCCATCAGCAGGATCGCCGGCTCGGCGGCAAGCGCGCGCGCGACGCCGACGCGCTGCTGCTGGCCGCCCGAGAGCTGATGGGGAAGCTTTTTCGCGTAGGTCGCGTAGTCGAGCTCGAACAGTTCGAGCAATTCGCGCACCCGCGCGTCGATACGCGGCGCATGCCAGCCGAGCAGACGCGGCACCGTCGCGATGTTGCGCTCGACGGTCCAGTGCGGAAACAGCCCGTGGCCCTGGATCGCGTAGCCGATGCCGCGCCGCAGCGTTTCGGCCGGCACGCTCGCGGTGTCGACGCCGTCGACGCGAATCGTGCCGCTCGTCGGCACGATCAGGCGGTTGATGGTGCGCAAAAGCGTCGATTTGCCGCTGCCGGACGCGCCGACGAGCGCGGTTACGGTGCCGCGCGCGACGCTCAGCGACACGTCATCGAGCGCGACGACAGGGCGGTGCCCGCCGCCGGGTTCGTCGAAATACCGGCTCACGCGTTCGATTTCGATCATCGGCGCGCTCCTTTCGCGAGTTCGGTCATCGCTTCGAACAACACGGCCGAGACGAGCGCGAGCGCGATCGTCGGCAATGCGCCGAGCAAGACGAGATCAGTGGCCGACTGGCCGATTCCTTGAAAAATGAAGGTGCCGAAGCCGCCGCCGCCGATCAGCGCGGCCACCGCAGCAAGCCCGATGTTTTGCACCAGCACGATCCGCACGCCGGACAGCATCACTGGCAGCGCAAGCGGCAACTCGATCGAGACGAGCCGCTCGCGGTCCGTCATTCCCATCGCGCGCGCGGCCTCGACGACTGCCGGCGGCACTTGCGCGATGCCGACGACGACGCTCGATACGATCGGCAGCAGCGCATACAGGAACAGCGCGATCAGCGCGGGCGTCACGCCGATGCCGGAGATGCCTAGCCTGGCCGCAAGCGGCACGTGCGCGGCAACGAGCGCGAGCGGTGCCATCAGGAGTCCGTACAACGCAATGCTCGGGATCGTCTGCACGACGTTCAGCAGCGGCAGCAGCGCGCGCTGCAGCGTGGCCGAGCGCACGCAGCCGATGCCGAGCGGCACGCCGAACGCGATCGCCGCGGCGACCGAGCCGGCGACGAGTTCCAGGTGCCTGATGGCTTCGTTGCGAAAAGTGTCGGCGCGCACGGCATATTCCTGCATCACGGACAGCCCGTCCCACGCGCCGCTCAACACGAACGCGGCGCTCGCCGCGACGGCGGCGCCGAGCGCGGCGAGCCGTTTGCCCGGCGGCAGCGCGACGCGCGCGAGCGCATCGGCGATCAGCACCGCGAATGCGAACAGCAACAGCCATGCGCCCGCCGCGGGCGACACGCGCGCAAGCGGCGTATCGGGCGTGACGAGATAAGCGGGCGCGGCGCCGAGCGCGATGCATAACGCGACGATGAGCGCGCCGCCGGCGGCCGCGCGCCATGCGGGTGGGCTGCGCACGAGCGCGAATGCCGCGCCCGCGGCCCACAGCGCGGCGAGCGCGTACCCGGCGGGCGCGGGGAACACCGCGCCGAGCGCGAGCGCCTTGCCCGCGACGATCCGGTTCGCACGCCAGGTGACGAACGGTTCGGCGAATGCGGCTATCGCAACGAGCGCGGCGATCAGCACGCCAACTTTGTCGATCCTGATACGCGGCGCGCGGGCGCCGTCCGGTGCGGGCGCGGGAGCCGGCAGGCCGCCCGCGCCCGCCGTGCGGTTCGTCATTTGACGAAGCCTTTCGTTTTCAGATAGCTCGCGGCAACGCCCGCGGCCGGCTCGCCGTTGATCTGGATCCGTGCATTGAGCGTTTGCAGCGTCTTCAGATCGAGGCTCGCGAATACGGGTCGCAGATAGTCGGCGATCTGCGGATGCGCTTTGAGCACGGCCTCGCGGATGATCGGCGCGGGCGCGTAGACGGGCTGCACGTGCTTGTCGTCGTCGAGCACGCTCAGGCCGGTTGCCGTGATGCCGCCGTCGGTGCCGTAGACCATCGCCGCGTTCACGCCGTCCGTCTGCTGCGCGGCCGCCTTGATCGTCGCGGCGGTGTCGCCGCCCGACAGCACGAGCAACTGCTCGGGCTTGAGCTTGAAGCCGTAGGTTTTTTCGAACGACGGCAGCGCGGAGGCGCTGTTGACGAACTCGGACGATGCCGCGAGTTTCACCTTGCCGCCCGCGCCTACCCATTTGCCGAAATCGCTGAGCGTGCTCACATGCTGCGCGCGCGCGACGGTGCCCAGCAGCGCGATGCCCCAGGTGTTGTTCGCGGGCGCGGGCGCGAGCCAGACGATCCGGTTCGCCGCGTAGTCGAGCTGTTTGGCGAGCGCATAACCCTGCGCCGCGTTTTTCCACGCGGGATCGTCCGCCTTGTTGAAGAAGAACGCGGCGTTGCCGGTGTATTCGGGATACAGATCGATTTCGCCGGTGGTGAGCGCCTTGCGCACGATCGGCGTCGCGCCCAGGCCGATCTTGTCGACGACGGCGATGCCGTGCGCCTTCAGCACCTGCGCGATCAGATTGCCGAGCAGACTGCCTTCGGTGTCGATTTTCGACGAGACGGTCACCGTGTCGGCGGCGTGCGCGCCGCTCGCGGCGAAGACGAGCGCGGCGGCTGCCGCAGCGGCGCGCAGGCATTGGGTGAAGCGGGACATCTTCATCAGACTGAAACTCCGGTTTATTCTGTCAAGGCAGATGAAAGGATGCGACGGCATCGCCCCGCCGCGGCAAAGCAGGGCAAAATGGCTGATCGCAAGCGGCAAGGGTGCAAGTTACTTGAGCGCGCGCGCTTTGGCAAACCGGCGCGCTTGACCATGCATGCCAAATGCGGTTTGCCGGACACTGCGGGAGACTGCGCAATTCATTCGGACAGCGATACAATCCGGCCGTCGGAGCCGCGATTCGGCTGGCCAGGCACGGCGCCGGATTGCGTCGCCTGCGTCCCACGGTGTCGCGGCGGAGGGGTTTTCCGCGGGCCTTTTCGCCGGTTGCAATCGACTTGCCATCAACGTCATCAAGGAGCGTTCATCGTGAGCAGCGATCCCCATGTCATGCGCCATAGCGCCCCGCAAAATATCTACGACGACGCTTCTTTCTTCGAAGGTTATCGCGCGTTGCGGCAAGGCGACACCGGCCTGAACGGCGCACTCGAGTTCCCCGCGCTCAAGCGTCTGCTGCCGGATCTGACGGGCCTTGCCGTGCTCGATCTTGGCTGCGGCTTCGGTGATTTCGCCCGCTACGCGCGGGCTCATGGCGCGGCATCGGTCACGGCTATCGACATTTCGTCGCGCATGCTCGAGGCCGCGCGCGAGCGTTCCGACGACCACGCGATCGTCTATTTGCAGCGCTCGATCGAAACCTACCATGCGCCTGCGCGCGCGTTCGATCTCGTCGTGTCGTCGCTTGCGCTGCATTATGTCGAGGATTACGCAGGCGTTGTCTCCCGCGTTTATGAGGCGCTGCGCTCGAACGGCCGTTTCGTGTTTTCGGTCGAACATCCGGTCTGCACCGCGTACCCGGCCGGCTGGGTGCGCGACGACGACGGCCGCAAACAGCACTGGCCTGTCGATCGCTACCGGCAGGAGGGGCGGCGCGACACGCGCTGGTTCGTCGATGGCGTGGTCAAATATCACCGGAGCATCGAGACCTACGTGAACACGCTGCTCAAAGCGGGCTTCACGCTCACGCATCTCGGCGAGCCCGCGCCCGTGCCCGAAGCGCTGGCGGTGCGGCCCGATCTCGAGTCGGAGTGCCGCCGTCCGCCGTTTTTGTTCCTCGCGGCGACGCGCGCGGGAACCTGAACCGGCGCATGGCCGATTCGGCAAACGGCCGGCGCGTGCACGACGTTGCTCTCCGATGTTTGCATGCGATGCGCGTGACGCACGGATATCCGGCGGGCATCGCGCGTGCGTCGATCGTGTTCGCTTTCGTCTGACTTGTTCGAATAGATCATTCGTCACACGTATGGCGCGCTCATAGGTGCATTCAATTGGCCATGGAATTTTGTCTGTCTTTCAATGAGCGTCCGCGCCCATGCCGTTTTGTCCGTTTTCCTCCCCCCACTGAGAGCAAACATGGTCCAGAACCGCGTCGACGAAGTCGTTCAGGCGATCGCCTTGGAAACGCACACGCCCGCTGAAGCGGTGCTCCGGTTGTATGAAGAAACGCTCGCGCAATACAGCGAGGGCGCATTGATTCGCGATTATTTGACCGTGCTCGTCGCCAAGCGCGTCAGGCAGACACTGCGGCAGCGCGACCAAGCGCATTGAGCCGGGCGCCATCGCATGCGCGGCGCGTCGTCGCCGGGCGCTGATGCCTGATTAAGTTAAACGCTGAATACGTAACCACGAATTCAGCGCGAGTTGATTCGACATCCCAACTATCCGAATTCTCGACGATGTCGAATCGATGACGCTGCACGGACGTCTGCGGCCCGGCAGATCGTTCTTGACTATTCACAGCCCGCCGCCTAGCTTAATTTCAAAACCGCATGCCGTGCATCGCTGCTGCCGCGGCATCGATCGATAGCTGCTTTGCTCAAGGGGCCCATCATGTATGGGATGGTCGCTGCATCAAAACAGACCGTGTCGCTCATTCGGTCTCGGGCCTCTGGTCATCCCAATTCCTTCGATAACCCGTTGCGACAATTCACTGCTTCGCCGCATCGCCGCGCGAAGATGGGGGAAACGCGTGCCAGTGCCGGCCGCCTTGTCGAACGGGCCGTTGTCTTGCGAATCGATCCGCTCGCTTCGTAACGATCCGTTGTCCGTTGGCCTGCGCCGGTAAGCCGGGCTGGCTGCTTGAACCATCAGCGCTGTACGGCGTCCGCAGGGTGGGCTGCATGGGCGCCGAGTTCGAATGGAGGTGTGCGATGCCTGTTGCCGTCACCTATCCCGGCGTCTACGTGCAGGAAATTTCGAGCGGCGTGCGCACGATCGCCGGCGTTGCAACGTCGATTGCCGCGTTCGTCGATTTCTTTGCCGCGGGACCGATGAACCGGGCCGTGCCAGTGTTCAGCTTCGCGGATTTCGAGCGCCAGTTCGGCGGCCTCGATGCGCGTAGCGAAGCGAGCTACGCGATTCAGCAGTTCTTTTTGAACGGCGGCACCGAAGCCTACGTCGTGCGTGTGTCGTCCGTTACGCCGGGCAACGCGGCGGTGGCGGCGGCGATCGCGATGGCGGCCGCGCCGGGCGATGCGCAGGAGGTATTGACTGCGACCGCGGCCAGCGCTGGCATAAGCGGCAACGGCCTGCGCATCGAGATCGATTACGCCGCGGCGGACCCCGGCACGCAGTTCAACCTGCGCGTCACGCAGCTCAATCCGGACGGCAGCGCGGCCGCCAGCGAAACGTTCCGCAACCTGATCGTTTCGGCCGGCCAAGCAAACGACGCGGTGGCCACGGTCAATGCCGGATCGCAGCTGATTCGGCTTGCCGCATCGGCGAGCGGGCAGGGCAAGCGCCCCGCGCGCACCGGCACCGTGAGCGGCACGATCGGCGATATCGGCGCGCTGAAGCTTGCGAAGACCGACACGGTCGACGTGACGTTGAGCGGCCACGCACTCGGCACCACCGACGCATTGGGCGATCCCGCGCCGACGACGATCGACGCGCTCGCGCAGAAATTGCAAGGCCTGTTGCGCGGCCTGACCAAGGACGGCGCCAAGCCGCTCGCGAACGCGACGGTCGGCGTGGTGCGGCTGTCGCCGGCGCAGCAGTATCTGGTGGTGAAGGCGGGCACGCCGGTGGCCAGCGACGTGGTCGGCCTGTCGAACAGCGCCGATGGCCTCGCGAAAAAGCTCGGCTTCCAGCCCACGGACCAGAACGTTCAACAATACGCGCTCGGTGGCGCCGCCGTGCAGGATCAGTTTCTGCCCGTCGATCCGACGTCGACGACAACGCCGCCGGCACGCGTGCAGCAAGCGGGCAGCGACGGCACGCTCGACATGAACGCGGACGCGGCCGGCTTCGCCGGCGGGCTGCTGGGCGACGCGGCAAAGAAAACCGGCATGCAGGCGCTGCTCGACGTCGATTTGTTCAACATTCTGAGCGTGCCCGCGACGATGAACCTGCCCGACGATCAGGCGCTGGCCGTTGCGATGGGCGCGATCGAGCTGTGCACGGCGCGGCGCGCGATGTATCTGCTCGACGTGCCGCAAGCCGATGCGAACCGCGATACGGTGCCCGCGATCATGCAGTGGCTCGACGCGAACGCGACGCTGCGCAGCCGCAACGCCGCACTCTATTTTCCGCGCGTCGATATTCCCGATCCGATCAACGCCTACCGGCCGCGCCAGGTATCGCCAAGCGGCACGGTCGCGGGCCTGTGGGCGCGCACCGACGCCGCGCGCGGCGTATGGAAGGCGCCCGCGGGCACCGAGGCGAATCTTGCCGGCGTGCGCAAGCTCGAGTACACGCTGACCGATCCGGAAAACGGCGTGCTCAATCCGCTCGCGATCAATTGCCTGCGCGTTTTCGCGCAGACCGGGCCGGTTTGCTGGGGCGCGCGCACGCTCAAGGGCGCCGATCAGATCGCCGACGATTACAAGTACATTCCGATCCGGCGGCTTGCGCTATACATCGAGGAGAGTCTTTTTCGCGGCACGCAATGGGTGGTCTTCGAGCCGAACGATACGCCGCTTTGGGCGCAGATCCGGCTCAACGTCGGCTCGTTCATGCAGACGCTGTTCCGGCAGGGCGCGTTTCAGGGCGCTACGCCGCAGCAGGCGTACTTCGTTCAGTGCGACGCGAGCACGAATCCTCAAGTGACGATCGATCAGGGAATCGTCAACATCGTCGTCGGATTCGCGCCGCTCAAGCCGGCGGAGTTCGTCGTGATCACCGTCCAGCAGATCGCCGGACAACTGGCGAGCTGAGGAGGCATCATCATGGCCGAATTCACCGTCAACGCGCAGCGCTTCGATCCGTACAAGAACTTCAAGTTCAGGATCAAGTGGGATGGCAAATATGTCGCCGGCGTCAGCAAGGTCGGCATGCTCAAGCGCACCACCGAGGTCGTCAAGCACCGCGAGGGGGGCGATGCGTCGACGAGCCGCAAATCGCCTGGGCGCACCGAGTTCGAAGCGATCACGCTGGAGCGCGGCGTCACGCACGATGCCGAGTTCGAAGCATGGGCGGGCAAGGTGTGGAGCGTCAATCACGGGCTGGGCACCGAAGTGTCGTTGAAGGATTTCCGCAAGGACATCCTGATCGAGCTGTATAACGAAGCCGGCCAGCTGGCGATCACCTATAAGGTGTACCGCTGCTGGGTGTCCGAATATCAGGCGCTGCCCGATCTCGATGCGAACGCGAACGCGGTCGCGATCCAGCATATCAAGCTCGAGAACGAAGGGTGGGAGCGCGACGTTTCGGTTTCCGAACCGACTGAGCCGAGCTTCACGCCGCCTGCGCTCGGCTGAGCGCGCGGCGCCCCTTATTCTCGATGACGGAGTGCGCAATGGCGCATGCGATAGTCGATCGTCCGCCGATGGCCGGCGCCGGTGCGTCCGCCCCCTATGCGGCGATCGCGCCCGCCGCGGCCGACATGCTGGAGGCTTGGGAGCGCGGCCGCGCGTGCGATGCCGTCGAACGCGGGCTGATCCTGTTGTCGCTGGCTTGCCCGCACTGGCCTGAACGGGCGCTGATCTCGACGAGCCTGGGCGAGCGCGACCGGCATTTGCTCGCGCTGCGCCGCGCGATGTTCGGCGCGCGGCTCGCGGCGCTCGCATCGTGCGACGCCTGCGGCGAGCCACTCGAACTCGACGTGCCGATCGACGCATTGCTCGCGGCGCTGCCGCCTGCGCTCGAGCACGATCCGCTCGCGTGGCGGCGCGGCGATGGCATCGAGCTGCGCATGCGCCCCCCCGACAGCGGCGATCTGCGCACGGCCGCGCACGACGCCGGCGAAGACGGCGGCGATGAAGCCGCGGCGCGCGCGCTGCTGCGCGGCTGCATCGTTTCGGCGCGGCGCGACGGTGAGCCGTTGGACATCGCCGCATTGTCCGACGATGTGCTCGACGATGCCGCGCAACACCTCGCGCATGCCGATCCGCACGCCGATTTGCGGCTCGCGGCGATTTGTTCGGCGTGCGGCGCGCGCTCGCATGCGCCGCTCGATATCGTGGCTTACCTTTGGTCGGAGCTGGACGCATGGGCCGGGCGCACGCTATGGGAAATCCATACGCTCGCGTGCGCCTACGGCTGGCGCGAGCATGACGTGTTGTCGCTCGGCCCCGCGCGCCGCGCGACGTACTTGAGCCTGGTGCTCGGATGAACGGCTATCTCGTCACGTTGGTTTCGCGCGCTCGCGGGCATGCCGCGCCGGTTCATGCGCGTCCGCGGCTGCGGTCCTGGTTCGAGGGCTGGCCCGATGCGTTCGCGCCGGCTGCGCCGCAACAGGCAGATGCAAGCGCGCCGCAACCGGCAATGTACGGCGCGCGCGACGGTTCGCGGCCATCCGGCGAGCCGCGCGCGGCGGCACAGCCGGAGCCGGGGCGCGGCGAGGGCGGCGCGGATGCGCTCGACGCATTCGGCACGCCGCGCATGCGGGCATCGGCATCGAGTGCGGCACGCGGGCACGGCGAGCCTGCGCAATCGGCATGGCAAGCGGATACGGCAAGCGCCGTGACGCCGGCTGCGGGCTTCGCCGGGCGGCCAACGCAACGCGCCGCGCCGAGCGACGAGCACGAGCCGCTTCAATCGTTTCGCTCGCCGAATCATCATGCGGCAGACGACAACCCGATCGCGCATGCGCCGCGCTCGGCCGCGGCCATGCCGGACGCGCATGATCCGGCTTCTGTCCGACCGGCGCGCACGGTCCCCCACGCGCAGCCCGCGCGCGCGACGCCTGCGAATACGTCCGTCCACGCATCGGCGCAAGCTCTGGCGGCATCGCCGCACCCGATTGCCGCGCACGCGCCGCCACGCGCGTTCGACGCCGCGTCGCGCGGCGCGCGTGCCGAAACGACGGTCGTCGTCAACATCGGCCGCGTCGAAGTGCGCGCGACGCCTCAGTCGAACGCGTCCCGTGCGCACGACGCGCACGGTGCGCCTCGCGCGATGACGCTCGACGAATACCTGCGCCGCCACGGCGGGCGATGACGCTGTGCCTATCGCTTCTTCATCACGCCGCTTGCCGCCCACACGCCACCGCCATGAGCAACTCGAACGCCATCGCCGCCATCACCGCCACGCTGCAGTCGATCCTGCAGCAAAGCACGACTGCGCAGCCCGGCTTGAACGATACGACGGTGACGATCCTGCCGCTCGACAAGGCGCGCGGCAGCAACACCAACAATCAGCTCAACCTGTTTCTCTACATGGTCGTGCGCAACGCGACATGGACCAACGCGGACATGCCGCGGCAAGTCAAGCCCGGCGAGGTATCGATCCCGCCGCTGCCGCTCAATCTGTATTACCTGATCACCGCATTCGGCGCGAACGACGATGCCACGCAGCCGAACGGCCACGCGCTGCTCGGCTGCGCGATGAGCGTGCTGCACGATCATCCGGTGCTGAGCGCGGCCGAAATCGCGGCGGCGAGCGCCGCGTTGCCGCCGAGCGATCTCGACAAGCAGATCGAGCGGGTGCGCATCACGTTCCATCCGCTGACGATCGACGAGCTGTCGAAGCTGTGGACGGGCTTCGCGATGCAATACCGGCTGTCGGTCGCCTATGAAGTCGGCGTCGCGCTGATCGAAAGCACGCGCGCGGCCCGCGCGGGCCTGCCGGTGCTTGCGCGCGGCGCGCAGGATTCGGGCATCGCGTCGCAAGCCGATCTGACGCCGCCGCTGCCCACGCTCACCGCGCTCGCGCCGCCCAACCGGCAGAGCGCCGCGCCGCTCGGCGCGACGCTCACGTTAAGCGGCGTGCACTTGGACGGCACGAACGTCGGCGTGCGCTTCGCTCATCCGCTGTGGAGCGCGCCGGTCGACGTGCCGCCCGACGCCGGCGGCACGTCGACGCAGCTGAGCGTGACGATTCCGTTGCAGCCCGCGCTGTGGCCGGCGGGTTTCTATATGGTCAGCGTGTTGGTGCAGCGGCCCGGCGAAACGTTCCGGCGCGAGACCAACCAATTGACGCTTGCGCTCGCGCCTTCGCTCGCGATCGCGCCCGCGAGCGCCGCGCCGGGCGACATCGTCTATACCGTCACCGTGTCGCCGCAAGTGTGGCCGGGCCAGCGGGCGTCGCTGATGCTGGGGGCGAACGAAATCGTCGCGAACGCGCATCCGCTGCAAACCGGCACGCTCACCTTCGATGCGGCAGGCATGACGACGGGCGATTACTGGGTGCGGCTGCGCGTCGATGGCGTCGATAGCCTGCTCGTCGATCGCAGCCAAACGCCGCCGGTGTTCGATCCCTCGCAAAAGGTGAGCGTGACATGACCGAAAGCGAATGGCTCGATGCGAATGCGCGGTATCTGAGCGATGCGCTCGCGAATCTGCGCGAGCGTCTGCAGCGGTGCGCGCCGCCGCAGGCGGGCGCGAGCGCCGTTGCGCCGTCCGGCGCGGGCGAGCGGCGGCCTCTGCTCGGTTTCTGGCATCGGCGCGCAGGGGCAGGCGGCGCTTCACCCAATGCGCTGCCGATCTCGCCGCCGGCGAGCGCGCCCCCAGCATCGCCCCGGCCGCCGGACGATGGGTCGGGTACGCCAAATGCGCACGATGCGGCCGATGCAACGGATGCGTTGGACGCACAAACCCCTCGGCTGCCGAGCGCGCTCGAATTGATCGCGCAGCGCTTCGGGCTCGGCGCGTTCGAGCGCGACGTGCTGCTGCTGTGCGCGGCCATGGAACTCGACACGTCGATCGCGGGCCTGTGCGCGACAGCGCAGGGCGATCGCGCGCTCGCCTATCCCACTTTCGCGCTCGCGCTGCATCTGTTCGACCACGGCGGATGGGACGCGCTGTCGCCCGATCGTGCGCTGCGGTATTGGCGGCTCGTCGAGATCGGCGCCGGCAATGGCACGCTGCTGTCGAGCCCGTTGCGCGCCGACGAGCGGATCGTCAATTTCATCAAGGGCGTCACGTGCGTCGACGACCGGCTCGCGCCGCTTGTCGTGCCGCTCATTGTGCCGCTTACAGTGCCGCTTGCCACACCGCCTGCGCCGGCCGCCGCCGGGGCTGCGCCCGGCCAAGACGCGGCGCGCGATGCGGACCTCGACGCGCTGCCGGCGTCGCAGCGCGCGGCGGTCGAGACGATCGTGGCGGCCGCGAGCGCCCGCGAAAACGATAGCGACAGCACCGTGCCCACCGTCTGGCTGCTCGGCGCCGATCCGGCAGGCAAGCGCGCCGTTGCCGCCACGGCCGCGCGCGCGCTCGGGCTCCAAGCGTACCGGCTCGACAGCGCGATGCTGCCCGCCGCGCCGGGCGAACTCGACGCGTTCGCCCGGCTGTGGCGGCGCGAAAGCGTGCTGCTGCCCGTCATGCTGTATATCGACGCCGAGCAAGCCGACGGCTTGCAGACGATCATCGATCCGTTGCTGAGCCGCATCGGCGGCGGCGTGTTCGTCGCGACCCGGCACCTGTGGCCGAACGTCGCGCAAACGCCGCTTGCAATCGAGATCGACCGGCCGAGCGCGAGCGAGCAGAAAGCCTATTGGCGCGCGGCATCGCCCGAGATCGGCGCGGCGCTCGCGGATACGCTGGCCGAGCAGTTCGATCTGAACCCGTCCGCGATCGGCGCGCTCGCGCAGCGCGAGACGGGGGCGTGCGCCCCCGCCGAGCCGCCGCTCGACCAGCGCCTGTGGGATGCGGCCCGCGCGCTCACGCGCCCGGGCCTCGATTTGCTTGCGCGGCGCATCGTGTCGAACGCGCTCTGGGACGATCTCGTGCTGCCCGCGGCGCAACACGAGCTGCTGCATCAGATTGCCGATCAGGTGCGCCATCGCGGCACCGTCTACCGCGATTGGGGATTCGCCGCGCGCATGAGCCGGGGCCTAGGCATCAGCGTGCTGTTCGCGGGCGCCACGGGCACCGGCAAGACGATGGCGGCCGAGGTGCTCGCGAATCATCTGCGCCTCGATCTGTTCCGCATCGATCTGTCGGCGGTCGTCAGTAAATACATCGGCGAGACCGAGGCCAATCTGAGGCGGCTGTTCGATGCGGCCGAGGGCGGCGGCGCGATCCTGTTCTTCGACGAAGCCGATGCGCTGTTCGGCAAACGCACCGAAGTGAAGGACAGCCACGACCGCTACGCCAACATCGAAATCAATTATCTGTTGCAGCGCATGGAGTCGTATCGCGGGCTCGCGGTGCTCGCGACCAACATGAAGGCCGCGCTCGACCAGGCGTTTCTGCGCCGGCTGCGCTTCATCGTCGATTTTCCGTTTCCGGGCGCAGCCGAGCGCGAGCAGATGTGGCGGCGTGCATTTCCGAGCGACACGCCGCTCGCCGGCCTCGATTACGCGCGGCTCGCGCGGCTCAATCTGACGGGCGGCCATATCGCGGTGATCGCGGTGAATGCGGCCTTCCAGGCCGCGCGCGCCGGCACCGCCGTCACGATGCCGATCGTGTTCAATGCGGCGCGCGTCGAGTTTCGCAAACTCGACCGGCCCGTCAACGAGACCGATTTCCGCTGGTCGGAGGCCGCCGTATGAAGATCGTCGTGCGTATCGAGCGCCTGGTGCTGGACGGGATCGCGAACGAACCGGGGCATCGCGCGCGCCTGTGCGCGGCGCTGGAGCGGGAATTGGCGCGGCTGGTCGGCGCGCCCGGCGCGTTCGATGCGTCAGAGGCGCACGGCTGGCGCGCCGGTGCGACGCCGACGCTGCGCGCACCGGGCATTCGCCCCGTGCGCGGCGAGACGCCGGAGACCACCGGGCGGCGCATCGCCGGCGCGCTCCATGCCGGTATCCGGGGGCGGCGATGAGCGCACGCACGCACGCCGCCGCGCCGGGGTTCGCCCGCAACGCCGCCGTCGGCGCGGCGGCACGCGCGGGCCCGGGCGCGCGCGATGGCGGGCCCGGGCAGGTGGCGCGGCGCGTGCATCCGCTGAACGACGCCGTCGAACGCGCGCTGCGCGACGCCGGCCGCCCGCTCGATCCGGCGGTGCGGCGTTTTCTCGAACGCCGGATCGGCGCGCAACCGGCCGCGCCAGCGGCATCGGCCGTGCTCGATTCGGCGGGCGCCAGGCCGACGGGCGCCGCACACGCCAGCCTGAGCGGCCGGCGGCCGCTCGCGTTCGCCATCGCGCGCGCGAGCGATCCGCTCGAATACGCGGCCGATCGCGCGGCCGATCGCGTTCTGCAAGCGCCGGACGGGTTCGCGTCCCGCGACAGCGCGTTCGCGGCCGATTTCAGCCGCGTGCGCGTACATGCGGACACAGCCGCACACGGCGCGGCGCGCGCATTGCGCGCACGCGCGTTCGCATTCGGCGATGCCATCGTGTTTGCCGCGGGCGCTTACCGGCCGCACACGCGCGACGGCCTGTGGCTGCTCGCGCACGAGCTTGCGCATGTCGCGCAGCGGGTGGCCGGGCGTCTGTCGCGCAAGGCTGACGCCGCGCCGGATCTGCCGCCGACGGCCGAAGACGCGGAACTCGACGGCAAGCACCTGCCGTTGCCGACCGACGATCTGCCATCCGGCGACGCCACGGGCGCGCGCGCATCGGCCCCGCCGGGCGCGGCCAGCGTCCCGGCCGCGCAGCCGCCCGGCGCATCGCGCGCGCAAGCGCCTTCCGGCGCCCCGGCAAAACCGGCCGCGCTCCAACCGGCGCCGCAGCCGGCGACGGCCGCTGCCGGGCCAGCCGCCGGGCCGAAAACGCCAGGCGAATTGCCCACCGGCGAGCTTGCGTTGATCGACGACGAACTGGCCGAGCACGAGCGCTGGGGCGCGGCGGCGCAGATGGTCGGCGCGGCAGGCTCGAAGGAGCGCGCCGCGTTCATCGCGGATCAGGCCGGCGAGGGCGCGGCCAAAGCGTTCAAGGAGGGCGTGGTCGAGGGCGCCAAGACGGCAGTGAAGCTGAAGGTTGCCGAAAAAGTCATCGAAAAGGTGGCGGTGACGATCGCGGTGCGGCTCGGCGCGCAGGCGGCGAAATTCACGCCGCTGCCCGGTATCGGCGCGGTGATCGGCGGCGTCATGGCGGGCTACGATCTCGCCAAGCGCGACTGGTCGGCAACCGGCCGCGCCATCGAGAATTTCGGCAAGGGCGCGGACGTCTATGAGCAGTTAGCCAACTCGATCGAGGCAATCAGCAACGTGATCGAAGTCGCCACGCAAGTAGCGAACGTGATCGCGGGCATTCTGGGCGCGGTCACGGTCGGCATGTGGGTCGCGGCGGTTGCCACGGCGGGTGCGGTGTCGCCGATGGCGGCGACGCTCACGGCGATTTCGCTTGCGATCGGCGCGGGCACGATGGTGCTCGACGGCATCAACGCGATCGTCCTCAAGGAGCTGATCACCGTATTTCGCGCGCTGCACGCGTTCGCGAGCGACGCGGACCCGCGCGACGTCGTCAAGCAGGGCGAGGCGATTCAGGGTGCGGCAGGCGGCGCGGCCGGTTTCGTCGGCGGGATGGTGGGCGCGAAGGCGGCCGAAAAAGGCATGCATCTGGCCACGCCGAAGCCCCCCCCGAAGTTGCCGGCGCATCCGAATCCGCCAGCCGGCGGCGGCGAGGGGCCGCTCGTGAAGGCGCAGCCGCCGACTGCGGGCGGCGAGCCGAAAACGGCCGGCAAACCGGCGGCGGGCGGCGAGACCGTGCCGGCGGGCGGTGCCGCGCCGCGCGGCGAGCCGTTGCCTGCCGGCGGGGGAAGCGGCACAGGAAAAATGCCGACGGCCGGTGAGCCTGCCAGCGCGACGCCGCCGGCGGCCGATCTGCCCGGAATCAAGCCGGCGGGCGAGCCCGCCGTGAAACCAGCCGTCGAAAAACCGCTTGTCGAAAGCCCCGCCGTCGACAAACCGGGCAGTCGGCCATCGGATCGGCCCGGCGAACTGAAACCGCCAACTGGCCCTGCCATGCCGGGCACGCCCGGCGGCAAGCCGGCCGAGTTGGAAATCCACGCCGCGCCGAAGCCTGAACCCAAGTCTGTCCCGGAGGCCGCGACGCCTTCGAATGCCAATGCGGAACAGGCAGCCGCCTCGCCGGCCGAGCCCGCGAAAGCGGCGAGCGGCGCGCCTACACCCCCCAAAGCCGCCCCTAAAGCGCCTAAAACCCCGAAGGCGCCCAAGACGCCAAAGGAAGCTTCGGCCCCCAAAAAGGCCAACGCGCCGGACCCTGCAAGCAAGGACGCGCAAACGCCTCAAACGGCCCCAGCCAAGCAATCCGCACCCGCCAAAAAAGCCAAGCAAGCCGTGACGGCAGATGGATCGACCGTATCCGAGCCGCCCGCGCCGGCCGCGCAGCCAGCGGCGAAAAAACCGGCGGCGTCGAAAGGAAGCGCCGAGTCGGCGGGCAAGCCGGCGAAATCGCCCGCCAACGAGCCGCAAGCGCAACCGCAGGCACCGGGCAAGCCCGCGCCGCCGTCTGAACCCGCGAGCGCGGCACCGGACAAGCCGCCCGCGGCAGCCGACGCCCAGAAGGCCTCATCGGCCCCGAAGGACGGCGCGGCAAAACCCGTCAACGATCCGCACGACGTGGCGGAATTCGAAGTGCGCCAGGCCGCGTTCGAGGCGGGCAAGCAATTGGAAACCGGCAGAAGGAAGGCGAAAAGCGGCGGCAAGGAGTTGCCGCCGCCCACTGGCGAAGTGCTCGACAAGCTGGTCGAGAACACCAAGGAGGCGCGGGAACTGAGGCTCAAATACAGCACGCAACAAGGCAATCTGGCGGGCAAGATCCTGCTCAAGAACGTGAGACGGCGCTCGAAGCTGGCGGGCAAGGGCGCGAGCGAAGGGCACTTCGGCGACGCAAGCCGCCGCCTCGTGCCGGAGGCGGGCTTCCACAACGGCAAGATCATTTCGGTCGGCGTCGAACCGGGGGGGCAACCCAAGGGCGCACGCACGTCCGATCTGAACATCGCCAAGAAGCCGATCTCGCCGAGGAAATGGAAAAAACTGAAAGGCAAGAGCGGCGCCGCGGTGTTCGACGAAGCGCTCGATATGAAACTGGGCGGTGGCAAGGTGGCGAAAAAACAGGAATTCAAGACGCAATCCGGCGGGCTGGCCGTCTCCGAAATCACGCCTTTCTCAAAGCTCAAACGGAGCAAACGCGGTACGAAAAACGCGAAGGCCTCGGCGGGCCCGGCCGCGCCCGCGGCGGCCCCGCCCGCAGCGAAGACGCCGAAGAGCGGTAAGGCCAGCGCGGCCAAGACCGTCAAAACGGCCAAGGCGACCAAGGCGGCCAAGGCGAAGACGAAAGCGAAGGGCGCGTCCGCGGCGGCCCCGAGCGAGCCGCAGGCGCTGCCCGCGGCGGCCCAGCCGGTGGCCGATCAGCCGCTTGGCGCGGCGGCGAAGGAGACGCCGGTTGCCGCGTCCGATGCGCCGCTTGCCGCGAAACCCGGACAGCCTGAGCTGGCGGGGCAGCCTGTCGCGGCCGGCCAGGAAGGTGCGGCTGCCGCGAAACAAGGCGCCGCCGCGCCGGATGCGCCGTCGGCTGCGCCCGGCGTCGAAGCCGAGCCGGTCGCCGCCGCGCCGTCGGCCCAGCCGGCACCTGCCGATGCGCCCGCCATGCCGGTTGCCACAGAAACGCCGGCGGCGGAATCCACGACGCACGAGCCGCCCGGCACGTCAGCGGCCGAGTCGATGCCGGCCGGGGCCTCGGATGCGCTGCCGTCCAATGTGGACGCGCCGTCCGAGCAGCCGCCCGCTCTTTCCGCGCAAGCCTCCGCCGAGCCTGCCGGCGCCTCCGATGCCTTCGACGCCCATGCCACGCCGCAAGCGCTGCCGCCGGAGGCGGCGGTGCCTGCCGATGCATTTGCCGCGCCACCGGAATCGGAATCGACATCGACATCGGCATCCGCATCGGCCGAGCCGCCCCGCGATACGCCCGCCAGCGCGGCACCCGCGCCGATTGCGCCGAGCCCGGCACGCGCGGCGCCCGCCAGTGCCGCCGAGCCCGCCACGGACGCCACACCAGCCGTGACGGCAGACAAACCGGCCGGCGAACCGGCGAACCTGCCGCCGTTGGCGCCGAAGTCGCGGCCTGTCGCGTCTGCGCCGCCCGCGCCTGCCGCGGCGTCGGGGTCCGTGGCCTCTCATCCGGCTGCCGGCGGTGAGCCGAATATCGCGCATCCGCCGGCGGCGGGCGCGCCATCTGCGCAGGCGTCGCCATCGGCCGCCGCGGGCGAAGCGCCGAAGGCTACGCCAATGGCCGCAGCGGCAAAAGCGCTCGAAATCACGCCGCCGTCTGCGCTGGCGCCGGCGCTCATGCCGGGCGCCGCGCCCGCAGCCGGAACCCGGACCAGTCAGGAAGCCGGCAACGACAGCTGCGCGCGCGGCAAGGGAACCGGCGGCATGCCGAGCGCGTCGCCGTCCAACGAAACCGGCGGCACATCGGGCGCGTCGCCGTCGAAAGACGAAACCGGCTCGGCGGCCGCATCGCGTCAACCCGCGCCGTCCACGTCGCCCGCGCCGTCCAAGCCGCCCGCCGCGCCGCTGCCTGCGCCCGAACCCGCCGCGGACGAAAGCGCGTCCGCCGAGCCCGTCGTCGAGCGCGTGAACCCGGCTTACCAGCCGCCGCCCGCGACGCCGGACGATCTCGTCAACCTGCGCAACCAGATCATCGACACGCTCGCGGCCCGCGCGCAGACCGAACAGTTCGCGCAGATGATGGGCAAGCAAAAGGCGCATCACGAGGAGAACGAAAAACCGCTCGCCGACATGAAGCAGGGCACGGGCGACGCGATCAGCGCGACGCAAGCGCATCAGAAAGCGCTCGCCGAGCGCGACGAAGCAAACGAGCGCAAGAAGGCCGAAGAGAACAAGGCGCGCGGCAAGATCGACGACTACGCGTCCCGCGCCGGAAAGCTGACCTCGCTGACCGTTCCGCTGCGGGGTCTCGCGCGTTTCACGGGGCTTGCGCGCGCGTTGCCGGACGAGCCGGGCCCGGTGCTGAGCGTGAAGAACGGCGTGCTGAAGATGAACAGCGACGCGACGAAGTTTCTCGGCCAGCTCGACCAGATGGACCAGACGATGAGCGACCAGAAGGCGCAGCAGGCCGAGCGCGACAAAGGCATCCAGGCCGATGCGGCAACCATCAGGCAAACCGGCGATCAAGCCGATCAATCGTCGAAGCAATTGCAGGACGCGAAGGATACAACGGAGGATTTCGACAAAAACAACCAGGCGCGCAAGGAAGATGCGTCGAACCAGCAAAAGGGCGCGCAGCAAACGTCGAATAGCTTGTCCGCGCAAGCGAAGCAGAAGGAACAGCAGGCGGTGAGCCTCGCGGCGGCCATGCAATTCTGGGCGCGCGGCCATGCGAAGGCGCGCTCGGATGCGCTTGAGGCGACGCGCAAGCGCCTTGCCGACATGGGCTATCGGATCACGGAGGTACGCGAGCGATGAACCCGTGCGAGCCTGCCGATGCGTTGCTCGACGCCGCGCTTGCGCGGCTGCGCCAGGGCGATTTCGATGGCGCGGCCCGCGCGCTGGAGGACGCTGCCGGCCAGCAGGCCGCGCAGCCGGTCGAACGCGCGCGCTGCCTGCAGTTGGCCGCCGCGCTGCGCGGCGCGCTCGGGCACGCCGAAGCCGCTAGTCTGCTGGCGGGCCAAGCGGCCGCCGCGCTGCCGGACGATGCGCCGAGCGCCGTCGCCGCGCGGGTGCGGCAGGCCGAAGCCAGCGAGGCAGCGGGCCGCTGGCACGACGCGGCGCAATGCTACGGGGCCGCGCTCGATCAAGCGCGCGCCGCGCACCTGGGCGCAGACGCATCGATTGCGCTGCTGCGTGCGCGCGCCGCGTGCCGGATCGCCGAGCGCGCGTTCGGCGCCGCCGCGGCCGATTTCGATGCCGCGTGCGCGCTCGCCGCGCCGCGCATCGCCGCGTTCCTGCGCACCGAGCATGCGCGGCTGCTATCGAACGCGGGCGCCTATGACGCGGCGCGCGCGGCGCTGCCGCCGCCCGTGCCGGGCGATGCGCAGCTGTGCGCGGAAATCGGCGTCGAACATGCGCGCCTCGAGCGCGCGGCCGGGCACTGGGAAGCGGCGCGCATCGCGGCACGCGAGGCGCGCGCGAACGCGCTCGACGCGATCGCGCCGGTGCCTTATTTCGCGGCGAGCGTCGAGTCGGCCGAACTGTTCGACGCGTTCGGCCAGCGCGCCGACGCTTACGGGTCGCTCGCGAGCGCATGGGTGACACTCGCGGATCTGCTCGGCGAGTCGGTCGCGAAAAGCTGGGTCGAGCCTTGTCTGCTCGCGTTGCGGCTGCGCTGGGGCGACGCGGGCTTCTTCGACGCGAAACGCACGCACGACGACCGGCGGCGCGCCCAACGCAACGAGGCGAAGCGATGAGCGCGCGCTACCGGGTCGGCGCGCCGAAAACCGCGCCGCGGGCTCATCCGGCGCGGCTGGCACCGCCGCGCATCCCGCGCGCGGCGGGCCGTGCGCTCGACGCCGCGACGCGCGCGTACATGGAGCCGCGCTTCGGTCAGGATTTCAGCCGCGTGCGCGTGCATACCGACGCGCGTTCGGTGCGCGCATGCGGCGCCCACGCGCTGACGGCAGGCGATCACATCGCGTTCTCGCCCGGCCGCTACGCGCCCGACACGCCGGCCGGGCGCGGTCTCGTCGCGCACGAGCTGGCGCACGTGGTCCAGCAACGCCGCGGCCGCGGCGATGCGCATCGGCCAAGCATACCCGGCGATCGCGACGAAACCGGCGCCCAGCGCGCGGTGCACGATCTCGCGGCCGGCCGCGCGCCGTCGCTCGACGCCGCCCGCGCCGGCATCCATTACCAGCAGGCGGGCGACGCGCCGCCGCCCGCGCTGCCATTGGCGGCTCCGCAGCCGTTCGGTCCGTTCGCGCCGAAACAATCGGCATCGGAGCGGCTGCTCGACGGTTTTCTGAAGCAGATGTGGCTTGCGCAGTCGGGCGGACAGCAGCCGTTGCGGCTGACGCCGAACGTCGTCGACGGCTTGCGTCTGATTCTCGGCACGCAAACGCTGCCCGTCAGCGCATCGCAGACGTTCGCGACGGCCGATGCGCTCTACGCGCAGGTGCGCGCGTGGCTGATGCCGGGCGCCGCACCCGCAGCGACGCTGCCGAACGTGCTCGATCGGCTGGTCGCCGCCGAAAAACCGCTGTCGTCGGCCGGCGCCCGCGGCGCGCCGGCGGGCAAACCGGCCGCGCCGCCATTCGCGTCGCCGCCACCGGCGTTCGCGCCGCAGCCCGCATCGATTCCGGACCCGCGCAAGCCACCCGCGCCGGGCAATCGCTACGACGAGGCCGCGACCAAGGCGCTCGAAGCCGCGTTCGAGACATTCCGCCGCACGCAAATCGGCCGCGAGCTGGAAAAAGCGGTCAAGGAATACGTGTTCAGTCAGGAGGGCGTGCCGCTTGTCGTCTGGGTGACGGCGGCGGGGGCGATGTTCATCGCCGCGAACGATCCGAAGCTGCCCGCGATGCCGGACCTCGATCTCGGCCGCGGCATCACGCTGAAGTTCGATCTGGCCGCGAAGGCCTCCGAGCTGCCGCCGCTGCTGCGCGAGCTGGTGCATGGCCGCGCGAGGCCGTCCGCGCCCAATGCCCATGCCGACGCGCCCGGCGCGCCCAATCCGCCCGAGCGCCATATCGGCGCAAGCGTGACGTTCACGTCCGAGGCGCTCGGCGAGTTCCTCCATGCCGCCGGCCGGTTTTTCTCGGAAACGGCCACATGGATTGGCAGCGGCGTCGTGCATGCGGGCATGGTGATCGGGCGCGGCGCATCGGCGGCCGGCAAATGGCTCGGCCGTGTCCTGACGCCGGCTCTATTCGGCGCGGCGGGGGCGGCGGCCGGCGCCGCGCTCGGCGCGCTCGCGCTGGGCGGGCGCGGCGCGCTGATCGGCGCGGCGGCGGGGCTCGCGGCAGGCATCGGCGCGGGCCTGCTCAAGCAGCATCTCGAACGCGCGCAGCATCGTCAGCAGGGGCAGACATGAGTTCGTTTCCCGGTTCCCCGCGCGTACTGAAGGGCGGCATCGTGCTGCTCGACCCGGACAGCTTCACGGTGCTCGCCAACGGCATCGTCGTGATGCAGTACAACCCGGATACGTTGACGCGCACGCTGAAAATCAAGGGTGCCGAGGAGGGCGGCGACCGCTCGGAGGCGTTGCGCGTCACCGGCCCGCCGGTGGAGATCTTCAAGCTGGAAGCGGAGATCGACGCGGCCGACCAGCTCGAGCATCCGGACCAGAATCCGAACACGGTGCGCTACGGCATCGCGCCGCAGCTCGCCGCGCTCGAAATGCTCGCGTACCCGTCGAGCGCGGCGTTGCAACACAACTACGCGCTGTCGCAACAGGGCGTGCTCGAAATCATGCCGGTGCTCGCCCCGATGAGCCTGTTCGTCTGGAGCGCGGCGCGCATCGTGCCGGTGCGGCTGACCGAATTCAGCATTACCGAGGAGGCGTTCGATCCGCAGCTCAATCCGCTGCGCGCGAAAGTGAGTCTCGGGCTGCGCGTGCTGAGCATCGACGATCTGTTCTTCGCCGATCGCGGCGGCGGCCTGTACATGGCCTACCAGCGGCAAAAGGAAGCCCTCGCGCAGCTTTACCGCTACGGCACGTTCAACGATCTCGGCATCAGGGGGCTGCCATGAACGCAACCGACCCGCTGCTCGACCCGGTGCAGGCGATGCTGGCGCAAACCGCGCTCAACACGTCGCTGTTCGCGCCGACCAGCCGCTACTATGGGCTCGAACTCGCGACGATCGAGCACAACGGCCTTTGCGTCGCATACGTGAAGCGCCGCTTCGCGCCGCGGCCGGAACAGCTTCAGGTGATCCAGCAGTACACCGTCAAGCAGGGCGACCGGCTCGACAACGTGAGCGCGCAGTGCCTCGGCGATCCGGCGCTCTTCTGGCGCATTGCCGACGCGAACCGCGCGATGCAGCCGTGGACGCTGACGCATACGCCCGGCCGCGTGCTGCGCATCGCCCTGCCGCCGGGCGTGACGGGAGCCGCGCTATGAACCGCGGCTTCTACCTGAGCCTGATGATGGGCGGCTTTCGCGCGAGCCCGGTGCCGCAGGCCGTGATCGACGCGCTCGTATCGGTGCAGGTCAGCACGACGGTGGGCAACCAGGGCGGCTTTCAGCTCAAGTTCACGTGGAGCAAGGCCGGCCCGCTCGCGCAATTGCATGCGAACGGATTTTTCGATCCGCGCCAACGCGTGATCATCGCGGTGACGGTCAACGGCGCGACCGAGGTGCTGATGGACGGCGTCGTCACCAAGCAGGATCTGACGCCGAGCAACGCGGCAGGCAAGGCCACGCTGACCATCACCGGGCTCGACCTGAGCGCGCTGATGGATTTGATCGATCTGACCGGCATCCCGTATCCGGCCATGCCGATGTTCGTGATCGTCGAGCTGATTCTCGCGAAATACGCGGTGCTCGGCGTGGTGCCGCTCGCGCTGCCGCCGCTGCTCGCGCTGATCCAGAACCCGATCGAGCGCTTCATGAAGCAGGACGGCACCGATTACCGCTACGTGACCAAGCTCGCGAGCGACGTCGGCGCGGTGTTCTATCTCGACCCCGGCCCGACGCCGGGCGCGAGCCTCGCGTACTGGGGCCCGGATCTGACCAAGCTCGTCGGCGGCACGCAGAGCGCGTTGAGCATCGATTTCGACGGGACCACCACGATCGACTCGCTGAACTTCTCCTACGACGGCACGCTCGCGACCAATTACATGGTGACGATCATCGAGCAGAACTCGCAGATCCCGATTCCGATCCCAATCCCGAGCATCGATCTGCTCAAGGCGTCGCAGGCCGCTCACGCGCCGACGCCGCTGAAGTTCACGCAGCTCAAGCCGGTCGCGAACCAGGACCCGATCGGCGCCGCGCTCGCCGCGCTCGGCAAGCTGTTCGAGAGCACGGACGTCGCGAGCGCGAGCGGCCAGCTCGACGTGCTGCGCTACGGCCGCGTGTTCAAGGCGCGCCAGCTCTGCGCGGTGCGCGGCGGCGGCCAGTATTACGACGGGCTCTATTACGTGAAGAGCGTCACGCACGAGATCAAACGCGGCGAGTACAAGCAGAATTTCACGCTCGCGCGCGGCGGCACCGGATCGTCAGTCAGCAGGGTGAGCGTATGAGCGCAGGCAAGGCAAACCGGTATTACGGCATCTATCGCGGCACGGTCGTCAACAATGTCGATCCGATGCAGATGGGCCGCATCATGGCGATCGTGCCGGACGTCGGCGGGCTCACGCCGTCGACTTGGGCGATGCCGTGCGCGCCGATCGCGGGCAAGCAGATGGGCGCGTTCATGGTGCCGCAGATCGGCGCGGGCGTCTGGCTGCAATTCGAGGGCGGAGACCCCGACTACCCGGTGTGGGTGGGAGGCTGGTGGGGCAACGCGGCCGAGGTGCCCGCGCTCGCGCTCGCCGGCGTGCCGGGCGATCCGAACATCGTGCTGCAAAGCACGCTGCAAAACGCGGTGGTCGTGAGCGATCTGCCGGGGCCCACCGGCGGCATCATGCTGAAAAGCACCACGGGTGCGACCATCATCGTCAACGATACCGGCATCTACATCCAGAACGGCAAGGGCGCGAGCATCGTGCTCGTCGGGCCGTCGGTGACGATCAACGCCGGCGCATTGATGGTGACGTGATGCCCGGCTTCGTGCTCCATGTCGGCGCGACCGTCACCTGCAGCCACGGCGGGCAGGCGCAGCCGACCATGCCGAATCCGCGCGTGACGGTGATGGGCATGCCGAGCGTGACGGTCGCCACGCCTTATGTGGTGGCGGGCTGCGCGTTCCCGCCGCCGCCGTCCGGCAATGGTCCGTGTGCGAGCGCGCAGTTCGTCACGAGCGCGGTACGGGTCACCTCGAACGGGCAGCCGCTGCTGCTGCTCGACAGCCAAGCGGTCTGCGCGCCGAGCGGCACGCCGCTCATCGTCGCGGTGACGCAGACCCGCGTGACGGCCACATGAAGGCCACATCAGGCGGCGCGAGCACGGCGCGGCCATCGGAGAAGCGCGATGAACGTCGACTTTCCGTTTCGCATCGATGCGCGGGGCCGCACCGCGTCGGCTGACGACGCCGATCACATTCGCGGCATGATCGAGCAACTGCTGTTCACGTCGGCCGGTGAGCGCGTGAATCGTCCTGATTTCGGCAGCGGGCTGTTGCAGATGGTGTTCGCGCCGAATAGCGCCGAACTCGCGGCGGCGCTGCAATTCACCGCGCAGGCGGCCGTTCAGCGCTATCTCGGCGATCTGATCGACCTGCAGCAACTGACGGTGAGCGCCGATGAAGCGACGCTTGCCGTCGTCGTCCATTACGTGATCCGCGCGACGCAGCAGCCGGTCGCGCAGACCTTCGCGAGGAGCGCGTGATGAACGGCACGGCAGCGGGATGCGAACTCGAACGCCGCCGCGACGACGTGCGGCACTCGGCGCTTTACGGCATCGATTACGTCGAAACGGGGGCGAGCCTGAGTTCGCTCGATGTGCATTTTCTCGGCAAGGCGCCGCCCAGCCTCGATGCGCAGCAACTGCGCATCGAAGGCGGCGCGCCGGTGACGATCACCGCGCTGCGGCTCGTGCACGAAAGCGATCCGGCGTTCGACGATTGGCTCGAAATCGACGTCGATCGGCCGGGCGATGCGTGCACATACACGCTGTCGATCGTGGATGCGGCCAGCGGCGCGCCGCTGGCGGGCTTCGATCCGCGCTTTGCGAGCGCGACGTTCAGCTTCGCCGCGTCGTGCCCGTCCGATCTCGATTGCTGCGCGCCGCCCGCGTGCGCGGCAGCCGCGCGCACCGCGCCCGATATCGACTATCTCGCGAAGGACTATGACAGCTTTCGCAGGCTGATCACCGACCGGCTCGCGCTGACGATGCCTGACTGGCAAGAGTCGCATGCGCCGGACCTTGGCGTGATGCTCGTCGAGCTGCTCGCGTATGCGGGCGACCAGCTCAGCTATTACCAGGATGCCGTCGCGACCGAGGCGTATCTGAACACCGCGCGGCTGCGCATTTCGTTGCGCCGTCATGCGCGGCTCGTCGATTACGCGATGCACGAAGGCTGCAATGCGCGCGCATGGGTGTGCCTCGCCGCATCGCGGGACGTATCGCTCGATCTGTCGGACATTGCGTTCTGCACCGCGTTTGCCGGCTCGCCCGACGCGTCGGTCACGCCGGCGCTGCGCGCGTCGCAACTGGCCGGCGCGCCGCCCGGCAGCGTCGAATGGTTCGAGCCGCTTTGGCCCGATCGCTCGCAAACCGTCGAGTTGCGCGCCGCGCACAGCGAAATCGCGTTCTACACATGGGGCGACGGTGCGTGCTGCCTGCCGGCCGGCGCGACGCGCGCCACGCTCGCCGACCGGTGGCTGCCCGCCGACGGCGCGCCGCGCCGCGCGTTGAACTTGCGGCCGGGCGACGTGCTGATCTTCGAGGAAGTGCTCGGCCCGCGCACCGGCGAGGCGGCCGATGCCGACCCGGCGCACCGGCAGGCCGTCAGGCTCACGCGCGTCACGCCGTCGGTCGATCCGCTGTACGATGCCGACGCGGGCGGGCGTCCCGTCGTCGAGATCGAATGGTGCACGCAGGATGCGCTGCGCTTTGCGTTATGCCTGTCGGCCGTGATGCCCGCGCCCGACTGTGGGTGCCGCGACGCCATCAGCGTCGCACGCGGCAACGTGCTGCTCGTCGATCATGGGATGAGCGTCGGGGAAACGCTCGGCGGGGTGCCGCCCGGCGCCGATTGCACGACATGCGCGACCGATTGCGCGCCGCCGCGGCGCATACGCACGCCGGCGCGTTTTGCGCCGCAGCTTGGCGGCGCGCCGCTCACGTTCGCCGAGCCGCTGTCGCGCACGTGCTGCGCCGCCGATCTGATCGCGCAGGCGCCGCGCCGCGCATTGCCGCAAATCGTGCTGATCGAGACGCCGGTCGATGCGCAGCCTGGCGCCAACCCGCAATACGACGGCCGAGGCATGGCCGCGCCGGGCGTCGACGGCGCGGGCGGCGCAACGTCCGGTCCGGCCGGCGCGGGCGGCGCGGACAGCGCGCGTCGCGACGTTCATGCGAGCGGTCCGAGCGCCAATGCGGGCCAGGCAACCGATCTGTCCGATCCGGCGGATTCGACCCATTCGTCCGGCACAACCGATACAACCGCCATCTCCATCCCCCCGCCGGCCCCGTCCATCGTCTGGACGCCCGCCGCCGATCTGATCGACAGCGGCCCGGACGATCGCCGGTTTGTCGTCGAGACCGATGACGACGGCATCGCGCATGTGCGCTTCGGCAACGGCGTCGAGGGACGCGCGCCGGACGCCGGCGCGTCGTTCGCCGCGCACTACCGGCTCGGCAACGGTCCGGCCGGCAACGTCGGCGCCGAATCGATCCGCTATCTGGTGTTCACGTCGGACCGGTTCGATGCCAACGGGCTCGCGCCGCGCAATCCGCTGCCCGCGACGGGCGGCACCGCGCCCGAGACGGCCGCCGAGGTGCGGATGTTCGCCCCGCACGCGTTTCGCGCGACGCTCGAACGCGCGATTACGGCCGACGATTACGCCGCGCTCGCCGTCGACAACGCCCGCCGCCGCGCCGAGCGCCCAGCCGCGCGATGCGCGGCGCCGTTCGAGCCGGTGCTCGGCGCACAGGCGAGCCTGTGCTGGAGCGGCAGCGGATACGAAGCGCGCGTGGCCGTCGATCCGCGCGATCGCGAGACGCTCGACGCCGCGCTCGCCGGCGAACTGCACGCGTATCTCGCGCGCTATCGGCGCATCGGCCACGACTTGCGTATTGCCGCGGCCGATTACGTGCCGCTCGATCTCGGCCTGGCGGTCTGCGTGACGCCGCAGTGCCAGCGCGCGCACGTGAAGGCGGCGCTCGCCGCCGTATTCGGCAGCGGCACGCTGCCCGGCGGACGCCCCGCGATGTTCGCGCCCGCCAACCGCGCGTTCGGGCAGCGCGTGTACGTGAGCCGCATCATCGCGGCCGCGCAGGCGCTCGACGGCGTGATCGACGTGCGCGTCACGCGCCTTTGCGCGTATGTGCCAGGCACGCCCGCGCCGGGCGCCGCGCCCGACCACGTGCCGGCGCACGGCGTGCTGGCGCTCGGCGCGGCGCAGATCGCGAGCCTCGACGACGATCCTCGCGCGCCGGGGCATGGCCGATTGACGCTGCTGATCCGAGGTGGACTATGACGACGACGCGAATGGCGGCCGAACCCGCCAGTTCATGCGGCTGCGCCAACACGGCAGGCGTGGCGGGCGGGCAGCTCCACCCGCCGGGCCGTTCGGCGCTGTGCTGCCGCGCAGGTAGCTATGCGACGTTCTACGACACCATGCTCGCAAGGCTGCCGCAACTGACGATCGACGTGCCGTCGCCCAATGGCAGCGGCACCGACACGTTGCGCCCGCTCGCGCGGCTCACGACACGCGAGCCGTCGGACCCAAGCATCGCGTTCATCGACGCGTGGGCGATCGTCGCCGACGTGCTGACGTTCTATCAGGCGCGCTACGCGAACGAAGGCTATTTGCCGAGCGCGCTCGAACGCCGCTCGGTGCTCGAGCTGGCGCGGCTGGTCGGCTACCGGCCGCGGCCCGGCGTCGCGGCGAGCGTGCGGCTCGCGTTTACCGTCGCCGCCGGCTTTTGTGGCGTGCTGCCAGCCGGCACGCGCGCGCAAAGCGTGCCGGCCGCCGGGCAGTTGCCGCAGTTCTACGAGACCTCGGCCGATCTCGACGCGCGCGACGTCTGGAACACGCTGGCGCCGCGCACGACCCGCCCGCAGGTGATCTCGCCCGCGAAAGCGCTCGCCGATTTCAAGAACGGGCCGCCGCTGCCGGAGACGAGCGGCATTCTCGTGACCGGCGCGGACGTGATCGACACCGTCTATCTCGACGGCGTGGCAACCCAGATCAACGCGGGCGACGCGCTTTTCTTCGTGTTCGCGCCCAACGTGCCGGCGAACCTGAACGCGCAGACGCCCGCGTTGCAGTATCTGCGGCTCGCCGCGTCGGTCGACGCGCAGCCGGCGTTCTCGCGCACCCAGGTCAGCCTCGGCCTGAACGTGCCGCCGCTGCGCACGGCGGTCCGCCAGTTGCTGCTGTATATCGACAAGGCACGCTTGCTGTTTCCCGCGAGCGCACTCGCCAGCGACGCAATCGGCATCGTCACGCCGGTCGCGCAGAATCTGCTCGCCGTGCAGGCGGCCGGCTCGGCGGGCGCCGTCGCGACCGCGCATCAAATCGTCGCGCCGGCCATGTCGCGGCTCGCGATCAAGCGCGATATCGCCGTGGCGCGCGGCTTCACCCGGCTCGCGGCGTGGTTCGAGATGCTGATCCGCAGCCTGCAATGGATCAGCCTCGGCGCGCGCGCGTTCGCGCCGCTGCCGCCGCCGCGCGGTTCGACATCGACCGGCGTGCCGCCGCCGGTCGATCATCTCGCCGCGCTGCCGACGAGCGCGCCGGCGACCGCGCTGCAAACGCTCGGCGACATCGCCGGCGCGCTCGCGACGCCGGCCTCGGTGCAGCCGGCGAACGCATTGCGGCTCGCGCGTTCCGTGCCGGCGAGCTTCGGCCCTCAGTCGGACGCGGCGCCGCGGCTGCTTGC